>CAZNKT010000023.1:0-59724 GCA_964573605.1 uncultured Pirellulales bacterium
TAGCGTGTGGCAAAACATCATGGATGCACTACCAGAAAAGGCGAGTTTGCAGACGAACCGGAGGTTTTGTTAGAGGCTCTACGAGACAGAAGTCGGCGTGGCATCCGTGTCATTCGGCTGCCGCAGCCTGCGTGGTCTTGATGGTTGAAATGCCTTCGGCGTAGAGAAGTCGGCCGCTGTGACCGTCGTGGAAGCGGACAACCACCTGCGGGTTGTCAAATGCCATCCATTGATAGCCGCGGCCCTCGGGCGTGCCCGCGCGAGCGACGTTGTTCACCTGGACGATGCCGTAAAGAGTATTGCGGATGCGGCTGTAACGCACGTTGTTGGGAAAGGTGGCGATCCATTTCACTTTAACGTTGCGGCCGCCGCTGTCGAACCGGCCGCCCCGCGGTGGGTTTCCGGCGGTGGCCAGTGGGTGGCCGGTCGAATTGAGCGGGCCGCACAGCATCTCCCAAACGTTGTCGGTCACTTGCACAGCCGCCGACGTGTGTACGTCGCCCGTCAGGATCAGCACCGGCCGATCGATCGTGTCGAAGAACGTGGTCAATAGCTCACGCTCGTGCAGATATCCGACGAATGTGTCACCCTTGGGTCGTATATTTCCTCCAACATGGGCGGAGGTATGCGGCAGGAACCACGGCACGGACGAAACGATGAAGATAAAGTTGGCTTTGGATGTACGGACACCGTCCATCAACCACTGCCGCTGCTGCAGACCGAGAATGTATTGTGCTTCGTCCTTCCGCTGAGCGAAGTTGAACGGCGTCCGCTCACCGCGGCAATCGACAAAGAAAAAGTGACAGTTGTCCAGTTTCCAGTCCCAATAGTAGGCGTCGTTGTTGTCTTCATAGGAATCCAGACTGTAGCGGTGATCGTCGTTGAAGTTTGCCCAGCCCGCGTACTCAAACCACGGCTTCATCGATTTCTCACTCAGCCGCGCCCGCACGTCGCCCCCCACTTCGTGATCGTCAAAAGTGAACAGCCACGGCAGGCGGCGCTGAAGGCATTGCATCGAGCGGCCGCGCTCCAGGTAGCGGCGATAGTTCGCCCGATAGCCACTGATCTTCCCGTCGCGCAGCTCCTCGTAAATGTAGTCGCCGTTCATCACAAAAAACTGAATCTCCTCGCCGTGGCGCCGATGCAAGTGATGAAAGGACGCGGCACTGCCCCATTGTCCGCCACTGGCCTTCGGTTGCTGTGAAGCGCAGGCACCGAATGCGAACGTGATGTTGAATCGGCCGTGCGGATTGAACTTCTCATCCTTGTGACTCCTCGCGTCTGGCAGCGTCTTGAACGACGGCCACGGCTCGTCAAAGTCCATGCGGATGTCGGGTAGCTGTCCGTCGATCACCACAGCGTAATAGTAGCGCGTGTTCGGTTTCAAATCGGTTAGATCGACGACGCCCACATTATCCCGCTCGGCGCGGGTCGAAGCTTTGACGCCGGGCGATTGGGCCGTCAACGGCGGATGCATCGCATATACAATGCGAAATTTCGTCGGCATCGCCGTGCGTACCCAAACCCGCATCGACTTGGCCCCGGGCCGTCCCAGCATCGGCCCGTGCGTCAGCGAACTGGATTGATACGCGATCACATCGTTGGCAACCGGGTCAGGCCAGCGGGTCTGCTGTGCCAACCCGGATGTAGCCGCCAACAGCAAAAGCGCTGCCCCGAAAATGTATTGTGCCATTGTGTGTGCTCCATGTTCCGCGTTCACGTTGGCCGCGTCACTTGCGCGAGGACGTTTGGGCACGGCCGGATCGTTGCTAGGAATCCGCCAAACATCCAGGAGGCGACGCAGCTTTTTGGCCGCCGGGGCGTTTGCTCGGCTTCCAGCCGTTATCGACGACACAACGCATGAGCGTTCGCTGGGCCAAGCCGCGCCTCTCGATGGGCCGCACGAGCTGCCCCACCGTGTCGTTGAATTGACTGATCGAGGCGTAATATGGAATATGGTGCTCGGGAATGATCAGCACGATATTCGGCGCCGCTTCGGCGGCAGATTGGGCCCATGAACACAGCACCAACAGGAAGAGCAACAGAAGAAATCGGCGGACCATGGTGTCCTGTGGCCGTCGTTTCTGAGGGACACCCTGAATTGCAACGTGAATTTGGCAAGACATCGATCTTTCCACCGACCAACTGACTGAACTGATCTTGAAATCCAAAAACACAAAAGCCCAGTTATTACTCGGATAGAAAAAGAGCTGTTTGAGAGCTACCATGCAGGATTGTCAAAGTAGGAAATGCGCTGAAATCAGGCAGGGTTGCCCGTCCCGGTCCCCGCCCCGCAAGCAACTCCGAAAGACCACGACGGGTATTTAACAGGCCGTTTGGCGCGCGGGTCCGCACCCGGGGGGGCGTGGCATGTCATGACGGCTCGTCAAAATAACGGCAATACTTCACCATCGCTGACCGGAAATGGTCGTCCCAACTGGTCGTGGATTGTGGCTCTGGGAGAAATCCCCAAGGCTCGAAAGATGGTGGCATGTATGTCCGGGGGACCACACGCTTTCGTCTTCGGAAACGCGCCGTTCGCGTCGCTGCTGCCGTAAACTTGTCCACCCCTGATCCCTCCACCCGCCAGAACGACCGAGTAGACACTCGGATAATGATCCCGCCCCGCAGATTTGTTGATTTTTGGAGTGCGGCCAAAGTCGGTAAGCATGACGACCAGCGTCTCGTCCAACGTACTCCGATCGGCCAAGTCGTTGAGCAAAGCGGAAAATCCTTGATCGAAGACCGGTAGCAAGCGATTCCGAAGCCGATTGAAATTGTCGCCATGGGTGTCCCACATGTCGCCCTGGCCGCCGTTCAAATCACCAGCAGCGCAACATACTTGCACGATGGGAACGCCGGCGTCCGTCAGCCGACGAGCCAACAGCATGCTCTGTCCGCCGATATGATTGCCATACGATTCGCGGATCTTAGGATCTTCCTTTTCCAGATCGTAGGCGTCTCTGACCGCTGAAGTGAGCAGGATTCCATACGCCATCTCTCGAAAATGGTCAAAGTTCGCAAAGTCGCGCGTCGTGCTGACTGGTTTTTCCAAGCCGGACAGCAATTGCTTTCGCGAAGCGATTCGGTGCGAATCGACTTCTCCCAGATTCAGCACTGGCGATCCCAGTGATCGCGATACACCGCCATACGGTTCGCCCCGGGGAGTATGAATGACCACCGGGTCGTATCTGGCACCGAGCCATCCGCCGTACTCGCCAGCCTGCAACGTACCGTTATCGACCATCGGATAAGGCAGCCGAACGGAAGGGGGTACACCGCGGGGCGCCGAACGGCTTTTCGAAACCATTGCGGCCAGGGAAGGCCAATCGTTCGGCATTGGAGGAATGTTGCCGGCGCGGGGCGGCTTGTGACCCGTCATGTTCCAGTACATGCCGCGACCATGGGCCGAATCGTCGTGATGTATCGAACGAATGATTGCCAGCTTCTCAGTCTGTTGTGCCAGACGCGGCAAGTGCTCGCCGATGTTGATTCCCGGAGTCGCCGTTGAAATCGCAGAGAACTCGCCACGCACTTCCTCCGGTGCATCGGGCTTCGGGTCCCAAGTTTCGTGATGACTCATCCCTCCCCAGCAGTACAGCAGAATGCATCGACTGGCTCTGCCGCCGGTTGCATCCGTCGAGCGCGCCGCGGCATGTTTCAGCCGCAACACCGCGGGCAGCGACAATCCACATGTGCCAATCGTGGTCGCCAACATTTGGCGCCGCGAGATGTGTTGGAAAAGCGCCGACATTCTCAAATGCTCCCGTCAAAGAATCAGAGCAAGCGAGTCAGACCGCAATGGTCAAGGTCTTTCCAGACTAGCATACACCTTCGCCGGCCTTTCCGAAACACTATCCACCCGGAGATCCCCAGGTCGGCAATCGCGATGTTTCATTTAATTTGGACGTTCCGGTCGACCGGCGGCGCGCCGTCTGTACGAGGATTACTATGTCCAGGACGCCGAACACCACAGTACGGGGAGAGAAGGGCAAGTTTGCCTTTCGAGAATCAAGCCAAACTGTTCCGGCAATCGGGTCTCTGGCAGCGCCAACTATTCGACAACACCCTGTTCATGGACTTCGCGGTCCCATAGCGCCGTTGTGGTTTCCACGGACTCGTTCAGCCGAATGAATTCGTACTCCACACCCGCTGTGACTTTGATGGCCAGGTCCGGTTTGGCGGGTAGCGGTGGGAACGGTTTGTGGGGTTCCAACTGGTACCAGTAGGCCACGGAGGCGAGGTCATCCTGAAGCGGCAGATAGCGGCCTTCACTCTGCCAGCCCAGGCTCTGAATCGTAATGCGAAGATCTTCCTCGAACCGGACCGGATCGGTAATATGCCAACGATATTGGCCAAAGCGGCGTTGCACGCCGTCGTGTTGCACGTGGTAGAAGCCGGTGTACGGGCTGCTGAAGTTGTCGTATTCTTCGCGATCGCCCTCCAAATGTTCATTGTAGCCATAGGAGCCACAGAAATAGTCTTCTTCTCCGGTGCCACAGATGGTGGGGAACTGTTCGTCGCCGTCGATATAAAACTTGATCTCGCCTTCGCCCCACCACCCTTCGCCGTTGGCTCCGTGCGCCAGATACGTTCCCACGTAGTGACCGCGGCCTTGAACACCGTCGACAATCGTGAAGACTTCTTTGTAAGGCAGCGGATTCACCCTGCGAAATTGGGCGTGGAAGTAAGGAGTATCGCGGGTTACCTCCTCAAGTGAATAGTCGATCTGGTAATACACCGTTGCACGGCTCTCTCCCATGTTCTGCAGAGTCACGCGACAGCTCTTGCGGAAGGGCATCTGCCAATACGAATTGAACCCGCTCCTCGGGTTGACGCATATCGCCAAGGAAGTGATCCTGGGTTCATTGCCCATGCCCCACCCGGCAGCGAAGAAGTCGCCGACGGGCACTTCCACCGACGGCTCCGTCTCGCCGTCCCAATAGAAGCGTAGGACCATAAGTCGGTAATCGCCAACCGGCGTCATCCAGATATGGTTGATGATACCCGAGTCCTTAATTTCGCCCAGCGTGAACGTGGCGTTCGGCTCGATGTGAACGTACGGATTCACTTTCCACCCCTGGCCGAGTTCCCGGGCTGCTCGCGCGGCGCTCCCGTCTTCCAGGGTAGCCATTCCACCCCTCCCCTTCTCCCCGGTAGAATTTTCAGGACTGATTGAGCGGGTCTTGGCATCCTTGAGCTGGTAAAGCTTCTCCAAACCGGGACGCTGCGCGTGCGCGATGGGGACAACCGTACCCATGGCGATGAAAAACGTAATCAGGTGGATGCGTTTCATGTTTCCCCGTCTTCCTCTTGTAAAGTGAGTCGAAATCAAAACCGCACGATAGCATCCCAGACAAGTACAGAAAGGAACACCATCGTGGACATTCAAACACTGACGCGATTCTTCATGTGGTGCACGATCATCAACGGTACCCTGTTGCTTTTGTGGACTTCAATGAGCATACTGGCCCCAGACCTGGTCTACCGTACCCAATGCAAATGGTTTCCCATCCCTCGAGAAACATTCACTGTTGTATTTTACTCGTTCCTCGGTTTGTTCAAGATAGTCTTTCTTGTTTTCCATCTCGTTCCCTATGTTGCTCTGTTGATCGTGGGTTGAAGACGAACGAAGTCACACCGGTTGGCAAGGACGTTGTCAATTACATGGCTGATGGTACCAAGGATGCCGTTCGCGACGTCGCGGCGGCCATTAGTGAAGGTATGTCGTCGTCGCAGAGCGACCGCGAAGTGCACGTAGTTCGTTGTTACAAATGTAATGGAAACAACGAATTAGCCGCAAAATTCTGCAGTCACTGCGGAGCGTCGCTCGGCAAGTCGATAGCGTGTTCGAGGTGCGGTGAGCTGAACGACCCGGATACCCGCTTCTGCGATAACTGCGGGCAAGAGGTTGCGTAGCCAGCCGGCGACGATCGCTCCGACGGGCGTCATGCTGTCGCCATGGTGCGACCTACCTATGGAAGCTCACTGGTGACCGGCAGTCGATTCTGGCTGAGGCGATGGATCAGAACGATCGTGTGTCCCGGCAACGGTTGAGAGCCGATCAATTCGTGTGCTTCCGCGCGGAAGGTTTGCCACGCCTCCCCACCGGCCCGGCGACAGGCTAACGCCGTTAACACAGTCAAATCCTCGCCGGAAACGCCATTGGAGGCAAGGTCCGACAGCGCCCCCTGATCGAGATGGTCTCGGTCCTTCAGCAGGGACTCTGCCACCAGATGCGCCGGACTGGGCGATGCCTGTTCAGCGTCGGTTCGCAGCAGCTTCAGCGCACGTGCACGCACGTCGGCATCATCGCGCATCGCCAACGCGGCGTAAAGCAAGGTGGCGAAGGAGTCGTCATCTTCCGCGTTCTTATCAACTCGCTTCATCGCGTTCGTGACGCACCGCCCGGATAGTTTTCGCGCGTTCTCGACAAGATTCGCCAGTTGAGGTTCGTCGGGGAGGGCCCTTGACGACTCGGTCACGACCCACAGCGACCGCATGGCAAGCGATCGTCCGTCGCCAGCGAGGAGCGCGCTGGTGGCCGGATCGTTCCAGGCAATCGAGAGTTCGGTTAGCGCTTCTCCGTCGAGCCGTCCGTCGGCGGCCGCCGCGAGTAGTTGCCATCCAAAGGCCGCGTGGGACCGGGCAATACGAGCTCGATGTCGCGCGGCCGACAGTTTGGCTTCGAGGCCTTTGTGCTCTTTGGCGCGCTTGGCGGTTACCAGTTGCAACTTGCCGGCGTCACCTTCCAGGCGGACCTTGCGATGGGGGTCCGCGAGGTTGAAAAACAACCGCGCCGCAAGTTCGTGACGGACTGGTGGACCCAACACGACCAACTGACCCGCCGCGAACCAGGCCACGTCAAGCTCGGCTTCGACCTTCAGTACGTCGCGGACAACGCGGATGAAATCGTCGGCGGCTCTCTGGGCAGCAGCCGTCGCCTGGTCGGCGTCCTGGTGCCTGGCCATTGCTTCGTCGGACGGAATCGCGATGTGCGACACGTCATAGACCCACGCTGATTGTCCCGGCAGACGTCGGTCGGCTCCGGCAACAATCGCATCGTTTTCCAGACGCCAACGCAACCCCGCGGGCCACAGGATCCAATCGAGTGCCTGCGCGACGGTCGCGCCTCGCAGGTCGAGATATCGGACGCGAACGTCTTCGTGTTTCAAGCGCGCGGCGTCTTCAAGACTGCCAGGCACAAGCTGGATCTTCAGGTCGATGCTGTTGCCGACCTGCTGAAGCGCTTGATCGATCGACCGGTTGCGGACAACGAAGTCGAGAACCTCGCCGAGGCCGGGCTGTTGCTCTACCCAGGCCGCTACCCGCTGGCGATGGATCTTTTCCAGAGCGGCAAGCGCCTCTCCGGCGATCTGGCGGCTGGAGTACCCGAAATTGACCGCGGCTTGGTCCAGAAAGCAGGCCCGCACGAAGCCTGCTCGCGCGGCGTTGTGGTCACCCTCGGCGTGGCGCTCCCCTGCTGTCTTGATCGCGGCCCGCGCGGCCTCGCCGCACCGTTGACCTTGCGACCGCACTGCGGAGGCGGCGTAAGCTCGAATCGTTGCGAGCGACTCGGCTGCGTCGTTATCGACGAAGCCTAACGCGTCGACCCTCCGGAGAAAAATCCCGCGGCCTCGCTGAGAAAGAGCCTGATGGACACGTCGCGACGGGCTGTCGCTGAGCAGCTGCCTATCAAACCCAGGACTCGCGAAGTAAGCCGTTGTTCTTTTGAATGGCTTTAACCTCGCAGGTCTCACACGGTTTCCGTAGAACGCCCGCGTTGTTGCTCCAGACGCGGCTGCCGTTCGTCGCTGTGGCCCCGTCCCTTTACGGCCCCCCAGTCCATGCCAGTTGGCTGCGGTGGGTTTTAGGTGCGCTCGGAGCGTGCCGCCCAGTTGTACAGGCATCTCGCTTTGCCCGCTGAAGCGTATGCCGAGCGTAACTTTGTCGCCCAATTGGTCGTGTTCGCCGAAGAACCCTTCCCACTGGGCACCTTCCGGAAGCGGCACGGGGACCAGCATCCGCCGCGGCGGCCGCGCGTGCGACTGCTGTTGCTCGGCGTCCTTCTCATCGACCGCCACGAAACTTGTGTACTGGCTCATCAGTCCGTAATCGAGAGCCAGTGCGGTTACTTCCTCCTCCACCGCGGGCGATTCGGCGTAGAAGGTCTGGTGCATCAAATCTTCGATTTTTTTCCTCGCCCATACTTTGGCGAGGACGTCGTGGTCGGCTTGCGTTTCAGGCAGCTCCACCGTCATCGGCCAACGGGCGGATTCACCCTCGATGCTTCCGCTCACAGCGATTTCGTGTCGCCCGCTATTGCCGTAGCGGCCGAACAGAATCACCGGGCGCCCGGCCCACAGTTCGGGAATTCGCGCGGGATAGGTTTCCAGCGCCTGCATGCTGCCCCAGTCGATGCTGACATTCGCCAATTGCGCGCGTTGGATGCGCGTCATGATTTGGTGCGACAGCGATTCGGACTCATCGTTCAAACCTAGCCGCTGGCCCATGCCCCCTCCCTGCCTGGCTACTCCGTCGATGAGAAACATGTTGGGCGACTGCCCGATACCGATTGTCCAAAAGCGAATCTGGTCGCCACAATTCTTACCAACGTGCTCGATGATCTCGGCCTCGTTGCCGATGAAGCCGTCGGTCAGCATGACGATGATGCGAACCCGCTCTTTGTCAATCGGCTCGTCGATCGCGAGTGTGACGCCCTGCAGCATATGCGTACCACCACTGCCGCGCAGGTTGCCCGCGAAGTCCAACGCTCGCCTGATGCTGGCCTCGTCCACCGGCACGGGCCGCTCGAACAGTTTTTCCGCCTGACTGGCAAAGGTAACGACCTGCACGGTGTCATTGTCGCGGCACAGGCCGAGCATGTGTCGCATCATCTCGCGCGTCTTGTCCGTCTTCTCGCCGCGCATCGAACCGGAGACGTCGACCAGGAAGACCATCTCGCGGGGAGGGCTTTTCTTCAGTCGCTCGTCTTCCTTCGGCTGAATCATCAACATGAAGTAGCCGCTGCCCATTTTGCCGTCGTCGTCCGTGTAGGTGCCCGTGTGAGCGAGCACGGCCATTTCCGGTTTCTCCCCCACGACGGCGTATCGGACCACGAAGTCCTTGTTTGGCAGTGAATCGGCCGGCGACAGCGTGACGGTTGCCTTGCGATCGCCATCGCGGTCGATCGTGGCGTCGTGATTCGCCACACGCACGTCCTGCACCGGTACGGCGGCGTCGAGCGACAGCGTCAGGCTGATGTCGTGCCCGTTGCGAACTTCCGGGCGGAGCACCGGCGGCGTGATCCGTTCGGCGTCGGGCACGCGCGTCGTAATCGGCACCGGCGGCGACACTTTTCCCCGCAACTCGGGTGGCGTCGGGTTGGGCGAACGGATCGGCGCGCCGGGGATAAATCGCGGCCCGACGACCATCGGGAAGTGAAATTCGTACTCGCCCATGTCGTATATCAACACGTCCACGTAAGATATCTGGATTTTGACTTCCTGCTGTGGGGCGATATTGCCAACCGATTGCGTGAAGATATTTGGCCGCTCCTGTTGCAGCAATGCCGCGGCCTGTCCTTGCATCAAAGCTTGTTCGTAGATTTGTCGTGCTTCTTCGCGCCGCTTGATGACGCCCACGATGTTTCGATCGCCCACCTGCATCGTCATGGCATCCACGGCCGCCCCGTGTGGAAGTGGGAAGACATAAACCGCCTCAATGGTGTCGCTTGTTGGGTTGTAAAACGTTTGCGTCACGCGGACTCGTGCGATGAATCCGCTCACATCGGCTTCCACATCCGTATGCTTCAGCGGGCATTCGACGATCGATCCGTCTTTGGCAATGATTCTCAGAGCTCCTTGAGTGACCTCACGCCGGGCCGCCTCATTTTTCGTGGCCTGCGCAGCTTCCAAAGTATTGGACGCTTTTGCCCCAGCTGTCGGCAAGGCAGCCGCGATTGCCAGGCTTGTGATCAGACGATGAACCGACGAAATGCGGTGGCTAGACATATCCAGACTCCTGATAATGACGTAGGCTCAGCAGACCGAAGAAAGCCAACGTAGAATAGACGACCGAGCGGCCGGTTTGGTTCCACGAGTTTCTATGTGACCCCGTCGAATTTCCCGTCGTCAGCACAAAAATGGCACCGCATCCAGTAAGCGGAACGCCACTGACGGCGTTCGCTGGCTCGGTAATATTCTCAGCGGGTTTTTGTCGTATCTTCACCAAGTGCAGCATTCGAACCAATAGCGTCTAACAAAACATCATGGATGCACTACCAAAAACTCGATTTTGCAGACGAACCGACGGTTTTATTAGAGGCTCTACGACACCGATGAATGCGCGCAGCGACACGTCGCTCGGCGTGCCGGATCGATTCGTGTTGCATCTGTTTCTCGTAACGCTGCCGTGCTGCGCCGTGCTCTGCGGCTGCGGCCCGCGGGTTCCACAAGCCGACCCGAAGACTGTCGCTCGCGTAGCAGCCCCCCCGTCGCGCGCCGAAGACTCGGGCTCTGCCGTCAATAATGAGGTTTTCGGCGAGGCGTCCGCCGATCCCGCGCTAGAGCAGAACTTAGGTTTCTTGCCGCAGCGGCAGGCGATGGTCGACGAGCAGTTACGCGCCCGGAATATCACCGACAAGCGCGTGCTCGACGCGATGTTGCGCGTGCCCCGTCATCAATTCGTGCCTCGCGAAATGCGACGCCTGGCCTACCGGGATTCCCCGTTGCCGATTGGCGAGGGACAAACGATTTCGCAACCGTATATGGTGGCCTTGATGACGCAGCTCGCCAGACCGCGCCCCTCGGACCGCGCCCTGGACGTGGGGACGGGATCCGCTTACCAGGCCGCCGTGCTCGGAGAACTCGTCAAGCAGGTCTACAGCGTGGAGATTGTCAGAGCACTCGGCGTGCAGGCTACTGAACGACTTGAGCACTTCGGCTACGCCAACGTGGAGGTCCGCATCGGCGACGGGTACCGCGGTTGGGCCGAGCACGCTCCATTTGACATAATCATCGTGGCCGCCGCCCCGGACCATATTCCTGATCCTCTCATAGCGCAGTTGGCACCCGGCGGCCGTATGGTGTTGCCCGTCGGCAGATTCTTCCAGACGCTGGTCGTCGTGGAAAAAGACGTCGACGGCACCGTCCATCGCAGGAAGGTTGCACCCGTGGCGTTTGTTCCGATGACAGGCGAAGCTGAGCGCGCACCGGAGGCCGATTGATCACCAAGGCGCCGATTTCCGGAGCGCCCGCGCGCGGCTCACGACGGACGGCTTGGCGCCGGTAAACGCTTTCCATAGATTCTTGAGTTGCCCGATCGAAGGCAGGTCCGCGGACCGCACCACGTAGTGACGGATGTGTGCGGTAAACTGCTCGGAAGGCCCGAATTCCACGTTGTCGGCGCCAGGAAACAGGATGTAGTCCATGGCCGGGCCTTCCATGCCCTGGGAGAGGCCGGCCGCGTGCTGTGGGTCCACAAGGATTATCGACCGGTGTCCGGCGGGCGACGCGTTGGAGACCAGAACCGGATACTGGAACGTGCCGACAATCCGCCCGTTGCCTCGGGGACAGTGCGGGATCCGTCCCTGGTCGTGAAAATAGGCGTCGGGATGAACGACGTATCCGTTGAGATGCGTCACTCCTTTGTCGGACCAGCGGACCAGCGCTCCACTGCGGTCCCAAAACCAATGAGACCTTCGCCTGCCAACGTCGTCCGGATCGGCGTTGGCGGCGGTATAACACGCGAAGAATTGAGCGTAGTCGCGGACGGCATGGCCTGTCGTGTTTCGCATCGTGAACACGATGTCGAAGTACGGCAGATCTGCGTCTACCTGGTGCGGCGGCAATACCTGTTGGATGGACGTGAATCCGTCGACACGATACTCGATCGAAGATCCGCACTCTGCTTGCAGAGCACGCGGATTATTGCCGGCAACGATCGAAGGTTCGGGCTGGTAGACCGCTTCCACCCGAAAGCGGACGTTGGCCCAGTATCGAGGCCGGCAACTATCCCCATGTGGATGACCGTCCCACCATTGCCACTCCCGGTAATGCCACGCGGAATCGGACGTGGCGAGAACCCAGTCGTAGTCTGAAGCGTCGGACGTGGTCAAATGCCCAATCCCGCGCGGGTCGCAATGGAACGTCATCGCGGTCTTTCCCCGTGTGTCGCGTATCGCGAAGGGGACCGAAGGTTGGGTGAGAATCGGCGGGCGCTCGTCCGGCGATTCGCATCCCCCGGCAACATTGAGCGTGCCGAGTCCGGACGGCGGGAACAGCAGGATGACGGGAACCAGCCTGGTCAGCCAGCGCGGGACTTTCATGGCGATCGGCCTCGTCAGATGCAGGTTGCGCGAAGCGCCGGCGACAGATACAGGGATTCAATGGTACTCTGGTCGCGCCCGAGCAGCGTTGCCTGAGCCGACCTGCCCGCCGGTAGCTCAATGCGAGTCAACTCCAACCTGTTTGGCAGCGGCAATCCATATTGCTTCGTCCCGCTGCGGCCGTCATACGAAAGTGCGAAAGCAATCTCGCGACGGTTCAATGCCGCAAGCGACTCGCAGAACTCGTGATGGTCAACCTTAGGCAAGTACCGTGAATCCTGACCGCCGGTGACTCCCTGGTAGGGCGGATCGAGGTAGACAAAGTCGCTTGCCGTGCAGGCGTCGAGTACCGCGCGGTACTCCCACGACGACAGTTTCGCTCGGGACCGTAACAGCTCGGAGGTCTGTACGATCCGCCTTCGCATGGCCTCCGGCCGGGTCCCTCGACGGCGATTGTCAGGCGTATTGTTGAATTGACCGCGCGCGTTGAACCGCACGGCTGCCTTGACGCATCGGGCGAGCAGAAAGAGCAGATCGGCCGGATCATGGCGGCGATTGAATCGGTCGCGCACGCGATTGAAAAACTGCCGTTCGCAGCCTTGCTGCGCGGCCCACAGCGCCGCATAGTCATCCGCGACGCGGTGGGGCTGGGAGAGAATAGCCCGCCACAGCGCGATCAATGGCTGATGGGCGTCGTTGATCCAGAATCGGCTGGTCAGGCCCCAGGAAGCGGCCGCAATGGAAACGGCCGCCGAACCGGCAAACGGCTCTACGAGGCGTTCGGTCGCGCGCGGAACATACTGCAGTATCCGCGGCGCCAGTCTCCGTTTGCTGCCCTGATACGGAATCGGTTGCAGCCGTACCGCCGTGGTTGTCGGACCGTCACATTTATCACTTGCTGAGTGGCGGTTCATCGCGCGGTCACCCGTTCCTATTTCCTGGGAGGCTCGCCAACGCGTCGCCCGTGGATGGAGCCGTCGAGGTAAATGGCCCCAATTCTCGACGGCCCTAGGCTGGTACAGTAGATTGGGAACCGTGCCCCCGCAACACCGTATCGTTACGACACCCTTGACGAGGATCAAGTTATGCTTTTTGCACGTATGCTGTCCAGCACTCTGCGGCCGGTGCGTCGATTATCGGTTGGTTTTTTTTTACTGATCGCGTTCACCTGTTTGGCGTTCGTTTCCGGCTCTGCCGTTGGTGTCCGGGCGGGATCGACCGTGGTGGACGATCGGACCCAGGGGCACGGCGTGGTGAAATTCTGCGCCATGGGCGACGTGCCGTACTCAGCGGACGAGTTTACCGTTCTGGCGGAGCAGGTCGCCCGTCTGCCGGTAGAGATTGATTTCGCTGTCCATCTGGGCGACATCAAGCGCGGTTCGGAGCCATGCCGCGAGCAGATCTATCACGACGTGGCGGCCACTTTGCTGAAATCCCACCGCCCGATGTTCTTTATCCCCGGCGATAATGAATGGAACGACTGCGAGCGGCCCGGGGATGCATGGCGGTCTTGGAACAAGTATTTTCTGCGCTTCGATCAATATTGGCGCCACGCTTTCCGCATATTCCGACCACTCGATCGAGAAGAGAACTTTTCGTTCGTGCACAAGGAGGTCCTGTTCATCGGAGTCAATCTCGTGGGCGGGCGCGTGCAGGACGAACAGGAGTGGCGCGAACGGCATGGCCAGAACCTTGAATGGATAAACAGGAATCTGCAGCAATTTGGCAACGACGTCGGCTGCATGATATTGTTCGGACACGCCCGGCCCGCGCCGAAGCACCGCGACTTTTTCGAGGCGTTTTCCGCGCGAGCGAAAGCATTCGCCAAGCCCGTGCTGTACCTGCACGGAGACGGCCACGTGTGGGAGCGGCGTCGCCCTTTTCAGGCCGATAATGTTCTGGCCGTCCAGGTCGACCGTGGCGGCGTGGCAGCGCCGGTCATGATTACCGTGACGGCCCATGCGGAGCAGCCTTTTGAGTTCGACCGCCGCCTCACGATAAAGACAAAGACGCTCGACGCACCCGCCCGCTGCCGCCCGCGTCGCCGACGGTGCCGGAGGCGGTGACACGCCGTGGCAGGCGCCGTCAGTTTGGAGGACCACCGGTGGAGGCGTCCGCGGGCCCGAGCAGTCGAGCTCCGCTCTGGTACCACCCATCGCGGCACGGCAGGCACCACGTGATTTCCACCCGCACGCAAAGGGGCGGATTCTCGCCGGCCGGCAATTCCAATACGTTTTCCCCGGGCTCGAGCGGAAACGGATGCATGAGACCGATACCGCCGGGTGAGACGTCCCGCGTGAAGGCCGTCCGCGGTTCGGCGCCGTCGTGGAGCATGACTCTCGTCGGGCGGTGTGGCTGCCGCCGTGGATGATTTCGGCGATCTTCGACGGCGGCATCGCCAAACGCAGCCGGCAGCCCAGGGAGCACGCCGGTGCCGACGCGACCGGGTGTGCCCAAGCAGTTTTTTTCTGCCATGTCGAATCTCCTCCCCCGATGTTCCCTGACCACCTGTTGCTGGCCACCGCTGCGCTGTGCGGCGAACGGCAGACGTGCCGAATCAAATATAACCCCGCACGGCAACGCAGAATGGCCGGCGCAGCAGGCAAACAGAAGAAACACGGCCCCGGAGGTGCAACGGTGTTGGCCAGGAAAAATATGGGGGACGCCGAGCGGTTTGTCAGCCACGGGCCCCGGCGACCGTTATTATCGGCACAATCCCTCGCGGTGGGGAACGTAGCCGTAGAAAAAGGCTGCTCGTAAGCGTTTGAGAGCTGGAGCACGCGGCACGGCGTCTTGTATGCTTGGGAGTCGGCAATGCATCGTCAGCCGGCAGGGTCAGCCGGCAGGATTGCACCACGGAGAAAGCCCATGGTCCGTTTCGGAATTTGTGTGGCCGTGTTATTTACCGCCGGGATGACGTCCGATCCCGCTCAGGCACAGACCGGCATGTGGACGGCACCTCCGGGCTTTCCGTCCGGCACCAACTTTGGATACGGCCGCGTGTCGTCGCGCCGCGGGTCGTATTTGTTACCGGTGCCGCAAATGGCCGTGGCCCCACCTGCGCTGGCGGCGCCGACCGTCACCTTTCGTCCGGTAATGCCGGTGGCGGCCGCTTACGGACCGGGCTGCAGTCCCTGCCATGCGCCGTGCCAGATTCCGGCCATGACACGCAGCGTTTACTACGCCCCCGCCTGGCCGACGTGCTGCGGTTACTGATCCTTTCGGTCGAAAAGTCCGGCCTGGAGCATGACGTTCGCCGCGCGGCACGTAACACGGTCGCCGGCCTTCACTACGATCACCACGGGCGGCGCGACGGTGGGCTGGCTACTTGGCCTTGACCCGTTTCCTCGTACGCGACAGTGGCAGCTTGTTGGACATCAAGGGAGCGGCGTCGACAACCGCAAGTTCCTCGGCGACGCGTGCCACGGTGTCACGGATCTGTTCGGAGCTGTGATTGGACGTGATGAAAAACCGCAGCCGCGCCGCCTCCTCTTCCACTGCGGGATGTAGAATAGGCTGCACGTTGATGCCGCGCTCCTGCAACCGGTGAGACATCAAGAGACTCTTTTCGGAACTTCCCAGGATTACGGGGATGACCGGCGTCTGCCTGCTCCGCCCCGTATCGAGCCCCTCGCGCTGGGCCAGATCGAGAAACAGCGAGGCGTTCTCCGCCAGCCGGGCGACGCGTTCCGGTTCTTCTTCCAGCAGCCGCAGCGCGGCCAGAGCCGCAGCGGTACAGCAGGGCGCCAATCCCGTGCTGTACACGAATCCCGGCGCGGTGTACTTGAGATACTGTACAAGCTCTCGGCACCCCGCAATGTATCCGCCGCTGCTGCCCAGCCCCTTGCTGAGCGTGCCCATCAACAGGTCCACGCTGGACGGATCGACATCGAAGTGTTCGGTAATCCCGCGCCCGCGACGGCCCATTGTGCCAATCGAATGGGCCTCGTCGACCATGAGCAGCGCATGATGACGGTTCTTCACTTCGAGAAAACGGGGCAGGTCCGGAAAGTCTCCGTCCATGCTGTACACACCTTCGATTGCGATCAGTACGCGGCGATACTTGGGCCGTAATTCGCCCAGCAATGCATCGCAGGCCTGCCAGTCGTTGTGCGGAAAGAAACGCCGCCGGGCGCCCGACAAGAGGCATCCCTGGACGATACTGTTGTGCGCCAGAGCGTCGTGCAGGATCAAATCGCCGGGTCCTACCAGGTGGCCGATGGTGGTCTCATTCGTGCTATGCCCGGCAACGAACACGACGCTGTCGTCGACGCCGATAAAATCGGCGATCGCACGTTCCAGCTCGCGGTGGATCGGCTTTTCGCCCGAAACCAGGCGGCTGGCAGAGACACTTGTTCCGTATGTGTTGATCGCCTGTTTGGCAGCCTGGGTCACCACCGGATCGCCAGACATGCCCAGATAATTAAAGCTGGAATAGTTGATCAGCTCCCGCCCGTTGATCACCGTCGTGTCATTGGCAACACGCTCGTGCAGCTGGAAAAACGGATTGGGAACCTGGACGATGTCGAGGATGCGAAAGCTGTCCTCGAGTCGCCGGATTTCGGGAAACTTCTGCAAACGGTAGTATTCTTCCGGGATTTCGCCTGCCAAGGTCTGAGCCCGCGGCCGCGTGGGTTCGGATCCGAGATACTGCTGAATGGCATCCACGACCTGCTGGCACGTTTCCATTTCCAGCAGGACTTCTTCCGGAAATCGACCCCCGAACGTTTCTTCCAATGCCGAGACGATTTCGACGCGTTCCAGAGAATCGAGACCGAGGCCCACGATGTTGGTGTCGAGTGTCAGATTGTCTGCGCGGTCCTTGGCCACGGCCCGGACGGCGTCGAAGACCATCTCGGCGATGCGGTCTGCCGCCAGCGGAACGCCGGCCGCCGGGGATGCTTCCGGTTCGGCCACTTCGTGCGGATCGCCTGGAACCTGGCCCAGATCCGCCGTCGCCGCGGACGTCGTATCGGCTCTTGCCTCGGATGACGCCTTCCATTGGGCCACGGCGGCCAGCGTCCTTCCCAGGTATCCGGCGCGGCACGCGTGGCGCTGGATTTTTCCGCTGCTCGTCTTCGGAATGCTACCTGCCTTGATCAGTACGATGGCGTCGACGGCGAGTCCGTGTTCGGTGGCCAGGCAGTTGCGGATTCGCCGGAATACATCCTCGAAGTCCAGATCGCGCCGGCGGGCCACTTCCTGCACGACGACGAGTCGTTCCTGCCCGTCGCGATCATCAACGAAAGCCGCCACGGCGCCGGCCCGCAGGTCTGCATGGCAGTTCTCCACCGATGATTCAATGTCTTGCGGGTAGAAATTCACCCCGCGGATGACGATCAGATCTTTCAGTCGTCCCGTAACGAACAGCTCGCCGTCCAGGATGAAGCCAAGATCGCCCGTCCGCAGAAATGGGCCTTCGCCCGAGTCCTTTAATTGCGCCAGGAAGGTTTGCTCGGACTCCTCCGGCCGACGCCAATAGCCGGTGGCGACACTGGGGCCCGCCACCCAGATCTCGCCGACCTGATTGTCCGGACAACGGACACGTGTTTCGGGGTCCACGATGGTAATTTGTTGATCGAGCAGGTTTCCGCCGCAACCGACCAATTCGCGCGTCCCTTCCTCTTCGGGCAGCGCTTCGGCCACCTGATGTTTTTCCAGGGCTTCGGCATCAAAGGAACGGATGACCGGCGGCGCGGACTTGAATCCGCCGCTGACGATCAGCGTTGCTTCCGCCAGACCGTAACAGGGATAAAAGGCTTCGCGACGGAAACCGCGTGGCCCGAAGGCTTCAACAAACCGTTCGATGGTGGCCCCGCGTATCGGCTCGGCCCCGTTGAACGCAAGAGACCATGTGCTAAGATCCAGAGCCGCCTTCTGTTCTTCCGCGATCTTGTCGACACACAAGTCGTACGCGAAGTTGGGGCCCCCGCTGACCGTTCCCTTGAAGCGCGTGATGGCCTTCAACCAGCGAAACGGCTTTTGCAGGAAATTGGTGGGAGAAAACAATACATTCGGGCGGCCCGCGTACATCGGCTGCAGGATGCCGCCGATCAGGCCCATGTCGTGGTAGCTGGGAAGCCAGAACACGCCGATCCCCGAGCGGGTGTGCTCGAAGGCATACGAGATCATGGCGGAGTTGTGCATCAGGTTGGCGTGGTTGAGCATCACACCTTTGGGCGAACCAGTGGATCCCGAGGTGTACTGCAGGAAGGCCAGCGTATCACCGTGGACGTCGGGCTGTTTCCACTCTTGATCGATACCGTCCGGCAGGCGATCGGTGGCCAGCCATTGGAGTCGCTGGAGGTTGGGAGTTTCGTTGATCACGACCTGGACGCGCTCCAGGACCTGCTGCACCGTCAAGGCGATGCGGGCATCGGCGTCGTCGGCGATGGCCTCGACGCGCGACATGTTGCGGTTCCGCCGGGGCGGGTAGGCCGGGACCGCGATGACGCCCGCATAAAGGCAGCCGAAGAACGCGGCGATGAAGTCAAGACCGGCGGGGTAGAGCAGCAGCGCCCGCTCGCCTTGCAGCTTCATGGACTGCAACATCGCGCCCACCGCCCGCGCGCGCCGATCCAATTCCTCGTAAGTGATGTCAATCTGTTCATCTTCGCCGTCGGGGAGATAGATGAACGCCTGATCCTGCGCCTGGTGACATGCGCGATGGCGCAACAATTCAACCAGATTGGGCGGGCCAAAGAACGAACCGGGCAGTTGATCCAGATGCACGGCTGATTGCCTCCACAGATCAGTGAACGTGGGAAGGTCGTCGGGCGGGAGCACGCCAGGCTTGCTGGCACGCCGGTTGCAGGAAACGCCATCCAAATATAGGAAGATACCACACTCCCGAGGCGTCTTCAAACGAGCTGGCGACGTAAATCGTTTAAACCCAACGGTTTTTCAGGGTTGCCAACGTACAGGCGGCACGCCCCGCCCTAACACTCTAGGCGGAAGCCTCCCCACAGGCAGAACGGATTCCGCGACCGTTCCGGCGGCGCTCGTCGGCGAGGTTTTTTTGATAAATGCGATAGGTTTTGTAACGGACGCCACCCACCGCTTCGATCGCGCCATTGATGGCCCTGTTATCCTCCAAGGTCCATCCCAACTCTGCCGTAGAATATCCGAGCCGATTCTTGGCGTTTTCCAGGGTTTTCAGGATCATCAACTCCAGGATGCCCCGGCGCCGAAACGTCTGGACGATCCCCAGCGCGAACAGCCGGCATGTCCGGACGCGGCGACGGGCCAGCAGGAACTTCACCAGACCGACAGGCAATCCCCACCGGGTGAGCCGGCCGTTGCACACGCGCAGCGCTTCATTCACGTCGGGAAGGGACAGACAGATCGCTACCGGCTCGTCATCGGCGATGGCCAGCAGCAACAACTCCGGCTCGGCGATCTGCTTCAGCCGGAGCGCCAGATAACGTATTTCATCCCCCGTCAAATCGACGAATCCCCAACTTTTTTGCCACGAGTTGTTATACACCTGCTGGACTCGCCGCAACTCTGCCTCCAGATCGTCGAGATTCAGCGTGCGGACGGTTATGTCCCGCCGCCGGTGTAACCGCCCTGCCCGCGCGCGCCACTTCTCCCCCAAGTCGAGCCGGTCGTCGAACCACCAGCAATACAGATCCTTGGCTGGGCGGAGTTCGCACCGGGTGAGCAGCGCTTCGTAGTACGGGGGGTTGTGGTTCATCATCACCCGAGGTGGCGTATCGAATCCGTCGATGAGCAGCCCGCAGCCGTAGTTCATCGAATAATCGACCGGGCCCAGCAGATTGCTGCGGCCTCGAGCCGCCACCCAGGAGGCCGCCGCGTCGAGCAGGGCGGATGCTACCGCCGGCTCGTTTCGGCTTTCGAACAGTCCGAAGTGGCCCGTGTTGGCACGGTGACGGTCGTTGTAGCGCGGATCGTCGCTGGCCTGGATTCGGCCGACGACGCGACCGTGTTGGCGAGCCAGAAACTGAACGGCGGCACCGTGGCAGTAAAACGGGTGCTTCCGCGGATCAATGAACTCCAGCCGTTCCTGAATCAGCGGTGGAACCCAGGCTGTGTCGTGTTCGTAAATCCGCCACGGAAGTGTCACGAACTCACGGCGCTGGCGCCGCGACCCGACCCGCTCAATGTGAACCGCCGTGCCGATGGGAGCTACCCTGCTGTAAATCTGCCTGGCCGAAACGGATTCGCACCGCTTGCATCGCTCTTGCGTTTGCGTCAGAATACCGTTCAGTATACAGGATGCGTAGAAGCGGTTTCAAAACGCCTTAGCATCGCTTTACGACCGGGAATTATCACAGCAAAACCAAGTTTTGAAACCGGCTCTAGTAGGCAACGATCACGGTCCCGAAGGAGGCGTTCTTTGCTTACCGAACAGGAAGTGGCTCGGAGCTGGCGGCGGCTGATGCAGAGCGGCGATCTGTCCATCGAAATCGTGACCCGGGCAGAAGCGCTGATCGACAACCTCCAGCCCGAAAGCCCCTTGCGCCACCGGCTGACCACCGAACTGGAAGAAATCCAGAAACTGCGGTCCGGCAAGACATCCGTCGGTTTGTAGTCGTGAGGCGCGGGATTCCGGTTGTATCGGACGAGGCGTGAAGCACGGAGCGCCGCGGGCCGACGAATCGTCGCGCGAAGCTTGGCGCGCAAGTCATGCCTCGGCTGCCCGGGCGAACCGGCGGCCTACCGCCGTCGTTCCGATCGCCGGGTCGTCTGGCCGCGATGGCGGGCCGTCGCCTAGCGATTGACCGTCAGGCCAAAGGTCAAACCGGCCATGATGAGGTCTTCATTGTTGCGCCGCTCGACGCCACGACCGATTCCTTTGGCGAAGTCCATAACGTCCAGGCCGGCCCGAATGGCCATCGCGCGCGTCAGCTCGTACGCTACTTCCAGCCGCAGTTCGCCACCCACGACAAACTGATTCAAGTTGTACTTCAACTCCGAGTCGGTCACGGAAAGAAAATCCTCGGCGTCTCCCTCTTGAAGCTCAAACTCCTCGATAGGGGTCACCTGAAGGCCCTCTTCAATGCGTCGACGCGCGTGCAGATTCTGGAAGTTGTGCAATGCAAACGCGCGGAATTCGGTCGATAGCAGCCACCTTCCCCGGCGCATATAGGCCCGGAGTCCGATTTGGCCGCCGAGCATGTCGTTGCGGCGTTTGGCGCGCAGTTGCCTCCATTCGTCGGTCTCGAAGAGGTCCCCGTTGCCGTCCGCGTCCAAAAACAACTGGTCTTCCAGCACTTCAAAAGATGTCCGCAGGAAATTGTCGTCAAATTGGGCGTAACGGATCCCGAAAAACGGTTCGAACACGCCCCCATGAGGCCCCGAGCGCTTGAACCGAAATATGCGATTCAACTCCACGCTCCACAAATCGCCGTCGTTGACCGTGTTCTCCAACGGGCCAATCGGGTCTTCGAGCACGTCGACGACAATCACGTCGTTGCGGTTGATCGTATCGGCAATGAACCTTTCTTTCGGGCTTCGGATGCTCCAAATCGACAGGCCCCAGCCCGTGTGCCGATCCATCATGTAACCGAGGTCGAATCGGTTGCCCCACGTCCAGTCGGCATTCTGGTAGGTGTCACCGAATAAGATGGGCAAATCCTCCTGCACCGGCGGCTGGACCGGAAACTCTCCCGAACTCATTTCCGGACGGCTTTGCTTCATGTACACCCGGTCGTAAGTGAAGTAGATTCCCTCCCGCACCAGCGGCGCCTTGTCGGGGTTCTGCACAAGCGCCGGCGCAAATAACTGCAAATCGTAGTTGCGCTCGAATTGCCCAAAGGGCTGATAATGCTGGCACACCGCCGGACGGCACATTCCACCCAGGCACACAGCAGCAGCCATCAGCCAGGTTTTGGTGCGAAAACTGGACATGGTATCTTACGACCCCCCTTGCGATACCCCCAATGGGCTCGAATCGGTCCCCTGGCCCGCGCCAAGGCGTTGGCCAGTGTCGGTTATATCGGGTGTGCTTCTCGCGCCAGTTGAGTAAGAAAGGTAATCCTTGCCGGAAATCGGGAATGTGACGCGCCGAACTACGGCGTCCTTCGCCGCCATGCCAGCTTGGCAGGCTTGCAACGTTCCGCGTCCGGCGAGGACCCATCAAGAGACGCCCCCGGCGGGCGTTGGTTCCGGTGGCGCAGGCCCCCCGTATGGCTGATAAGCAGACGAAATAGCGGCAACCTGGGAAGGCAAGGCAATTCAAATTAGACACGCAGCGTCGTTTGTCGGGGACGGTATGCCGCGGTATACTTCCCCAGGTGACGTTGGATAGGCATCTGAGGCAACCCGGTGCGATGGATTTCCAGCGCGCGATTTGAAGGAGTTGAGCCGACCAGTGATTGTGCTTCGACGTGGCGTCATCGTCCTGGGTGTTCTGGCGGCGACGGGGATCGTCACCCTGTCGTTCTGCGCGGAAGAGCCCCTGCTGTCACTCCGGTCGGACCCGCGCAGCCCCGGATCGGAGTCCGTCCCGCCACACACCAAGTGGGTTCGCGTGGTCCGGGACGAGCGCCAAAAGCCTACGGCGTTACAGACGGCGATCGTCCGCTACGAGCCGTCCGAGTCCGGCAGGTCGGGCGTCAGCGTGGACCTGATTGGTGCCATTCATGTCGCGGACCGGGCGTATTACAGGCGGCTCAATCGACGCTTTACCCAATATGACGCTTTGCTCTACGAACTGGTGGCGCCTGACGGCACGCGGATCGATCCGGAGCGAAGTGACGAATCGCGTCATCCGGTAGGCGCGATGCAGAATTTCCTGAAGGGGTTTTTGGAGCTGGAGCACCAGTTGGGCTGTATCGATTATTCGTGCGCTAACTTCGTACACGCGGACATGTCGCCCGATGAGTTTGCCCGCTCAATGGCCGCCCGCGGCGAGAGCTTCCTGCAGATGTTCTTCCGCCTGATGGGGCAGAGCATCGCGCAGCAGAGCCACAACCAGGCCCAGGGTGTGGCCGCCGAGTTGGACATCCTTGCGGCATTGTTCCAGCAGGATCGGGCGTTGCGGCTGAAAACAATTGTGGCACAACAGTTTGAACAAATGGAATCGCTGCTCGTGGGGTTAGGTGGCCCGAACGGTTCGACGCTGATCGAGGGCCGTAACCAGGTTGCCATGGATACGTTGAAGCAGCAACTGCGTGCCGGCAAGAAGAAAATGGGTATCTTCTACGGGGCAGGACATTTGGCGGATATGGATAAACGCCTGCGTAAGGAATTTCAAATGCGCCCCGTTTCCGTCCAGTGGTTGACTGCCTGGGACCTGTCCGGAAACTGAGCGTTGGACGCCCCGCGGTGGCAACGCGGATGTTTTTGCCGGACCGGTCGTCGAAATGGTGCCTCGACGACCGGTGTCTCGCCTGTGCCCACCTGCGCAAGTCCCGAATCGAAGATCCTCGCTCTGCGCCGGGACGGGGTCCTTTTTTGGTGGAAAGATCATTGGTGGGGACATCAAGGTATCTCGACGGCGCATGGATGCGCAACACGGCACGACGCATGTAGCGCTGGCAGCGGCCTCCATGCGGGCAAGTTTTCCGATCATGCTGGCCACCCCGGTACCGGTTGGCCGGCAGTGTTGTCTCATTTCGATCATGGCGACATGTTTGCGCGTCAGCGGCCGACCCCAACCGCTTGCTGCGAAGAACTGCCATGGTGTGAGAATGCCGATTTGCGGCCGGCGCCCCGAAATGGCTGTGGTGTGATGCGCGTTTACGCGCGCTTCAAGTGACTGCATTACGCGAAAGATGTTTCTACTTTACATGCGTTGCGTGATGGACCATACTATCGCCGCGTTAGGGGCATCACAACTTGACAGCGTACAATTCGGAGGGCGCGCAAACGATGGTACGACTTTCGATGAACGAAATGACGACGTATCGTTGGCCTTTCGAGCAGGATGTAGCGTTCTACGAGCAGGTTGGTTTACAGAGTATCGGCGTTTGGCGCCAGAAGTTGTCTGATTACGGCGACGAAGACGGCATCGATTTGTTGTTTCGCAGCGGCCTTCATGTATCCAACTTGTATTGGGCAGGCGGTTTTACCGGCAGTGACGGGCGCACATTTCGGGAAAGTCTCGAGGATGCCGAGGATGCGTTGCGACTGGCGGCCGCGATGGAAGCAGATTGCCTGGTGGTATATTCCGGTGCTCGCAACGGTCACACTCGCAAGCATTGCCGACGCATAGTCAAGTCGGCGCTCAAAGAGCTGGTTCCCCTGGCGGTTGCTCTGGAAGTAACGCTGGCTCTCAAACCAATGCACGCCGGTTGTGCCGAGGGATGGACGTTTCTCACGGATCTGGGCGAGACGCTGGATTTGCTGGCGGACATCGACAGCCCGCAGGCCAAGTTGGCTTTCGATACGTATCACTTGTGCCACAAACAGGCTGCAGTGGACGGTATTCCGGACCTTGTGAGCCACATTGGCATTGTGTGTCTGGGGGACGCCAAGCGCCCGCCCGAAGGCGAGCAGAATCGGTGCCGCTTGGGTGAAGGGAGGCTGCCGCTCCAGGAGATCGTGGACGCACTTATGGACTGCGGATATTCCGGGTATTTTGACGTGAAATTAGTCGGCGAGGACGTCGAGACAGCCAGCTATGGCCAGATTGTCCATCATTCCAAACGCTTCTTCGAAGCAATGATCCAAGGGCGAGTGTCGAGCAGCCGGACGAGCCCGTGCAGCACGACTTCCGCAGCGGTGAGCAACGTTCGCCAACGCTGACAAACTTTTTTGTGGCCGACGTTGTCAGAGTCCGGTCCAATCCACGTTCGCCGAACTCTTGGCGAGTTCGGCTCCTGCGAGAGAGCGCGTTTGCGTGGGCTGAATCTTCTTCACGGCGTTGCTTTTCCTGGCCCTGCGCCAGGGATTAGTTCAAGGCAGACCAAGCGGTCCTTGCCCCGTACGTAGAGCAGGCCTTGTGCCAATATGGGAGCCGCCCAGGCCGGATATTGAAGCAACGGCTGTGCCCCGTCGCGCAACACGATGCTGCGAACAGGATTGTAGCGCTCGGCTGACGCCCGGATCAACTTCAAGGTTCCGTCTTCGCTAAGGCACACCAGGTACCCGTCAACATACAGCAGCGAGCACCTGCCCAACCCGGGCTCGCTCCACATGACCTTGCCGGTCGACCATTCGATGCATCGCAAGTGTGCGCTCGAAGCGTGCCGGCCGCTCGATCCATAGAGAAACCCCTCGTGGTGGACCGGCGTATTCCAGTGCGCTTCGAATGCGTTGCGCCTCGAATCCGCATCGGACCACACAACGTTGTAGCCGGTACGGTCAAAGGAAAGCAGCGCGCTGCCGGGACCATAGGTTTCGGAGAGAAATACCTGACTATCCACCACTACTGGCGTGCTCGCGTTAACGCTTTCCAATATGCGGGCACGCCAGGGAAAGTGAAAATAACGCTGGCCCCGGGCAGCGTCGAAGCCGAGCAGACCGCCACGCATGAAGCAAAAACACCAGCGCCGCCCGGCCACGGTCGCTACGACGGGGCTGGCATAGCCGGCCAGTTCGTCGCTGACGCGGTACCGTTCCTGGCCCGTATACTTGTCCAACGCGACGACTCCCGTGCCATTGCCCCTCACGCGGCCGGTATGGATGGGGGGCGAATCGGCGGGGCTGCCACCGACCACCACGATCAGCCGATCGCCTTCAACGATGGGTGTGCTTCCCACCCCAAAAAAATTCTGCACCACACCGTATTTTCGCGTCGTGTTCAAACTCCACGCCACCGCCCCGTCGGTCACGCGCAGGCAATGCAATCGGCCCTCGGCACCAAGGCAATACACACGACCTCCATCAACCACGGGCGTACAGCGCGGTCCGTTGTTGTAACCATAATAGTCTTCGTAGTCCGAGATATACTTGTACTGCCACAAGGGTTCCCCAGTCTCGCTGCGCAGGCACCGCACGCGAGCGTGTTCTCCCACTCGATCAAAATGAAAATACCGACCCTTGCTGACCGAGCCGATGTCGTAACCGGTTCCGAGCCGGACCGTCCACAAAATGCGTGGTCCCTCGTCGGGCCACACGAGGCCGGTCTCTGTCGACTTGCTGCTGCGTTGCGGTCCGAGAAAGTCGGGCCAGTCGTGGCCGAAAGTGCGCGTTCGCAGGTCGGGTACTTCAAATGAGTTCCAGTCAAAATCCGCCTTCACCGACAGATGTCGGTCGGCCGGCGTATCGCCCCTGACCGGCAACGGGGATAAAATGAACAGGAGAGGCAGACACCAGCGTAGCGACGCGGCGCCGGCCGTCGGCGCGCCTGCCGGCCTGTGAATGTGAGGCAACATGAGTAGCCGAACCATCAGCGGGTCGGTGCGAGAACGCCTTAAAGTGAGATGGCGGACCATCAACCGGTGCGACGCGACCCCGGGACAAAACCAGCGCCGCGCGGCGAGCCGACGGCGCGGTTTCGACGACGACGTCGGCCTGATCGACCTTGTCAAGTATACCGATGCCCCAGGACTAGCGACAGCGGCGCGCGATACCGCGCATTGGACCGGTCGGTTGCCGCGGCGAGTATCGCGAACGCCGTCGCGTGGGCAGGCAGACAGAGTGGTCAGGCAGTAAGTCGAGGGACGAGGCATTGGGCCGGCCGTAATGCCGGGAAATCGAGTGATGAGTAATTCGCTAGTGATCAACCGCCGGATAAAAGTCAATATGCGCGAATTGAAATTCACATTCGTTCGCAGTTCCGGCCCGGGCGGACAAAACGTCAATAAGGTCAACACCAAGGCGGTGCTGCGCTGGCCCGTGGCATCGACGCCGTCGCTGCCGGAAGATGTGCGGGAGCGTTTTTTGTCTGCGCATCGTCGCCGTTTGAACGATCAGGGCGAGCTTGTCGTGAGCAGCCAGCGGTATCGCGATCAACACCGCAACGTGAACGACTGCCTCGAGAAACTACGCGCCATGATCACCCGCGCGGCCAAACCGCCCCGCGTTCGAAGAAGAACCCGCCCCACCGCCGCCGCCGTCGCCCGACGCCTGGAACGCAAACAAAGACAGTCGCAGAAGAAAGATGCCCGCAAATTTCGCGCCGAACCGGACTGAGACCAGCGTCGCCGGCACGCAGGTGTCGTATGTTGGCGGGCCTAGCGAGGTGCGTGTATAGTATCCATGGCGTTTGTGATAGGACCGTCTGCCGCCGGCGTCGGAACAACGCAGTGAAAATGTCGGAACAACGCGGCGAAAATGCTGAGAATCAGATGACGCGCGAGGTGGATGATGGCTCGTGCACAACATGTTGATCATATCCTGCGGTCCTGGCGCTATCGACCCAATGGAGTCGTGGCTCGTGTTGTTAAAGGATCGGATGGGCGGGACTTGCTCCAAATGCGGCTCGAACTCGGCCTGCTGCAAATGGAGGTCGAAGGTCGACCCGATGGCGAGCAACCGGGAGAGCACGCCACGTACTATGACTATCTGCTATCCAAGGCGTTCGAAGAGGGTGAGGACTTTTCCCTGGACGAAATAAACTGCCGCGAAATCGATCGCGAGTTCGTCCAGTTTTATCATCGCCGTATCTGTTGGCTTTCCCTGCAGCAATATTGCTCGGCTGCCGAGGACGCCGACCACACGCTGGCGCTGATGGATTTCAGTTCGCAGTACAGTCCGAGCGACGAATGGGCGGCATCGCACGAACAATACCGCCCGTTCGTGCTGTTCCAACGGACTCAGGCCCGGGCGCTGGCGGCGCTGGAAGACGACGGGCCGGAACGCGCCATGGATGAAATCAACGACGGCGTGCAGCGGTTAAGGGCCCTTTACGAAGAACAGCTCGACGAACCTTTGTACGAGGAGGAAGAACTGATCGAGCGACTCAACGCCCTTAAAGACTCGCTGCGCGAGCACTACGACGTCGGGCCGACTTTAACCGAACAGCTTAACGAAGCGATTGCCCGGGAAGAATATGAACGCGCCGCGGAACTGCGCGATGAGATCGAGCGCCGGACGCAATGAGCGCGGGTCGTCAAATGCGGGTCATTTCTTTAGCCAATAAGCGCCCGATCTGCGATTTGTACCCATTTTGTAAAGGTTCCCTCACACAGCACATTCTGCCCCTGTATCAGCGTCCGTGTAAACCGCCCCTACGACACGCTGCGGCGGCGAGAGGACCACAATCTATTCGATTGGCACGCGGCGTGCTCTAGTGTCGGGCGTGCTTGCGGTAGCTCTGCCGCTCATTTCGCATCTCTTCTCTGGCCGCAAGGGAGTGTGCCATGTTGGTTGTCAGCCGAAAGACCCATCAGCAGATTCGGATTGGAGATGCGATCACCGTGACCATCCTCCGGGTGCGGGGACGTGTCGTGCGCGTCGGCGTCGAGGCCCCGAAGGACATTCGGATTGCCCGATCCGAATTGGACTGCCGTGTCCCGCACCCGGTGCCGTGTGGTGCGGGGCCGTCCGACGAAGGTAAAGTCCGTCGCGGGCGGGCCGCGAAAATGGATCGGGCGGCACCGGCCGTCACGGACGTCTGACCTGCGCCGGAAAAGCGTCGCTGGCCGGCGACGGCAAACGGTGGATGTTGTGCGGAAACGCGCGGAGCGCCGCGAGGTGTTCCAGCAGGATGCGGCGCACCTCCAGGACGCTGCGCGGGTGCCGGTGCACATTCATGTGATCGGCCGGCACGACGATTTCCGACTCCACGTCCTCCAGTGATGCGCTGACCAGCGATACGACACCATCGCCTTCGCCCGCGAAACGATCGATCAGGCCGGTGGTGGGCCGGCGGCCCACGATGTTGTGGTAGCGAACCCACGGCGCGCGCTCGGCTTCCAACAGCTTCGACAGGAAAGGCAGGTCGGGGTCGAGCGAATCGATGCTCGTCTTGACTTCCAGCAGCGCCCAGTGTCGGAAATAGTGGGGGTTGTCGCGCAACAGCGTCTGATAGCGCTGGATCATCCGCGCCGGCAGTGTGATCAGTTGGTGAGAAAGCCACCGGGTGGCGTCATTCGCAAATTCGCTTCCGCGGTGCGGTGTGCCAATCGCCACTACCCGCCGGACCGATGCACTGGGCTGGAAAAAAAACGTCTTGGCCAGCGTATTGCGAACGTCCGGATCAGCCCGCAATTCCGAGAAGGGCCGGTCGCTGACGACCTTCCAAAACACGTCGCGGCTGTTGATGGTTTGCATTTCGCAAACCAGCCCGCCCATGCTGTGGCCCACCAATACCAGCTGATCGAGCGCGGGCTGCTGATGTTGCCGATCCAGGTCCATGCGGACCTTCGCGAGGTCCTCGCGCATCTGGGCCGCACTGTACCAGAACGGCTGGCCTGTCGGGTAGAGGTAGAACCAGAACTGGTAATAGTCGCGAATCGCCGGGTCACTGCGCAAATCATTGAACATCTCCATCCACGTCACCGGGCTGGACCATAATCCGTGTACCAGGACGACCGGGATTTTGTCGGCACGGTACGGTTCCATCATGTACAGCCCCGTGAGCTTGGACGCGAGCTCGGGATTCAACAGGCCGAGCGTCGACAGACGCGAACTGTCGAATTCGGGCTGGCTCAGGAAATAGGCCAGCGGTGTACTTAAATCGCTCTCCAACGGGACCTCGCGTCCCGCCACGGATATGTGCGTCGATGCCAGGGGATCGTACAGCTCCAGCACCACTTCCACCGGTGCCATTGTTGGCGACGTTTGCCGTTCGCGACCCGGGACCACGCGCAGAAAAGCGGTGACCGGAAAACTGAGACTTTGAGGATAGTATTTTTCGGCGGGGCCCGCTTCGGGATGGATCTTCCGGATGGCGATCAGCGGGACGCCGAGTCCAAAGGTGCGGTAGTGGTTTTTGAGTCCGTTCACCTGGTAGTCGGACACAAATTCGAAACGTTCAAAATCTTCCGCGTGCCAACCGCTTTTGCGCAGTTTTATCCGAATGTCGATCCGGCGACTTGCCGTTTGGAGCGAGCAGGTTCGATTCGGTAGCAGCTCGCCCCGCCGCTGGGCGATCCGCATAGCACCTTCCAGCGACGCATTGTAAAGATCGCAAGCTCCGCGAAACTGCGGGTCGTAGGGATTGAACATGCCGGGATGGGCGTTGCCGAACAGGTACATGTACGCGTGCATCACGGAGGTGCCATACATGTCGAGAGCCAACTGTTCGTTGGTCAATTCGGCCTGCTTGGCACTCAGGTAGGCCACTTCAGCCGTGGCGTACAACAGCTCGGGACTCTGCTCCCGCGTATGGATATCCTGCAATTGAGCCAGCAGGCGGCGGCGATCACCGCCAAGCTGGCCGTCCAAGTCGTAGCGGCGCAAGGACTGCATCGTGCGGGCCGACGGCCGCGGACCGTTCGGGGTCAACATCCGCAGCGATTCGGCGAACGGATTGCGCGGCGTGGCCCGCAGCGTCACCCAGTTGCTCGTCGCGCAGCCGCACGTGACCAGCGCCAACGCAACGAGCAGCCATGCCCGGGCACCGGCCCGTGGCAGGCCATACCGCAATCGGACCGCAGTCAATTGCCTGGATCTTCGCACGGATCAAGCCGTCGGGATCAAGGGGCGATGATAAAGAGCGGCCGATCGCAGAACCGCGCGCCGCCTCCAGCCGAAAGAGTGGCTCGGAACGATAAAGGCATTGGCGACGGTGGACAATGGCGATTGGGCATCCACCGGGCCGGAGCGATGGACATGCGGACCGATGAGGCCGCTAGCAACCTCGGGGATGGTCGCCCATCTTTCCCAGGTTGCTATGCCCTTTGACGGGAAGCAGTTTCACAACGCCCTGTGACCGCTCCATGACCGGGAAATGTGGCAGCAGAATCCAATGCTGAAATCGGCGCTACATAACCACGCGGTGCGTCGGCACGGGTCGACCCGGACGCAGGCTCTGCGCATGGTCCATCGTCGCGGTGAGATGATCTTCGGCGGCCAACCGCTGCAGTACGTTGTCCAGCGTCTGCCTTAGTATTTCCGGCGCGACGGCGACTCGGGCGTTTACGATGAACCGAGCGTCGGTGACCGATTCCTTCGACGCTTGCGATAACTCGACTGTCGCGCTCGATGCCACGAGATTGGCGATGGCCGTGGACGCATCGCTGTGCCCCAAAATCTTCAGATGGGCCGGCTCGACCTGCTGCGAGCGGAATTCGGTCTGCAACATCGAGACGAGCGCTACCAGCGCGCGGTCCAATTCAAAGGCACGGCCGCTCGGCCTGCCTGACAGTGTCAGCGTGGCGTTGAGCCAACCCAGCTCCGCTTCGCCCTTGGCATACATGTCGTAGTCGACATCCATGGAGGTCCGGCGGGCCGGCGCGGACGCCTCCAGAATCGCTTGCAGCGCTTCGAATCCGAAACCTGTCTTCGCACTGGCGGCCACGACCTGCTTGCCGGGAAAACGCTGCATGACCAAGTCAACCAATTCCTGGCGTTCACGGTCCGAAAGTTTGTCCGACTTGTGAACGACGACCACATCGGCCTCTTCAATCTGTTTGAGAAAAATATAGGCCGCGTTCGGCGAAAAGCCGCCGCCCGGCTGCTGAGCGAGAATCTTGCGTCCGTGTTCGGGTTTCAACAGCACGACCAGCGGGCCCGCTTCGTAGCGATCCCCGTGCAGTTGCTCGAGCGGTTGGATCACCGTGGCGACCAGATCCGTGCAGCTCCCGACAGGTTCAGCAATAACCACGTCGGGACGCTGGTCGACGGAAAGTTCTTCCACCGTTTGCACCAAGTCGTTGAACTTACAGCAGAAACACGCTCCGGGCACTTCACCCACCCGAAATCCCTGCGCCTCCAAAGCGCGAGTGTCCACCAGATCGTATGCCTGGTCGTTGGTTACCAGACCTACGCAGCAACCCTCGTCGACGTACCGGCGGGCAAGACGCGCGATCGCCGTGGTTTTGCCCGCACCGAGAAAACCACCGATCATCAAGAATAGAACGCGTTTCATGCGAAGAGCCCCGCCAGGGAACGTTGTGATGTGCGATCAGGCACATTAACCTATGGATCATCGCTCCATAACCATTCCAGGGTAACTGATGCAGAAAAAAACGCTACCCGCGGCGGCGTCCGCCTCCGGGGACGGGCGTGCCTCGGATCCGATGTCGATCCGCCCCCCATGGCCACCAACCGACCCGGACGTGCTTCTGGCCTTGCAGCAGGCCTACGAAGATGGCAGCTGGGGTCGGTACGAATCTCATCACCAGCGTCAATTGCAGGAACAGCTTCGCGCGTTGCTGGGCGTAACGCACGTAATGCTCTGTTGTTCGGGCACCGTGGGCGTTGAACTGGCGTTGCGCGGTGTCGGCGTTGGCCGGGGCGACGAAGTGATCATGGCGGCGTATGACTTTCCCGGAAATTTTCGCGCCGTGGAAGCATTGGGCGCCCGGCCAGTGCTCGTAGACATCGAAACGGACACATGGTGTATCGATACCGCGTGTCTGCATGAGGCAATGGGCCCGCGTACGCGAGCCCTTCTCGTTTCACACCTGCACGGTGGGCTTGCTCCGATGCAGCGGATCATGCAATTTGCCCGCCAACACAACCTGCAAGTCGTGGAAGACGCCTGCCAGGTTCCAGGCGCGTCGATCGAAGGGCGGATGGCGGGATCATGGGGCGACGCCGGAGTGCTGAGCTTTGGCGGGAGCAAACTGCTGACGGCGGGACGGGGAGGAGCGATCGTGACGTCGCGGGTTGACGTTTATCAGCGAGCCAAAATCAACAACGATCGCGGCAATACCGCATTTCCATTAAGCGGATTGCAGGCAGCCGTTTTGAAACCACAAATCGCCAAATTGTCAGAGCATCATCGCCGCCGCCACGACGCCGTTGCTTTCCTGCTCACACAAACTAACTCTATCGACATTCTCGCGCCGCTGCGGAACACAACCGGTGGATCGCCCGCTTTCTATAAAGTTGCCTGGCGGGTACACGCGTCTGTCGACCGCGACGATATGATCGCGCTTGCCCAGGCAGAAGGCGTGGCGTTGGATCGCGGTTTTCGAGGCTTCGTGAAACGGAGCGCTCGCCGATGCCGAAAACCGGTCCCGCTCGAACGGAGCCGGGCAGCGGCCGACCAGACCGTGCTTCTGCATCATCCCGTGCTGCTACAGCCACGCCCCATACTGGAACAGGTTGCACATCGCTTCATTCGGGCGGCACGATGTGCCGCGGAGACGTGAGCACGGTTACGCAGTCTGCCGCGCGCAGCGCCGGGAGCGTGAGAGTTTCTTCGGCCCGGGATCGTCCGCCGCCGGCGTCGTATTCAGACAAGCTTCCCCGAACGCATCGGCGAAATCGCGTAATTCTCCACGGAGGATCCTGACTCCGTTCGGCGCTTCTATCCCAATCGCCACGCGGTTGCCGTGAACCCTACGTACGCGGACTGTAATGTCGCTGCCGATCCGTATTTCTTCGCCTACCTTGCGGCTCAATACCAACATCGATCGATCCTCCATGAAAGGCTACTGTGGGTCGATTCCCGGATATCTGAGAGTCGATGCCGGCCCCTCGCCGGCCCCTTAACAGGTCCCAGGTACAATACGCATCTTCCAGTCCAAAAGGAGACACGATTTTGGAAAAAAGGTTACGCATCATCGCAATGTTTTTGGCTTTCAGCGCTTACGTTGTGACAGTTTTACGTGAGGACTCCGGCCGCCGTGGGGCATCCACCCGCTCGCAAATCTCAGATTGAGAAATCTGTCCCAGATCGGGACGCCGAACAGACTGGTGCATGCCAGCATATAAGGGTTTCGCGCGGCGGCAGGTTCGCCCCGGGCTCGGGCCCTGCCCGGGCAACGACCCAGCGACTCGGCGGGGCATTCACGGGCGGGGCTGGGGACGAAACACGGCAATCCCGTTGAAAGGGGGATCGACAGCTCAGCAGCGCGCCCACTGGTAGTTCGATCCAATCAGCTGGCACTTGCCAGCATCTGGTTCCTCCGCCGTGTCGTGATCGACGGGTCACCGTGAACGCGCGTGGCGTCGCGCGTGGGAACACACGACGGGAGGGCCTTCTCAACCCAAGAGCATTCCCGCGTACCCCACGACGCGGCTGGTGTCCCCGGTGACATCCGCGCTCGTGGCGTATCCAACACGCCGGCACCGCTTGAGTCGTCGCATTTCACGTAACGTTTGCATGACGATCACGGCCGGCAGCACGCCGCACATGGAGATCCGGTTGGAACGCACCGTGCGCAGCAATTCCTCAGGATCCAGCGATTCCATGGCCGTTAGCGCCAGCGCATCCAGCTCTCGGGTGCGCGCATCATCCGCGAAGTGATTCATGTCCGACGAGATGACCAGCAGGGTACGTTCACGACGGCCGCGCAGTACGTCCGCCAGACCCCGGGCAAACGACTGGCATTGGGCCAGGTCGGCGGAACCGATGGCGATGCCGACAACGCGGGCGTGCGGCGCACACCGCGCGAGCAACGGCAGTTCAACCTCGATGGCATGTTCCCTGGCATGGGCGGCCGCGTCTAGTTCGAGGCCGGGTATGGCGCGGACCAGCTGCTGGACCATATCGCGGTCCGATGCCATCTCCATGCCGGGCAGGGACCATTTTTCGTGCGGAGCGACGGCCCAGTCCACGCCGAGGCGCGTATGTTTGGGTCCGATAACGATGATGGAATCGGGCATGTCGATGTGGTTCATGACATCGGCCGCCAGTCTGCCCGAGTAAACCAGTCCGGCGTGGGGAACCATCGCCGCCGACCAGGGTTCTCGATCTGCAACGTCGTCACGGAACAGATCGTCGACCGTCTTCTGCAATTCGCCCGCATCAGCGGGATAGAACATGCCGGCCACGGCCGGGGATCGCACATCGGGTCCCACTTGGGGTTTGGCAGAGGTTCCGATCTGCATCGGCTCCCGGGTGGTGATCGCCTGGAGACTTGTGATGGACGCCGCGTGTGGCGACCGTATCGACAACAGGTCGACTGCGGCTTTGAGCAATTCGGCAGGCCTCAAGCTCGGATCGAACACCCACGCCGACCGACCGCGTTCGGTGATCAGCAGCGCACGGGTCAGCGAATCCATGCCGTCCAAATCGGGCTCCGCCACTGTTGCGTGCATGGCCGGATCCCACAGCACGGCCAGATCGACGGTCAGGTTCTCGAGGTTGTAAGCATCGAATCCGGCGCTGTCCAGCGAAGCCGTTGCCAGCTTGCACACTTCCAGCAACGTGGCTTGCAGCGGAATACCGGGTCGCAGAGAAAACTGGGCGAAACGGGGTCTTTCCTCGTGTTGGCCCATTGTCAACTGGATCGCCACGCCTTGCACGGTCCCGTCCGGCAATTTCGGTGCGTAGCACGTGGGCGTCGCCCCGGCCAGCAGTGCCAGGATATTTCCCGTACAGAGTTTGGCCAAGTGCCCGACGTTTTCACGATTGAACAATTGTGGGACGGATGCTTCTGGAACGAGGTGCGCGGGAAACGCGCCGCCGACGCCGTGGGACTGAAAGGTCATCAGTTGAGCGTCATTGTCCCGCCAGGTCCCGGCGGGCAGATTCGCCTTCAGGCACACCTGATCGAGAAACTCCCGGGCATTCCAGCCATTTTCCGACGCGACGACCGGCAGCAGCAGACCTCGCCGCTCGCCCGACGAAATGTGCAGTCCGTGGCGTCCGACGACGACTGCCTTTGCCCGGCCGTCGCCGTTGGATTTGACTCGCTGCAGGCTGTGCAACAGCGAAACGTCGACCTCCAGGTAGGGCAATTCCGTCACGGAAATGCTGGGCAGTCGCGAATCGCGCGTGGCTGTCGTTTCCGCTGCCTCGCGCAGCGCGACCCCCAATGGACTCATTCGTCCCACAAAACCGCAGCAGGCGCGCAGCCGGCCCTTCCTTTTTAGCGTCACGAAACATCCCATTACGGTCTTGTCATGCGCGCCGGCCAAGCTGTCATCCGCCAGCTCGGCGGGCTGCCCCATCAACGTTGCCGCCGTAATGTGGCACGCCGCGTGGTGAATGGCGGACTCTTGCGAGGAGCTTAGTTGGGGCGCCTGGTCGGTGACCGGCGACGTTGACGTTTGTGATCGCAGAAGAGCCATTTGTGACTGACCTCCGTCAGACAGGTGGCTGGGGCGTGGAGGGTGGCAAAAATCGGCGATGCGGACGGCCGCCCGCTTTCTGCCCCATGTTCCCGGGGCGTCGCCGAAGACTCCGGGAAGGCGAGCGCCGCAGTGACCGCAGCGGTCGCCGCGCAGATGGTAGGTGCCCAGCTCGTACCAGTTGCGTTGGATCACCAGTTTGCCGCATTCGGCACAATAGGTGCTCTGATGCAGTTCGTCGTCCACGTTGCCCACGTAGACGTAATTCAATCCCGCTTGCAGGGCAATTTCTCTGGCCGCCAGCAGCGTTTCGACCGGCGTGCGTTGGCGATCACGCAACCGAAAATCAGGATGAAACGCGGTGAAATGAACCGGCACGTCCCCGCCCACATGCTTGACGACCCAGTCGCACATCCGCTGCAATTCGTCAAACGAGTCGTTGGCTTGCGGGATGATCAGGTTGGTGATCTCAAACCAGACGTCGGTCTCGCGCTTCAACCACGCTAACGTGTCCAGCACAGGCTGCAAGTGCGACAGGGTCAACTGTTGGTAAAACGTCTCCGTGAAGCCTTTCAGGTCCACGTTGGCCGCGTCCATGGCTTCGAAAAACGGTTGCCGGGCCACGGGCGTGATGTATCCCGCGGTGACCGCCACCGTCTTGATACCCCGCTGATGGCATTCTTTGGCGGCATCCAGCGCGTATTCCGCCCAGATGACCGGATCGTTGTACGTGAATGCCACGCTGCGGCATCCCAGTTCGACGGCCGCGTTGGCGATCGTCTCCCCCGATGCGAACTCGCTCAAACGAGCAACCTCACGCGACTTCGAGATCGACCAGTTCTGGCAGAATTTACAGCCCAGATTGCATCCGGCTGTGCCGAACGACAGCACGCTGGTGCCGGGAAAGAAGTGATTCAAAGGCTTCTTTTCGATCGGATCGACACAGAATCCCGTGCTGCGACCGTACGTCGTGAGCACCATTTGGCCGCCACGATTCTCCCGCACGAAGCAGAAGCCGCGGTCGCCCGGCTTCAAATGGCACGCTCGGGGACACAAGTCACAGACGATGCGGCCGGCTTCATCCGCGTCGTGCCACCATCCTCCGAGCCGCACACGGTCGTCACCTGGAAGGTGGGGCGGCGGATGCGTTACAACTCGAGACATCCTGCGTCACGTGGCTGCGGGAGGAAATGCGGGCTCCCAAACCCGGGAACTCCTATCATATTCTACCCCGCCCTGCCGGCGTATCCAGACAAATCGCCCTCCCCAACGGCGGTTTGGCGCCGGAAATAGAATTCGACGCCCCCACGGTGGATCAGAAGGTCAATCGTACACGACAAGGAAAATCGCCAGGGCCATCAGGCAGAAACCCGCAATTTGATAAGCATTCATCAACTCTCGGAGAAACCAGCGGGAAACGATGGCCACGCACAAAACGCCGGTACACAAGTTGAAGGATGCCATTTCACCGCCGGTATAGACACCGTGTCCCAAGCGAATCGCCGATACGTTCAAAACATATTCCGGCAAGACAACCAGCCAGCTGATCAGCGTGGCCAACGGGAGTCCCACATTGCGAAAACGGACATGCCCCAGCCACGCCAGGGCCATGAGAAAGCTGGAGAGCAAGAGCATCAGCGGCACCAGAAGCGGCGTCATTGTTGGCCTCGTTCTTCACCGTGTGACAAATCGCCGTCGCTTTTCACGTCCGGCCGATTCATCGCAATCAGGACCATGGAGGCGATCATCAGGCCGAATCCGATGATGTCCCGCCGCGTGAAATCTTCCCCCAAAACGAACTGAGAAACGATGGCAACGCAGACAACGCCCGAACACAGCCGAAAGGATGCCATTTGAGCACCGCTGTAGACACCGTAGCCCAGACGAATTGCCGAGATGTTGAGCAGGTACTCGGGTAACACGAGCAGCCAGCAGGACATCACGGCAATGGTGAACGGTAAATGCTTGAACCTCAGATGACCCAACCAGGCCAGCGCCATCAGCATGCTGGAGGTGAACAACATTCCCGGCACGGCAACCATCCACAATGCCCTGTTAGCGGCTGACTTGCCGAGCGGGAGGCGACGGCTGCTTGGCGCGTCGTGGACAACGCCGTTCTTAAGGCGCTCCGCGGATGGGACGGAAGTGCGGGCGAGCACCGAGGGGCTGTTCCGGACAAACGAATCCCACGCTCGAGAACCTAGAGTGCCCCCGTCTGCCCCGTGTGGTGGCAAGGGGCGGTCTGAACCTGACCGTCTTGGGGAGCGGAAAACCAAGAGCGCGAAGTGACAAGAAGAATTTTCATGATTCTGTCCAACCGGCCGAGGCCAGCCCACACGATTTAATATAATTGCTCACCTTGCTTCGAACCAGAGCCCGAACGAATTCGGCCGTTTTGTCGCCGGACAGCGGGCACGGTGGCGTACCTCCGAAGCAGACCCGTCGGCCAAATGAATCTTTTAAATAATTTTTTCTTAAATTACCGCGGCACGCCATTTCCGAATCCGGTCCGTCGCACGCGCCAGGCGTCCCTCGCAGGTCACGTGTCACGCGCTGCTTGCCAGTGGCAGCGCGGGAGAGGCCTGTGCCGACGCATCGCGGAGCGATATAGCGTCAACCGCGCGCCGCTGGCATACTTTTGCGAGTCAGCCGTCTATCGTGGAAACTCGGGTCCCGGAACAGAACCGCATTGCTCGCGCTGTCCGCATTCATCGTTCTGCCTCTGCTGATCATCTGCGTCCAGCTCCTGCTAGACCTCGACAGCATTTGGGGGGTATTCGGGTACTCACTGTATAAAATCAGCTTCATCGTTCCGCCGCTCATTTACTGTCGTGCCAAGGGTATCAGCGTCTGGACCGACGTGCTCCGGTTGCGCAGGTGGCGTCACTATTTGGGGACCTCCATCGGTCTGGGGGCGCTGGCCGTGCTCATCTTCTGGTCCGCCTACGCTGCTTGGGGCGAACTGCTGCTCGACAAGCCGAAGATTGCCCAAAAAATCGGCGATCAGTTTCAGGTCACGTCTACAACGGTGCTGATCATCGCGCCGATAACGATATTCATTAATTCGTTCTTGGAGGAGTTCTTTTATCGGGCATTCGGGTTCGGCCTCCTGGTCCGAAAATCGCGCGGGATGGGTTGGACACTTCCGGCTGCTGTGTTCACGATCCAGCACATGCTGTTCATTTACCATTGGGTCACTCCTTTGCCTCTGGTGATGGCCATCGCCGGACTTGTCGTGTTTGCTGTGGTTTTGCAAAAAACCTACCTGCTCGCCGGCTCAATTGTCGCCCCCTGGGTCGTGCACATCCTGGGGGACGTGGCGATGATGGGAATCGCCGTCAATTTGTTGTGGAATTGAATCTGCCAGATGGGTGCATCCCGCGTGCCGGCGGAGTATCCGCAAGGTCTTCTATCCGTGGGGACTCGATCCGCCTGGCACACGCGATGTCGCTCGGGGCATTGGACGGAGCGTAACACCCTGCCGGGCGGATGGCCCGTCTTTCCAGGCGTTCGCCAGGGGCGCTTTGGCGGACGGGCCTTACGTCCGACGCGCCGCCCATGGCCGGAACCATGCCGCTCGCTTGGCACAAGGCCACAGGGCGGACAGGATCAAAGCCAGCACCAGTGACGGGGGTTCTGGAATCTGACGGATAGTGATCGTCGCCAGCAATTCTCCGTCGCCAATCAAATCGGTAATCGTCGTTCCGGCCAGTGTTCCGGTGTTGAGGAATTCCGAGAGATCGCCGGCTCCGCCGACAACGCCCCCGATCGTGTCCGTTGCCGCGCCGCCGATCGTAGAGAACGCCGCGCCCGTCCCGAGGTTTTCTTCCGTACCTGAATCCCACGGCTGGCTGCCGAAGACGTGGATCGTGAATACGCCATCGGGGCTGTTGATGTTGCCACTGCCGTCAAATACTTCGTAGGCCAGCGGGTCGTCGTTGCCGATGAACGTGTCGTTCGAGGGTATGACCATCGACGCGAAGGAGAAATACCGGGAGCTTCCCGGGTCCACGGGCGCCATGAAGGCGGTACCGGTTTCAGCCGGTTCAATCACCGGCGCGCCGGCGAATCCGCCCGGCGCAAATACGGCCCCCTGTCCAACTCCGGTTTGTCCTTCGGCGTCGAAATCCGCCACAAGTCCGTCGAAGATGCCATCTTCGGCCAGCATTTCCAGCGATGCCGACGCCGCGGTTCCCGCGTTGAACGTGTCGAACGATCCGTCATGAAAAGCAAACCATAGCGGAGTGAGTGAGAAGCTGGAATTGCCTTCGTTGGCGACCGTCACCTTAAAATCCGCAGATGTCGACGGTGTGTCTGTCGACACGATCTGTGCCAACGCGAAATCGGCTGTGGAGAACAAAACAACAGAAAGCATGGCAGTCTGTAGATACTTCATCAAAGAGACTCCTGGCCGGGGATAAGCGCATACCGGTTGCGCTGAATGAAAACGGTCCATGAAACGGCGGGCAGCACCGTGTGCGCCCCGCGCCGTACCAGCATTCGTTCCGGGAGTTGGAAATGCCCGGAGGTGTATCATTAGCGATAAGCTAAAGCACCATGGGATGTGTCGCACCGCAGCGACGGCCAGTGGCCGGGCTGCTCCTCGAGTGCCGGACCATGTGCTTAGTCGCCCGGGGCAGGTAATCGTTACATGATTTCCCGGAAAACACTCCTGCCGGGAGAATCTTCCCGAGACCGAACGACCTGGCGTGGGGAGACGCCATGGGCCGGAGTGCCCATTTTTTTGGAGAGAAAGGTTGGGGCGGAATACCGCACGCAAATAGCGCATCAAGCGTCGCTGTCGCGGCCGGCATCCATCCCGGCATCTAGTGACGTGGCGATCCGCTGGCGTGCTTCGGTGGACAACCGGACGTCGTTGGCCGCGAGTCGCCGCGCGGCTTCGTGAAGTCGCTGGATCTGCCGGGCGAACCTGCGGCAGTAGCGGCAGCTCAACTGATGCAGCCGGAGGGCCCACCGTTCGACGCCTGTCAGGTTACGCTGATAGTTATCGGAAATCAGGTGCGTGGCATGGTCGCACTTCAGCGTCAGCAGCATCACAATGGCACGCCAGAGAGACACTCTATGGGCTCCTGAACCATTTCATTTCCAGGCATCGACGCAGTGCCAAACGCGCCCGGTGCAGTCTCACCGATAAGTTAGTCGGCGTGATGCCCAGAAGACTACATGCCTGCTCGGTGCTCAGTTCGTCGACCGCGCACGCGTAAAAGGCTTCGGCCAACGGAGCACCTAGGTCCTGCAGACATGCATCCAATGTTTCCATGAATTCCTTGTCTTCCAGGACCTGCGAAGCATCGTAGCCCCAGGCACTGACGTCCTTAATGTGACCGCGGGTGGAAAAAAACATGTCGAGGGGAACTTCCTTGTTCCGGCGATTCCGCTGCCGATGATGGTCGACAATTTTCCGCCTGAGAATCCCAATCAGCCAGGTTTCCACACTGGCTTTGTGCCGGAACGCTTTGTAGCCGCGCATTCCCGCCAGCAACGTCTCCTGCAACAGGTCTTCAGCTAGGGCCGTGTCCCCACCGACGCGAGCCAGCGCGAACGCATACAACTTGTCGCCGTAGGCTTCGAGCCATTGTCCGGCAAAGGTTCGTGTGGCCTCGTTCACGGCTGTTAACCGATATTCTCCGCAGTATGACTGGCCCTCCGCGTGCCATAATACCTTGCACGATGGCGGTGGGCAAATGACAAGGGCTTGTCGGCAGATCACGAAGGAGCGTGCCACCGAAGACGTGTCGGCAGGTCGAAATCGGTCGAAACTTCAATTCGGCAAATGCTGTTTCGCGGTGGCCCCCATCGATACGTAGATGCTCATCAAGCCATCGACCGACATGTCGGCCGGCTGCACCTGGTCGGTGGGCACGAACAACAATCCGCCACCGAACGGTACGGGAGCGGTCGGCACAATCACGACCTGGTATTCGTGGCCCAGGATCTTGAAGCGCTGCGGTGACACGAGCAACGCGAGAACACCCGTACTGCCAGGACCTCCGAAAAAACAGAATACGGGTGTCATGCCATGAATATCCGCGTCTTTCTTTCGATCCAGAAGTCCGACAAACTGTTGGGTCGTGCTATAGATGTTGCCGACCAGCGGAATCCGACGCAGCACAGCGTCCGTCAACGCCTGAAAGACGTGCCGGGCTCCAAGTTGCAAGACCACGCCCAGCGCGAAGATCACGACCAGAACCACGATCCAGCCGGCCAGGTACGCGGCAACTTTGTTTTGCGCAAACGTTAATCCCAGATTGCGCAGTGCCGCACCGATCGCTGTATGGGGTCCCACAAAGCGTTGCACGAATTCGGCCACCCACATCACAATCACCACCGTGATGACCAGCGGCAGCACGCCCAGAACACCGGCCAGAAAGCACCCCAGAATGCGTTGCCACGCGCCTTGGACGAAAGCCTTCATCGAAGAGTCTCCCCGGGGAAATCGGTTGGTCGATGCTCGCGTTTGATTGTAGCGCCAATAAGGGTGCCGGAATTCCCGCTGCGCTACAACTCCCGCAGCAGAGGCACCACGCGGCATACGTGCCAGGAATGACGCGGGTCGACATAGGGCGCGAGGATTTCACGAATGGCCCATTCCTAAGCGAAATCGACCAGAAGGAAAAGACGAATTCCCGCGAACACGGCATACCGACCGTGCCAGGGGCGCCCCCGAGGTTGCCGCGCCAACCTTCAGTGTCCGCAGTGATCGCGGGCTGCCCATGAGGCGGTTAGACTAGGGGGCGGCTTCACCTTTGCTGCGACATTCCCATATCAGCTTTACGAGCATGAAAACCAGGCTCGGTGCGATTTGCGACAACCTGCCTCAGGCGGGCTGCCTGATTGTCCTGGTCGCAATTCCGCTGTTTTTCCATATCAACAGCGCACGGACTTTTGAGCCAGACAAAGTGACGCTTCTGCGATGCGCGACGTGCGTGATGGTTGTGGCGTGGGCGATCGCCTTGCTGGAGCATTCTCCGAACGGCCGCCGACGTCGATTCGCGGCGCGGGCAGGCGCGCTCGGAACCTGGGCCAGCCATCCTCTGGTGGCTCTCGCCGTGCTGCTGTTGTTTGCCTCAGTTCTCAGCACCGCATTGTCCATCTCACCCAGAATCAGTTGGTGGGGTTCTTATCACCGATTGCAGGGAACGTACACATTGCTGTGTTACCTGATCCTGTTCGGCATGGTGTCGACATGCTTGAAGTCCCCTGCCCACATAAATCAACTCGTGACGGCAGCCATCCTAACCAGTGTGCCGGTCAGCGTTTACGCAATCGTCCAGAAGCTGGGGCTGGATCCGTTCACCTGGGAGCGGGAACCCATCAAACGCGTCGGCTCGACGTTCGGCAATGCGGTGTTTTTAGGATCCTACCTGGTAATGGTGATGCCGGTTACGGTCAGCCGGATGGGTCGGTCCGTCTGGATGGCCAGTGGTGAGAAGATTGCCGCCTGCCGTCATTCTCTGTCGGCCTTGTTGTATTTGGTCGTCGTTGCAGTTCAGGCATTCGCAGTATTGTTCAGCCAGAGCCGTGGACCCATTCTCGGTCTTTCGGCCGCGCTGTTCGTGATGGGCCTCGTCGTTGCATTGTTGCTTCGGCGGAGTGCCGCTGATCGCGGTCGTTTACGCAGCGGCGAAGCACTGAAAGCTTTCGGATTCGTGATCGCCGCGGCGGCATCCGCCGCATTCAGTGGGGGCATGGGCGGCCTGGTCGGTTTGGGACTCCAGCGGGCGCATTTTAGTCCCGGTCCGCAGAACGTGGCTATTCCGATGATCATTGGTTTAGCAGGTGCGCTGGTGAGCTTCGGTGCCATGTACGGCTTCATGGTTTTCACCGGGCGAGGCCAACGCTGGCTGTGGCTGAGCTGGACGACAAACCTGGCTCTGGGCCTGGCGTTGCTGGTGATTCTGAATTCCAGGGTTGGCCCCTGGGATCTGAGGTCGCCCTCCATCCGTAAACTTCCCTACGCCGGCCGGGTGGCCGCCGCCATGGATTCCGAAAATGCTGCGGTGCGCGTTCGTAAACTCATCTGGGATTCTGCGCTGCGCTTAGTCGTGTCCGAGAAACCCCTGGGGATCCCGCACGACGCCGTCTCCGGCGAGGACACGCTGCACGGTGTCCGACCGCTGATCGGGTATGGACCCGAATCCATGTTCAATGCGCTGGCATCGGTCTATCCACCACAACTCAGATACCTGGAGGTTCCCACCCATTTGGCGGACCGCTGCCACAACGAGTCGCTGGATTGGCTGGTGACGAACGGGATGGTTGGGCTGCTGGCCTATTACGCTCTGATCACGGCGCTTGTGTGTCATTGCGTAAACGCGTTGGGATTGGGCACTCCAAGGTCTCCCAAGTGGGCAGGGATGGTCTATTTGACTGTGGGAGCTGTTGGCGGCGGTGTGGTGGCCTGGTTTACGGGCGGCCGGGTGGTGGTTCTCCCCCTGGGCGTTCCCTTCGGCCTGTTGGCCGGGCTGATTCTTCAGTTGACTGTTCTGGGTGTTTTCGGTTTGGAATCCGGAACGAAGTCTCACGAGACTCCGCGCGGGTGTGAGGTGCCGGAGGATGAAGTTGAAGAATTTCATCCGGGCGAAACCCCAAAGCAACCGGAAGACAATTGCGTGTGTAGGGACATACGGCTACTGCGGTTGGGACTGCTGGGCGCTATTGTGGCTCATTTTATTGAGGTGCAGTTTTCATTTTCGCATACTACCACGGATGTGTACTTATGGGCGTTCGCCGGCATGCTGGTGGCGCTGGATCGCATGGGCAAAACATCCGAAACGGAGGTCGCCGACCGGGATAAAAATACGATGGCACGCACGAATGGCCTCATCACGGCCATCATCCTTGGCACCCTTGTATTCAGTTTCCTGACGCCCAGCACGGAGCTACGTCCGGGTGATGCACCGAGCATGACGCTTCTCGCGATGGCGATCGTTTCGCTGTTTGCCGGTTTGGCAGTGACGCTCGCCGCGGTACGGAACATCCGCGGTCCCAAGGGCGCTCAACGGCGTCGCGTGCCGGAACTCTTTTTAGCCTCCTCCGTGGCTTATCCCGCCTTGTATCTTGTCGCACATCGCTTTCAGTTGGCGCGGGCAGACGGCCTGGCCGCTGATGGCGAATATGTGCGCCTGGCGAACGTGGCCGTGTTCAGCCTGCTGCTGTTCTTTGGCTACTTGACCTTCGTCATGGCACTTCTTGCACTCACGCTGTCCCAACCCGTCCCCGGACCGATACCGATCGTCCGGAGGCGCTTCGTGTGGGCTCACGTGGTCCTGGTCGCGTCTGCCTTCTTGTTCATCTGGGACAAGAATATCAACGTCATCCGCGCGGAGATTTATTTGAAGGGGGGGAACTATTACCGCGACCTGGAGCAGTGGGACCAGGCGATTTCGCTGCACCGGATGGCCCGCTGCGTCTACCCGGACGAAGATGATTACAGCCTGACATTGGCACAAGACTATTTTCTGATGGGCCGGGACCACCGGATGGACAAAAAAAAATGCGCGAAAGCATGGCTGGAAAGCGAGCGGATCGCGCTGGAGGCCCAGCGACTGAATCCCTACAACCCGGACCATACCAGTAATCTGGGGCGGCTGTACGTCAACATCGGCCAGTACCTGGATCGACATAGATTTCAAGATGCTCTCGAGTACTTCGAAAAGTCGACGGTTCTGGCCCCCACGAACGTCCACTATCACAACTTATGGGCTCAGACGCACCGCTTGCTCGAAAACCATGACGCCGCGGTCGCGCGGTTACGCGTTTCGGCGTCGATCGATGACCAGTTTCCCACGACTTGGGTGCTGCTGGGCGATGTCTACGCGGAAATGGGGCAGTTCGGCAAAGCCCTGCGGGCACACACCAGGGCCCTGGCGCTCAGCGGCCCGCGGAAGGACGGCTTTGCAGCATTGGCCGACGCCAACCTGCAGCAGCGGCTGGCGATCTACGGCGACGCGGGACAATTGGCAGCGCTCACCCGCACGGTGATAGAGCACGTGTCCAACGACCGGCAACGACAGTGGCGACGGGCTGTCGACCGATACCGAAGAGGAAAACGTTGAACAAACGTGTGCAACGCGTCCCACCGGAGCATCCGTCGCGCGCCCGGTGACGCTCACCAGACAAGGCCCGCGCGCTACCGCCTCCGGTGAACGCAAAAGAGGCCCAAAAGTCCCACCGCCAGCATCACGACCGTTGCCGGCTCAGGAATGAAGTTCAACCGCACGCCAGGCGTGTCGGTGCTGATGGTAATGACGAGTGGATCCGTGATGACCGCCGTGCCTGGCGCCCCCGCCGAGACACTCAGATCGATTGAGCCAACAAGATTCACGCGTCTGGCAACCGTAGTCCAAGTAATCGGATGCGATGCGGCGAGGCTGAACATGCCGGTGTCCATATCGAAATCCGTGTCCGCGCCTTCGTAGAATCCGCCACCGAAGACGCCTGAACCCGTCCCACCGAACGTGCCGGCCTCCTGTGCCAGAGGCAGGACCTGGCCGTCGGTCGTATTGAGGAGCGAGACGTCCAATCCCTGTCCGCCGCTGGACTGGGCGACAAATTGCCCGTCGGCACTTTTGGTGATTTGCAGTTTGAGATTCGCGCCATTCTCATTGCCGACAATACGGATCCCGGATGTAAACAGCGCTCGGACGATACCGCTGCTACTGGATCCCTCTTCCTGCTCGTTCAAATTGCCGACCACGTCGATCGTCAGGCCGATGGATTTACCATTGAGCGTTCTGGAGATCGTCCCACTGGCGGAGAAATTTCTGAAAACGGACGGCAACGCGGGTCCCCCGCTCGAGATTCCGTCGAGATTGATCTGCGCGCGGCGACCGCCCAATTCGTGCTTCGGTCCCCATGTCAACGTGTCGGTAAAGACCGTGGACCGGGACAGCCCCCCGCCCACGCCGATCAGAGTGGCGTTGCGGTTCCACTGATCAGAGGAGGGATCGAATAAGCCACCGTTCAGCGGGCCTTCTATTTGTGCGTGGACGGAAGACACTGCAACGACAAGAAAGAAGATTGCCGCTGGATAGCGCGCGGGCACATGGATACCGATCATCGTCCAACCTTTCGCATCCGTAAGGGACCAACCAACGTTCGCCACCTCCGTTGCAGTTAAGGTCCGCAACGACCCAAACACTAATTTAAGCGTCCGTCCAGAAAAAACAAGCACTTTGCCCCAAATTTTTACATAAACTGCGTATGCCTTCCAACCCGCCGGCCCCGTGCCGATCGGTCTTGAGAACGGCCACGGGGAACGACACAAGTGGAACGGTTCGAAGGTATTACAGGCATTCATTCGCCGGCGGGCCGGAATCATGATCCAGCAATTGACGGTAGAGCGCAATCACGTCGTCGGCCATTCGCTGCTTGGGGAAGGACCGAGCCCGCGCACGCGCCTGCTCCGCCAGCCGGTCACGAAGCGATTCGTTGGAAAGCAATCGTTGGATGGCGGCGGTCAGATGGCCCGTGTCCCGGGCGGGCACGACCAGACCTGTGCGGCAATGGAGATTGACGAAGCTGGTTCCCGTGCCCAGTTCCGTGCTGATCGCCGGCACGCCGGCCGCCATGGCCTCCAGCAACACCGTGCTGAATGCTTCGCTGCGGTGCGAGGCAGGCAGGATAAACAGGTGTGCCGATGCGTAGTAGGCGGGCAGTTCGCGATCGTCCACGTGACCCAAAAAGTGAACCCGATCGGCGACACCGCAGCGGCGAGCCAGCGACTTCCATCGCTGTTCCATGGGACCCGAGCCGACGACCAGCAGCGGGACGTCGAGCTGCTGCATGGAGCGGATGAGGTAATCCAATCCTTTGTAGTATCTCAGCCGGCCGACAAATAACAGCAGCGGACTACCCCACCGCTGACGGATGCGGGCAATCTGTTTTGGATCCGGATTGCTGAACGCGTCGACATCGATGCCCAGCGGAACGACTTCGCATTTGGAAGCCACGCGCGCCAGGTAGGGCGACGTTCGTACGTAGTTCGGACTCGTGGCAATCACGCGATCGGCGGTCGCCAGAACACGTCGTAGCAGAGGGCCATAAAGCTTCAAGATCAATCGCTGCCGTACAACATCGCTGTGGTATGTGATGACCGTTCTGTGCGCGCGTCCGAGCCACATGTTGGCCAACTCGCCCAACGGATAAGGAAAATGAAGATGGACAACGTCCGTCCTCAATTGCCGCACCCAGCGCACCAGGCTGAGGCTCAAGGGCGTGGAGGCCAGATGAGCCAGCCGCGCCGCCTTGATGACGCGCACGCCATGCACATGCTCCACCGTCGTACGGCGCGAGAGGCTTGTGACGAGCACGCTCACGTCCAGTCCGCGCCGGGCCTGCTCTTCGGCCAGCATTCGGACGTGATTCTCGATGCCCCCGACCACCGGGTGGTAGTCTTTATAAACGTGAACGATCTTCACGATTCGCACCGTTTCCGGGCATCGGCCTTGGCCCGCCCATCCCCCACCCCGCCCATCCCCCACCCCGCTCGCTCCCCGCGGCCACGCCCAGCCTGGATTGTTTACGGACCTGCGCCACGATGCAAGACAACGGGACTTGTTGGAGAAGGGTGGACCGGGGCGTTGAAAGGCCTTATTGGGAGGAGCAATGGAAGTCAATTTGAGTTAGGATAATATTTCCATCCTGCGTTTTGCAAAGAGAGCGGCACGCCGGTGGCCCCGAGCACCGTTCTTGAGCGAGGCCAGAGCACCCATCATGATTTTCATTTCGTCATTCCTCTTCCGTTCGGTAGCGGTGTGGGTCCGCGTTGGGAGGTACTGGCATGCGTGTCCTCATCTGTGGCGTCGACGGCTATCTGGGATGGCCGCTGGCCCTGTACCTGGCTCATCGCGGCCATGAAATAGCAGGGATTGACGACTACATGCGCCGCCGCTGGGTGGACGAAGTCGGTTCCCATTCCGCCACGCCCATCCGTTCCATGCCGGAACGAAGTGAGGCTTTTCGTGAGCATGTGGGAAGGCCTCTCATCTTTCGCCATGGAGATATCTGCGAGTCCAATGTCGTGCGGGACATGTTGGAATCCTTCCGCCCGGACACGATTGTCCATTTGGCGGAGCAACCTTCCGCGGCGTACAGCATGATCGATCTTAAGCACTGCACGTTTACGCAGACAAATAATATTGTGGGCACACTCAATCTTCTGCATGAGATGCGCGACGCATCGCCCACGGCACATCTGGTCAAATTGGGAACCATGGGCGAATACGGTACTCCGAACGTCGACATCCCGGAAGGTTTTTTCGACATCGAGTACCGGGGACGCAAGGCGCGGCTTCCCTTTCCCCGCCAGGCCACCAGCTGGTACCACCAATCGAAGGTCCACGACAGCCACAATATCATGATGGCGTGCAAGTTGTGGGGGCTGCGTTCAACCGACGTCATGCAGGGCGTCGTCTACGGCACTCGCATTGATGAGATGAGAGACGACGATCGACTGCTTTCGCGCTTCGACTTCGATCAGTGCTTCGGTACCGTCATTAACCGGTTCTGCGCGCAAGCGGTGATAGGAGAGCCGATTACGCCCTACGGCAAGGGACACCAGAAGCGAGGCTTTCTGCCACTCCGGGATGCCGTACAGTGCCTTGGCATCGCGATCGAGCACCCTCCCGAGGCGGGTGCCTATCGCGTGTTCAATCAGTTCGAACAAGTGTATGACGTAACGCAATTGGCGGCCCGGGTAAAAGCCGCAGCCGATTCGTTCGGGCTGCACGCCGTAATTAGAAATGTCGACAACCCGCGGTCGGAACTGGAAGAGCACTACTACAATCCCGATCATGCTCAGCTTCTCTCACTGGGATATCGGCCCACGGCCGACATGGCGACGGAATTGAAGACCGCCCTGGCGGACCTGTTCAGGTACAAGGACCGCCTGCGGGCCCGTCGCGAGGCCTTGATACCCGATATCCGCTGGGATGGTCGGCGCCGGCGATCGGACTATCTCTTGGAACCTGACGCCGATGCTTCACCGAGTGCGGGGATATTACGTTAACTTTTCAGCGGCACGCCATCCAGTTGTTGAATGCGCCCATTGCGCTTTCACAATCGGACCGAGTGAAGAACATCTGCCATGAGTGTGAGAGTACTGTATCTGGCGGGATCGATGCGAAGCGGTTCCACGATCCTGGGAAAAATACTTGGAAATCTTGACGGTTTCTTCGACGTCGGAGAGATCCGGCAGTTCTGGTCCCGCATGTGCCTCGGAAAAAAACGTTGCGGCTGCGGGACATGGCTTGACGCGTGCCCTTTTTGGGCTGGGATCCTGTCGGGCTTGAGGCAGGACGGCATCGATATTCCGCGCGTAGCGGATTTGCAGTCCAGGTTGATTCGGACCCGAAAAATCGGACGCGGGCTGACACGGAAGTTCCATTCAAGAGCGGCAGCCGAATGGGAAGAACTTGCCGCGGCCACGCAGCGCCTCTACGAACGCGTGGCCGCCCATTGCCCTGGGCGGACGATCGTGGACAGTTCCAAACTGCCCACCCATCTGATGTTGCTCAAGGAGCTGGATGGCATGGAGTTGTGTGTGATCCATCTGGTTCGCGACGGCCGTGCGGTGGCCTATTCATGGGCGAAACGGCGCGAGTCAAGATCAGGACACCGATCGGCCTGTCGGAGTATGCTTATTTGGATCGTGGAAAACGCCTTGATAAAGCAGATGCTTCGCGGGCACAGGCATCAGACGCTGTTGCGCTACGAGGACTTTGCGGATCGCCCCGAGCCAACCTTGGCCGGGGCATTGAGCAGGCTTGAACTGGAGACCGATCTTGGAAGCCTGGCCCGCGGAGAATTGGAGATTTTAGAAACGCATTCTGTTGCCGGCAACAATCAGGTCCGATTCGCCGGACGCTCCCAACAGGTTGTGTTTGACCAGTCGTGGCGGGACCGCCTGGAACTCCGGACAAAAAACTTGCTGACTCTGATGGGCTTTTTCAGCTTACGGCGTTACGGATATGTGTGGAGACTGTGACGGGCATCCGGCGGACGCATGATTTCAAGTCGGAGGCAGCGATCCGTTTGCGGCGCTTAAGATTTCGGTTCCGACGCGGCCTGTCGATAGACGTCCAGTGTTTCCCGCGCGGTGCGATCCCAGGAAAAGCACTTCGCGCGCTCGCCTGAGCGACTTCTCAGATCGTCCAGAGCGTGCTTTTGAGTGAGGAGAGATCGCAGGGCGTTCGCGATTTCCTCGGGCCGCTGCGGATTGAACAGCAAGGCCGCATCGCCCACCAGCTCGGTCAATCCGGGAGCGCGAGAACACGTCACCGCCGCGCCGCATGCCATCGCTTCCAGAACGGGCAGTCCAAAACCCTCGCACAGACTGGGATACACGAAGAATTCCGCGCTCGAGTAAATGGCTGGAAGATCCTGCTCGTCAACCGACCCAAGAATACGAACGCGGTTCGTGCGGCTCGCACGTTCTCTGAGCGATCCATAGCGGTCATCCCACGCTCCTGCCATCACCAGTTCCACAGGGCGATTGCCGGCAGAGAACTCTGGTGACGCAAGCTTCCAGGCATCGATGAGCCGGGAAAGGTTTTTGTGGGGCTTGTTGATTCCCAGATAGAGCACAAAACGTTCGGCGAGATCATATCGCCGGCGAACCCGCTTGATCTCGGCGGGTGTCTGCGGCACGAAGCGCGCGTCGGCCGCCAGGGGAATCGAAGCCACACTTTTCTGATCCAGGTGAAAAGACCGTGTCAGATCGCGTCGCGTGTTTTTCGAAATGGCAATGACGCGGCATGCCCGACGCAGGGCCATGGAAGTGGCCAGCCGGAACAGCATGCGGGCTCGTAGCGAAACGTGTTGCGGATATTTCAGAGGTATCAAGTCGTACACCGTTAAAATCGTCGGAACGCCAGTGAAATACGGCATCAGATAGTAAGGGCAATGGTAGACGCCCACGCCCAGATGACGGAGCAATGAGGGGATCACCCACTGCTGCCGCACCGAGAAAAAAGAAACGCGACTATTCACCATACGAACGTTCCTTGCCGCAAGGGAGGAAAGGTCCCAGTGAGAGGCCTGGCGAGGGTCCCGCAGCACGGTGAGCCGCTCGTGCTCCGACAGGAGCGGGACCATGGCCTTCAAGAGGTGGAAGACGTAGCGGCCGATGCCGGGAAAATGGTGGGTCGCCACCCGCGCGTCGCAGCAAAAATGCATGAAGAGAAGCCTCAAACAGCGAAGTTTATCCGCGGGGTCCGGAACGCCAGTGACGGCGCCTCCCGCGGGAACGCTTTTTTTTGACCTTTGCCTCGTGTCGTCGAAAAGTGACGGAGCCAACCTCGGACCATCACTCCGTAGCATACGCGCGTCGTAGACTCGCGATGGCAACTCCGTGTTACTTGCCGCCGCGTTCCGCGCCGGGAGAATTTTGCCCCAAATATTGCCTATAGACTCCTCCGAGTCGTTCTACGACGCGATCGGCATTGTGCTCTCCGAAAGGATAGGCGCAGTTCAGGTTGGAGCGCTGAACCTGATCGATTGTCCGCGCGATGGCCTCCGGACTGACATCCGTCAGGACCTGGTTCGGCAAATAATGCTCAAACTCGGGGATGCCGGGCGGACAGACGACCTTTGTCCCGACCGCCAACGCCTCAAGGATCACTCGCGGCAACCCTTCCGATCGGGAGGGTAGAACGAGCACCTCGGCTCCCGCCATCAGCGCGATCGCATCGGTCGTGGAAACACTCCCCACATAAACGGCCCCTGGGGTTGTCGCGATCTTTCGTTCAAACTGCTTTCCCTCGCGGTTCGTACCGGCCAATACCAATCCGCCGTCAGAGTGTTCTGATTTCCAGATGCGGTACGCTTGCAGCAGGTCGTACACCCCTTTGGTGGCCGTGATGTCCCCGACGAACAGCAGGTATTTGGAAGGCAATCGAAACCGCGTCCGCACGTCACGTACTTGTTGCGCCTCAGGAACTTTCGGACACGCGAAAGGAATGGGCAGCAGGGTCGCACGTTCGGGTGGAAATCCTCCCGTGCTGGCAAACGTGTGCACCGCTTCTCCGCAGCACAACAGGTGATCGGCGACACGCACTAGATTCGAGGGGTTCGTCATCTGGTCGCGCAGGTCCGCAATGACGGGCACGGGGCACATTGCCAGTGCGCGGTACAACAGCCTGCCGCGATAGCGCGTATGAAAATGGATCAGGTCGATTTGAAAGCGACGCACGAGGTTGCGAAGATGGTATGCGAACCAGATTTGCGTGTGGGCGTAGCTCACCAGTTGATACGCTCTTCGCGCCCGTCGCAGAGTTACCCTGGGAGGCAGCAGGCGCAGCAACGTCACCCGTCCATGGTCCGTGGGCTCCACCGGACTGGAGGGTTGCCGTTCGGTCAGCACGACGACATCGCCGAATTCGCTCTTCGCGGCGAGAATTCGGGCAATCTGACCGAAGTATGCGGCAGCGCCGCCAGGGGCCGGAGGAAAGAGCGGCGTGATGATGAGTATCGACATGGCGGGCGGACTTCCGCGCGGCGTCAAGTGGATTGGGATTCACCCCGGCACGCCGGCCTGACCGGGAGCCGTCTCCGATGCGAACTGACTGCTGTAACGGGAGAGAAAACGGCAGAGTCGATCGTACGTCATCCACTGGTCGGCGACCTGCATGCAGATGGGGTGGGCCAGGATGGTTGCCGTACCGCCCCGCGCGGCGATCTCGTCGACCTGTTCGCATACCCGTTGACACCACTGCGCAGGAGCCAGGGCGTCGTCGCTGCCGCCGTGGACCCCCCGTCCATGATGCGACATGTTTTCGTGGTCCGGCAGCGTATTGATGGGCAGCAGGGTCACGCCGTCCCGGTGCCCCGCGGGGCCGCGCAAACGCGGATTGACGACGTCGGACCAAACCAATACGCCGGCGGATGCCAGCAGCCGCGCCGTGTGTTCATCGTGCCGGTAGGCATGGTTGCGCCAGCTTCGTACGGGCCTGCCGGTAAGATCCCCGATCACGGCACACGTGCGTCGGATCATATGCTGTTGCAGCCGGGCAGGCCCGTGAGGCGAGCCGGTCAACAGGTTGAGGACACCGTGCCACCACAGCGGACGGAGAGCGTCCCAACCATGCCCGGCGATTTCCACATTGTCCATTCTGCTCAGCGTTTCCGCGGCCGCGGCATTCTGGAGGATCGCTCGAGCGGTGATGAAAAGGGTCACTTTCAGTCCATATTCGGCGGCAATTCGCGCGTATTCTAACGCCAGCTCGGGCTCGGTGCGATCCGTCCGCCTTTGGTCGGCCGCGCCGCTCAGACGCTGATGAACGTCCCCGGTCAAGACTATGCTCATGAACGCGCCCGAGCGTAGCGAATTGCCCGCAAGAAGGTATTGCAGGCGGACTCTAGTGTGAACGACGAGATCGTGGATTGCGCGCGGCGACCCATCTCGGTGCGGAGCAGTTTGTCCTGGACGAGCCGCTCGATAGCGGCCGCCAACGCTTGTACATTGCCGGCCGGTACAACGGCGCTCATTCCGCTCGCCAGCTCGTCGGCGCTTCCGTCCCGATCCGTGGTGATCACCGGCAGGCCGAAATACATGGCCTCGCCGATCACCTGGGGCCAGGGATCGTGATAGGTGGGCAGGACGAACAGGTCGGCGGACGCATAGTAGCCCCATTTGGCTTCCCCATCCAGGTAGCCTGGGAACCGGACATTGGGGTGACAGCCGGCCAGCCCTTGTAAAGCGGCACGTTGGGGGCCGTCTCCGAGTATCACGAGCACGCTGTCACGCGAGGCGACGCGCGCGTGGGCACGAATCAAATCGGCCACGCCTTTGCGAGGCACAAGCAAGCCGGCAAACAGGACGACGACTTTGTTTTCCAGATCCAAGGCGCGTTTGTCCGCTGCGACGGGCCAGATCCAACCGGGTACGATACCCTGCGTGCCGCAAAAAATGTGTTCGGCAGGCGCGCCCCGCCGGACCAAAAAGTGTTTGGCTCTTTCCCCGTAAGCCACGAACGCGTCCGCCCGGCGGTAAAGCCAGCGCCGGTAGACATCGCTCAGCCAATGACCGGAGGCATAGGTCGTGTCGATGCCGCCGGACCAAAGCAGAAAAGGCTTGCGATTTCGATGGGCGGCCCGTTGCGCCGAAATCACGGCCGGGGCGTTCGCAAAATTTTCCGCGGCGATGTAGATATCAAATTGCCGGGTTCGCAAACGCTTCCGCAGGCCCGGGTTCGTTACAAAAGCAAGGGATGCGTCCCCACCGGACCAGCCGCGGCACGGCAACCGTTCCAAGCAAACCCGGTCGGAATTTACTTGCGTCGGCCACGGTCGCGGGGCCATGCCCGCCTGGCAGAAATACACGGTCAGCTCCAGTTCCCTCCCCAGCGCTTCGAATAGCGGCAAACGGTAAGGAGCTGGTACATTGGTCAGCAGCAGTGTGCGGAGCGGCTCGGACATCATCCCGGGTCCTTCCAACCACGAGCGGCGTCACATCGTTTCCCCGCGGTGAGGCTCCGCTCCGGGAACAGAGCGGCAACCACGGCGCGAGCGCGAAAGCGACTCCCGGCACCGGAAATCAACACGGATGTTAAAAGCGGTATCAGAACGCCGTGTAAACGCTCCATGACCGGAGAATGCCACGGCAGCATCAGGTTTTGAAAGCGGCTCTTAAATAATATCGCAATCGCGGCGGAACTGCCCCATTCTTCGTGATGAACAAGCACATGTGCCAGGCCCGCCGTGTGGCAGCCCACCTATCGAGACGACTGACGCGCTATGTCCGGCGTTTTGCCACCGACGCCTATATTATTTCTCATCCCAAAAGCGGGCGCACATGGCTCAGGGTGATGATCGGAAAAGCGCTCTGTCTCAGGTATCGCCTACCGCAGACGCTGCTGCTGGACACCTACCGACTAAGCAAACGGGCCGGAATCCTGCGGACGGACTTTTCCCACGACTACGCGGACAATACGTGGCGCTCGTATGCGCAGCTCCCGACTGACAAACGCCGCTATGCGAGCAAGAAAGTCATCTTTCTGGCCCGAAATATCAAGGATGTTATCGCATCTTATTATTTTCATTCGACAAAACGGAGCAAAAAATTTTCGGGGGATATTTCGACATTCGTTCGAAGCGACCATTATGGGGTCAAGAAAGTCGTGCGCTTCTATAACATTTGGCACGCGAATCGAGACGTCCCGCGCGAATTCATTTTTGTACGATACGAGAACTTACACGAAAACCCCCAGCGCGTGCTGAGACGGACGTTGCGTTCGTTGGGTGTCAACGAGATCGAGGACGCGATCATCGACGAGGCGGTGGCGTTTGCCGATTTTGACCACATGCAAAGGATGGAGAAATCGTTGGCTTTCGAAAACAGCAAACTTCAGCCCACCGACATCCACGACCCCAACAGTTTCAAAGTTCGCGAAGGGAAGGTCGGTGGCCATGCGCATTGTCTGAGCCTGGACGACATCCAGTATATCGATGACGTGATTAGGGAGTTTGGATGTCCCTTTGACACATGGAATGAAGTTGAGCGCCGGTAAGGTCTCTCCCGTGACACTACTGCGTCAAGCCACCGGTGTCATCCCCACAACGCGCCAGGAGTTGATGAAGAACACGTCCGTCGATGTCTTCGGGTATCCCCACGCCCGACAAATGAAGCAGCGTAGGCGCCAGATCGAGAATGCGCACCGGTTCCAGCTTGCCGGATGCGGCAATGTCGGGCCCCCAGGCGAGGAACAGGCCGTGGGGCACGTTTTCCGCCGCCCATTTGTGAGTTCGTTCAAAGATTTCCGGGTGCCCGATGCTGCCGCTGGTATGGACGCCAGCAGCTTGCTCAAAAACGATATCGGGCGCGCTGTCCAAAAACGGCCCCTCGTAGATATCAGCGCGGAAGTGGACCTTGGCGGCAACAGGTTCGCCGGTTCCGGGTCGCCTGAGGGCCCTTAATTCGCGTTGAAGTTTCTCTTTCAGCTCCTCATAGCCCGCTTGGCCACGAGTACGAAGCAGGTACACGAGGCCCTGTCCGCTGCCGACAGCGGCACTTTCATGCCATCGTATCCGATGCGCCTTGGCTTGCTTTTGGTAGGTGCCTTTCGAGTCGGGCACCATCTCCTGGATGGCTTGCGGGACCCGTGCGGACGCCCATCGAGCGACCCCGAGTCTTCTGGCCCAGCTGACCAGTCTCTGTCGGCTCAGTCCCAGACGGATCATGGCCTGACCGGCAGGGGATCTGTTCAGATGCAAGTAGTCTTGCTGCTGAAGCCAGGTGTTGATGTGGAAGACTGTGTCAATCCGCGCGCAGCCGTGATCGGACATCAAAAACAGATTGTAACCGTGGGCGGAAGCTCTCTTGCAGAGTCGTCCGAGATTGTGGTCGATGAGCTGCCATGCTCTCTTGGTCGCTTCGCCCTGGTACAAGAAGTGTTGAAGAACATTGATGTAGAAAATGGTGATATGCAGAAAGTCGACGTTTTTATCCAGCAGACGGAACGCGGCGTCGAACCGCGTTTGGATAAGGCGCAGTATTTCCTCCTGGGCGCGTTCCACGTCCGAAACGGAAGAGAGAATACGACTCGGATGGACCCGATATCCAAATCTGCGCTTCAATTCGGACTCCCACCGCGGTGGATAAGCGAACCCTGTTTCTTTGGCGCCGGGCCCCCCGGCTGTGAAGTAGCCTTCTTGCAGTGGCGCCGGAGGATATCCGCAGGGGAAGTTCAGCACGGCCACACGTTTTGCCGCTTCGTCCAGCAGGCTCCACAGCGTCTGGCGGTGGTAGTCGCGCGCGCGGGGGTGGCGGATGGTTTGCCGCTGGCGATCGACGATTTCCCACCAGAAGACGCCCACTTTCGCGGGGTTGCAGCCCGTGGCGTAGCAGTGCCAGTTGGGAGATGTCACCGGAGGCAATTCGCTGAGAAGCGTCCCCCAGGCGGAACGCTGTCGGAGTTGCGCCAAGTGTGGCAACGCGCCGTCACTCAGCCAGTCTTCCAGTAGCGGCCAGCAGGCGCCGTCAAGGCCCAGGACAATTGCTTTGGACATACGGGCGTCCAAGAAGTTCGTGATAAAGCCGGACGTGACGTTCCGCGACGCTGGTGAAGGAATAGAGTTGCTCCGCCCGGCGGCGAGAAGCCCGCCCCAATCTCACGCGAAGATCCCGATCACCGGCCAGCGTCACTATCTGTTTGGTCAGCTCCGCAGCATCGTTGATCGCCGCGAGATACGGTATTTGTTCTTCGGGCGCCATTTCCTCGATAGTGTCCAGGCGCGTGGCTGCGAAGGGCAAGCCGCAAGCCATGGCTTCCAGCAACGCGTTGGGCATTCCCTCGCTGCGTGAGGCCAAGACAAAGAGATCGGACGCTTGCAAAGGCAGCCGTGCCTCTTGCATGTTTCCCAGGAAGCGCACATTTTCGCTAAGACCTTTTTCAGATACCTTCTCGCGCATCCTGCTGACGTACGCGGGATCGACCGCCCAGTGTTCGTCTCTATTTACGGGGCCTGCCAGCAGCAACAGGGCGGTGGAATCGTTCGCCACGACACCTGGCCAGCTGTCGATGAGCGTATCGATGCCTTTACGAAAAGCGATGACGCCCACATAGACTGCCACAAAACGGTCGCGGTTCACATCGAGCGTGCGGCGTAGCAGCAATCGTTCAGATGGGGCTGGTGGTCGAAACTTGTCGACGTCCACGCCATTGGGGATGTATGCCATTCGATCGGCCGGCCAGCCCCATTGGCTGGCGGCACGCTGTGCATGGCGGCGAGCGGTGATCAACACGCTGGCGAAGCTCAGGAATCTCGTTTGCAGCTTGCCGAAGCGCCGCTTGGCAATCGATGCCGGGTCATCATGGCCCGGCAGACTGATCTTGGCGACTGCCGGTTTCCGGAGCAGTTTTCCGGCCACACAGGCGACATACGTGTGGTGATGAATCGCCTGGCTGTGGATGATGTCGTACAGGTGCCTTTTGGACAGCAGCAGAGTCAGCAGCCGGACATAGAATTTGAGCAGCGCAAACGTTCCGCGGGTCGGGCGCGGCAGCCGGATCACAACGAGTTTCTTCACGTGGCCCACGGTCGCGGAGGAACGGTTATGTGCCGTCACGACAAAGACGCCCGCCCCGCGCGCCAGCAGCTTTTGACTCAGCCCGAGCGCCTGTCGCGCTCCTCCGCCGTAGTCCGGAAAAAAACGGCTCGTGACGACGCAGACACGCACGGCTCTCGCTTGGCGCTCGCGAGGCCTCGGGCGGCTCCCTTTGTGGGCAACTCCGGGAACAAGAGGCCGCGTGACTCGTCCTCCGAAAAGCCGACCCAGAGTTCGAGAAGTAATCGAGCGCATGCGGACCATCAGGATTGGAGACGAGCGGGCTCGAACCGCCAACCCCCGGCTTGCAAAGCCGGTGCTCTCCCAATTGAGCTACGTC
>CAZNKT010000024.1:0-26189 GCA_964573605.1 uncultured Pirellulales bacterium
GCCCGAAACACTCATCGTCGATGGTTTTTCCAAAACGTATGCCGTGACGGGCTGGCGACTCGGCTACGCGCATGGACCATCGGAAATCATCGACGCCATGGCCATGTTGCAGCAGTACACATTCGTATGCGCACCGCAGCCCGCACAGTGGGCCGGGGTCGAGGCGCTTCGTACCGATATGCGTTCGCAAGCCGACATGTTCCGGCGGCGCCGCGACCTGATTGTGGCCGGTCTTTCCAGCGACTTCGAATTGGTTTCGCCGGGCGGGGCGTTCTATGTCTTTCCCCGGGCTCCGTGGGGCACGGGCACCGAGTTCGTGGGGCGGGCCATTGAAAACCGAGTGCTGATCATTCCCGGGAGCGTATTCAGCCGGCGCGATACCCACTTTCGGGTTTCCTACGCGACCGATTCGACAACGATCCAAAAAGGCATCGAAATCCTGTGCCGGCTGGCCCGCCAGGGCCCCTGACGCCTGCTGGAACGTCGCCTCCCGGCGCCCTGAAACTGCTTGTAGTCAGGTCCGGCGAGTGCTAGTCTGAGCGCTCGTGTTCGGTCTTCGTGCCTCCGTTTTACCTCGTGAAGGCAGACGTGCTGCACGTTCTTTAAGAGCCAATCCTCGCCGCGCCGGCGGTGCCCCGTTTTCAGCAGTACATAAACAATCGCAATTTCGATGTGGATCCAGAAACGGTCTGCGGCGCGAAAGGAGGAATCGCACTGCTCGCCGGCGTGCTGCATCGCAAGCGCGGTGAAAAACCGTAACACCGGCGTGGCTGGGCGGCGGCTGTTCGCCGCGCCCACGGCCAAACGATGTTGGGCGCTACGCGCTCTTGGTTTTCGTCTCGGGCGGGGCGAACAGGTGCGACTTTCCTGCGACAATCTCTTCGGTGATCACGTACCGATTTCCGCGCGGCTGATCGGGCAGTTCGAACATGATGTCCAGCATCACGCTCTCGATAATCGAACGCAGACCCCGCGCGCCGATTTCTTTTTGCTGTGCCTTGCTGGCAATGGCCCGCAATCCGCCCTCGGTAAAGTGCAGATCCGCGTCCTCCAGCCCAAACAGCCGCTGGTATTGTCGCGTGAGCGCGTTCTTCGGTTCACGCAGCACTCGCATGAGCGAATCGGTATCCAGCGGAGTCAGCGCGGACACGACCGGCAACCGCCCGACGAGTTCCGGGATCATGCCGAAGCCGATCAAGTCGTCGGCTGTGACATTGGGCAGCGCCTCTTCCAAGGTGGCATCCGCTGAATGGGCATTGCCTTTGGCAAAGCCGATCGTCCGATGCCCCATCCGTTTGTTGATGATCTTGTCCAGACCCACGAACGTGCCACCGCAGATGAACAGGATATTCGTGGTATCCATCTGGATGTACTGCTGCTCGGGATGCTTTCGACCACCCTGGGGAGGCACATTGGCGGTGGTGCCTTCCAGCATCTTGAGCAACGCCTGTTGCACGCCTTCCCCCGAAACGTCTCGCGTGATGGAGACATTCTGGCTCGTCTTGCCGATCTTGTCGATTTCGTCGATGTACAACACGCCGCGCTGAGCCGATTCCACGTCAAAATCGGCCGCGTGCAGCAGTTTCAGAAGAAGGTTTTCCACGTCCTCGCCCACATAGCCCGCTTCGGTCAACGTCGTGGCGTCACCAATGGCAAAGGGAACGTTTAGAATGCGGGCCAGCGTGCGCGCCAGCAGGGTCTTGCCGCAACCGGTCGGGCCAATGAGCAGGATGTTGGACTTGTCGATTTCGACATCCGAGTCCTCGTCGCTGGCCATCAACCGCTTGTAGTGGCTGTGCACGGCCACGGCCAACACGCGCTTGGCGTGCTCCTGTCCGATGACATATTGATCCAGTTCTTCAACGATCTCGCGCGGCGTGGCCACCTTGGTGAAGAAAGACTTGCTTGTGCCTCGACGTTTCTTTTCCTGGTCCAGAATCGACTGGCACAATTCGATGCATTCGCCACAGATGTAGACGTCTCCTGGACCTTCAACAAGCGGGCCTACGTCGCGATAGCTCTTGCGGCAAAATGAACAGAATGCATTCTTCTTGGTCGTGCTGCCACCGCGACGCGTACCGCCTGAATCTCGAGTCGGCATCTAAAACTCCTTTCCGCGCTACAGAGACTCAACGAGCTGACTTGAGATCGGCCCGCTAGAGTTTCTCCTGGCACCGGGTGTCGCTCGAGTAAATTTGCCAGAGCACGCTCCAACTCCGTACAGCTGGCGGGGCATCCTTGACCGCACTTGCTTCGAGCCATCTTCCAATAGTGTTACGCTCAATGGTCGGCACTCGTTCATCCACACAATCGTTCCAACGCGACGAACCCCCGTGCCGAGTCCCACCGCGTGTTTAATCGGGCGGTTTCTCGCCACTGGATCGATCGTCGAAACCCGTTTCCTCGTCATCCCTTAACTCGTTCTGGAACTGGCGTGCCAACGTAGTTTTTATTGTTCGGAATTCCTCATCGCTGAGCCCACCCCGCGCATGCAATTCTCGGAACTTCGTCAGCATTTGATCGGACGTTGGCCGGTCGTCGCCGGCATCACCGCGCAACCTTCTCGCCAGGGCCACAACAACCATCATAAGTGCTGCGATTGCAGTCGCGAGCAGCGACACCTGCACGAACGAAAAGCTTGTCAGATCCTTCCAATCGGGACCCCCAATCACCGCGTACAACACGATCACCTTCTCGCCTTTGCCCGATCTATCATTATGCCTCTCTAGGGAACAGGCGTCCAGTTTGACCCATTGTCCTGTCGTCCCCGGATTTACGTCGTCGGCGTGCGAGCGGGTCGTTTCCCATGCAGCCTGGTTTACCACGTTTGGCCCGTGCGGACTTCTGTTTCAAGCCCGTCGTTCCTCAAGACCGATACCAGAATGATGACAATGTGCTGGTTAACACGTTGGCCTCTGATTGCCCTGGCATGGCTTTCCTTCATGGGATTGCCGTCATGCGGTGCCGAACCGCCGGAACCGGTTTTCTGGCGCGAGCACACCTTTTCCATCCCTTTCCAGATCCACCGTCGTGTCGGTGACGCGGACGCTCCGGCGCGTATACTGTTGCACGCGGCTACGGACCCGGCCGGGCCTTGGAGCCACGTCGGTACGGCCGGCCCCGCCACGGATCATTTTGTGTACCAGGCGCCGCGCGACGGCACGTACTGGTTCGCTCTGGTGACCCTGGATGCTCGGGGGCGCGTCCTGTCGGGAGAACCGCTGCGCCCTCAGCTTGGCGTCATCATCGACACCGTTCCGCCACGGATCGACCTCAACGCCAGCGCGGGCGGAAGCGGCGAGGTAGAAATTCGCTGGTCAGCCGTGGACCCATTCCTCGACGCAACCAGTTTGAAGATCCAAACGCGCAACGACCCGGGCACGCTGCAAACGATCGAAGGCGCGACAACCTGGATGGCGCCGTCCGACGCGGAACTGGTTTGGATCCGTGCGGAAGTCAACGACCAAGCCGGGAATCCCAGCTCGACGGTAAGGCAATTGGTGTTGCATCGTGCCGCGCCCCGTGGAACATCCGGCGGTTCGCCGTTACCGCCCGTCGCGCCGAAGACCGCCGCACTGCCCTCCCCTCGTATGCCGGTGAGCGTACCGCGCCCGCCACTTTCCGGCGCGTCGCGATCGGCGTCGCCCCGCGGCGCGGCCGAATCGGCCGGGACCCAAGTCTGGCCACCGTCGGCCGTGAGCAACGTTCCGTTCGCGCTTGCGCCGACCACGCCGAAAGGCCCGCAGATGCGCATGACCAGTTCGTCGGCAACGAATTCCGGTCTTCCGATGGGGCCCCGCCAATACCAGCAGCCGCCGAGATGGATCAACACATCACACGTGGAGCTGACCTACGACGTCGCGGAAGTTGGGCCGGCGGGGGTCGGGAAAGTGGAAGTGTGGGGGACCCGTGACGGCGGCCGCACGTGGTCCAGTTACGGCGTCGACAACGACCGCCGTAGCCCCGTACGTGTCTTGATGCCGGAAGATGGAATCGTCGGGATGCGCATCGTCGTCCAAAGTGTCAGCGGTGTCGGCGGGCGCCGTCCTGCCGCTGGTGATGTTCCAGAAGTATGGGTAGGCGTCGACAGAAATTCGCCCTGGGCCCGCATTCATTCCACGGAGCTACGCAGCGGGGGAGGCGAAAACCGCCTGCTCATTCGGTGGGAGGCCCAGGACGACCACCTTCAAGCTCGACCTATCTCGTTGTCGCTGAGCGCGTTTCCCGGAGGCCCGTGGTCCCCGATCGCGTCCGGTCTCCGCAATACGGGGCTTTACGTGTGGCCCCTCCGTGGCGACTTTCCCGACCAAGTCTACCTGCGATTGGACGTCGTAGACGAAGCACACAACACGTTTTCCTTCGAAACACCCCGCCCCGTCTCCCTCACGCCCCACTCGCCCGAGGGAACGATCCGCCAGGTCGGCCCGGCCGGACGATCCGCCGAGCGGATTCTCGAATACCAGCGCTTCTGAGCAAGAATCGGAGCCGGAGGCGCTGGATTTGGCGATCAATGGTCCGGCGTGTCCAAAGTACGTTGCGCGCTTCTCAACGCTTCGGCGCCTTGTTGTCGGGGTATGGCCCGTTTACGATTCGTGTTGCTGCCGGTCATGGAAAGGCGTCGTCTCCGGCGGACCGCGTCCGCGCGGTTCCTGAATCGCGATGGATGCGGATGATTCGGCTCGCGTCAGCCTCCCGGCCACGCTTCGACCGGCTTAGCCTGCGCGATGAGGCTCAATGATGTCCGAACGCACCCGCCACGCTCTTGAGTTTCTCAAGAATACCGACAAGATCGACGTCCCCGGCGTCTGCGCTGTGTGGGGCGACGAACGTCTGTTGAAACAGGAAGTCCTGAACCAGCTTAAGAAGTGCGTCGTCGGTGAAGGCGACGCACTGCTCGGCTTGTCTTCGTTGTCCGGCAAGATTGCCAAGCCGGCCGAAGTATTTGATGAGTTGGCGACAGTCGCCCTGTTTGGATCGGCGAGACGGTGCGTGATCGTTGAAGATGCGGACGAATTTGTCAAGCAGCATCGACTCGCACTGGAGGCGTACGTAAGCCATCCGTCCGGGCACGGAGTGCTGATCCTGAACGTGACGACCTGGCCGAAGACGACCCGGCTTTATAAACGCCTGGATCAAACGGGACTCCAGGTTGAATGTACCACGCCGTCGCCCGCCAAGATAAAGACTTGGCTTGCCGAGCGGGCAGCATCCCATCACGGCGCGACGCTGCAGGCCGGGGCCGACGACGCGCTGCTCGAATTGCTGGATCCCGATCTGGGACTGCTGGACCAGGAATTGGCCAAACTGGCTCTATTGGCTGGACAGGACGGTACCATCACGCGCGGTATGGTGCACGAGCGCGTGGGAACCTGGCGGCACCGTACCGCGTGGGATCTGATCGACGCGGCCGCATCCGGCAATGCGTCCGAAGCGCTGGCTCAATTGGACCGATTATTGCTCGCAGGCGAACATCCCATCGCCGTGCTGGCCCAGATGGGCGCCACGCTGCGCCGCTTCGCGCATGCGGCGCGGCGGATCGAGCAGACAGGCCGGCCGGCGTCCCACACCGTTCTGACGCGCGCGTTGAAAGAGTCCGGCGTTCCGCATTTTGCGACGCGCAAGGCCGAACACCAACTCAAACAGCTCGGACGCCGGCGCGCCGAACAGCTCCTTTCCTGGCTGCTGGCAGCCGATCTGGCCTTGAAGGGTTCGAGTTCCGCCCCCCACCGCGGGCGGCTCGTCCTGGAAATGCTGATCGTTCGCATGTCCCGCGCGGCCGATTCCCGCCATCCGACCTCTGCCTAGGCCCATATCGCTAGCAACCGACGCTGGCACTCGACGCTGTGCGCTTTCGGTGACGGGTGCCTTTCTGATTTGATCGCAGAACGGGGACTGGCTACGAGAGGATTGCCTGTTGAAATCCAGCGTCGCCTGGTGCCTCTCCCCTTTCTGCCCCTGGAATCGCCATTGCATCGTCGCAACGTCGCATCGAGGTTGGCTTCATACCCGTATTGCCCATCACTGCTGATTCTCTTACGATTCGCCCCCCTTTGGTCGTTTCGCCGCTCGGGCAGCCATCGGTTGCTTGCTTCGAACGGCAGTTTTCCAGTGGTTCCCCCGCGCTGTCCTGCATGCCATGAATCGGCACAGATCTATCCGCCGGGTCTCCGTTCCGCAGCCTTGCGAAAGGGCCCGGCACGGTGTCCCGTGCCTGGCTCGCCCAGCGTTGCGTCGCAGCACGCGGGGCCGCCTTCCCCGTTCGGCGACGGCATTGAGCGCGGCGACACGGGCACAAACCGGTGGTTCGCGGCGGGTCGTTGCGGTGCGGCGCCTATGGCTGGCAGTTGCGGTATCGCTGTGCGGATGCGCGCATGCCTGGTGGCGACCGTGCCCGGTTCCGGAAATCCGCAATGCCGATGCGGGACTGGCTCCCGCGCCGATTACTCCGTCGCACGCGCCGTCACTGGACACAGGATCGGGGCCGTTCGCGACGTCCGACTCCGCGGCATTGGTCGAGTTGCTCGCCGAGATCGACGCCATGGAAGGCCTCGACAAGCAATCCAAACAGCAACTCTTGGAGGATCTCAAACAGACCGAATCGTCGTTATGGCCTGCCATGATACAGCAGTTCCGCGCGGCCCTGGCGTATCGGCGCCAGCTGGAGCAGCGTGAACGCGTCGTCGCCCAAGCACGGCACGAATCCGAAATTGCCGCCGACAACGCTGTCTCACTGCCTTCCGTCGACGGGCACGTCGGCGGGACGCTGGAAAACGTGGCGGCGCGGGGTGCCTTGGTTCCACCGGCCGCCACGCAGGTGTCCCACGACGTCGTGCCGTCCGGAACGCCCGACGGCGGCCTTCGCGTTGCGGCTCCGGGCGCCCGGACGGAATCGGTCGACAACGGATCCGCACGGAGCCTGGCGACAGAACAGCGTGTCGGCCAGGCCGCCGTCTCGCCATCCCAAGAAACGGCGCGTCGTCGCGCACCGGTGGTGGCTCCTGTAGCGCCGCCCGAAGAATCGGAATCCGCCCCGCCGGACACCCTCGCCGTGTCCCGCGGCGGTGAGTCGGATTGGCGTTCGCACCTTCAGCAAGCGATCACGGGTCTGGAGCGCGAAAATCGCGATGTTCCCCGCCGCACGCACGAAGTTGGACGCCACGCCGCGCTGCGTATGCTTTATCTGGCCGCCGGGCGGCGCAACGACGCTCTACGCGCCATCGATGGCATTCCACCGGCCCAGCAGGATTTTTGGTCTCGCCAGTTGTATGGTCTGGCCGAGTATCTCGACGACGCCGATCAGCAGGACTCCGGCCGCCGCGCCACTGCCGCGTGCCGTCATCTGCAGGAAGCGGTCGACAAACTGGGAGAAATGGCGACGCTGGAAGTGCGCAACCTCGAGTTCTGTACCGAAGTCTCCAGCTTCGGCGTCTTCAAGCCTTTTGAGAACAAGGAATTTGTGGCAGGACAGGAGGTGCTGTTGTACGCGGAAATTTGCAACTTCCGCAGCGTTCCGACGGAGAAGGGCTACTGCACGGCGCTCCGGACGAGCTACGAGATCCTCGATGCCCGCGGACACCGCGTCGAACAACATGAATTTGCCACGACCGAGGACTTCTGCCAGAATCGCCGCCGCGATTTCTTCATGCGGTATTTCATTCGCCTTCCCGACCGCATTTACGAAGGACGGTATACGCTCCAATTGACGATCGAAGACGTCAAGGGCCACAAATTTGGCCAGTCGTCGATTGAATTCCAGATCAAGGATGCGTGAGCCGCTGTGAGCCTGGTGGCGTCGCTGCCCCGGTTTGCTCGGGCGGGAGCCGTTCCCGCGAAACGGCCTACGTGATGACGCCGCGGGCGTGACCGTCGCGTGTCGCAACCTCCACGGCACGCTGCAAGGAAGGCGCCCCAAGCTCCGGCAGTCTCAAGCGATCGGCCGCAGCTCGGCACGTGCCCCCCTGCCCTGTTGCGGTCACCACGTTTTCGCCCTGCCCCCCCTGTTCGCGCATTTCCTCACCATTTAACATGGCGTTAACGTGCCGCGGCACGGCAGTTGGCTGCCGGCGGAATACGCAGAATATCCGATGACGATGCGATCGCTTTGACCGACACGTGACCGTTCAGATCGGGTCGCGGCAGTTGGGACGAACACAAGGAGGTCAGCCATGGCTCCCGTTACGACAGCATTCGGCGTGGATCAGATCGGCGAAGCAGCGGGCGACGTGTGGCAACTGTTGCACGCTCAAGGTCCCCTCACGTATGCCAAGCTGGCAAAGCAGCTTAATGCTCCGCGCGACGTGGCTATGCAAGCTGTTGGATGGCTGGCTCGGGAAGGCAAGATACGTATTCGGGAGTCGGGTAGAACTCGCATCGTCGCGTTGCATGACCAGTGACGCGTGTCGGATGATGGGCGCCCCTGCCCGGCGCGGGTCGGATGGGCCCACGCCTTCAAAACCGCGGTGTGTGACGGACGATCCGCGCGCGGGAGTCCAGCGTTGCGCAACGCCCGGGCGGCAAGAGTCGATTGCCATAGGCGACCATGGTCTTTTCTGTCAATCGTATGTCGTGGTTTCGTCGGCTGTGCGTCGCGCTGTTGCTGGCGTCCGGAGTAGTGCTGATGTTCTCGCTGTTGGAGAATTTCCTGGTCTATCCCGGATGGTCGCTGCCGATCTCCGGGGACTGGAGCCCTGTCGGTATCTCGCGGGAAGACGTCCGGTTCACGTCTGCCGACGGCACACGTCTGCACGGCTGGTTTTTGCCTCACCCTCGAACGGTGGCCCACGTGCTGTTTTGTCATGGTAACGGCGAGAATGTGGCTCATCTGGCCGGCTATTTGAACGCAATGCGCGAGGAACTGGCAATCTCCATCTTCGCCTTCGATTATCGTGGCTATGGAAAGAGCGAGGGCCGGCCGTTTGAGAAAGGAGTGCTGGAAGACGGCAGCGCGGCGCACCAATGGCTGGCGCGCCGGGCGGGAATCTCGTCGGACCAGGTCGTGCTGATGGGCCGTTCGCTGGGTGCGGCTGTCGCCGTGGACGCGGCGGCACGCAACGGCGCGCGGGCGCTGGTGCTGACAGGCGCTTTTCCTTCCCTGCCTGACGTGGCGGCCCGCCATTATGCATTTCTGCCCGTGCGGGCGTTCATGCGTAATCGGTACGAATCACATTCCCGAATTCAGGCTTTTTCGGGGCCCCTTCTGCAAAGCCACGGCACTCAGGACGAAATCGTGCCCATCGAGCTGGGCCGCGCGCTGTTTGACGCCGCGCCCTGCCAGCCCAAGCGTTTCATCGCCCTTCCCGATACCGGGCACAACGACCCGGCACCCGCCTCTTACTATCACGAGCTGCGAGATTTTCTTCACAGCCTTCCCGACCTGGAGTGACGCGGAGACGAACGACATGCACATCGGATTCCTTCGGCTGGCAGCCTGGCAATGGCTGATTGCGTGTGCGGTGGCGGCAAACCCGTCTGTGGCGGATGCGCAGCAGCAGGACCCGTCGCCCTCCCCGCTCGAACTGCAGACACGCGCGCGGCAACCAGTGGGCGACGATGACGGCGGATTCCGCACGCAATATACCACGGTTCGATGGGACCCCGCACGGACGGCGGTCATCGTGTGCGATATGTGGGACGATCACTGGTGTCGAGGCGCGTCCGCACGCGTGGCGGAAATGGCACCGCGGATGAACCAGTATCTCCAGGCGGCCCGCCAGCGCGGAGTGCTGATCATTCACGCGCCGAGCAATTGCACCGACACCTATGCGGACCATCCGGCGCGCTCCACAGCTCGGAATGCCAGAGATACCGACGTGCCCGAGTTCTTGGCGAACTGGAACCGACAACTGCCGGCCGAACGACACGCCGAGTGGCCCCTGGACCAGTCCGACGGCGGCTGCGACTGCCAACCCCCCTGCGCCACCGGGCAGCCCTGGAAGCGGCAGATCGATACCTTGGCGATTCATCCCGAAGATGCCATCAGTGACTCCGGGATCGAGATCGGCAAATTGCTGGCCGAGCGCGGCATCGATAACATCCTACTGCTGGGCGTGCACACCAACATGTGCGTGATCGGCAGGCCTTTTGGTCTCCGCAGTATGGTGCAACTTGGCAAAAACGTTGTGCTCGTGCGCGATTTTACCGACACGATGTACAATTCCCGTCGGTCGCCCTACGTCAGCCACGTGCGCGGCACGGAGTTGATGGTCGAGTATATCGAAAAATACGTGTGCCCCACCGTGACAAGCCGTTCTCTTCTCGGGGGCCCGGCGTTCCGATTTGACGAAGATGAACGCCCTCATGTGGCCATTCTTGTCAGCGACGATCACTATCACGCCGATACAACATTGCCGGCGTTCGCCGGCGAACTGCGCGCCGCGTACGGCTGTTACTGCACGGTGATCCACGGCGAAGGGACCAACCAGTTTCCCGCGATGGACGAACTCGCCGAGGCCGACGTGGCCGTGCTTTTCATCCGCAGATTGGCTCCCCCCCAGTCGCAACTCGACCGCTTCCGTGCGTTTCTCGATTCTGGAAAACCGCTCGTCGCATTGAGAACCGCCAGCCATGCGTTTGACGTCCGCGGCGAGGTGCCTTCCGGTCACGCAGAATGGGTCGAATTCGACCCGGTGGTTCTGGGAGGCAACTACCACGGACACGGTCCGAACGAAGCGGGCAGCGATATTTCCCACGTTGCCGAACAAGCGGACCATCCGGTCCTGGCCGGCGTCATGCCCGCCAAATGGCACAGCAACGGATCACTCTACTTCACGGCGCCGATCCAGCCGCAGGCTACGCTGCTGATGGTGGGATCGACCAACGGCCGCACGGAGCCGGTTACGTGGGTCCGCAGGTACAAGCGGGCCCGCGTGTTCTATACCAGCTTGGGCCATCCGGACGATTTCGAACGCCCGCAGTTCCGCCGCCTGCTGGCCAACGCGATCTTCTGGGCGATGGATCGGAACGTGCCCGAAGGACGTTGACGATGCCTCAGCCGCGCCGCCGACACAGGCCGGCGGCCAGCGCCAGCAGGGCCATGCCGCCTAGCGCCGCCGTGGAAGGTTCGGGAACCGAACGCGTCGTTCCACTGCCTGCCGTACTGGTCAGAATGCTGACAAACCCGTTGATGTCGTCGAAGTCGACATCCCCGTCGCCGTCCGTGTCGCCCTTCAGCGTCACGGAAACGCCGAACTGGTCTTCGTACGCGGCCGCATTGGTCAGTCCCAGAACGAAGGGATCGATGTCGTCGAAGTCCACATCGCCGTCACAATCCAGGTCGCCGACCAGTTCGGGCGTAATCAAGCTCAAGATCGCGTCATCGAAAAACGCGGAACCCGGGTCGCATTCTCCACCCGACGTGCCGTTTTCGTCGAGACAGAGTTGAACGAAGGGCAACAAGAGTCTTGCGAAGGCCGTGCCTGCCGGCGCGCGGGCTTCTACGATGCCTTGCAGGTACAGATCTTCCACGAGATTTGGATCGCGACCATCCAGGACGGGGGTCGAATTCGAGTTTCTCTCGGTCATGTCGTCGGGCGGCGGGTTGCCATTGGGATCCGTCAGAACGTTGCCGTCACCGTCCAGAAACTCAATATCGACCGATGCAAAATTGGACGTTCCCAGAATGCTGTCCCCGTTGGGCGGATTGTGCAGCGTAGACGTCTGAATCCAGACACTGCCGTGGAATTCCTGCCCCGCCTGCGCGGGCACGCTCTGGAAAACGCCGGAAGCATTGGCAGAACCCTGGAACGGGCCAAAAGCCTTCATCGCCTTGGTACCGGTTACCGTGGGAACGAAATTGCCGACTGGCATGTCGTTTTCGAGCACGCTGGCGATGTTGAATGCACTCCACCCGTTAAGGTCGTCTTCAAAACTGGGATTGGTAAGCAGATTGGGGCCGATGGACGTGTTGTGCCGGGAGACTTTCACGCGATCGATCTCAAGATAATAGGACTTGTTGTCTTCGCTCGTGCTGTCGGGCGACAAGTTCTCATTGTGCCCTTCGGCGAAATCCGCTGTGGGCGACCAGATGTTGTGGCGGATCGTCATGGGGTCGTCCGGAACGTCCGCCAGGTCCGAATCCGTGCGGATGAGCGTGCCATCCACGAGCCAGCGGACCTCACCGTTCGGCTTGTCCGGCCGGGGGGCAATCCAGTCGACGCGGTAAGTGTGAAAGTCGTGCAGGTCAAACCCGGCGGGACTGTGGCCCATGAAGTCGAGCGTATCACCAGTGAAATTCTTGTTGTTCGCGATGTTCGTCCATGTCTTGCTCGCGTCGTTCGTGAGAATCTCGTGGTCGATTTCATCGCGCACCAACGCGTTGTTTTCGGCTCGCGTGACATCGAAACTGAAGAAGGAACCGACGAAGCCTCCCGGCAGATCGTTACCTTGTGGATCCTGTGGATTCTGCATCCGCATGCGGGCTTCAAAGCTGAGCCGTCCGCCGCGCGCGAAATTGCGCTTGGTCACCATTTCGTGCATGTGGAACACGGTGCCCGGATCATCCGAAAAAAAAGTGTCCAGCACTAGCCGGGCGACGCTTCCGTCGCCTCCCGGGTCCGTCACGGATTCGATGGTCGGAAGCTGCGTCGTCGGATCGGTCTTCTGTACGTTGCGGGCCGGTCCCGGGGCGCCTTCGTCGCCAAAAGGCAGTCTCCATGTGGATGTGTTGAGCATCGCGCCGTCGAATTCGTCGTCGAGCAGCACTTGTGCCCGCGCGGCCGACGACAGCACAACCAGGCACACGATGCCACCCGTCGCGAACGACAACAGGATAGGAAAACTGACGAGACCGTTTTGCAAATTTCTACTCATCGCTTTTGCCCACCCTCACCGTGAAAAGAGTTATGCCCCGCTATGCACGATCCAGTAATGCAGCCGGCGGAAGCATACTAACCGCCAAGACACCGCCCCACTGGTGCGCGTACCGAGCTGGATTGCTCCATTCCGCCCGACCCGTTTCCAAATGCATTTTTCTGGGAAGTGATTTTTACGATTCCCCGACTCCCGAATCGTCAACGACAGCGGCGACGGCAACGCAGCGGCAAGCTCTGTCAGTCGTCAATCGATGACCCACTTTGGTTTCGCGATGTGGTTCGCATGGCAAGCGATGCGTAATCTCCACACGCCGCTCCAGAAGAATGCGAAGAATGCGTTGCCCGTCGCGCTCTCTTGCCCATCAGGAGGAGGCGCGAGTTTGTCTCTCACTCAACTCCCGCGTCGATACCGGATCAGTCCAGCCAATCCGACCAGAGCCATCAGAGCCAAGGTCGCACTGCCGGGTTCCGGTATGACAAACATGCTGGCATTGTCCAGGAATACCGATCCACCCGTGATCGAGTCGCCGGCCTGCACGTGGACGAGAATCATATTTGCGAATTCCGTGCCCGCCGGTGCTGGTGCAGAGCCCACGCCAAAAAAGTTCCATTGATCCTTCGGCGTAAATTCATTTGCCACGATAACCTCGAAAACGTTCACACCCGCCACGAAGGAGCCGCCCACCGGCCCTAGGCCATTATCCAGAAACTCAATCTTCATCGCGGTAAAGTTTCCGGCACCGATCGCATCGCTGCTGTCGTTGCGCGAATAGATTTCCGCGACCCATGTCTCGCCGGGACTGGCAGCGAACGTCTGTCCCACGCCGGTTCCGCCGCCAATGAAATCGAACGGGCCGAACATTTGAAGCGTCTGCAACCCGTTCTCTGGCGGGACATTCTGCGTTACGAATCGCGTATTCGGAGCGCCAAACTCGAACCAGCCAGTAATGGGTCCGGTAGATCCGCCCGATGCGTCGGGCACTTCGAAGCTGTTATTGGCCAACTGGTTCACGAACGGGATGCCGCCCCCGTACGAGACGGCGGGCACGAGCAGGGCAAGCCCCGCAACAGTTGCCGCAACACAATCGATGTACTTCATCATTAGACTTCCTCCTTTACTTGAGAAACGAACCGCGCCCCGTTCATACTAACCGCGATGCGAAAAGCCGGCTCGGAACGGGCCGTACAACATTGCGGCATGATCGCTGGCTCAACTGCAAGGAAACGATTTACGAAACTGTTTCTTTCTACCCACTGATTCTAGTTTGCCGATCTTGCGTGTCAACGCAGTTTTTGATGAAGTTTTTGATTTTAGCGATTTTGTCGGCAGGCCGGGGCAGAATCGGCTGCTGGGAAGACGTGGCGGGGCTCCCGGAGGGTCGCTACGACGCAGAATATAACTCTAGAAATAGAAGGGATTTGCGACAAGGTATCCGCCGCACGCCGTCGGAGCCGGGCCCCTACCAAGGTCTCCGGACAGGCTGAAAATCCACACGGCACGGAAGTCAGGTCGAACTCGCCTGCATCCGCGTGCCATCGGGTAGGACGCGCGCCGGCGAGTCGGTAGGCTGCTGCGTGGTCCCGTTAATTTCCAGCCAGGTCCCCAGCGTTTCTTGCACGGGCCGCGTGTGAAGACCGTTGGTCAAGCTTCGTGCGAGCAACATGAATGCTTCGTATCCCAGTTGACGCGCGTCTTGGCAGATAGCCGTCATTCTGGGATACACGTGGTTGCGTACGTCGGCATCGTCGAAGGCCAGGACGGAGATGTCTGCTGGGACGCGAACGCCCAGTTGATGGGCCTCATTGATCGCGCCTACAGCGACCATGGGATCGGCAATAAAGATGGCGGTAGGAGGACGGGCCATACCCATCATGGCGCGGATCACCTGCCCGCCGTCGGGACGCGTGGGCGGAGTCCTGAAAATCAGCGCTTCGTCAAGTGGAATATCGCGATCGGCCAGTGCCTCCTGATAGGCCCGCAACCGGTCCGCATGGTCCGAGTCCTCGAGTTCGCTGATGGCCAGCGCGATACGGCGATGGCCCAGGTCGAGCAAATGGCTGACTCCCTGCCGGCTGGATGGATACGAATCACAGTAGATATAGCTCATCCCGGGCTCGGTGAAATGATCACTGACCACCAGCGCCGCAAAACCCTCGTCAGCGATCTCCCGGCACACGTCTCGCGTCCGCATCGTCGTGCGCAGTATGACGCCGCGAACCCCTTTCCGGGTGAAAAACTGTGTATACGACTCGGTGGGCTTCTTGTCGCGGGCCAGATTCAGAAACACCAGGTCCCACTCGCATTCGGCCATCGCCTCGGCCATGCCCTGGCACAACGTGGCATCGAACGGTTCCCCAAAGGACGATCGGCCGGTGTAGGCCAAGGCAAGATACGATGTCACGCGGCGTCCGACCTGGGCGACGTAGCCGCACCGGTTGATCGACGCCTGCACACGTTCGCGGATCTTGGGCCCCACCGGACCACTGTTATTGATAACGCGGGACACCGTGGCAATAGAAACCCCGGCGTCTTTGGCGACTTGTCGGATCGAAGCCATGCGGGCTCCACGTCTAGGGTACGTAACTGTTTCAAAACCGGTTACAAATTACAGACTAAGCGGAAAATCGAAATAGTCAAATAGGGCCGACACCACAGCGGCATCTGGTGCATTGGGGAAGTACACCACCAGATGCTGGGCCGACGTGCCGCACCATAGGAGGAAAGACGTAAGCCTCATTGCAGAATGGCTTTGCGTTGCGCATGGGCTCGGCGGCACCCGGTCGCCGTAGGACGGGTAGACGATGCGGCAGAGGAACTTGAGACTGTGCCGCGAGGCGCTTCGGTGTGGAGGGTGGTCTGGGAGGGTGGTTTATTCGTCAACACGTGAGATAAAAAAAGCGTGGCAGGACTACAACGTCCCGCCACGCGAAAAATGACCAATTGAGAATCTCCAAGTCCGTCGAACTTACCGCCTTACCTCGCCTACGCTCAAGCACTCTTACCTCGCCGAGGTCCATTAACGCCGCGTCGGCCCACGCTGACAGTAACTCTAGTTGCGTCCAACGCTAACCTGAAATCTAGGCTCTTCGGCGACGTTTCGCCACACCCACCAGGCAGATCAGGCCAACGCCCATAAGGACGACCGATGCGGGTTCCGGTATCGCTGTGCCGTCGATGACCACGTCGTCCACGAATCCAGCTGCAGTCGAGCCCGTGAAAGCACCAGCGGCTGTCGTAATTTCCAGGAAGGCGGCATAGGTGTCATTCGGAGCGGGTCCGAACGCCGGCACATTCAGCGCCGGGGTTGATTGCCCGGCGTAGACACCTCCCGTGTCCGGTAGCGGAACGGCACCCGTGTCGGCGACAATCGCCCCAACGCCATTGAGGATTCTTAGGAAAGCGTTGCCAACACCACCGGGACCGTAGCTGCTTTTCCACTCAAAGCTCGCACTGAGGGTCGACCCCGGTTTCAGGGAGGGCAATCCAACATCGGCGATGCTGTTCTGATTGATCCCGGCACTCGCGCCAGCTGTGGGGTCGCCTGCCGCTACCAAGTGATGGGCAAAGGAGCCGGCAAAAGGCATGGACCCGTCTCGCTCAGAAAGCGTGCCCGCCGGGCCTCCGGAAAATTCGGTCCACAGGTCCGAATCGGTCGCCCCGCCGCCGCCAGCGATCTCAAACCCGGGGTTTCCAGCCAGATTCGCCGCGCTCGCAGGAAAAGTCAACATCCCCACCAGTAAGGCGGCAGCACATGAATTTATTTTCATCATTAGTCTACTCCCCAACCAATTACTGCTCTTGTAAAACGTGCCTAAATGACGACATCTTGTGCGCACCCAACCTCTTGTGCGACTGGATCTAGCGTCAAATCCGCAGAAAGGACTCCGTTCAGGCCGAGCGCTCGGTTGCCTGGCATCGTCGAACTTCCACTGATCGACTGCAGACGTGGATGTCCGTGACGACCCATGTACGGATGAATAGATGTGCGATTCGGCGGTGGAACGAGGTGCATCGCTGGCAAGTTCATCTCGAGCAGCCGCCCCTGCCGGCACCGAAGCGGCGGCTGCTTCTGGGGTGACAATACGAGATGCTGGTGGACATCGCAGAAGGCAAGTAGAAGAAACACTGCCTGCCCCAAACTCCCGCGTCATAACTCGAGCAGCGAGATGCGTCGATGTCGGACGACGTCACGCAGGCTCGTCCACGCGTTCCATCCGGACGTAGTCCCCGTGAGAGCCAAAATACGGATTCTGTAGGACGGGATCAGTCGCAAACTCAATCTTGAGAGAAATACACGTTCCGGATCTCGATACTCTTCCCCTCCAGATCGCGGTCTCCTTTCAGAAACAGCAGTCCGGTAACGTCGGTCAGATTGCCTCCTTGGTCGAGTTCAGCGACGGAAATCGAGTAGGACGCCCATTCTTTGCTCAGCTGATACTTCTGGTCGGGACCGAAAGTCACATAATTGTCGACCTGGGTTCCTGCTGTGAACCGGCCCGTCTGAAACCCGATGTTGAAGTTGCAAGTCGTGTCGCCCTTGATTTCCATATGGATCCGTCCTGACTTGAAGAGAGACAGGTCCTCTCCCGTGCCTCCCCCTTGCAACTCAAGTGCGCAGCCCCACCATCGACCGGTTCCGGTGGACACATGGATCACGCCTCCGTTCGACATTTCCATTCCGCACGTGCCCTCCCAAACGGTCAACTTCAAGAAATCGCTCGGGTAGGTCATGTCATTGGATGGATCCGGGACCATCGACTGGTGAAAGACAACGTACTTGCCTTCCGTCACCAGCTCTCCGGCACTCCGCTGCTGATTGACGTTCGAAGTCGCCAGGCCACCCAAGTTGTTCACCGACGGTACTTCAAGGACATTTGCGAAAATCGTGGCCTCATCCTCATCGTGCGTCTTGGTGATCGGCGCACCGTCGCGAGTCAGGCCCACGAATACGCCCGCATCTACATGGTCCCACAGCGCGTATTTCGCCTGGCCGCTGCGAGTGAATAATCCAAAGTGGTTTTCGGCTCCCGCCACGTTTCTCGGGTCTTTCCATGGTTCGTCAAACGCCTCGAAGTAAAAGCAGGACATGCCAGCGTTATTCGTCCATTCACGCACGGCCTCATAGTAGGACTTCGCTTTGTATTCATCTGCTGCCCGAGAACCTTTCTTCCCGAAAAACGAATTCGCACGCGAAGCCCACCCGGTTTCACCAATGTGGATGGGCTTCTCTACTCCCAGACTTTGAATGTAGTTGGCCGTAGCGCGATACTGAAGCCTGGCGTGAGCCATGGCCCTCTGCATGGCCGCATCCGCCTTGGCGATGACAGACAGCTTCTCTTCTTCTGCGGGAGCGATCCAGAATTTGGGATCGTGATAGCTGTCGTGAAATGGATACAAATGCAGTGAAACGAAATCAACCGATTCAATGAGCGACGCCAGATCGCTGGTATGATAACTCGCGTCGCCGCCCCCCCACGCTGCGAAGTTGTCCGAGCTTGTGATCCAGATGTGAGCGGGCAATCCGCCTGACAACTTCAGCCCTTGCAGATGATCCACCCACTTCTGGATGACCGCAGGCCGTACAAAATAGCTCGTCGCCCAATGCACCATTGCCTCGTTGCCCACGGCGATCATCTTTACGATTTCGGGGTAAGCATTCGCCAATTCAATGGCGGCGTTGACCTCGGCACGGTTCTTTTCAACGTTTTCGGCGTCATGGTTGGGAGCGGTGGTCCACGCTCCTTCGCATTCGATCCACGCTCCCAGCATCAAATACATTTCAAAGTCGTACTTCTCTTTTCGCAGTTGGTCGATTGCTTTGAGCAAGTTAGCGGCATGAGCATATTGCTGCGTGTTGTAAGTCCTCAACAGTTTCACTCCCAACGCGGACAAGATCCTCATGTCCTCCTTCAACTCGTCCACGGTGGGTTCATTGTCTCTGGTCTTGCCTCGATAACCGCCGTAGCAGAACGCGAGAAAATCGGGATTCCCCAAGATATCTCTTGCCCCGAGTTCAGCTGGTTGATCCAACGCCCGGCGGGCTAGCGATGGTACTGCACTGTCAGAACGATCGCCGTTCTGATTGCATCCAAATCCGGCTGGCAGGAGTGCCCATAAGATGGCCAGGCCCGTCAGGTGAAACGCCCAGATTTGCCTCATCCGTGTTTCTCCATGTAATGCGTAATCACACAGCCGTCTCGACAGCGTGCAGCTGTCACGCCACCGTGTGCCGCGCGGTTGCGCACGGTCGGGAATAGGAACGTGATGGACCAACCCTGACATGGCTGAAGTATGCTCATGCCGCACGAGCGACAGACTCTCTCACTTGAAGCTCACCGTGGAGCGGACGAGACTCAAACGGTTGGCCGTCGATGAGTGCCAACAGGGCGCGCGAAGCCTGCCATCCCATTTCACGTGCCGGTTGCCGAATCGTAGTGAGCGGGGGAGTCATGAAGGCCGCTTCCGCTTGATCGTCGAAGCCGACGATCGATACCTCCTCCGGAACGCGAATCCCTTGTTGGTGTAGAGCGAGTCGGGCGCCGAAGGCGGTCATGTCGTTCGCAGCAAAAACAGCTGTGAAGGGCCGGCCGGCAGACAACAACGTATCGATCGCATGGACTCCCGAATCGGCCGTGAAATCGCCATTGATAATGAGTGCGGGGTTCCGCTGGATGCCCGCCTCGTGCAAGGCTTTCGTGTAGCCGTCAAACCGGTCCGTGGCGTCCCGATGATCCGCGATACCCCGGATGATGGCAATGTCCTGGTGACCAAATTCAATCAGGTGATTTGTGGCGAGATAGCCGCCCTCGACGTTATCCATGAAAATGCAGTGATGCTGTTCGCTCGCCAGCTGACGAGCGACGACAACGGTCGGCAATGTACCGCACAAATTCGCCAGCTCCGTGCCGGGGATGTCGCCGCCAATCAACACCATCCCATCGACGCGGCGGCCAACCAAGGCTCGAATCGCTCCGACTTCCGCGGTTCTCTGCCACCGTCCATCGGCAAAAATCGGCGAGTATCCGGTTCCGCTCAGGCCGGCAATCACGCCTTGGGAAACCGCATCATAGAACGGACTCCCGATGATCTGCGTCAAAACGCCGATGGTCATCGACCGGCCGCTGGCCAGGCTGCGGGCAAAGGCATTGGGTTGAAAGCCAAGCCGACTGGTAGCTTCCAGCACCGCTCGCCGTTTGTCCGGGTGGACCGCCGACGTGTCATTGAGGACCCGCGATACGGTGCTCTTGGACACCTTGGCTGCGGCGGCAATGTCTTGGATGGTGACGTCTTTCATGGTCTCGGGACCCCTTTGCAGATGATCGCTCACCGACCGTGCATCGCGTATGCCATGGATAAACACGGTTGCAGACCATAGGAAACCGGTTTCACGCATGCTAGGATGAAACTGATTTCATGACAAATCGTCAGGCTTTTCCCTTTACCATCCGCGCCTGATTGAGACTCGGCATGGGGCTGGCGCGCGTGGGGCAGGGAGTCAGCCCCCGCCCGGCACCGTGGATCCGCGGCTGGTTGGCTCAACCTCGGCGACCCCGCCCGGTTTTTGCGTGGGCAGTGCACCCGTCCAGCCAATGAGGTGCACCGCCCCGTTTGCCGCGTTAGCAAGCGACCTCCCTGCACGATCGGCTTGGCCAAGTGAGCGAATGCCATTGATGAGTTTCCTGACTTCCCGTCGAACAGCGCCCGAAGACCGAATCCCCATCGGTCAGAAACTCGCTTACGCCATTGGCATGCTCGTCAACAACCTGCAGGCGGCGGCGCTTCCCGCCACGATGGTCATTCTTAATCTGGGGCTGGGTGTCGACCCGGCCCTGGTGGGAATCATTGGATTCGTGCCGCGGATCGTTGACGCGGTTTCCGATCCCATGATGGGATACGTATCGGACAACACGCGATCGCCTTGGGGTCGGCGACGGCCGTACATTTTTGTCGGCGCGATTCTGGCCGGAACCGTGTTCGCCGCGATGTGGCAACTGCCCGAGGGTCATTCGCAGGGCTTCTACTTTTGGGTCTTTCTTGTCGCGTCCATCGTCTACTTCTTGACGTACACCGTTTACGCGACACCTTTCGTTGCGTTCGGCTACGAAATGACCCCCGACTACCACGAGCGAACGCGGCTGCACGCGTTTGCCAATACGGCCGGCCAATTGGCGTGGCTTGGAGTTCCATGGTTCTACGCAATCATGGCCAGCGACTTGTTTGACAACAAGGCACACGGTGCCCGCATACTGGCTCTTTGGGTTGGCGGAGCGATTGTGCTGTTGGGAAGCGTCCCCGCGATCTTCTGTCGCGAAAGGATGACCAGCGTGATCGAGGCATCCGAAGGAGTTTCCGGATTCGCCAACAGCATCAGCGATTTGTTGAAGGGGATTCTTGCCACTATAGAGTGCCGGCCGTTTGTCCAACTCTGTGCCGCAACCTTCCTGGTGTTTAACGGATTTCAACTGGGAATATCATTCTCCTTGTACGTGATGATCTATTACTTGTTCGGAGGGGAGGACAAACCTGCCGGAGATTTGAACGGCTGGTTCGGTTCACTCACGGCACTCTGCACGGTCGTTGTGATTCCGTTGACGGCGAAGTTATCAGAATGGCTTGGCAAGCGGGAGACTTTTCTGCTGACCATTTCCCTATCCATCATTGGCTATGCGATGAAGTGGATCGGTTATAACCCGGAGCATCCGTACTGGCTGTTGGCGTCTTGTCCGCTCGTGGCGTTTGGCACCGGGTCGCTCTTCACGCTGATGGGCTCGATGGTCTCGGATGTGTGTGACTATGACGAATTGCATTCCAATCAGCGCCGGGAAGGCATTTTCGGGGCCATCTATTGGTGGATGGTAAAAGTAGGCATGGCATTGGCGGGGCTGCTAGCCGGAATTCTGCTTAAGGCGTCCGGGTTCGATGTGGAGCTTAAGGCTGATCAAACTGAGCACACGTTGTTCCTGCTGCGCGTATTCGACGTTGTGATTCCGATTGTCACCTCGTCGGTCGCACTGGCGATCATGTATCGCTACAAGATTTCCGAATCCAAAGCAAATGAGATTCGTGCAGAATTGGAGCGGCGCAGGGGGAAAGCAGGCTCGTAATCGCATGGGCATGTTGCAGACTTGTGTGGCAGATTTACCTTGTCGGCAACAACATTCCAGTACGTTGGGTTCGCAGCGAGATTTCCGAAATGGCGAAGGCAGGCAATTCAGCAAAGGTGACCGGCGATTATGTCTTGCTCGACGGCGAGGATTACTTCCGAATCGCTAATAACCACCTGATGCCCGATTTTTTCATGTCATTGGTCGGGGCGAGCGACCACTGGATGTTCATTTCCAGCAGCGGGGCGTTGACCGCCGGACGTCGCGATCCGGATTTGGCTCTCTTCCCCTATGCGCCGGACGATCAAATCGAAACCGCTCGCGCCGTAACCGGTCCGTGCACGCTCGTCCGCGTGACCACCAGCGAGGCTTCGGAGCGTGACGATCGTTCTGAATTGTGGGAACCATTTGCCCTCCATTCGGCAGGAGCAGCTCGATTCCATCGCAATCTTTATAAGACACCATTGGGCAACAAACTCGTGTTTGAGGAAATCAACGAATCGCTGCACCTGGGTTTCCGCTATCGCTGGGCCTTCAGCCGGCGATTCGGGTTCGTTCGCAGTTGTCGGCTGGAAAACATCGGCCGAGAACCGTGCTCACTGGAGTTGTTGGATGGTCTGAAAAACGTGCTGCCCTACGGCGTCGGCAGTGACTTTCTGATGCGGTTCAGCAATCTGGCAAACGCGTACAAAAAGAGCGAACTCGTCCCGGATTCAAACGTCGGTCTGTTTTACATGAGTTCCATTCCGACCGACCGAGCCGAACCCAGCGAGGGACTTAAGTCAACGATCGTTTGGCCAATCGGACTTACACCAAACGCAATTCTGCTTTCCACTGATCAGATAAGGTCGTTCCGTACGGGCGATGTATTGCAGACAGAGGCCGACATGCGCGGCAAACCCGGCGCTTATCTCGTCAGTCAATCGTTAGAGCTGGCCGCCGGCGACGCGGTGGAGTGGCACATAGTCGCTGAGTTAGCCCAGGACCACTCCGACATCGTCGGGTTGGACGACTGGCTGCGCCGCGCGTCGGATCCAGTGGCAGAAATCTCAGACGATATTCACGCCAGCGAGCAGACGTTTGTGGGCATTGTCTCGTCATCAGACGGAATCCAATGCGGTTCCAACATGCGCCGCTGCAATCGGCATCTCTCCAACACGGTCTACAACGTGATGCGTGGCGGCATACCGCTTGAGAACTACCGCATTCACGCCGACGATTTTGGCAAACACGTCGCGAACTTCAACCGCGAGACTTACAACCGCCACCGATCGTTTTTGACGAACCTGCCGAGTGTCTTGAGCGTCGACGAACTGCGCCGTCAAATCGCGGAAAACGACGACGTCAACCTGACGAGACTGGGCTGGGAGTATCTTCCGCTCGCCTTCAGTCGTCGCCACGGCGATCCGACTCGTCCATGGAATCGATTTTCGATTGAACTTCAGTCCGACAAGGGCCGCACGAGCCTCAATTACCAAGGGAATTGGCGAGATATCTTTCAGAACTGGGAAGCGCTGCTTTTGTCCTTTCCGGAATTCTCGACGGCGATGGTCTGTCGATTCGTCAATGCAACCACGGCAGATGGCTACAACCCGTACCGACTTACCAAAGACGGTTTTGAGTGGGAAGAACCGACCCCCGACGATCCTTGGGGGAACATCGGTTACTGGGGCGACCATCAGATTATTTACCTGCTCAAACTTCTCGAGTGGACCCGCCGCTTTCACCCACATGGTCTGAATGAGCTACTCAACACACCTGTCTTCGTGCATTCCAATGTACCGTACCGCATCAAGGCCTACGAAGAGATCAGGAAGGACGCGCGCTCCACCATTGTCTTTGATTGCGAAATGTCCGCGCAAATCGCCGAGCGTGTGACAAGCCTCGGCGCGGACGGCAAGTTATTGCGCAACCGACAGGATGATATTCACCACGTGACCCTTGCGGAGAAGATTCTGACGCTGTCGCTCGCGAAGCTGTCTAATTTCATTCCGGACGGTGGCATCTGGATGAATACCCAACGACCGGAATGGAATGATGCCAACAACGCGCTGGTCGGAACCGGGCTGTCCGTGGTAACGGCATGTTACTTGCACCGTTGGTTCAAGTTTCTATGCGATTGGATTTCAAGCCACGGCCTTTCAAACGACGTTGACGGATCGTTTCGAGTCTCGCAGGAAGTCGCCGCTTTCTTCGGTCGAATCCGAGGCATACTTCGAGAGTATGAACACATACTCATGAGTGCCGTAGATACGAAAACGCGCTTGCAGATCACCGAAGCGCTTTCCCGCGCCGGCAGCGAATATCGAAACGATCTCTATGAGGGGGGCCTCAGCGGGCAGGCCACGAACCTTTCGCGACAGGACTGTCTGGATGTGTTCGAGATGGCCCGCCGTCACCTTGAATCAACTATCCGGAACAACGAACGGCCCGACGGATTGTATCACGCGTACAACTTACTTGCTTGGCAGAACAACGGTCTCGCAGTCGAACATCTCCACGACATGCTGGAAGGCCAGGTCGCCGCACTCAGTTCCGGGTTTCTGACAGCGACTGACGCAGTACAACTTCTCGACGCGCTTCGAAACAGCGCGCTGTACCGCCAGAATCAAGACAGCTACCTGCTGTATCCGGATCGACGACTGCCAAGGTTCCTCGATAAGAACCAGATCAGTAACAGATTTGTGGACTCGAATCCGTTGCTGCAACAACTCTTGGCCAACAGCGACGAGCGTATCGTAAAGCGTGATGTCCGGGGGGCAGTTCACTTCAACGGTCAGTTTCGAAACTCAGCTGACTTGCAAGCGGCTCTTCATGGTTTGGACGCAGAATATGAACCGGCGGTTGACGAGAACGGGCCTTCGCTTATCCGGATGTTTGATCAGATTTTCGGCCACCAGCAATTCACCGGTCGTTCGGGAACGTTTTTTGCCTATGAGGGGCTTGGTTCCATCTACTGGCACATGGTCTCTAAATTGGGTCTGGCTGTTTCGGAAAACTTTTTTTGGGCTCTCGAGAATCACGCGCCCCAGGACGTTACTGATTCGTTGCGGTCCCATTTTCATGCCATCCGGCGTGGCATAGGCGCGGAGAAATCGCCGTCAGAGTACGGTGCGTTTCCCTCCGATCCGTATTCGCATTCACCAGAAAACGCCGGGGTGAAACAACCCGGCATGACGGGCCAGGTTAAAGAAGACATCCTAGCTCGCTACTCGGAAATCGGCGTTCATTTCGAAGATGGCTGCTTATGCTTTCGCTTGGAACTGTTTGATCGCAATGAACTCTTGAACCAAGCGAGCGAATTCACATTCTGTGATCTCAAGGGCGAATTCCGAACGACACGCGTTCCTGGCAAGGGGTTTGGTTTCACACTGTTTCAGGTCCCGATCACCTATCAACCGGGTGATACAGATACGATTAAAGTACAATTCGCAAACGGTGAACAGATGGAGATCGATGGCTTGCGGATCGACCGCGCCACAAGTCGACAGCTATTCTCACGCTCCGGAAAGGTCGAGAGAATCGCATGCCAATTCAGAGCACTTCGCAGTTGACCAACCTCGCGCGACGGACCGCCGTCAACATTAGCTGTGCGGGACAACCATGAGTCCTGGGGTTCGTTGCCCACACATGGCGCGATCACGGTACGCGGATACTAGTTGGCCAAGCGCACTCCGAATCGTACCTCTCGCGTTTTTTTTTCGCGTTGCCCGATCCGAACGAAAACGGGAACGATTGTCCGACGACTCTGCCGGGACAATCCACACAGCCCGGGCATGACTTTCCGAGTTGACCTGGGCCAGTCCCGTGGCGTGTGGGGCTCCACAACCCGGGAAGGCGAGATAGGCAAACTTTAACGATTGCGGCCACTTTGCCTGTCCGACAATTTATTCAGCTCGAATGGAAAGCTCTGAACAAAGCGCCGTGTCACATTCGATGATCTGAAAGGATTGTTCCGAAGCAGAGGGAAATAACGCATTTTTCGGTGTCTGAACGCCTCGCGACGACTACGGAGTATCGCTGACATGAAACTCTTCCGACCGGCCAGTATCCTGGCTGCCTTTGCCGCCTTCGCCGTGACGGGATCCGCCTCGTGTGCCGATGCAGCGGATTTTAACCTCCCGCGGGACAAGGTCACGCCCGTCGGATTTTACCAACATTACGGATACGGTGCCGGATGCAGTGGATGCGGAGATGGTGGCTGCTGCGACAGCGGTTGCGGCGACTGCTGCGACCCGTGTGGCTCGTGTGGCTCGTGTGGCTCGTGTGGCTCGT
>CAZNKT010000024.1:26289-59380 GCA_964573605.1 uncultured Pirellulales bacterium
CTGCGATGCGGGCTGCAGCGATTACGGCTACGACGGGTTTGGACACGACGTCCACTACGGCGACGATGTGGAACTGGTTCCCACGCCGGCACCGCCGGGCGAATCCGCTGCCGACCCGTTTGAGGACGATACCAAACCGGCGGCGCCACAGGGCAGCTCGACGCGACATCCGCGGCGCGTTCGCCCGATGGCGGGGCGCCCGCCGATCGACCGATACCGTGCGTACCGGTCCCGTATTGGGCAAGCGCGGTATGTGCGATCCGTGCCGACACGTCCGCGTCTCAACCGGTCGACGAGCAACCCGCGGGGGTACTCACACCAGCGTCCGCAGAGCACGGCGGCATCCCGGGCCCGCGCCCGGGCCGAATCCGCGCGCATGCCCTACTACCCAACACCGGCCCGCGGGCAATATCGCCGGTGAACCGTGCGCTGGCCATCCATCGCGCGAAACAACACTCAACGGACCGCTTCCTATTCACCAGGGATAGGAAGCGGTTTTTTTTGCGCGCGTGATCGATCGGAAGGTCATCCGCGAACGGCAACCAGTCCCTGGTTCCGACGGTGTGATGTCGAAGCTGTTTGATCGATACAATCATCACAATCGTCAAACTCGAATCCGGTTGTCTTCCAGTTGCCTCACCGCTGGCGGATAGCAATTCTTTCAGGCTCAACGGAACGGATTGCAAAATCACTTGGAGGTCTCGGCGTCGATCCGGTCACCGGTTGCATTTCGCGGCGACTTGTAAATGGTCGTGACTGATGCAGTTTCGTTCGATTGCCCGCCACGATTCCCACTACGAGCCCCTCGGTTGGCACGTCGTTTGCCTCCTACCTCGAACGTCCGACTGATGCCCGCCACGACGATGGCGACGCAACGGACCATTCAAGCCTCGATCGACACGGAGCGTCGACATGCTGTGCAACGGATGGCAAACCCCCCTTCCCTTCGGGAACGTGAACACCCGGTCCATGCCCGACAAGGGCTTGTGTCGCGGTGCGGTCTCAGCACCGCCGGCAGCGTGTTCAGGCTCACTCGCCGGTGTTTGTCCTCGGCATCTCTTCGACGTGTTTCATGGTCACCGCCGCGGCGGCGGTTCCTCCGATGTTCGAAGTCCGTTGGGTCCTGCAGTCTCAACGCTCATTGACATTCGGAGTGTCCGAGCCACGGTGCACGCCAGGCGGATCCTGAGCCATTACCGTTTTCGTGCAACACAACCAGTCCATCTTTAAACAAGGGGGGAAAAGATGACTTTAACCGTTACCCACCGAGTGAACGCACACCGTCAAGCGTCTCCTTCGTCAGCCGAACCGGCCCACCATTTGGCTCCCGCATCGCTGTTGCGTGGAGCCAAATGGGCCTGGTCGGCCCGCGGTTTATCCGCAGAGACGCAATATTCCGTCCTGTCGCCCTCCCGGCGAACACCTCGACCGGGCGACGTTGCCCTGGTTCGAGTGGAACGGGTCGGGCACCACACGCGAGTGATGACCGCACATGAAGGCCGTCTTCGCTTATATCCCGGCGACCGGCTGATTGGTGTGTTCGGCAACCGCTACGCCACCGACGGCTTCGAAGCCAATGTGCTTGGCACCGATGAATTGAGCATGCTCACCGATGCGGGAATGATCGGCACGGTCCTGTCACGTCATTCGAGCATGAAGTCTCCCACGCGATTGTCATTGGCCGGCTTTGTGGCCGACCAGGACGGCGCACCGCTCAACCTTCGACAAAAACTGTTCACTCCGCGCCGCACACGAGGACTGCCACCGAAAACCGTGCTGGTCGTCGGGTCGGGGATGAACAGCGGCAAGACGACCGCAGCCGCCAAGCTGACGCGGGCCCTGGTCGAACGCGAAGTTCGCGTGGCGGCCTGCAAACTAACGGGCAGCGTTTCGTACCGAGACCTCTCTGAACTACGATCGACCGGCGCGGATGACGTGCGAGATTTCAGCTGCTACGGTTTTCCGTCAACCTACCTGGCCGATCAGACTCAACTACTCGACTTGTTCCATACGATGCTCGCCGACGCCCACGAGTGCCAGCCCGACGTGGTCGTGATGGAAGTGGCCGACGGAGTGCTGCAACGCGAGACCGAACTGTTGCTCACCCACCCACACGTTCGCGAATCGCTGCATGGCGTGCTGCTGGCGGCCACCTGTTCCGGATCGGCGTTGTTTGCGATCGATCGCCTGGCGAGGCAGGGGCACCGGATACTGGGAGTTTCCGGCGTGGTAACGAGTTCGCCGCTGTTCGTCCGCGAACTGGACGGCCACGCGGACGTGCTGGTCGCTTCCTCGGCCGGTCACGGAGACGATCTGGCACACGTCGTCATGAGGGCCGATCTGTCGCCGCCACGGGCCACGACCGGTCCCGTCGCTGTCAGGTTCGACGGCGTCGCGCCCGATGCGGCCACCAAACCGATCGCCGCGTTCGCCACGCACCCGGCCGCATCGTCCGCGGCGCGGGCTGCCTGACCGGGCGTTGCGGCTGCCAGCCTGCCCCTGCCGGCACGTTGCCCGCGGGGCTGATTATGCCTTCCCGCGCTGACCGGCAGTCCGGTCCGCCGATGCACGCCCAGAACAACCCGTGGCTGAACCGACCACTCGGCCGAGGACCGACGCTGATATTCATGCCCGTTCGTGAGAGTTCTTCAACCGCACTGCTTTGGGATGGGTGGCGCGTGGCATCCCGGCAGCACGCCCCGACCGGCGTGCTGCCGGGTGCCCGTTTTTCGACAACACCCAAGCGTGTCAGTGAAGGACAGCGCCGCCTGGTATCCTGCTCGGTCGCGAAGTCGCGCTGTTTGTGGACAACCGAACTATGAAAACGTTTACGCCCAACGCGATAACGTGGCAGTTTCTCCGCCAGCAAAAGGCCTGTTTTGCACACGCGCTATTCTGGCGAGCGCTGTTTGTCTTGGCGCCAATGCAAATTCCCATTATTTCCGGAGCCATCGTCGATCGGTTGGCAACCGTGTCTGCCGGCACGTCGTCTACCGCCGGCGATGGCCCGGAACTGTCACACATTCAGCCGCTGACGTTTCTGATGGCAGGCCTGGCCGCGGTCGCGATTGTGTATGGCGTCAGTGCGTTTGCGCAAATGCACGCCGCGCAGCGTTTAAGTCGCCACTTTGTCAGCGGCCTGCGCAAGAAAGTCATGCAGGCGATTACATTGCTCGACCTGCAGCAGCAACACCAGTACGGCTCCGGGGAACTTCTCGATCGAGCGTTGACCGACACCGCCAACTTGCGGCGTTTCCTGGAGCGCACGTTCATCCAGTCTTTGATCAATGGAGTGCGGATTGCTTATCCCGTGGCCATGTTGCTGGCCGTCGACGTGCGGCTGACGCTGCTGGCAATGTCCGTCATTCCGCCGCAGCTCTTGGTTGTGCGGTACCTGCAACACTGCCTGCAATCGGCGACGCGCCGAAGCCGGCAGTGCCACGCCGGCTTGACCACCCTGGTCGAGGAACGGGTCGAGCATGCCGAAACCATCCAGGCTTTGCACGCGGAGCGAGCTGCCATGCAATCCCTGAACCGGCGGGTCGACCAGGTCGAACTGGAAGAATTGGCGGCCAGTCGCTTCTCGGCGGCCATTTCGGGAACGGTATTCTTCATGACCAGCCTGGGACTGGGTTTGACCTGGTGGATGGGCGCGCTGCGGGTTGCCGCAGGTGAAATGACATTGGGACAACTTGTTGTTTTTACGGGCTTCGTCGCGTTTACGTACCAGCCATTTCGGCAGTACACGACGATGCTCTCCACCTATCGTCGCGGCCTGGTCAGTCTGGAGCGGATTGGCGAGCTGTTGGCAATAACGCCGTCGGTGCGGAGTGGAAAGCGTCTGCCTCCGTTGGCGATCACGGACGGAGAAATCACGCTGCAAGGCGTATCATTGCGGCGCGGCAGCCGCCAATTGCTGGACAATTTGTCACTTCACGTGCCGGGCCGCCAGCTCACGGCCATCATCGGTCCCAGCGGCGCAGGCAAATCCTCGCTGTTGCGGCTGTTCTCTCGTTTGTACGATCCCGATGCCGGCCGCGTGCTGATCGACGGTCACGATATTTCCCGGGTGGACGTCGACTCCCTGCGATCTCAGGTTGTCGTGCATCCTCAGCAGGCCGCCCTTTTCACGGGCACGGTTCTGGAGAACATTCGTATGGCTCGAGCCGATGCACCGGTGCGTGACGTACGGCAAGTCTGCCGCGCGGCGCACGCCCTGGGTTTTATAGAACGGTTGCCGCACGGACTGGACACGGTCGTCGGTCGCGGCGGCGTCCGCCTGTCTGGCGGGCAGGCCCAGCGGATCGCGCTGGCCCGGGCGCTGCTCGTCGAGCCGCGGATACTCGTCATGGACGAACCCACCGCGGCGCTGGACGACGTTTCCGAACGGGCGGTCGTCCAATCGCTGCTGGACCTGCGCCGTCGAATGACGATTGTCGTCGTCAGCCACCGGCCGTTCATCACTCGCTGCGCGGACCACGTCGTCGTGATGCAAGACGGACGTGTGCGCCCGATGCGTTGCCAAGCGCCAAAGCAACAACCCTCAATGGCGGCGGCCGCGTGATGAAGCCCGTCATGCAAGGCCTCACCGCCCGAACGAAGCACAAAGAAGGCCAAATGATACGCGTTACCCAGCGATCTCCAGTGGGGAACAAGTCTGTCTGCAGTGTCCGGTACGGGCGGAGCGATCGAGGCCGGCCCCTGATAGTTTCGTTTCTGGGAAATCGTGACGACGCCCCGCGTGTCCTGATCGTGGCCGGGCAGCACGGCGACGAACCGCTGGGACGACTGGCCGCGGGACGACTGATCGAACAAGGCCGTGATCTGGCCGTCGCGTGCGGCCTGCACCTGGCCATTGTGTCCGACGCCAATCCCGACGGCGCTGTTTCTCGGACCCGGCGTACAACGCAGAATGTCGACATGAATCGCGACCACCAGCTCCTGCAAGCCGGCGAAACACGCGCGCTGCACAAACTGGTCCGCAACTGGAAGCCGCAATTGGTCGTCGATATGCATACCTACCCTCCGCGGCGCCGACGCCTGCTCAAACAACAACTCGTGTATTGCCACGACATCATGCTGGACGTGCCCAACAATCCGTCGCTGTGTCTGGCCACGTCACTCGAACAGCGACTGCGCTGCGTCGCGGAGATCAGAGATCGGCTCGAGAGGCTGCGGATTCGCAGCACCCGCTACACGCTTGTCCATTCTGGCCGCGTGCGTCACAGCACGCCGGATGTGGGAGACGCGCGGAACGGACTAGCCCTGCGCTACGGCGTCGCGACTTTGTTGTTGGAGGGACGGCAGCCGGTCGGCAGCGAATCTTCGCACCGTGCCGCGGCATGCCTGGAAACCGGTCTTCACGAAATCCTGCGCTGGATAGCCCATCGGCGATCCCTGTTCGCGGCGGCTCCCGCAACGTGCCGGCGGACGCTTCCCATTCGATCGCGGTACGCGAAAGCGACGCGCGGACACCGCATGGTGTTTGCCGATGCGCGGGACGGCACGCTCCGCCGGACCGTGCTGCCCGCCCCCTACACGCCGCGGGTCCGCGTCACTGGCGACGTGAGCTTGCCCGAAGCGTACGCCGTGGCCCGGCAGCGCTCAAAACTGCTGCGAGTGCTCATGCGGCATGGATTCCGCCACCTGCCGTTCATCCCCGCCCGATATGACTGTGCGGAGAAATACCACATACGTGGTGTCCGTCCCTCGCGCAGAAACCGCCGGGCGCCGTTGGATGTCCAGCTCACGACGCACCGGGTCCGACCCCGACTCGACGACTATCTGTTCTTTCCCGCCGTGGGGCGCGCGGCGCACGCGCTGGCCGTGTTCCTGGAACCCGCGTCCAAATATGGCCTGCATCGTCATCCTGAAGTCGATTTGACACTGGCCGCGGGAGAAGACTACCCCGTGTTGCGCCTGCACCGGACCTGAGCCGGCACGCTCTCCACACTGCAGCGAGAAACAACAGGCATCCGACGAGTTGCCGCCCGCCCGGTTCGGGAACAATCAAGGAATCCGCGGTCAAAAGCGGCGCGGCGCGCGCCGACACATTGGACGATTTATTGATCCGATTGATCACGATCAGGGCATCCAACGGCGTAACAAAATTATCTCCGTTCACATCGTAAAACAGCGGATTGCCGGCGCCGGGCATATTCAAGGGAAGTGAGCTGGTCCTGGCATCACTGAAACGCCGCGCATTGATTTCATTGATCACGGCCAAAGCATCCGAGGGAAACAGTGATTCGTCATCGTTGACGTCGTAGGGATCGATCAGATTGCGCCAGGGCGTAGCGGTGATCACGGGAACGATTTGATCACGATAGCGGGACAGGTCTGCAAAGTTGGACCGGTTGCCAAACACGGCGAAACGTTCCGGCTGACCGTTATCGCGAAACGTAGTAATACTCGTCATGATTCCGGCCAGTTCCCACTGCTGGCCATTCTTGTAGAACACACCACCGCCGGAGTCACCAAACCAGGCCTGTGCCTCGTACGGAGTGGCTGTCGTCGAATCAAATGTGGTGCGCAAGGCCAGCGCGTCGTTATCCTCACCCAACAACGGACCGACTTCCGTAATGCGATTCGTTCCCCACCGCTTGGCCGCGTCTCCGTGTTTGAAGCCGCTGAACACGCTGCCCCGGGGACCATCCACTTCGTTCCATTCAATATCCCAATAAGTGATATCCTGCTGGCGCGTGCGACCGAACCCGATCATGGTCACTTGACCGTTGACGGGCACGGACGCTTCGCGAATCCGCTGCGGCGGAAGGCCGGGTTCCGACTCGAGCCGGAATAGTACCAGATCGGTGAAGGAGGACAGCCCCTGCCCGCCCGGATTGGATAGCTGCCGCTCCGTGCCCGCCTCGGCCGCATAAGTCCGACCGTCGAACGTCACGGGACCGGCCCCCACATGGTTGGCACTGAGTACCCAGCGCTGGCCAAGGTACACCGCCGACGCGCTGCCGCTGCGACTTCCCACATTTTCCCAGCCGGGGTCGTCCGCCGGCGCCACGGACGTTATCGCGGAGGGGTTGGAGATGATCAGTCCTTGGGCCGGGACCGCCATCCAGACAAGCAGCAGCGCCAGCGCGGTGGGGCAGCGTTGAGCCGACACCTGAGCGATCCTCAACCAGGCAACCACCCGGTGGTCACCCGGACCATACGGTTGTTACGGTTTCACCCGTGCGACAGCGTAACCGGCCAGAAGAGTAGCCGCGGCTATTGCCAGCAAGGCGGAAGAGGGTTCCGGGACGGAAATCCGTGCGGCGACCGTCGCTTGACCGAATTGCGTCGTCAACAGACTGACAAAACCCGCGATATCGTCGAAATCAAAATCACTGTCCCCGTCGAAGTCACCCTGCTCCGACGGCGAGACTCCGAAGACGGCTTCATACGCCCCGGCATCCTGCAGCGCGGCGATGAAATATTGTGCATCATCGAAATCGAGATCGCCGTCCCAATCCATGTCGCCCATGACGATCTGCAGCGTGCTCAACCACGCCAGTCCGTAATCGACGTCGCCTGCGGCCGAGGCCACTTCCAGCATATACTGACCGGGGCCGAGAGACTGGCCGATACCGAGCGGTTCGTTGAAATAAATGTGCTCGACGTTATCCACTTGACTCGTACTGGAATCGATCAGCGTCGTGGCGGAAAAGCCACTTGATGCGTACAGCATCATATCCAGATTTTGCAACGAAACGGCGGGAATAAACGCGGAACCGTCATCGCCGTCCTCGACGTCCACATGCCAGGTCAGGATGGCAGAGAACTCCGTCATCCGGCGCCCCTCCGGCACTTCAAAGAAATAGAACTGGCCGTCTGAATCCGCCTGTCTGAAGTCCCAACCCATTGCCGCAACGGTCGCCGCGTTGTTCGCGGCTTGCCGGCCGGCGTCCAGAATATGGTAGCTTCGATAGATGTTCAGCTCTCCGGCTCCGACCACGTCATCGAGTGGTCTGTTGGGATTGCTCGGAGGCTTGCGGACCCAATTGGTGCCGAACTCGTCCTTGGTCGCGCCCGCCATCAAGATCGATTTCATCACCTCCGGCTGCACGGCCTGCGTACCTTGTGCGGCCTCCAGCAGCATTGCGGCGGCCGAGCTGACACGCGCCGTGGCGCGACTGGCCGACTCGAACGGCGGTGGAGCGACCAGTTCCGGCTTGACTCTTCCGGGCCCGTTAAGGGACGTCAGACCGTGCGAATGATTGCCGTCCGTGCGCCCGACCGACAGCGTGTTGTAGCTCTGGCTCAGTAACTCCGGTAAATCGTCCTGGGAAGAATTGTTATCCGTGCCGACCAAAGCCAGAAAGCCGTCGCGCTGGATGGCAAAATCCAGCCGCTGAAGTGCTTCGATGGAATCCGCCGTGCTGGCGAGCTTCCCCACCCAGCTGTGGTTCTGGATCCGCTGCGTTTCCAAGAGGGGCTCCCCGGTGAGGCCCACGTTGAGCGAACCGCTTCCCAGCCAGTGATCGGCGTTGTACAGGTGAACGTCGGTGACCCCCGGCGCGGTGCTGATTGAATTTCCGTAAAAGCGCTGCGCCATGCCGTTGGCGTGCGTGCTCGTGCCCGACGAACCGCTCTGGAACAAGAAATACTTCCCGTCAAACTCGCTGCTCGCGGTGTTGGGAGCGTAATTGCCGTCGTCCGGGGCCTCGATCTGGCTTACCGGAATGCCAGCCCCGGTGGGCAGCGCGGCTCCAAGCTCGTCCTGTAGCTGAGTGTATCCCACGTCGTCTCGAAAACCGGCGCATACCGTCGCCCCGGGGCACGCAACGGCCGCCAACGTGACAGCCGCAACCACCGTGAAATGCTGCCGAGCCCGCACCGGATTCTTAAGCGGAAACATGGTGCTATATGATAGCATAACTGCCCTTCTTGTTCCATTTTACGGACGCCGCGGAAGCCGGGTTCGCACCGGCCGGCGCCCGAAGGGGCGAGCAGGATCGGCGGGGCGTGGCGAGCGGCCACGGCGTGTGCGAGCTGTCGCCGTCGTGCCACCCTATCGTCAACTTAGAAATCCACGAGACCCTGTCAAGCGAATCGCAGAGGGGGCGCGGGTTGTGTGAAGCGGTTCACCATCCAGACTCCCCCGGAAACACATTGCCCGTTAAGAATCCGTGAAACCGAATCCGGCCAATTTCACGGCACGCGCCGCACGTCCAGAAGCGAGGCACACGGCACGCCCTGCAATTCAAGTTCGGCGCGGGGTTGCGCGTCGGGACGTTGAATAAAGACCGTGACCTGCGCGTCGCGCGGGTGATGCCCCCGGTACCGGCAGCCCAGCACCTGGCGATCGAAATCGCGCCATTGTTTCAGTCCGGCGAGAGGAAGTTCGCCGCGCTTCCGAAACGCGCTGCTCGACGCACCCAGTGCGACCAGCGGTTTGTTCGATGCGGCAAATCGGCGCACGACGCGCAATTGTTCTTCGGGCAAGGCGCGCCGGGAGATTGATGTCAGACACATATCCCCGTCGTCAAGCACGCCGCGGGCTCGCGCTGCCGCGATCACCCGGTTCATGCGGGACGCCATTTCGGCCACGCGCCTGGCCGATGCGCGGCAATGGTGGTCGTCCCACATGTCGCAGACGACAATCGCCGTTTGCCCGGTATTCCATGGCACGCGCTTCGGCACGATGTGAAACCGCCCACTTCCTGACGCCGTTTCCACCTGACTTCGCAGAACCAGGTCCAGCGTGCTGCCGCCGGCCGTGCTTCGACTGAGCGCGGTTGCGGCGCCGAGCCCCATGAGCAACAAGTACACCAGAACGCGGCGTCGATGCAGATCAACCACGTGACCGTAGAAACTCAACAAAGAAAAGTCCCCAGCCATTATCCACATGGCGGGCTCCGGCACGGTCGCCGTCTCGAGCGAATTCTCACTCATGGCAAGCAGCTGGACACAACCCGAAATATCACAAAACCCGAAATATGCCGAAAATCGAGCGGCCCGCCGGCGGCATCACCGATCAGTGAGCGGAAAAGCATACCCGTAGCACGTCCGCGAGCGTTGGGCGATCCGCCGCTCTTGGCGCCCTGCGCTCATGACATAAGAATGCGCCTGTCACGGCCAACCGTGCCGGAAACCGCGTACCGATTCTGCATAACCATGCGCGGCAGTCGTTGCTCGGAACACCACACCGTGCATCAGGACGTTTCATCGTTTATACTCGACTCTGGCGATCGTGAGTTCCGTAAGCGAATGCTTTAGAGCCGGTTTCAAGACCTGATCGTGCTGTGATGTTTCCCGGTCGTGGAGCGACTACAGGGCGTTTTGAAACCGCTTCTAGAGGCTCAAACTGAACCGCTAGTTCGTCTGGCAACTGAAGGTTTGGGCAATGCATCGCTGATGTTTTGTTGGACGCTGTTTGTACAGGTCTCCCCGAGGCGGATCGTACCACGGGGACCATTGTTTTTCGAACATTCAAGCAATATCGATCACTACCCATCCAGGACGTGAAAATCTTCGACCATATAACACGTCGGGACTGGCTGGGAGCGAACTCGCTCGCCCTGCTGTCCGCCTCCCTCAGTTCCTCAAGAGCATCGGCGAGCAACGCGGGCGATCCGACTTGGCCCGTCTGGGACAACCACTGCCATTTAGCGGGGTTGCCCGGCGAGACGCCGGTCGAACGAACGAAGCGATTGGTGGAACTGGCCGATCGGTTCGGAATAGAGCGCCTCGTGGTTTTTATGGGTTGGCCCTTCTCGTACAATCCGCCGCCGGACGAGTTCCGCCGGCAAAATGACCAGGTCCTGGAGGCCATCGCTCCCTGGCCGAAACGCGTGCTGGGCTATGCCTACGTGAATCCCAATCACGTCGAGGAAAGCCTCGAAGAAATAGCACGGTGCATCGAACGGGGTCCCATGGTGGGCATCAAATTATGGGTGGCGCGGCGCTGTCATGAAGAGGCGCTGGATCCCATTATCCAAATGGCCACACGGCTCAATGCCGCCGTCTACCAGCACACCTGGCTGAAAGTGGACGGCAATCTGCCGGGGGAATCGACTCCTATGGACCTCGCGCAATTGGCCTCTCGTCATCCGCGGGCTCGACTGATCTGCGGCCATGCCGGTGGTGAATGGGAGAGCGGCATCCGCGCCATCCGGGCATCGAAGAACGTTCACTTGGAAGTCGCCGGCGGGGACCCCACGGCGGGAATTGTGGAAATGGCGGTCCGCGAGCTGGGCGCCGCCCGCGTCGTGTACGGCAGTGACGCGCCGGGAAGAAGCTTCGCCTCGCAGTTGGCCAAGGTTCTCGGTGCTCGAATTCCGGCCCCGGACAAGAAACGAATTCTGTCGGCAAATCTACGCGAAATGCTCGGACCGATCCTCCACGCCAAGGGATTGGACTCATGAACCGGCCGATTATTGACGCAAACGTGTATCTTTCGCGATGGCCGCTGCGTCGCTTGCCGTGCGATCGCGCGCCCGACCTGGCGTCGAAGCTGCGCGGGGGCGGAGTGGCGTGTGCATGGGCGGGAAGCTTCGACGGGCTCTTGCATCGCGACGTGGCCGGAGTAAACGCGCGGCTGGCACACGCATGCCACACGCACGGCGAAGGTTTCCTCATTCCTTTCGGCACGGTGAATCCCGCGCTGCCCGACTGGCAGGAGGACCTTCGCCGCTGCCGGGAGCAGCACCATATGCCGGGTGTCCGGTTACATCCGAATTATCACGGCTACACGCTTGATGACCCCCGATTCCTGCAGCTGTTGCGCAGGGCCGACGAGGCCCGGATGATTGTGCAAATCGTCTTAACGATGGAAGACGAGCGGATGCAGCATCCGCTGCTGCGCGTGCCTCACGTGGACACGGCGCCACTGCCCGATGCGCTGCAAGATTTGCCGGACTTGCGGATCGTGTTGCTTAACGCCTTCCGCAGCCTGCGGCCTCATCAGGTGCGACCGCTGGTCGAAGCGGGACGCGTCCACGTCGATATTGCCATGCTCGAGGGGATCGACGGTTTGCGAAAGCTCCTGAACGACGTTCCGCTGGAGCGCATCCTTTTTGGATCCCACTTTCCGCTTTTTTATTTTGAGTCTGCCTTGTTCAAGCTTCGGGAAGCGGCGCTCGGTGGTGCCGCGATCCAGACGATCTGCTGGGACAATCCGGCGAGTCTGCTGTCCGAGGGAATCCCCGGCCGTCGCTGATTCGAGCAGTGACGCCGCGCCCAACCGCGCCGCGGACTGCGGGATCGGACCAATACCCAGACAATCGGACCGATGATGCAACACACGCTCTTTAGTGCCTGCAGTCTGCTGTTCATCGTGGCTTCCGCGCTGGGCGGCAGCGAGAAACCACCGCCCTCCCCTGCCCCGGACGTTTTGGGTCCCCAGCACGATCTGCCGCGTATCCCTGCCCGGTCGCCCGTCAAGGCAGCACACACTTTTACTCTTCAAGACGGCTTTCGGATGGAACTGCTCGCCAGCGAACCGCTCGTTACCGACCCCGTTGCCTTGCAGTACGACGAAAACGGTTTGGCTTATGTCGTCGAAATGAACGACTATCCTTACGCGGATCCAAGCCATGACGCACCCTTCGACGAACAGCAATCCGAGCCGGGTGGTCGCATTCGGATACTGGAAGACACCGACGGCGACGGGCAGTTGGATAAGGGCACGGTATTCGCCGATGCCCTGTCCTGGCCCACCGGACTCGCTTTCTGGAAGGGTGGCGTATTCGTTACGGCCACGCCGCACTTGTGGTATCTCAAAGACACGGACGGCGATCGCCGGGCCGATATGAGACGAAAAGTGTTTACTGGTTTCCGCAAGTACAATGTCCAGGCGGTCATGAACAATCTGAAGTGGGGCATCGACCACAAGATCTACGCGGCCGGGTCGTCCAACGGCGGAGATATTCAAGCGGCTGGCAGCCCGTCCGCGACGCCCATTCGACTCGGCGCGCGTGATTTTCGGTTTGCGCCCGATGGAGGTAGCCTGGAGCCGATTGCCGGTGGAGCACGTTTCGGCAACGCCTTCGACGACTGGTCGCACCGTTTTATCTGTAACATCCGCAATCCGATCCGGCACGTGGTGATCCCCAGCCGGTATCTCTCCCGCAATCCGTTCCACGCCGTTCGATCGGTGCTCCATGACGTCGCCGAATCGGGGGACGCCGTCCCGGTATACCGCACGAGCCGGCCTGAACCGTGGCGGATCATAAACGCTGAACGCCTGGCGACGGACCGCACGCGCCGGTCTCCACGCAGCGAAACCGCGGCGGCCGGCTTCATCACTTCATGCACAGGCGTCACGGTGTACCGCGGCGCGGCCTATCCGCCGGCATACTACGGCAATGTGTTTGTGGGGGAAGTGGCCGGCAACCTCGTCATGCGGTACACCCTGTCCGCCAGGGGCCCCACATTTCAAGCCCAGCGGACCTATGCCGACCGGGAATTCCTGACGTCGTCCGATAACTGGTTCCGACCCGTGAATTTCGTCAACGCTCCGGACGGCACGCTGCACTTATTGGATATGTACCGCGAAACAATCGAACATCCCTGGTCGATTCCGGACGATATCCAACAGCAGCTTGACCTGACCAGCGGTCGCGATCGAGGAAGAATCTACCGTATTTTGCCCGCGCGGTATGCCCCGGGATTTCGACCGCCCCCACGGCCACGCTTGGGCACGGCTTCCATCGAACACCTTGTTCATGCCCTGTCCAGCCCGAACGGTTGGTGGCGCGACACCGCGCACCGATTAATCTACGAGCGCCAGGATGGCGACGCTGTTCCCTTGCTGCGCACGCTGTTGCAAACGAGTTGCGATGCGCGGTCGCGGTTGCTCGCTCTTTGGTCCCTGGAGGGACTTCGTGCACTGAAACAGCCGGATCTTGTGCTCGGCCTGTCCGACCGCAACGCAGCCATTCGCATGCACAGCATCGTGCTTGCCGAATCGCGACTGGAACGACTCCCGGAATTACTGGAGCGGATTGTCGACACCGTGGAAGACGACGACGTCGGGGTCCGGCTCCAGGCCGCGTTGACGCTCGGTGCTTTGACCGACAAACGCGCCGTGGACGGGCTGGCACGGATTGCCCGCCGGGACGGCGCGGATCCCTGGATGCGGCACGCCGTCGCATGCGCCTCGCCCCGCGCCTCCGGCCAGATCCTGATGGAATTGCTCGCCGAGCCCGATGCCGCCCGTCGTCCCGCGGAATTGTTGATCCTCCAGCGCCTGGCTTCCATCGCAGGGGCCCGCCACAACCGGCAGGAAATCACAACCATCCTCACCCAGCTTGTCCCCACGCGTGCACCGGGAAGCCCGGACACGCGCGCCGGCACGCGTTTGGAGCGAACGCTTTTGCTGGGACTGGCCGAGGGGCTGCGGCGCGGCGGACGGCGATTGGTGGAATACGTGCCCGACTCCAACAGCGTTCTGGCACAGTTTGTCCGTCGGTCGCTGTCGCTTGCCGAAACCACGGCGCTCGACGTTCAGTTGCCTGTCTCCGAACGACAGCAGGCCGCGCATTTGTTGTCTCATGCAGACACCACCCAGGCGCGCTCCGTCCTGTTGCAACTACTCGATCCGCGCGAACCCTCGTCGCTTCAAACGGTAGCCGTCGAGTCACTGGCAGCCTATCAGGACGCCCACCTGACGAATGCGTTGCTGGAACGCTTCGCGCAATTCACACCGGCGCTGCGACGAACAGTCATCGATCGTCTACTGTCCCGGCCGTCGTCGGTCCGCCTGCTGCTGAAGGCGGTAAAACAGGGCCGTGTGGCGGTCGGAGAAATACCGCCCTTCCGCCGTGCGCTGCTGATGAAGAGCCGCGATCCGGAAATAGCCGCGCGGGCCAAGAATCTCTTTGGCTCGGAGATTCCCACTCCGCGGCGGCCTGTCCTCGCCCAGTACCGCCAGGCGCTGTCCCTTTCCGCCGATCTTGACCGGGGAGACAAGGTCTATCGGCGGGCATGCTCGAGCTGCCACCGATGGCAGAAACAGGGGCACGCCGTCGGTCCCGACCTGGCCACCGTGCGTCACCGGTCTCCCCGGGAAATACTTACGCAGATCCTGAATCCGAATCGGGAAGTATCACCCGATTACCTGCAATACATTGTGGGGATGAAGGATGGTCGGGTACGCACGGGGATTATCGCCGAGGAGACGGCCAACGCAATCACCCTCCGCCGCGAAGAAGGGCAGGAAGAAACCATCTTGCGCCGGGAAATTGAATCGCTGGTCAGTTCCGGTAAATCGCTGATGCCCGAGGGCCTGGAAGAAAAACTTTCGTTGCAGGATATGGCGGACCTGCTGGCCCTGTTGGCGGCGCCCGGTGAGCGATAAGCGGGTTGGCGTTGGTCCGTTCGAAGAGTCGTGGGACCGCTGCCGATACGCCGACCGCCTCCGGGAACGCGTGTCGTTGAAAAGGCTTTATCAACGTTTGGCGAGCAGCCGGTATCCCAGCAGCAACAGCATGGCACCGCCAATAGCGATCGCGAAACTCCGCAGGTCGAACGCGGTGACGGTGCCGTACCCGATGCGCGTGGCGACAAATCCGCCCACCACGGCGCCGGCGATTCCAAGCAGAATCGTTATCAGTATGCCACCCGGGTCGTCGCCGGGCATAATTAATTTTGCCACGGCGCCGGCAATCAATCCAAACAGGATCCAGGAAATAATTCCCATGCGATTTCCTCATTAGGGGTTAACGGGGTGTTGTGGCCCATATTCGATGGCCGCCCATACTCATTGCTCGATCGTCTGCGAATCCGTACTCGTGGCCCGAAGGATCTCGCCGTAGATTTCCGGATTTCGCAGCAGGATGTCGCCGGTTCCAACTCTTTCGTCCAGTTCGATCCTCCCGAAAACCAGTTCATCGCCCTCGCCTTTGTCGCGGGCGATGATGCGACCTCCAGGATTGATGATCAACACCTGGTTCGGTTTGACGTACACGACGTACACGCTGTTTTCCCATGCGCGGGTGCGCAGCAATGCCTCGTTCTTCTCGTCGTCCGTACCGAAGGCCGGTATCAGTATCAATTGTGCTCCTTTGATTGCCAGGATCCGCGCGGTTTCTGGAAATCGGCGGTCGAAGCAGATCAGCGCGCCCACGCGCCCCACATCGGTCGATGCCACGGGAAACCGCGTTCCCTGCGAATGAAAGGGTTCCCCGGACGTGTGCGTCTTGGAGTAGTGCAGCGCGCGGCTGCCGTCGGGCGCCAGCAGGACCACGGAGTTGTACGTGTCGTTGCCCCGCCGTTCGGCAAAGCCAACCGACAGATAAAGATCCAAGTCGACGGCCAACTGCTGGATACGAGTAATCATCGGCCCATCCATGGGTTCGCTGACAGCGAGCAGCCGCTCGCGGGTCAGTCCTGGCGTCCGTCTGGCATTCGATACATACCCGTCCAGGAAACCTTCGCCAGTAACCAAAAGCCGTGCGCCGGCCTCGGAAGCCTGCCGAGCATACTTCTCCAACAATCGCAAGTTTCCTTCCTTGTCCCATGCCGTGGGAGCCACACGCATTCCGGCCACAAGAAAAGTTTTCTGATCCTGTTCCGTCCCTGCCAGCGGAATGGCACCGATCAGCATGGCCGAGACGACAATCGCTCCTCTCAGGAGCGCCCATGCATCACAACCGGTGATGCCCCATGCGACGCGCGACAATTCCTTCGGCCGATCGGTCACGATATGAAGGTTTCCATCGAGAAGCTTTCCATCGAGCAGGCGCGATTAATCACACGGACGGCATCAGCGTTGATGCGGGCCGGGATGCCAGACGGTGGCGGCGATGTAGCGTTCTTTCCCATGGCGATCGTTAAAGTAGTAAACCGTCACGATGTTTCCATCGGCACGCTGGACCGTGCGCGGGTATCCCAGGTCCCAGCTATTTCCATCGTCCCGAAGCAAGATTTCATCGGACCATGTTACGCCTTCGTCGCTGCTCACTATAGCGCGTATTCCGTACGGTTCATCCCGCCAGCCGTACGTCAGGGCGATGCGCCCGTCCCGCAACCGGATCATGTGCGCCGGATTGCCGTGATTTGGAATGTAGGGCTGATCGAGCAAATACCACGTGCGGCCCTCGTCGGGCGACAAATACGGCTCGATCCACCACCGTCTGCCTTCTTCGAACACGCCGCGCCGTCGAATCATGCTCAGCAACGCCCCGTTCTTCATTTGCACGGTAGAAGGCATAATAGCATAGCAAGCGTCGTCCGGCTGCGGGCCGATCCAACCGACGAGGTTCCAGGTGTCGCCGCCGTCCCGCGTGCGCGCGCACAGAGGCCATCCTTCCGCGCCGTCGTCCTTTTCCGCTGCCAGAAAGGCTGACAGGTCATGTTTGTCGTGCACGATATAATCGGTGCGTGCCAACAGGCCTTTCCGGCCGAAGGTCGGCAATCGAAACGGACCCTGCCAGGTTTGGCAACGGTCGTAGGAGAAGTAAAACCTCCCGTTACGCAAACGCATGGCGAAATCGGGATGGGTGAAATCGATACCGCCCGGGCAGTCCGCTTCTGCACGCTCTTTTCCGCTTTCGTCAGCATAGGACGGCAGTTCGATCGACCAGCTTCGACCTCCGTCCAGGCTCCGTGCCTGACGCGGTCCCGACGGCCGGGTCCTGTCGATGGGATGTCCGCCGCGGCTGTGATTATCGTGCCACCCCAGCGTAAAACCGACAACAATTTCATCGCCCCATGACCAGATGCCGTTGTTTGCCGGCCAACCCGCAAACCGGTTTGGCTGTTTGAAAACGACGATGTGCTCTACAACCTGGGCGCCGGTCGCTGCCGCAACGCAGGCCCAACTCAAAACGCCGATCACGCATAATCTCATTGAATGCTCCTGTGTGGTGGAAACGGGGTCGGGCCTCAATCGCCGGAAGGCCTTCCGGGTGCTTGGCAGATGGAGGCCTGCCCCCCTTTTCACGGCAACCCCAAAATTAAGCCTTGACAGAGCACCAGAACGAGTTTCAAAACGCCCCGTAACCGCTCCATGATCGGGGAACATCATTAGCAGAGTCAGGTTTGAAACCGGGTCTAGGGAGCGTCCATCATGTCCTCGAACGTTACATTACCGTCCACATCGTGAAATCGGAAGGCCGCGGTGGGCCCCGACTCGGAGCGTTTGACAGTAACCGAAAGGAAACCTCCAATGACGTTTAGGTAGCGGTGGATGTCTGGACGAAAATCTTCCTGCTTCCATCCGCCGGCGTGCTCGTCGCTGGCCGGACCGCAGGAGTATTCGCGGAGTCCCGTCGCGGGATCGACGGACATGTATTGCCAATGACGGTCGCCGCACACAACAACGACACCGGGCTCCCCCGCCAGGAATTCGCGCAGTTCGTTGCCCTCGTGGCGAAACGCCATGTTCGCGTGGTTGTCCCGTTTGCTGTCCCGATCCGGTCCCACCATCGGCGTGGCACTGATCAGGATGCGAAACGTGGCGTTGGACCGTTGCAGGCTGCGTTTCAGCCAGCGCTTTTGTGCCGTACCCCAGATGGTCTTGTCGGGTCCGTCCGGGGCGTCGTTGGCGCTGCGAAAGTCGCGGCCTTCCACCATCCAGATCTGCAAGTCCTTGCCCCAGCGACGTGTCCGGTACGTGCGCCGCCCCATGGGCACCTGTTCGCGGAAGACTTGCTGCCCCTGCCGGAACGTGAACGCATGCATGTGCGGCGATTCCATGGTCGGCCAACAGTCGTCTTTCCAGGTGTCGTGGTCGTCCTTCATGAAATAGCTGCCCACATGACGATGGAAATCGACGTTGGTGGGCCAGCCGTAGGTTCGCTGCCAGTGATAGCGCGCAAGTGCCGGAGTCTTGGCCAAGTCGTCGTAATAGACGATGTCGCCGGTGTGGACGAAGAAATGGGGATCGAGTCGCCGCATCGCGCGATAGATTTTGAATCCTTCGGGGATATCCTGGTCGTCGTTGCCCTGCCCCGTGGATACCGTAAACACGATGCGTGCGGGAGCCGACATCAGCGGGGCCGTGCGAAATGATCCCGTCTGGTGCGTACCCGGCCGGCCGTCCACACCACGCGATTCGACACGCATCTCGTAGCGCGTATCCGGCGCGAGATCACGCAACAGAAACTGGCGTGTAAAATCGCGGAGTGGCCGCACGGGGCGCCATGGCGTTTCCCGCCAGGCTTGTTCCTGAGACACCGGTCGGTAACGGACGCGGACGTCGCCGTCGGTGCCGGGCGCCGCTTCGCGCAGGTCCCGCGCCGTCACACCATCCGGAAAGACAACGCCGGCCACCTCGCGCTCACGGCGGCCCACATCGGCCCCTGACGGCTGGTAGTCGATCCGCACTTGGGGACCGTCCGAAGGATTGCGACGGGAACGAAGCGTCAACCGCGTCCAGACGATCGCTGTGCGGGCCGACACTTCTCCCACCTTGAAGCCGGTGGCCTGAAAAGGGCCGTTGTCAGAACCCTGGGCCGAGTTGGCCGGCATGACAGGCACGATCGCGACGCAGAGAAACACGAGCAGCCCGCGGAGCAAGGCTGGTCGTCTTGCCGGCGTAGGCCCGATGGGCGACCGTGTGCGGGAATCAAAGGGCATCGCGTTTCATTTCCTGCTCAAAAAGGTGCTTTAGCGTGGCAAGTTTCTCGGGCTCCGACTGGGCCAGGTCCGTCGTTTCGTACGGATCTTCGTCCAGGCGGAACAGCTCGAACTCCTCCTCTTTTTCGTCGCGCACGATCTTCCAGTCACCGTGACGCAGCGCGACTCGCTGCCGGTTCACTCCCCACACCCAATACAGAGTTCGGGGAGCCGGCGATGCATTTTCGCCTGTAAGGACCGCCCATATGTCGTGTCCGTCCAGCATCAGATTCCGATCGGTACGCACGCCCGTCCGGCCGATGATCGTGGGCAGCCAGTCGACGACATGCACTGGAGCGGTTCGGCATGCCGGCTCGAGACGCCCCGGCCAATGCGCAAAGGCAGGAACGCGCATTCCCCCCTCGTAAACACGCCCCTTTTGGCCGCGCAACGGAGCATTCGAGCTGAAATCGGACAGTGCCGGATCCGGCGGCGGATACACATTGCCTCGATGATGATGCAAACCGCCGTTGTCGGAAGTGAAAATGATCAGCGTGGACGCCCGTGTTTCGGTGCGGTCCAGTGCGTCGACAATGCGGCCAATGGCGTCGTCCAGATGCGTCACCGCGGCCGCGAACAGGCGCCTGTCCTCCGAGACAATATGTTCGTTTCGCTGAATCCAGGGCCTGGGCTCGACCAGCGGCACGTGAACGGCATGGAACGGCACGTACAGAAACAACGGTGTATCTCCGGCGTTTTCGATCTGCCGGATAGCCTCGCGGGCGACCAAATCGGTCGCGTGTCCCTCGTCGTCGACATATTCGTGGTTCCGATGCCAGGTCCGGGTAAAGCGCGGACGGGTTAACCGATAACGATGATCGTACATGCCGACGGCACCCGCCAATGAACCGTACGAAAAATCGAAGCCGTAGCCGTTCGGGCCCCATTCGGGCAAGGATCCCAGGTGCCATTTTCCCACGATGGCAGAACGGTACCCCGCGTGTTTGAGCAGCGAGGCGATGGTGGGAGTGCCCTCGGGCAGGGCGCGCTCGTTCGACGCTTGCGTGCAGTGGCGTCCGAAACGGCTGGGATAGCGGCCGGTCAACAGCGCGACGCGCGTGGGTGTGCACTGGGGCTGGACATAGTGCATATCCAATTCCACGCCGTCGGCGGCCAGCCGGTCGATCGTCGGCGTGCGCATTTCCGAATTGTGGTACCCGACGTCACTCCATCCCAGATCGTCGGCCACCAGAATCACGATGTTGGGGAGCCTGCTATTGGCGGTCGGCACTTTCGGGCCGTCGGCCGAAACGGGCGCGGCGACCAGCAGCAATGCGATCATCGAACAGGGCCCACCACCTCGAGTACGCATGAAGCCTCCGCAACCTTCTTGTTCTATCACGAAAAAAGGTCAATTCCTGCTCGACGGCTACTGGAATCTCCGTCTCGGCACGCCGCAACCAGCTCGTTGATCAGTCGTACTTGGATCAGTCGTACTTGCTATCGGAGAAAACGGTACTTACTACCGGTCGGTCTGGCGAGAACGGATTGATGATGGTGGCGGTGGCCGTTTTGATTGTTGTGGGCGTTTGCCCCGATCCGGCGACGTCGAGCAGGAAGAAGACTTCCACGTCTGTCAGGATGGCAAATCCGAACGAGGGCGGCGTCTGGGACACGAGAGAACGGAAGTCGCCCGGATCGACGAAGACGTTCTTGTCGGTCCCCTGCCCCGTTACGTCGACGTCGACGTCGATTTGAGGACCGTCGTTATCAACGGGCAGTTGCGAAACGGCATCGTCGACGTCAAAGTCGAAGTCGATTCCGATCTCGTCGAAAAAACTGTCGTTGAGTGTCACGAACCGGACTTCCACCGTGACTTGCAAATCCTGCAGTCCGGAATGGGAGCCAACCAGAGACGCACTCCGCGAACCGGCACCTCGTGCCTGAACCGCGCCCGTGACCGCCTGGGCGACTCCGGCGGGCGTCGGCACCGGGCCGCTCACGGACTGCGTAACCGCCGCCGCCACATCGGCGGCAATCGCATTTACGGCGGACGCCACCTGCGCGTCCTCTCCAGATGGTTTCGGCGCGCCCATGATCGGCAAATTCGAGTTCATGGCGTTGATCATGCCCAGTGCGTCGGCAGGCGTGACCGCACCATCGTGATTCACATCCAGTTGATGACCGCCATCCGCATCTTCTTCTAGTTCATGTGGTCCGTGATGATTGATATGGTTCACCACTCGAAGAATGTCCGCGGGCGTGAATTGTCCGTCGCCATTCACGTCGTACGTCTGCTCAAGCGCACTGGCAAGGTCGGCTGCCAGCAGCAATCGCCCTTCGAGCGATTCGACCGAATGCGCGATGTCGGCGCGCGACCGAAGGCCGGCTGGAAAGCGATGAGAGCATCTCATAAGGACAACCTCCCCCAACGCCGATATTTCATGGTCAGCTGCTAGAAAAAGGCGATCCGGCAATACGGTCGCCGCGCAGGAGCTTATTGTGATCCTTGCGGCAAAATATGCAAGCTTTCTCCCTCGTTTTCGCTCTTTCGGCACCAGCCAGTGCACGGCGCGGCAAGTCAGCGGAAGATGATATCCCTCGAACTCGACAAGCGTTTGCCGGAAAAGCCGGCCTTGCGACCGAAACACAAACTGAGTCCTTGATGTCTCCAGGCCATCGGCAATCCACGGCGCGGCGAGCAGGATGAGGGGAATGAACTGGCGGTCCCGGACCACCGTGGTATTGGAGAAAAAGAAGAACGCCCCCACCGCCGCGCCCATCCACCACAGCTTCAGCCGCTGCTGACCGCGAAAAGCCGCGATGAGTGAACCGAGCACGAGCAAACAGGCGGGAGAAAGAAACAGACTTCCCTTTTGCCAGGCGTCGAAACCGATCCTTTGCATCGAGGAAAACGGCATCAACACGCGGAGATATCCCGATCCCTCAATCATCGACCGTACGACGCTCACATGGTGGGGCGACAGAGCAACCATCGTTCCCATTAGACAAACCAGGAACAACCCGACTGGAGAAATGCCGGCGCGATGACGAAAAACAACGAGGCGTTCAGGTCCTCCTTGAGATGGGTCACCGTGACGACAGTCGCGGGCGCGAACACGACCAGTGCCGCTGCGCAGGAGGCTACCGTCCAGCAGGTCACGTTGCGGACGATATGGATGTAAATGATAGTAGAGGACGGACGCCAGCCACAGAAACAGCGTACATGCTGCCAAGGTTTGCCTGTACACGACGCCCGATTCAAGGTCCGATGCCGGCGCCTGTCGGCGGAGGCCTCGATTTCGACGAAATCACGACATTTACCCGCCTGTTTGCGCGCCCGCCGCTGGGCGTTCCGGAGAGGTCCGACGTGTTCGCTCGCCGTCGTCCCCGGAACGATCCTGTTTGCTGCTCGCCGGCTGGGGGCACCAAGTCCACGCCAAAAGCGTGGCGGAGAAATCCGCACCTCCTCAGAAAAGTGTAATCGGCTGCCGGAGGTGATATAATGGAGGGCGTCAACCTTTCCCAACAGCGGCAACGGAGAAACTTCGATGAGTACTGACGAATCGCGGGACATCGGCCGAGCATGGTCAGCCTTCAGCCAGGAGACGGAACGTGCTCAAAGGCACTGGTGGCTCTTTTTGTTGCTGGGCATCCTGCTCGTGCTGGGTGGCATTGTTGCAATCGGCTATCCGTTCATGTCATCCTACGCGGCGGTGATGGTGCTCGGGATTGTCCTTATCATCGGTGGCATTTTCACGATTATCGGCGCTTTCTGGGCCGGCAAGTGGAGCGCGTTGTTCCTTCAGTTGCTGGTAGGTCTTTTGTACGTCATGGCGGGGGTGGCCGTTCGAGACACGCCGGTCGAATCGACGGCACTGTTGACGATGTTTATTGCCGCGTTCTTCATCGTGGTCGGCGCTTTCCGAATCATCGTGGCGCTGGTGGAACAGTTTCCGCAGTGGGGCTGGGCGTTGCTCAACGGACTTGTCACGTTGCTGGCGGGCGTAATCATCTACGATACGTTCCCGGCCAGTGCATTGTGGGTGATCGGATTGCTTGTGGGGCTGGAGTTACTCTTCAACGGCTGGACGTGGATCATGCTGTCGCTCGTCCTTCGACAGATTCCCGACGTTGCCGAAAGCGCAGCGGAGAAGACCGCTTGACCAGTGGAAACCGCTGAATAGCGATTTCCGCGGTTCGGAGAATCAATATCGCGGAGTTAATTTGGGAGCGTCAATTGTTTTTAGCCTGCGACGGTCGCGTGTGATTCGGTGATCGATGCAACGGCTGCGTGACGCGGGCAGGGCGACCGGGTTTCTCGCGTCTTACGTTTGGAAGGCTTCGTTCGAGCCTGCTCCGTACGGTAGTCTCCGCGGGCGGAGAAGTGCCCTCAGCACGTTACTTGCCATACTGTCTCGAACTGATGGCTAACAACTTCAGCAAAGATCGATGGACGGATGACAACTTCGTGACAAACATTTGGCGGCTGCCATCCTGCTTGAGTTCGTGACGTTGAACGGGTTCAAACAGATCGACGATTCGCTAGGTGGTCGGAGCACATCAGCGGCGGCCTTACGGATGGAGCGGCAGATTTTCGATGTGATGTTCCTCCATCGCTCTCGATTTAAATCGAGTGCCTGGTACATCGGTCCTATTATCGGCGCTCGATCGGCAGGCCGGTCATCTGTTGCAGCGTCTCAATGTTCGCCTTGAAATCGGCTTCTCCGTTGCCTTGCCAGGCGAGAATGCGACTCCTCTTCCAGGTTCGCAGCCAGATGATGTAGCTCCCCCCTATCCACGGCACAATGAAATCCAAGAATCGGACGATCAGCCAATTCCAACCAAAAAAGATGACTGTCCAGAACGGCAAATGAAATTCCAGGTCGGTTTCAATAGCCTCAAATTGCCGCAGGGACCAGCGTTTGATGTGTACGGGAAAGAACAACAGGACAAACTCACGTTGGAGTTCCTGGCGATTGATCCGATAACGAGGAAACGAACTCAACAGCAATGCCACAGACGCACAGAAGCACACCGTCGGGAGCCATCCTGCAGCTCCTACCAGCGCAAACACGATCAGGCAACCAATGACTATCAGACGAGGTACCACGCGCCGGTTCGGGGAAAGCACCGCTGGCATTTCGTTGACGGACGCTTCGGCGGTCTGGTGCGTCCCGGCTGCACCGTCTGTCGGATCGCTTGCTGGACCAGCTTTTTGAGGAAAGAGCCCCTTGACGCGCCCCGCCTGGACCCACCTGCCAGCGGCACCTTTACGGACAACGGTTCGTGGAGAAATCGAGCGCTGAAGAGCGAGCTTCTTCAATTGGTTCGCGGTAAAGGGGCCCTTGGGCTGCCCCTCTGATTTGACGTACCACGAATCGACCATTTGTGGTACTCCGTTCCGCAGTCGCGCCGGTGTGGAAAGCCACACTTCGAACGGACAGACCATCCGTGGCACCAACACCGATTTGCCGGCTCGGGCGGCGTTACTTCTGCCGATAGAGCCAAACAAAACCGGTTCGCTCTTCAATCATGAACTCTGAGCGACTTGCGTAGAGTTCACGAAATCGCTGTCGCGCCTCGTCTTGTTCGTCTTTGTCCACGTTTTTGCCGGCCAGCTTCGCAGAAACCTCCCGGAGGGCCTTGTTCCATTCTTCCAGCTTGTCCGCCAGGGCATCTTCGCTGAGACCGTCGGCGGGAGAGACCAGCGTCACGTTGTCGCCGACAAGAATGTCCAGACTGCCATCCTCGTCCACGTCGTCGACCCATATTCGAGTTGCCTGAGCCGGCCCTTGCAAATCGTCTTCGGTGAGCGGCTTGCCACTCGGAGTTCTTCGTCCCGGCTCGATCAACGTTTCGAACGGCTTCAACTCAGGGAGTCTGCCCGTACCGGCCGTGTTTTCCGCCCAGAACACGCCGCCCACGCTCGAACCGCTCATCAGATCAAGATCACCGTCACCGTCCCAGTCCACGACGAATGGATCGCTGTGATGACCCTGGATTGTCAGCCGGCCGCCGCCGGTCCGAAGCGGTTCGGGCTGCGGATGGAACCGGCCCTCGCCTTCACCGAGGAACAGGTAAAAGCCGCCGGCGAAGTTGCCGACTACCAGATCCAGGTCGCCGTCGCCGTCCCAGTCCACGGCCGTGGGGCGCGTGCAAATTCCCTCGAGAATTTCCTTCCTGCCATCGTATGGAATCGTTAATGGTTCCCCGTCCGTGCCGTGCAGTGCTTCGGCCTTTTTGAACGTGCCATCGGGTTGGCCCCACAGGACTTGGAACAGACCTGCCATGTCCGATCCCGTACGGGAGTACGAGCCGGAAAGAATCTCTTCATGTCCGTCTCCGTCGAGGTCCACAAACTGTGGAGTCGAACTGGTGCATCACCACACGCCCGGAATTTCCGCTGCGTCGCCTTCCGCCTGAAGCCACGTGCCGGCTGCAAATCCACCCTCACCCTGGTTTTTAAAGACGCGAATCTTTCCATCGCGGAACTGCCCGACGAGCAGGTCCTTCTTTCCGTCGTTGTCGATGTCGGCCCAGCACGGCGCGGCGTAGCCGGGGCTTTCGACGCGAATCGCCCCGCCCTCCCACGCAAGCCGCACTGGAGCTTCGAATTCCGCGGCGTTGCAGAGGTTGATGCCGCAGACCAACAGGAATGCCGGAACGTGAATGGATCTCATTGCACTGTCTCCCGCCACAAAAAAGGGGAACGTACCCGGTGAACAGCAGAGCGAGCGTTTTCTCGCAAACTTAAGCCGCCATCATGTCCAACGCCAGGCAAGCGGATTGCATCGCCTTGGTCGCGAGTTGTGGTACCCGGTCAGCGATCAATGGCGTGCAGTATACCAAAGCGGCGTGCCGTGTATCAAAGCCGGCAGTTTTGCGATATACCGCAGTTCGGAAATCAGCAGAAAAGACGCTTTTCCGACAATCCACCGCGACCAATGTGCACCTGTGGCCTGCACGGCTTCTTGAGCCACGAGACGTGTGCGTAAGCTGACAATGGAGGCGGGCCGGCGCTCACGCGATGCTTCTTCTTCGCGTTGGCCAAGCATTTAAGGATTCTTTGCTTTCTTACCGGGATTGCAAGGTAAAGGGACGCGCACTATCGGTGCCGCATCACCACGACGGCACAACGATGCAGATCGATTCAGATGGGGCGCTGGCGGGTTGACTCCGGCGAATCGTCTGTGGCGCCGACCAGCAACAACACCAGGACGGACGCGCCCGCAATGGCGGTAACGACAAGACCAAAGATAAAGATGGCGAAATCGGTCACGAATGCGCGGCTCCTCTGCGAGCAAATCTCGGCAACTTCAACGCAAGATCAATTTTTGAATTTGCAGGAAGCCGTTTTCTAAACACACTGCAATCACGCGATGACCGGGAAATGTTTCAGCGAAATCGGGATTGGAAACCGGCTCACATCAAATCAGCCCCGGACCTTCTTCCCGCGTTGGGTCGAACCCGGAGCGGACTTCGCCAGCGCGTTGGCAACCTCTGCAGGGACTCGTGAAGAAGCTGGGGGTGTCTTCAGCGATTCCGTCCGACGAGCAGCAGGGCACCGAGCGTCAAAATCGATGGTACCCACAGGCCCACGAACACTCCCTCGTTTTTTTGGCCGCTAAACCACAAGTAAACGGAGAGCAGGAAAGATAGTCCAGCCGCGACCAGAAATCCAGCCTTGGCAATACCGAGGGAATTCATCGTGCAGTTCCGTCGAACGAGAAAATTCACGCGACCGCGGGGCCGCGGCAGTATTCACACATTATCGCCTCTGGCGAAAATGTCCAGTGGGAAAATAGGCCGGAACGGGTCATCACACGATAGTTGACATTATTTCGGTTTGCGCGTTCCAGGTTCAGTTCACCGATCCACGACTCTTGCCCTCGGGTGTTGACGTCCAAAGCACGGCTTGCGTCAACCAGGCAGACGTGTGGATTTGTCGCCAAGTTGGAAACAGGTTTCTTGAAGAATCTGTCGACCGATGCGGATGAATCTTTGCGACACACCGCCCGGGATTATTTGCCGAGCCAAACCGTGTGGATCGAAGTTCGGCGGAACCGCATGGCGCAACAGAACTTCCCCGTGGGGAGTGATGACCCGCGCGATCTCGACGAGCGCGGCACGCCTGAGCGGCACCCGCTCCATAATGATGCAGTCGGCACAGTGATCGGCAAAGGGAATGGCATCCGCGCGACCTACGATATGGCGAGGAATCGGCTCGCCGCGACCGGGGCCCAGGGTTTTTAGTGGATTGGGATTGAGGTTCCAGGCATCTTGGTGCTTTCCTTCGCCGCCGATGTCGAGCTTCAATGTCACGATCCCACCGGACGAAAAGGTGTCAGGAACCTTTTTTGACGCATTGGCCTTTTGCGGTTCCATACTGGTCTTGGGAATCCTACCGAGGGATACCCAAGCAAAAAAGGGGCCTGACACGAATGGCACTCGGATATGTTTAATTTCCGTTGGTTAAACGGTTTCTAGCTTCAGGTCGTGGCACGTGAAGTAGTTTATATGGTTGGGAACGATACCACCCATCGCAGTAAATGCGTTGACAGGATTGCGCAGAGGAATCGTCAGGATGCTGCCCTCATCATTGGTCATCACAATGTGTTTTCCCTGTCGGGCAATACGGAAGCCTGCTTTTTCCAGTGCGCGAACCGCATCCAGGTGATTGACGCCTGGGAGCTTCGGCATCGTCAGACACCGGCCTCGACCTCACGGACATCCGCATCCTTCAAGTTGTCGTCGACGACCACCAGACAATCGTGAATAGCGCTCTTGACATTCTCGATGGCTTCGTCCTGGGTTTCTCCTTGAGACCAACAATCTGGCAAGCCAGCGCCTGAAGCACTGTACGCCTCGTCGGACTGGTAGAGCGCGATTTTGTACTTCATAGAACACCTCATCCCACGAGTCTACCACACAGGCACCGCAAAGAGAATGTCGCGTTCTGCGGACGGGATTTCCTGCGTCGAATTGTCGGCAAGTCTGGCCGCGACCGGCGACCGTGGGCTTACGTCCAAATTTTTCTCCATTTATCTCGTTTGTCCGGACCAGAAACAAGTGTACGTTGGAGGGATGATTCCCCTCCTGGACAGGTACATCTGTCGCCATGCGCGTACGCCCAGCGGAACGCGACCAACAACGGAGATGTGATGCTTCACGCCACCGCCGGTGAATTCAGCCGGCGTAGGCGGTTGGGTATCTCCCGTTGCCGCATCTGAGAGAACTCGGGCGATTCGATTCGTTCTCGCGCGGTCATAGTAAACCATCGAAGAGACTCTTCCCATTGTTCGAGCAGCGAAATCTCCAGCGTTACCCACCCGAGACGCACTTCCTTGGCTACAGTGCCCGTGAAGTAGATGGGGCGGCCATTGCTTTCAATCGATGGCGTCACCTTGGCCGCGCGGAGTACATCGGCCTCTTGTGCTTGTTGCTGAAGACAGATCCGTAATATGCCCACGGGTTCATTCGCTGTATTTCGTTTCGATACTGATCGCTCGTGCATCATGTCCAACGGACTCGCCACGCAACGATCCAACGGAGACTTCCTTCATCCTTGCGTTGGTGGGACGAGCAGTCGCCATCTGCAGTCCAGCCGGAAATCCGCCGGACCGTCGCCATCTGACCCCGCAAACGAAGTCAATGGGTCATCCCGCCGCCGTCGCGGCGCCACATGAACAACTTGAGCCAGGGTGCGTCGGGACGAGCGGTTGCTCTCCGCGCACCGGCCACCAAGCTGGCCGGTTTTGGGCGACAGGAGAGACGAGCACTCCCAAAGACGCAAGACGGATAACAGACAGGCACCTCAATGGTGACCCAGCAGGACTTTGAGCACCGCCGCGATTGGATCCGCGGGTACTTGCCGGGTCTGCGCCAGCCGTTGGCCGTCGATGCCGGGTTCCACGTCGAAATGCAAAACCACCTTCACCTGCTGTTGTAAGCCCCGGCCCGACGAGGCCGGCACCTGGAGCGACCAGGAGGTGGTCAGTCGCGAAACTCGCCTTTCTGGCTTCTCTCGTGGTTTCTTTGTCGATTCGTTGGGGCTCAGAGCGGCCCTCTAACGCACCGGCGCGGGCAAGAAGAAAAGGCAGCCTGTTGAGGGCTTTACTCTACCTTCACATCGGTTGCTAATCCCCAAGGTCAATGGGCAGCTGGGCGTACACCGTGGTCCCTTCGCCCGGAGCACTCTCAATCCGAGACGTACCACCGAAAAGACGTGCCCGTTCACGGATGCCCCGAAGTCCAAAACATTCCCGCGACAAGTGCTTGGGATCAAAACCCACTCCGCGATCTCGTATCATCACGATCAAATTGCCATCCTTTTGCGTCAGTTTCACGGCCGCGTCATTGGTCTGGCTGTGTCGCTTGACATTGTTCAGCGCCTCCTGGACTATCCGGAAGATGACACCTTCCAGCTTGGGTTCCAGGCGATCAAATCGGACATCATGGTCAAAGGAAATGACCAAATCTGATAGCGATTCCTCGTCGGCGATAAGATGCCGGATTGATTCAACAATGCCCTTTTCGTCAAGCACCATCGGCCGCATCCCGCTTATCAGACGGCGTCCCTCATTAATGGCCTTTTTCAATAGTGCCGCCACTTCCTGCGCTGTTGCCTCATTCGCGTCTGGATCCGCCTCGCTGTGGATGCACTGCACGCGCATGTGCGCGCCGACGACATCCTGGACGAAACCGTCGTGAATATCATGGGCGACCATTCGGCGCTCCTGCTCCTGCAGATCAATGAGCCTCCGGAGCAGGCGCTCTTCGGACTCGAGATCTTCCAAAGCCACGTTGAGCAGCCGATTCGCAGCCACGAATTCGGCCGTGCGTTCCTGGACCCTCGTCTCGAGTCGATCGTGGGCATCCTTAATCGCCTCCTCGTTCTGTCTTTGCTCGATTGCAAGTGCCGCCAGGCGCGACGTTGATCGAATCAAGTTCAGATCGTCATCGCTAGGACGGCAAGGTTCGCGATAATACATTGCAAAAGTGCCCAAGATCTCACGCCTCGAAGAAGTAATTGGCTCCGACCAGCAGGCCCGCAACCCGGCTCTATCCGCAAGGTCGCGATAATCAGCCCAGTAAGGGTGAGTCATTACATCTTCGACGACCACGCGCTGGCCCGTATACGCGGCAGTTCCACACGAACCGACGCCGTCGCCGATGGAGAGGCCAACAATCGCGTTGTTGTAAAATTCCGGCAGGCTGGGCGCGTACGTTTCACTGAAGCACATCGTTTTCCGGTCCAGAATCAATATCGAGCCCAACATACCGGGACTTGCCGATTCGGCGACCTCGACCAGTGCTTGCATCACCATTTTCAGTGATGCACCGCTAGCCAGTAGTTCCAGCGCTTGCTTATGTCCCCCAAGCTCTCTTTCGGCCCGTTGGCGCCGCGTATTGTCGAGAATTATTGCAACATACGCTAGCGATCCCTGAAAGTTGGAAAGCTGTAAGTGAACTTCGACCGGGTAGCGTGAGCAATCCTTGCGACGGTGGATCGTCTCGAACTCGATAAGCGATCGCTCGCCGGTACGCAACGGACGAATCAATTCAGCAAAAGTGTCGGCCGTGAACTCGGGCTTCAGTTCCAGTGGTGTGAGCTCTCGTAGTTCGTCCATGGAATAGCCGAGGTTCTCGCGGGCGCCCCGGTTCACTCGCAAGAACCGTAACGAGTCGGCATCGAATATGTATATCTCGTTTAACGAATCATCGAGCAAGCGGCCAAACCCAACCAGTTTTTCCTCGGCACGCTTGATCCCCGTGCGATCGGCCAGCGTCGTGTGACAGCGTGGCGAGTCGCCATCGAGCGTGACGATACTATCGAGTTGGGCGTAGAAGCTGCTGCCGTCAGACGCCGTACAGGGCAATTCACAGGACTGTTTGGTCCCAGTGGTGAAAGCCTCGCGCACATACAGTTGAAGCGTGTCCGAGTATTCCGCCTTGAAGAAGCGTGCCAGTGGCTGTCCGATCAGCTCGGCCCGCTCGACCTTCAACAGCGTGGCGGCCGTCAAGTTGGCTTTTTCGATATGGCCGTTGCGGTCAAGCGTCAAGTAGCCAACGGGAGCCGAGTCGTACAGGTCGACGAATCGAGCAAGCGATTCCTGGGAGCCAACTTGGGCCTCGTGCAGCGCCTCGTTCTGCGATTCGAGTTCCATCTGGTACACCTGCAATTCGTGCACCAACGTCTTGATATCCTCGGTCGACATGGTGGCAACTTTGGTTCGCGTTTTGCGCAGCAATTCTTCCGCCCGCTGGCGCAGCCCGCCGAGGGTGGGCGAGTGTGGCGTGTTTCGTCCGGCGTCGTTCCTTGCGATCGGCACTCTAGTTTCCGCCGAAGGTCTTGGCAGCCAGTTGTCATTATATGGAACCATTAGCTTACTCTTTCATGTCCTCCCTTGCCACCAGAATCATGCCGGGTTGTCCTGGGTCTCGGAGAATGCGGCGGGCGTTGACCCGTATTTTGTGCCTGCCGATTTTGGAAAAATCATGTACTGCCTCGAAGTTTTCAAACTATGTGTCCTTCGGCAGAATTCCTTCGGGGAGTTCGCGAAGTTGCGGAGTGTCCCTTTCGCCGTCGCCCATTTTCGCAAGCCAAAGTGCCTTCGGTCCGGTCAGCCGTCTCGTGAAGAGTGTTGCGAAAAGATGCATTGGCCCTTACTACGCGCAACAGGATGCCTTCCGCAAGCGGCTTGAGCAGGAGGGCCGGTGGGACAAGTTCTGCACCCTGCGCAGGCTGATCCAGAAACAGTGCGGTTCAAAGCGCGAAAGCTGGGAGATGGCCGCAGCAGTCAGTCTGTGACGGGTTATTCCCGGGCCGCGTTTGCACGCTCCCACGGCAAGCGGACATCGGCGCGCCGCCAGATTGGCGACACATACTTTGGCCCGACGCGCGGAGAGCACGAATTGCGCGAGCGCCTCGGTACCTGAATGGCTAAAGTTGCTTGCGTCGCGGCGCCCGACCATCTGTCAAGACATGCATGCTCAGAGGCCCGAAGCGGCTGAATAGCGCCCGGTTACCGTTACGTTGGACGATCACCGGCACGCAGTGCGTGCGTTAGACGCGGGCCAGGCATGCCCGGGCATGCCCGGGCATGCGTGGCTGCGATGACGGCGTGGGGCACGGGTCAAAATTGCACATGCCGGCCATCGTCTCGCCGGCCCAGATTGCTCCACACAGTGAGATCGATCGATTCCTGGAAAAAGCGCACCAATCCGTCACACAACACACCTTGGCAACCACCCGGATGCACACTGCCGTATGACAGTTGCCATTGCTGAATATCGACACCATCCACGTACTGTAAGTTCATCGGCACTCCCGTCGAGCCGTGGGCTTCCGAAAAGTCTCCTCCCTCACTGGTATCGATATCATCGCTGCCGACATACCAGTGGTCTTTGCGATTGCCGTTTAGGAATTCACGTTGGGAAAAGCTGTTATCGATCACCGGCACTGCTTCGGCCACCAGCAGCGTGCTAGTCATTCCATCCGTGACATGTCGTCGCCGTACACGACTGTCATTAAACATCACTCCGTCCAATTCGCGGAAGTGCGGCTTGCTGACGGGATTGCTCGTAA
>CAZNKT010000025.1:0-59148 GCA_964573605.1 uncultured Pirellulales bacterium
CCGGCGGACCCTCGAATAACCCGCCAACCCACGCGATGCTCCGTGTCGCGAACCCGTGGACGGCCCGCTTCTGTGCGCGACCGAGCCAAACAGCGAGACTAACCGGCGGTGCTTCATATCGGGAATTCTCGGTGGCGATGCATCGGAAACGGGGCGCGGCTGTTTGATTTGAAGTCCAATCTGTAATGTACACCACGGCTGCCGGTGCAGGCATCTTTTGGCTTGATTGCCGACGCATTCAGGAATCGTCTTGCACGTACGGTTTTCTCTGTTGATAGAGTTCTAACCGGCGGCGTACCTCGCCGGCCTGCTGTAGAGTGCCCTCCCGCTTCAAGACGTCGATGGCCTCCTGTGCCAAGGAAGCAGCACGTTCGAAATCTCCTGCCAATGCGTGCCCTGCCGCCAGGGCGTCCAGGACGGCTGCATTTTGGCGACCGGCGATTTCCAGCGCGCGTTGCCCGTACTTGACCGATTCGTCGGCGTTTCGGACGTCGGTGCTGGGATGCGTTGCCAGCAGCCAGGCCAGAGTCTGCACGGGTGGCAACCAATCGGGACGGATTTCAGCAGCCCTGCGAAAATGGTTCAACGCAGTCTGAATGTCTCCCAGCTTTGCCAAGGCGATTGCCAGGCGATAATGTGCCGGTGCGTTATCCGGATGCTGTTCGACTGCCGCACGAAGGCTTTCCGCTGCTTCGCCGTAGCGTCCCTGACTACTCAGCGCCGCGCTCAGGTTCATACTTCCAATCAGATCACCGGGGTCGAGCCGGACCGCCTGCTCAAAATGTGAGACAGCTTCTTCCATGCGACCTTGCCTGGCGCGAATGATTCCCAGGTTGGCGTGCGCGCGAGCGTGGCGCGGAGTGATTTCCAGCGCCCTCCTCAGATGGCGTAACGCCGCGTCGACATCTCCCCCGCTGGCCAGCAGGCTTGCCAGATCACTGTGCGCGTCAGCGTGGTCCGGATCCATCCGCAGTGCTCGACGATAAACGTCCATTGCCAGTTGTTGCTGGCCCGCCGAAACCAGCGAGCGCCCCAAGCTCACGTTTGTCTGTGCATCGCCGATGTCTTGTTCCGCCGCTTGCCGCAGCAGCTCGACCGCTTGATCCTTATCACCGCACGCCAACAACAGATTGGCGAGTTTCAACCGCGCCGGAAATGCTTCCTCGCTATGCTGGAGGGCCAAACGCAGGTGGTCGATTGCCTCATCCGTTTGACCTTTGTTTTCCAGCGCGCCGGCCAGCGAAAAATGCGCTGCGGCGGATGTTGGATCTTTTTCGACGGCGTTTCGATATTGTTCAATCGCCCCGTCAAGATCTCCCATCGCGGACAGCGCGGCACCCAGATTGTAATAACCGCTGGACTGCTCGGGATCGAGCGCCAAGCCCTTGCGGAATTGTTCGGCGGCCCGTTGCGGTTCCTCGCGATCAAGCAGTTCCTTGCCGAAACGAAACAGAAGATCCGCGTACTGGCCATCGTCGACCAACTGATCCTCGTTGGCCGCTGTGTAGGCCAGCGCATCCTCCAGATAATTCTGATTGACCATCTGCAGGGCGATTGGAAGCAGGCGCGGGCGTTGCGGCGGAGCGAACCAGCGGCCCGGGAACGGCAGGGCCGCCTCTACGAGCGGTCCTCCCTCCAAGGCAAGCCTTCTCACGTCCGCCATCAAGTCCGCAACACCTACCGGCCCCTTGTAAATGGCTGCCAAACGGCCATCCACGTCGAAAAGAAAGCTGGTGGGCACGGGCAGCGGTCGGTGCGGCTTCCAAAGCGTATCGTGGACAATTTGCAGCTTGTCCACCATCGCGGGGGACGCCATGCCGGACAAGAAAGGGAATCCCATTCGCGACAGTACGGGGCTTGCATTGGCCGCGCCCGTGTTTTCCTGGCCCAACGCATCGACCGACACCGCGAGCACCTCCACGCCTGCATCGCGCAACGCTTTCTCCTCTTTTGTGAACAGCGTAAGCTCGGCAACGCAGGGCGGACACCAGCTGGCCCACAAATTCAGCAGCAGCGGTTTACCGGTAAGTGATTTGGCGCGGCGATTCTGGCCGTCGAGCGTTGCGTACTCCAGATCGGGCAGCGGAATTCGCACGGCCAGCAGTTTGCGGACGGCCTCGTCGACCGGAGTCCTGGGCAGCCGCGAGGGCCGCAGAGCGCTGGCCGGCTGGCGGCGCTGGTACGCTTCGGCGGCCCCGCTTCCCTGCACGATGCGGTAATGCCCGTCGACGGCAACGGAGGGAATGATTTCCGCTTCGGCTCCGGGCCAGTGGACCACGAACCGCTCGATGCGGTCCACGTCGCCGAGGCCGAAGTGCAACCATTTGCTCGATTGTCCCAGGAATCCCTCGCCGGCTCGAAGGGTCTTGATCAACGGTTTCGGTTCGGGCCCCGCCGGCACAATTTCCACACGCGCGCCGATTGCGTCGCGATTGACACTACGGCCTTCGAGACGCACGGCCACGAAATGATTTTCCGTCGGCGTATCATTGCGCAGAACGCGGACTTGCGGTCCAGTTCGGTTCGCGACCCAGACGTCAACGTCTCCGTCCTGGTCCCAGTCTGCCAGCGCCAACGCGCGCCCATCCTCCGGGAAATCAAATCCGGCCGGCGTCGAGATATTGGCAAACCGCGGGCCGCGCGTGTTCAGGAAGGCACAATGGCGCTCGCCGCCGCTGAAGGAGAATCCCGCCTGAACCAGCATGTCAAGGTTTTCTTCCGCGCGGAGGTGTTCTCTGGCCTGGGGACTGCCTCTGAGTGGTTCCGTCGGTGATCGCGACACGACCTGCCGCCACCAAAAACTTCACAAATCGTCCGCCAGGTCCTGTGTCAGATAGCCGTTGCCAACCAGCAAGTCCTCCCAGCCATCGTTGTTGATGTCGGTAAACAGGGATGCCCATGCCCAGCGGCCCATGGTCACGCCGGCCGACGCGCTCACGTCTTCGAATCCGCCTTGCGAATCATTGCGGAGCAGCGTGTTGCCGCGGGAAAGAATCTGGAATTTTTGCTTGTCGTCCTGCCCCAATCGGTCTTTGAATTGCGGCTGCGCCGTGACGCGGTTTCCCGCCGACGAAAACATGTTGGAGACATACAGATCCATCCAGCCGTCGCGGTTGTAATCGCCCCACGTGGCGGACATGCCGAAATTGGCGTCGAGTGCGTCGCTCTGATCGGCGACATCGACGAATTTCCCGCCATCGTTCCGGTATAGGTTGTTGTGGCCAAAGTCGTTGGCCACATAGATATCCTGATCTCCGTCGTTGTCGTAGTCCTCCCACGCCGCAGCGTAGCTCCAGCGTCGATTGTTCTGATCCAAACCCGATTCTTCCGTCACATCCGTGAACTTCCAATCGCCGTCATTGCGTAGCAGTGCATTGCGGCCGCCCAGATTCGAGTTATGCATGGGATCGGACCGGCCCGTTAAAGACAAATTGTCGTTCATTTCGATGAAGTAGTTACACAGGTACAGGTCCAGATCGCCGTCGGTGTCGTAGTCGGCCGCGGCCATGGCAAATTCGTAGCTTGCCGGAATCTTCGCTTTCAGCTCCAACCGTTCGTTTCCCGTGTTGGCGAACATCACCAATTGGCTTCCCGTCAAGACCGCCAGGTCTTGATCGCCGTCGTTGTCCACATCGAGAAACAACGCGCTATAGGACCAGTCGAGCATATCCACCCCGTAGGCCCGGGAAACGTCGCGCACCGTACCGTCCGGTTGCTGCACGAACAGCAGGTTGGGGAGGCCGCCCGCCTGGCAGATGTACACGTCGTCCAGTTCATCTCCATTCACATCCCCGAGGGCCAAGCCCCCGTGGGCCTCCAGCAGCCGTGGACTGAGGTTGCTCTCCAGCCTCCGCAGCCAGTGATTCGCGCCAAAGCGGAGCTGGTCTTGGAAGGAAGGACTGCTCGAGAACACGCTTTCGGTGCAATCGACGAGCAGCGTGTCACGGGGTGATGTGACATGGACTTCTTCGTAATCGCGAACGGTAACCGAACGCAAGCGCGGCGGGCCGTCGTCGGATTCGGTCCACGTCATATCCCAAACGGCATTCTGCTGCAGTGCGCCCTCGGCCAGCGTGCCGCCCACTTCGTAGTACGAGGAGAGCCGTATGGGATCCGACGATGTGTCGACGCGGATGACTTTGAATTTAAAATGCAGGTCCTCGGCGGTTTGCAACGGAGCGGCCAGGTCGGCCAGAGCCCGCGCGAAGCCCTCCGCGCCCGCGAAGCTTGCATCGGAGTCGTCCTTATCGGGCGACGCAGCTCGTTGGACCACGACCGCCTGATCCCGGAAAACCTCGGCCAGTTCGGACGGCCGCAATGGGCCGCATCGGAACGCTTCGCCGATGATTCCCTTGGCTTGTTCTGCGCTGATGGCAGCGCCGCCCGTGAGAAGTTCGCCGAGTTTCTTCAGTTGCTTGGAGGCCCGGTCATTGAACGCTTCGCTCTCCCAGCCGTCGGTGACCGGATCCATCAAATCTTGCTGCAACGCCCGCGCGGATTGCAAATTGGGAGTGGAGACCGATGGCAACGGTCCGCTGGCCGTTTGGCGGGCACCGGAGACGGCGACGCGGGAAACCGGGGCCGCCTGCCGCGTTTCGGCAACGCCCGGCGATACCGCATCGCCCCGACCGATGAAGAAAGACAGGAACAGGACGCCGCCCACGAGCAAGAGGACGACAATGGCGGCGAGCAACAAGAGGTTCACGCCTCCCCGACACCGCTTTGCGAAACAAGGCGATTGGTGATCCATGCAACGACGCAGTTTTCCATTTGGGTACAGCATGGTGTGCCGATATCTCATCAACGGACCGAAAAAATGGAAGAGGCGTTTGCTGGTGAAGGCGTGGCTGATACAGGGAAAGCAGCTTAACGCGTCCGCACGCCCTGACGTTCCACAGCCTGAATGCTGTTGTCGCAGATGGGGCCTTCTGCAAGCAGCACCTGTCAGCGCCAGGCGTCACGCCTGACCGCCGACCTCCACTGCCAAATCACTTTATTTTAGACTGCGTCAAAGGTTACAGCAATTCTCTGATTGGCTCGCCCCTCTCGACAATATGGCGGGGTCGCCCTCGGTGATCGAGGTAGGTCGCATCGATCGGCACCCCCATGTGGTGATAGATCGTCGCGGCCAGGTCACCCGGTGTGACGGGTCGGCTGAGGATGTGCCCGCCATCCGGCTCGGTGGCCCCGATCACCTGACCATGCCGCATCCCACCTCCGGCAAGGCACATTGACATGACGTAGGGCCAATGATTCCGGCCGTCCGTGCTGCCCTGCGTTCCGATCTGCGGCGTCCGCCCGAACTCGCCCATAGCGATCACGAGCACGTCGTTCAGGAGTCCGCGCTGGTCAAGGTCGCTGACCAGTGTCGTGATGAGATGATCAAACAGCGGGAGTAGAGGCCCCAGTCCTTTGGTGATGCCTCCGTATGGTGGAATATTGTCTCCATGCGTGTCCCACGTGCCCGAAGCCGTGTGGTAGCTGAGATCAAGGGTCACGAAGCTCACGCCAGCCTCGACCAATCGTCTGGCCAGCAGCGCCTGTTGACACCACAGGTGACTGCCGTATCGGCTACGAACCGAATCAGGCTCCTTGGAGATATCCAGCGCCTGCTGGGCCCGTTGACCCACGAGCATATCGACGGCCTGTTGGCCGTAGCTGTCCAGCGCGTTCATCGACCCGGATGCGTCGATGTCACGTCGCAGGCCGTCGATTTCGGCAAGCAGACTCTGCCTGTCGTGAATACGGTCGTGGTTCAGCCCGCGAGGCAATCGAAAGATGTCCGCACCCGAGGTCTTTCCGGTATCGACACCCACGTTGGTGTAGACGGGAAGTTTCGTCGCTCGATCCGCGATGAAGGGATCGTATTGCCGCCCGAGATAACCGCCAAAAGCCAGGTGCGACCGCGATTTCATAAAGGCCGCGTAGGGCGGCATGGCCGGGTGATTCGCTCCGTGCATCTTGGCGATAATGGATCCAATCGCCGGATAAAGACCACCGGCCCGGTTGATGCGCGGCGCGGCGCGGAGGTTTCCCGTCTGCATCACCTTGTTTGGTTCGTGATTGCTTTGCCGCGCATCGACCGATCGAACGATGGTGAACTTGTCGAGCATGGCCGCCTGCTTCGGCAGATGCTCGCACAAGAATATGCCCGGCAGCCGCGTAGCAATGGCCGAGAATGGCCCGCGGTTCTCGGCCGGCCTGTCGGGCTTGGGGTCCCACATATCAATGTGACTGGGCCCTCCTGCCATCCACAGCAAAATAACGCTCTTGCCCTTTGCCACCGGTTCTCCGGCCGCGGCGCGGGCTGCGCGGCAGCGGAGCAGTGAGGGAAGTGTCAGCCCGGCCATTCCGGCCAGACCGGCCTTCAGCATGCCCCGACGGCTGGCAAACGTCAGCCCTTCGCGAACGCGTGCATTGAGACTCGTAAATGCGTGCCCGTGTGCGTGATGGTGCCCGTGGCGACTGTGCATTGCAACCTGCGTCCGGGATTCTGGTTCTGGGATCTGTTGTTCTGACCGGAGGCCGCCTCTTATTTTATGGCCTGCACCGCAAGGTGCAATTACAATTCCGACTCGCAGTAGCACGCTCCATGGCGTACAAGACCGGCGGGCTTCGATCTCCAGCAGGCGATAGACCGGAACGCGAACTGCTCGGTCGTTTCTTGACCGCGCCGTCCGCGGCGACTAAGTTGGGCCACAGTCCGAAGACGGGTTACCTTCATCGGGAAATGCGTCGTCTGCCAGGAGATTCCTATGAGCACGTCGATCCACCGCCGCCGCTTCCTCCGTGCCGCGGGGTCCGTCACATCCTTGCCGCTCCTTCACGCGATATGCTGCCATGCGCTGGCGCAGCAAGCTTCGCAGAGCGATATGGCGTTCGGCTTGGTGACATACCTGTGGGGAAAGGACATGGATTTGCCGACGCTGATCGAGTGTTGCGAAGCGTCCGGGCTGCTGGGTGTCGAGCTGCGAACGGAACACCGCCATGGAGTGGAACCGTCGCTGTCCGCGGCCCAGCGAGCTGAAGTGCGCAGGCGCTTCGAGGACAGCCCCGTCACGCTGGTTGGTTATGGCTCGAATGCGCAGTTTCACGAGGACGACGCGGCGGCGGTGCGCAAGAACATCGAATTGACAAAATCGTACGTCCACCTCATGCACGACTGTGGAGGCACGGGCGTGAAGGTCAAGCCGAACGGATTAGTACGGGGCGTGCCTCCCGAAAAAACGATTGCACAGATTGGCAACGCACTCAATCAGGTGGCAGCCTACGCCGAAGGATACGGACAACAGATTCGCGTGGAAGTCCATGGGCGCGACACGAGCCGCTTGCCGGTGATGAAGGCCATTTTCGACGTCGCGGATCATCCCAATGCCGCAATCTGCTGGAATTGCAACCAGGCGGACTTGGAGGGCGGGGGTCTCGAACATAACTTCGATCTTGTCAAGGATCGACTTGGCGATACCGTCCATGTAAGAGAGCTCGACCAGGGCAACTACCCCTATGCGGAGCTTTTTCAACTTCTGGGCGGCCTCCATTACAAGGGCTGGATCCTGCTTGAAGCCCGCACCGACCCCAAAGATCCCGTAGCGGCCATGCAAACTCAGCGGCAGATGTTTCGCGAGCTCACGAAGTCATAACTCCGTGCGCGTTCGTACGACGTGCTTCTTCCCGACGGAATCGCCTTGCGCGGCTTGTTTCTGATCGACAAGGAAGGCATCGTCCGCCACCAGTTGGTTAACGATTTGCCGCTTGGCCGCAGCGTCGACGAAGCCCTGCGGATGGTCAGGGCGCTTCAATTTTTTGAAACGCATGGTGAAGTCTGCCCGGCCAATTGGGAGGAGGGGTCACGGACGATAAAACCGTCGCCAGACGCAAGTAAGGATTTCTTCAGCAGGGAGTACGCCGACACGCGGTGATCCGCGCGCCCGACCCCCCGGCTGCCGTGTGGCGGGCAAAATGTTTATGATGGTGGTTTGTCCGGACGGTGATTCACCCATGCCCGCAAAAAGACCCGGCCATGACCCCCGGAAATGGTATCTATCGGCGACCGCGGTAATTCTTTGCTCGACCGCCATCGCGCACTCCGAACAGGCGCCGCGTCGCGGCGCGCCGGTCATTGCCGTTCACAAGGTGCTCGACATCGTTCCCGCGGGAATGATGCTCGGTTACTTTCGCCGCATCGCCGGCGAATTGGCCGACCGTCATCGGCCGGTCACGACGCATTCCGAGTGGCTCATACGGCGTAGGTTGCTGCGGGACCGTCTGTGGAAGTCTCTTGGTGACTTTCCGCGGTATTCCCGCCCTCCGCCCAACGCACGGGTCATGGGCGTTATCGACCATGGCGACCACACGGTCGAAAAAATCGTGTATCAAAGCCTGCCGGGGCTCTATGTCACGGCGCTGGTCTATGTGCCGAATCGAACCAAGGGTCCGGTTCCCGCGGTGATCTGTGTCAACGGTCACTGGGCGGAGGCCAAGGCGACACCGATCATCCAAAAGCGGTGCATGATGCTGGCCCGGCTGGGCATGATCGCCTTCTGCCAGGACGTTATCGGGACTGGTGAGCGCGCGGCATTCGATGGCACGCCTCCCACCACGTACCATGGTTTTTATCGTGGCGCCGCCCCGCGGATCGTCGACCGGTCGCTGCTGGGGTACATCATGTACGAATGCCTGCGGGCAGCCGATTACCTGGCATCGCGGCCGGACGTCGACGCCACGAGGATGATGTGCACCGGTGCATCGGGAGGTGGCAAACAAAGCATGTTTTTCCCGGCCCTGGATGACAGACTCCGGGGAGGCGTACCCGTCTGCTATATCAGCTCGTACGTCGAGCACATGGGGGCCACGGCGTGTGTCGGTGAAATTCCTACGGGAGTCTTGCGCTATACGGATCAGTGGGAAATACTCGGCCTCCACGCACCGCGGCCCTTGCTGGCAATGGCGGCAATGCGGGACGTCCCCGTGTTCGCGCCCGAACATGCGGACCGTGTGCTCCGTCGGACAGCGAATCACGTGTACCGGTTGTACGGAGCCGATGAACGAGTGCGGCTCGACACATTTGACAGCAAACATGATTACAATCGACCGATGCGCGAGCGTTTTTACCGCCATGCCACAACGCATCTGCTCGGCCGCCGGGACGTCGACGTCCGCGAACCCGACGATCTGCCGGTACAGCCCGAAGAAATGTTGCGTTGCGGTTTACCCGCGTCGAGCGAAAACCTCCAGTCGCTGACATGTCGACGGGCCCGCGAGCTGGCATCGGCGATCGAGATACCCGAACGCCGCGCGCCTTGGGAGCGGTTCCGCCGCCAGCTCCTTTCGCGGCTGGAACGGGAGATTCTGGGAAGTTTCCCTAACCGGCGCGCAGCGCGGTCCCGGTGTGTTCGCGAGCTGGACTGGAAAGGTTACCGCGTGCAGCATTGGGCGTTGTATCCCGAGCCGGGGGTTAGCGTACCGGCGGTCCTCTGCCTGCCCGGGGCGAAGTCGACACCATCCGACCGCCGCGGCGTTGTGGTTGTCGATGAGTCGGGCAAACAGCACGCGTTCGCGCGCGGGCTGGTGGAACGACTGCTCGAAAACGGGATGGTCGTATTGGCGATCGACTACCGCGGGACGGGGGAAACGGCCGGGACGGTCCCGTCGATCGGCTACGGCCCCGCGGTTCCCGATTACAATCTTTCCAACTACGCCCTGCTGGTGGGCCGTCCGCTGGCTGGCATGCGAGTTCACGACGTCCGCTGCGCGTTGGATCTGCTGGCCGAGCACCCGCAGGCAAACGTCGGCTCGATGGCGGTCGCCGGACGAGGTCGGGGAGCCTTGGTAGGGCTGCTCGCCGGAGCGTTGGACGATCGCGTCAAGGCAACGGTTCTGGAGGAGCTCTTCGCGAGCTGGGTGTTTCCAGAAGAGTTTGTGGATATTGGGCTCAGCTCGCTAATCCCGCGCATCCTGACGGCGGGAGATATCCAACATATTACCGCATGTATGGCCCCGCGCGGCACTTTTTTGCTCAATCCCGTAGATGGTCGGCGTCGGCCTTTGTCCGCCAATCAACTCGATCAGTGGGGCCCGTTCGCCGCCGGCGTCTACCGCCTGTACGACGCCACTTCACGCCTGAACGTCGTCACGGTGGCTTCGGACACGGCCCCGGACGAAATCGCGGCATGGTTGCGGCCACGGTAGTCAACGCCTCGCGATCGTACCTTCCACCTGTCTCTACCACCCACAGCGGCATGCGTCCACTGACGGCGGGCAACGCCCGACATCCGGTGTGCTGACTCGAGCATTTCCTTCAACGATCGGGAGCTTCAAGGCCGTCGGTCGCGATCCGGAAGAAATAGACACGCCCCGATCCGGGCTCCTGATTTGTTTCTGCAATCTCCGTCATCTCGGTCACCGTGCCGACGATGGCTCCTTCCCGCGTCAGCGCGCGGGCACCGCCGAGCGAATAGAGCCGGTGATTGAAGGTTTGTTTACTGACGGCGTAGTCCTGCCACGTGGCGCCGCGGTCGTGGCTGACACTGCAGGCGATTCGTGCCCGTTGCTCGATCGTGGACACAAAATAAAGAGGCCCCTGCTGCCGCTCGGGCGATGACGCGAACAACCCACTCAAGCTGGGGCGATTGTTCTCGGGGATGTTCATCATCGCCCGTCGCGGAAGGTCCTGCCGGCCGCTGCCGGTATCGTACCGCACGTACCACAGACGGGGCGGATCGGTATTGGCCCAGTAGGCAAAATGCAGTTTGCCGGATTTGGCGGCCAGCGCCGATAGCCAGGTGTGAACGTTGAATTCGTCGTCCCGTGATATGCGTTCCGTGGGACCGGTATCGTCCGCAGTGGCGGGCAGCGCAAGCGGCGTGCCTGCCAGGGTTTTCCACGTCCGTCCACCATCGGTAGAACGCATGCAATGAATGTCCCAGTACAAATACTCGCCGTGTTTTTCCGTCGTCCAGGCAGCGTACAGCGTACCGCTTTGATCCATCGCCAGGTGAGGATATTGCAGGACCGCGTGCTGGCCGGGTTCGAGCAGGATCTTCCGGTCCAAGACCCTGCCATCCAGGCTGAGCGTGTGGAATGTGTTGTTGTGCGAGAAGAAGTAGATTCGGTTGCGGGGAAGATCGCGCACCATCGCATATTTGCCGGCGGCCCCGCCTGGCATCGTCAGCCGCTCCGCGGGCCCGCCGTACAGCGGAGGTGTATGGCGCTGAAAGTAGGCATTCCCGTCGGCAAAATCGGGAAAGGCCAGCAAAACGTTGCCCGCGGGATCGGTTTCCAGCACCGGAGCGCTCGTCGCGCCGGTCGCTTCGTGCACCGTCGAGAATGTCGCTCCTTTGTCACGACTCCGAGCGAGACGCCAGGTCTGGGCCATGTAATTTTCGGCTGAATCCAGCACATAGGTGATGAAGATCCCGTGCCGATTGCTTACGACTTTCTGGTTATGACTTTGAAACGTCGCATAACCGATGGCGTGATCATGGACAAGCGTGACGTCGACAGGCACCAGGCCGCTGGATTCATCGCAGAGAGCCATCGAGTTCAGAATGAGCAGAACGGAACCAAGTCGCGCGACAGCGGCACTTCGTCCCGTTTCCGATCTTGATAAAAAACTGGTCACGGCCGGCGGCGTGTGGCACGTATCGCTCATTCTGGTGCGTCCTTCGGCTCGATCAGGCCCGGCAGCGTGCCGAAATCGCGCCTCGCTTGATCATCGCCGGAATGGCTGGCGCCGTGTTGCTGTCGCGTATGGACAAGAAACGCAATCAAATCGGCCATCTCGAGCGGTGAGATCTTCTCCTCGAAGCCTTCCGGCATCAGCGATTTGTCGGTCCCCATGATTTCATCGATGTGCGATCGCAGGACCGTGTGCGATTCCTGCCGGTCGCGCACGAGCGTCACGCTCGTGGCGGTCTGCGACGCAATCAATCCGGTGTGGATGCGGCCCCGTACATCGAGCACCATGTATTGGACATACTTAGGCAGCACGTATTGGTTGGGATCCAGAATGTGCACCAGCAATGCATTCGCATCGAGCGATGCGGTCGATATCAGGTCGGGCCCCACTGAATTCCCCTGGCCGGCAATGCGGTGGCAGGCAGCGCAGTTCTTTTGGAAGGTTGTTTTTCCCGCGGAGGCGTCACCCGAACCGGGCATAGCCGATTGATAATGTTGAATGACCGCGCGGCGGTCTGTGGTCCCGCGGTCACGAAGCAGATTTTTCGCTTGTGCGCGAACGACCGCGGCCGGATGCTCCAACAGGCGCTGGCGCTGTTCCTGGTTCCACTGCGAAGCCGCTATTTGGCCGCGCGACGCCGCGTCCAGCAGATCCAGGGACCACGTTTCCCTGCTTAACATGATGTCGACAGCCCGCGTGCGAAGTTCGGGGGGGAACTCCGCCCACCTCCCCAGAATATCTTGCGAGATATCGTCGGCGGCGAAGTCACCGAGTGCCGTCAGCGCGGCCTGCTGCACGCCGGCCGGTTGATCCGCCGCCAGCAGTTGCTTCAGTGTATCGCGACAATGGGACAGAGGCCCGCAACCGAGCAACCGGACGGCGGCGCGTCGTTCGTCGGCCGTCACGTGCTGGCTGACTGCCGTCGATCTGGCGTCGGCCAGCATCGCGCGGACCAGGTTGGCTCCAGGGCCGCCCGGGACGGCGCGATCATCCAATCGTGCGCCCGATCGCTTGAGTCCTTCTCCAACGGCGCGGACGATCGTCCGACGGAGATGATCGGCGATGCCCGCACGAGCCAGCGTGTCGAGCACGTGCCGGTTGGCGTTGGGGTCGTTGCGTGCTCCCACGAGCCCCGCTATCGGGACCAGCATGGTGGCGGCATTGCCGCTCTCGATAAATGGTTTGTCGCCGAGCAGCTCTGCCAGCATCGTGTCGCCGGAGTGAGACATGGACGTCAACAATGCGGTACGCATCCACGTGTCTTCGCCGAAGCGCTTGGCGTAGTCCACCAGCACGTCGGCGGCCCGCGGATCATTGCTTTCGCCCAGCGTGAGGGCCAGTTGGAACCGCACGCGCGGGTCGTCATCGTCCGAGCGGGAAAGCACGGCGGACAACACATCGAAAGCCGTGGCCAGTCTGGCCTCGGCCAGGCGAGTCGCCGCCTCGCGGAGCGGCGGCTCGGGGTCGCCGACGGCACGGACGATGTCCTCGTCGCGGAGCGCGTCGAGTCCTTCGAGTGACCACAAGGCCGCCAGCCGCGCCTGCGGAATGCGGCTGTCGGCCAGCAACGTTCGCAGCGGTTCAACGGCGGCGGAATCGTGTCGCTCGTAGATGAGTCGATGCGCCGTGTCGCGCCACCATCCGCTTGGATGTTCCAGCGCGGCGACGAGATCCGCGACCGACGCCTCGCCCAGCAAGGGCATGGAAGGAAAGCGAAATCCATCGGGCGCGATACGGTAGATGCGACCCCGATCCCGTCCGTGCCGCAAATCCAGATGTTGCACGACATCCAGTGGTATGTGAATTGCTTCCAGGATCTCGCGGCTCATGTCCAAAACGTACAGCGTGCCATCCGGGGCATTGACAAAGTTTACTGGCCGAAACCAATTGTCGGTTGATTGGACAAATTCGGCGCCGGAATCCGCCCGTTGCGAGGCGAATGTTACGCCTTCGCGGCGCAACGTGCGGCGATGGATCAGATTGTTCTGAGCTCCTCCGACGAAAACATTCCCGTAAAACCGTGGAGCATAGGTCGCACCGCGATAGATCGTGACGCCGGCCGCGGCGTCGATCACGTGATGGCTCACCCCGGACTGCGTGGCGGGACGCGTGTTGCTGGCAATCCGGCGACGACTGCGGATCTCCCGCCATCGTTCGATCGGACTGATTCGGTACACGGGCGTTGGCGAAGGAGCCAGTGTCTGGAGGGGGGTCACGGCTGGAAGAAAGGGATTTCGCGCAAGGTACCGGTCTTCGACCACGACATGTTTCAGCGGCTGCGCCTGGCTGCACAAGAACCGGTTGCCCCAGTCGTCGAACGTCAGGCCGAACTGCATGCCCCCGGTAATCGCTTCGAACCGCTTCGATACCGGATCAAAACGAAAATCGTGTCCTGCCAGCGAAATGAGCGGAGCGTCTGGTTCGTCAAGGGTCCTGATGTCGCCGCCGTTGACCGAGGCCGAACCATACACCTTGTGGTCCAGCCCCCATTGTAGATTATTCAGCATGCCCTGCTGGTTCTGCGTGCCGAATCCGGTAGCGATCTTGCGGCGTACGTCGGCGCGATGATCGCCATCCGTGTCCTTGAGATACCAGATATCGGGCGGCGAAGCGACAAATACTCCTTGGCGCCAGGGGGCAATGCCGCCCGCCCACAACAGATGTTCGGCAAACACGTGACTTCGATCCATGCGGCCATCGCCGTCCGTATCTTCAAGTAGCCGAACCCGGCCGATCGGTTTCTGGCCCTCGTTCGGTTTGTACGGATAATCGCGCATTTCAGCGACGTAGAGTCGGCCGTTTTCGTCAAAGGCTGCCGCGATCGGGTCCACGACCAGGGGCTCGTGCGCGACCAATTCCATGTGGAAACCCTCCGCTGTTTTGAAAGCCGCCAAGGCCTCTTCCGGCGACTTGGGGGGGATCGGCGTTAGATACCTGGCGAGTTGTTCCGGATCACCCGCCACGGCTGCGGCGTGCGTATCCGCGCGCTCGGATTCCCGAGTGGCGGACGCCGTACCAGGCGCTGCTCTCCCACCTGATCCGCGAATTTGTTGCAAACGATCGCGGGATTTAAGAAAGTAGCCGACCACCTCGGACTTCTCGGCAAATTCGCGTGACTGGTGGTACGCAATCTGGCGTTCAATTTCTTTCAGCAGACGATCAACCGAGTCCTGATCGTAGGGCGCGCGGCCGTTGACATACACGTAGACGGGATTGGTATGCGCTTCAGCGTCGGGAGAGCCCGTCGGCGACTTGGAAAACGCGCGGGCAGCAATCCAGCACGATTCCGCCAACGGCACCGCGTGCTGCAATTCCATCCAATGGCCCTGGCCCGCGTCGGCCGGCACGTGAAGCTGGCGGACAACCGACCCATTGACGATGAGTTGCACATCGGTGACCGGCGCGACTTCGGAAATAACCCGCAACCGCGCCGTCGCCGTGGCTGCGTTGTCTCGCGACACATGAATCAATGCCCCCGGCCGGTTGCCGTCGACTTCCAGCAACAGCACGGGACCTGAAGAAACGAAGCTGTCTCCGTTGCCCATGCCGCGGTACCATTGTTCGAAGTCCGGGCGGGCCGGGCGGTACACGTACGTTTTGCAGTCGCCAAGTTTGCGGCACGCCGGATAGTCGCTGGCTCCGGTCACAGGTATTCGGAAGCCGGCATTGAGCAGCCGGTACCAGTCATCGAGACCGATACCGCGATACCGGGAGAATTGCAGAAGTTCGATGGCATCAATCTTCTCCAACACCGCGTCGATGTAGACTTCCAGCGAGTAGCCTCCGTGCGCGTAGACGGCCAGCCCGCCGGCGCGACGGGTCTGTTCGGCCAGCTTCCCGTAGATGGGAAAGTTGTCCGCGTTGACGGACTGGCCCGGCAGCACTAACCCTTCTCTCAGGTAGAGATTCAGATGCCCGTACAGCGTGCTCCGATATTCCTGGCCGGAAAGGATGTGGTAGTGACCACGAGTCCGCAGCGACCGCGGGCCCAGTCCCTGAAGCTGGGGCATATCCTGCTGGTCCATTACGCCAGCGTAAGGACCGGCGGGCTCGTTGTAACAAAGGATGCTTCCATACAGAATGCCTTCCGCCTCCATGAGGTCGAACACCAACTGATCCTCTTTGTTGTTCCGCCGCGGTATGTGGATGTGTGGATCACCTGCATAGTAGCCGTAGTCGGTCGCCGGGAGCGTTCGCTCGACGGCGACGGACATCTGCCGTACATCGCCGGCGTCGACATTCGTAGTTACGATCCGGGGGCGATACTCAAATCCTTTCCATACTTCGATCCGCACCGCGCCGGCCGGGACTTTCACATTGAAACGCCCCGACGTATAGAAGAACCAGCCGAAGTAGCGGATGGGCCCCTTACCCAAGCGATTGCCCCGCGCGCCCTCGTCCGGCCAGGTGCCGGTAAAACCGTACGGGGCCAGGTCGTTTTTTTCCGGCTGATAGTAGTTGCCGTCCGCGCCCACGATGTTCACCCGGCACGGCGTCGGCTTTTGCGTTTGCGCGTCATGGATCGTGACGCGAAGTTCAGCCACCTGATCACCTTCAGCTGTACGCAGCGTTCCGGGCTCGGTGAAGCCGGCAGGCGTGAACAGATACGCTTCGTCGGCCGGATTCACCTGGGCCGCGCGGAAATTGCCGATCGGCAATGCGACGCTTACCGACCCTGCCGTGACACAGGTCCATAGCGCGCCTACACAGCACGAGTATCTGAGTCTCCAGACCGCCGTGGTAAAGCAAGCAGGCATGAGGTGCTTTCTGGATGAATGCTTGATGGGAACCGCAACATTTTAACAATTTATCCCGGATGTCATAACGGGGCGCGATTGGACAAACGGCATGCCGGTCGTGCCGCGGGTCCTCAAAAAGATTCCGGCACCAGACGCCATGCGCGAAACATCTTGCACGCTTCAATCATGGACACGGGCACCAGCGAGAGCAACAGCACGATGGTCCATTGATTCCCGTTGAGTACCGTCGTCTGGAATACGGGCCGCGCGACAGGCAACAGGACAACGGTTAGTTGCAGAGCTCCGGATACGCCTATGGCGGCGAACAGATACGCGTTCGACGCCACTCCCAACTCCGGCAGGGTGCGCGAACGGCTTCGGCAGGCAATGGAAAAAAACAACTGCGAGAAGGCCGTGACGCAGAAGGCCACCGTGCGCGCTTCGTCGACATGGCCGGCGTTCATGCCACCCGTCATCCAGAAGCCGACCAGACCCGCCGATGCGATCAGCGTGCCGTGGCTCAGCATCCGCAAACCGTTCCTCACCGTAATCACCGGTTGCCGTGGCGGACGCGGAGGGCGACGCATCACGTCGGCTTCCGGCGGCTCCATGGCCAACGCCAGCGCGGGGAGTCCGTCGGTGACGAGATTGATCCACAGGATCTGGATAGCGACCAGGGGAGCTTCTCCTCCCACCAGAACGGCCACGAACATCAGCAGCACTTCGCCGGCGTTGCAGGAGAGCAAATAGTGGATGAATTTCTGGATGTTGTCGAAGATGGCTCGGCCTTCTTCCACCGCGTTGACAATGGATGCGAAGTTGTCGTCGACGAGCACCATATCCGACGCCTCTTTGGTCACGTCGGTGCCGGTGATGCCCATGGCGATTCCGATATCAGCCGCTTGAACCGCCGGCGCGTCATTAACTCCGTCGCCCGTCATGGCAACGATCTGTCCATGGGATTGCCACGCTTTAATAACGGACAATTTGTGTTCCGCGGATACCCGCGCATAAACGGAGATATCTGTTACGCGCCGGGCCAGCGCCTGTTCGTCGTAACGATCGAGTTGCTCGCCTGTGACCGCCTCTTCGCCCTCCCGGGCCATGGTCAGTTCCCGGGCAATGGCCTGGGCGGTCGCGGGATGATCTCCCGTGATCATCACCGGCCGGATACCCGCATCGCGGCAGCGGTTGATGGCGATGCGCGCCTCTTCGCGGGGCGGATCGATCATGCCCGCCAAACCGACGAGAACCAGGTCCTGTTCTCGAAATTTCCCATCGACCCGCTGGGGTTCCGCGCGAAAGGCCAGGGCCAACACGCGCAGCGCCTGGGCCGCCATCGATGCGACTCGTTCGCCAAGCGCCTCGCGACGCGCCTCGTCCAGCGTTTCGACACTCCCGTCGCGCAACTCGTGCGTACAGCACTGGATGACCGCCTCGGGCGCGCCCTTGGTGTACATGACCGGCCTGTCATGGTCGTCGTGAACGACCACGGTCATGGTCTTGCGTTGGGAGTCGAAGGGCATTTCGGCCAGCGGATGGTGGTCGGCGGGGGTGGGCTCGATGCCGGCCTTGAGTGCCGCCACGACGAGGGCTCCTTCGGTGGGGTCGCCCAGGATGCGGTATTCCCCGTCTTCGGACTCCGGCCGCACAAGCCGCGCGTCGTTGCAGCGCGTGGCAATCGTCAGTGCCTGGTACAGGTCCCGTTCCTGTTTGGGCTGGACGCGGTCTCTCTGCCGATTCGCTTGCTGACGGTCGGCACCGTTTCCACCAAACCGTTTTCGAAAGTCGCCGTTGGGCACGTAGCCCGCGCCGCCCACGTCATAGATCGCGCTGCTTGTCACGACCTGTCGCACGGTCATTTCGTTGCGCGTGAGCGTCCCTGTTTTGTCGGAACAGACGATCGTCACGCTGCCGAGTGTTTCCACGCTCGGCAACTTGCGAACCAGCGCGTTACGGCGGACCATGCGTTGCAGACCCAGCGCCAGAGCGATGGTGACCACGGCGGGCAGTCCCTCGGGAACCGCCGCCACGGCAAGGCTGACCGAAATCAAGAAGACCTCCACCGGATCGCCGCCCCGTACGAGCTGGAGAATGAAGATCACCGTGACGAGGGCCAGACAAACGACGATCAGCACGCGGCCCAGTTCGTCCAACCGACGCTCCAACGGCGTCGGCTCGCGCTCGTGACGTCCCAGCAGGCCGGCGATTTTCCCGAGTTCGGTTTGCATGCCGACGTCCGTGACAACGGCCCGGGCCTTGCCGGCAACCAGAACCGTACCCATGTAAACCATGGTCTTCCGATCGGCCAATCCGGTCGCTTCGCTGAGCGTTTCCGCAGCCTCCTTTTCACTTGCCACGGATTCACCCGTGAGTGCGGCTTCCTGTACCTTGGCGACGGCTGTTTCGATAAGTCGGCCATCAGCCGCCACGTTATCGCCGGCCGAGAGCACGAGGATGTCGCCCGGCACGATCTCTTCAGCGTCTACCGCACAGATCGTTCCATCGCGGAAGACATGCGATTCGGGCGCCGCCATGTCACGCAGCGCTTCCAGGGCGTGCTCGGCCCGTTCTTCCTGGAAAAAGCCCAGCGTTCCGTTCATGACGACAATTGCCAGAATGGCGATGGTGTCGACCCATTCCCCCAGCGCCCCCGCGATGATCGCCGCAACAATCAGGATCCAGATCACGAGACCCGTGAATTGCCGAGCGAGTTTTCTCCATAACGCAACAGGGGGTCTCGTCGCCAGCGCGTTGGGACCGAATTTCTCGCGCCGTTGGCGTGCTTCGGCCTGGCTGAGACCGCGTTCCGGATCGACGTTCAACGTCTCCAGGACTTTCTCGGTCGGCCACGCGTGGTAGGGTTGGGGCGTCGCGCTGGCAGACGCTTCGGGCGATCGGTCCATGAAGGTGTCCGGCGAGGGAATCCGAGCCCGGGCGGCGCCCACCTGGCTGCCTGGGGCCGTTCCCGACGAAAACAAGGTTGGCCCGTGCTGGGAGCCGTCCGCAGAAGATCGCGGGCTGTCCCAAGCAGCCGCACGGGTCGGCACGGGTCGTGTCACATTACAATCATGCTGACACGATGGCAAGCAGCCGACCCAGCGCGCCTCGGAAGAGTACCGGAGAAACGGCGACGTGGGTTGAGGCGGGCGCGGAATGAAGTCACGACCTGCCGCCGCTCGGGACGGCAGGTCGTGACCCTGTAATGAGGATGCCGCCTGACGTGCCCGTTCAACGGGTGGTGGCGGACGGCTTTTCAGCAATTCGGGCGCGGAGCTCCGCCACGCGCTTTTCCAGGTCCGCTACCCGTGCTCGCAGTAGTCGGTTTTCCGCCCGGATCCGCTGCACGGCGGGATTGCTCTTGTCCCCGCACAGTCGATCCCGGGCGACAGTCTGCGCATCGTTTGACTGGACCAGCCGAGCCAGCACCTCGGAAGGTTCACCGGCAATTTCAAAAAAGAACTCGTACTGTGCCTTGGAGACGCGTGCGTCCATCAACGCCTTCAATGCCTCGGCGTCTTTCTTGGCAAGCAGCACTTCAACTTCGTGTTCCACAAGCTGCCGACGGAGTTCCACGACTTCGTGTAAGTAAGCTTCCTTGAGTTCGGCGACCTGTTGCTGCGCCTTGAGGCGCGCGCGAAGTCGCTCGTTTTCCATCAGCGACCCCATCAGGCGTTCGTGGAGTCCGCAACCATAAGCGAACCAGGCCGGCGGACAGGCCGCGGATCCTTCGCAGGCAGCATCGCGTTCGCATTCCTCGGTACAGCAGCCGGCCACCTTCTGACCCCCGCACTCAGCAGGAAGCTGTTCCGCCGCCGTGTCGCAGCAACCGGGGCAGCAGTCCGGGCAGTCGGAGCACGGGCTTCCGGACGCAGGGCACGCCGGACAATCAACGCACCCGGAAACACACCCCGTGTCGCCGATGTCCGCTTGTCCGCACGGTGAAGTCGCGGCACACGCTCGGCCGCCGCAGGCGGAACGACGATCCCATGCGCGCCGAGCCAGTTCGAACACCGCTGGAATCGTCTGGCCCAAATCCCGGCTGCTGATCTGTATTCCGATTTTCGGCGGATGCGGAAGTGGTGCGGAAGGAGCGACCATCACACAGATCGCTTTTCGGATTAGCTCGCCCTTGGTCGTGCCAGACGGGCACGCCTCGATGCAGCATTGCCGGTCAGCTTCCGCGGCCGGACAAGCTGCCTCGCCGCTCCGGCCGACGAATGCACAAAGTGTAAGCAACGCAAGACAGGCGCAACAGGCGACGTGGACGGATCGGGACATGGCGATTCCTTTCGCAGGGATGCTAGCGGATTTGCCCCAAGGTAGTACCCGAGGACAATGGTCAAACACACATTCGGCGGAGATATAGCGTGGGCGAAGAGGCGACGCAACACCAATCATCGGCGAACGAGCCTTTCGAGCCATTCATCGATTCCATTCGATGTTTCGGCGCTATCGCTGTCTGTCCGATCGGTTGGCCGACGCGTCCGCGCAGTGCCCATTCGGGGTGTCGCAGCAGGATTCTGGCCGGCCGGTCGTGGCCGCACGCCAGCGTGCAAACCACGGGACAAACCAGCAATCCTCGGGCACGCGCCAAATGCATGACCGACTGCAAAGGGTCCCAGGCTGGGAAAATAGTGTGCCGCGATGAGCCGGCCAGACAGACGCAACCTATGCGGGCGTACCACAAGCGGCATTGAAATCCCCAGCTCGATTGTCGACCATGGAAGGTCGTCGTGCTTTCGAAAACAATTTCAGATATCAACACGCAGGGGGCCACGAAACGGGCCATGAAACTCGTCCACGGCGATGCCATCGATGCGACCGTGCGCTGGGGCGAAGGTGCTCGCTTGACGCAGGCCGAGCCCATCCGGATCAGAATTGAATTCCGCGATACCGATGTGTACGCCTTTCGTTTTTCGGGTCCCGCCCTGCGACATTTGGCGAAGGCCACTTGTGGCGTCTAACAAAACATCATGGATGCTCTACCAAAAATGCGAGTTTGCAGACGAACCGGCGGTTTTGTTGGAGGCTCTTACTTTGTCTCGACGGACGACGCCAGCCACGAGTTGAACTCGGGCCCGGCCTGAATTTTTTGATCTCCAACGACCGACGGCCGTTTCTAAGGCTTGAAAGGACCAGCTTCACCATGACAACGTTTCCGCCGTTATCGCGACGACGTTTTCTGTCCACCACCGCTTCGGCCCTGGCCGCCACGATCCACGGCGCTCGCACGGCGCCGCCATCCCGCGCCGCGGACGCGCACGGGAAACAGGCGCCCATCATCGACTGTCATCTGCACATCAATCATTATCGACGCTCGATCGCCGACACCATTCGGCACATGGACCACACAAAAACCGATAAGGCTTTCATCCTGCCTTTGGAAACGGGCGAGGGCGGTGTCCTGCTTACTTCCGATACAGTTTTGGAAGCGTACCGTATGCACCCCGACCGAATCATACCCTTCTGCCAGTGCGACGTGCGGCAGGACAACGTGCTGCAGCGGATCCACGCCTATCATGAACAGGGATGCCGCGGCATAGGAGAACAGAAAGAGCCGCTGCCTCTCGCGGATCGTAGGATCGAACGCGTAATTGCTTTGTGTAATGAACTGGAGTGGCCGATAACGATTCATTTTCAGGATGGGCCGCGGGGGTTCAATCAGGGTCTGGCCGACGACCTGGAGAGCTACCTGAAGCGTTATCGGCGCGTCCGCATTATCGGCCACGCCCAAACGTGGTGGGCAAATATCAGTGCGGAAGTGCCCCCGCCGGAGAAAACATTGTACCCAAAGGGTCCTGTTGAGCCGGGGGGCCTGTTGGACCGGCTGCTCGGAGACTACCCCCACCTGTACGCCGACCTCTCCGCCGGCAGCGGATACAATGCGTTGTCGCGGGATGAGGAATTTGCCGCGGGCTTCATCGAGCGGCATCGCCGGCAGTTGCTCTTCGGCAGTGACTGTCCCTGCTGGGACGGAGAAGGCGGTCACTTCCGAGGCGTGTGCTACAGCGTTCGACTTCAGAAGTTTTTGCGGGGCATCATCCCGGACAAGGATATGCTGGCGGACGTGCTACACGGTAACGCGCTGCGAGTACTGGGCAGTCAGGCATAACGAGCCGCCGCTGCTCGGCGGAGATGTTCTCGATGTCCATCAGCATCCGTCGTGTCCGTGAAGCATTCCGGGCTCACCTGCACGGCCAGACGACCCCTTTTTTCATCAGAAATCAAATTCATCGATGTTTTCCGCGTCGAATACGATCGGGGGTCCCAAGACCACTTCGCCCTCGCGGACTTTAATATCCGTCAAGCGGCCCATGTCCACCGTTCCATACTCCAGGGTGCCTTGGCTGATGCGTTTCGCGACATGCACGGTAAGGTAGCCCAAATCGACGGGATTCCAGAGGACGAATTTCTCGACCGTTCCGTCTTTGACATATTCCCGCATGATGTTGGGTTGTCCGAGCCCTGTGACATAGACCCGGTCAGCCCGGCCCGCGTCGCGAACCGCTTTGGCGGTGCCAGGCAGTGACACGGACGTGATGCCCCAGATGCCCTTGAGATCCGGATAGGCGCGCAGCGCTTCGGCGGTCATTTCTTGTGCCCGCTGTTGGTCTTCGCCCGGCATAAGCGTTTCGACGAGTTCCATTTCCGGGTAGTGCTCGCCGATCCGCGCGCGCATGTAGGCCATCCATACGTTCTGGTTGGCCGCGGTGGGTGTGCCGCTGACAATCAGATACCGGCCCGCCACCGTATCGCCGCGACTGCGAACCCCTTCCGCCATCACATCAACCAACGTGAAACCAATGGCTTCGTTGGGGGCTTGATTGACAAACGTCGCCCGTCCCGACTTCTCGGGATTCGCGTCCGTGTCCCATGTCACCACGACGGCGCCCGCCTCCGTGGCTCGGCGCAAAGTCTGCGATATTGCCTCCGGATCGTTGGGAGCCGCGGCCACGACGTCGTACCCCTGAGCCAGCCATCCGTCGATGATCTTGATCTGGTCCTCCGTACGGGCCTCGGTCGGTCCATCAAATGTCAATCTGACGTCCAATTCCGCGGCGGCCTCCTCGGCGCCCTGCTGCGTCGCGTCGAAATAGCCGATGCCGACAAGCTTGGGAATCATCCCGATGCGCAAGATCGGCTCCCCAGAACTCGAGTCGCCGCACCCGCAATCCAAGGAGGCTGTCAGGATCACGAGCAGGATGAGCCATCGGACATCCGACATAGCCTTTCTCCGTCGAGTGGACCCGTTTCTTGAGAATCTTAACCAAGATCCCGCTCCAACCGTTCGTTGCAAACGGCAACGACGATCAGCAACACGCCAATTACAATCAACTGCGATTCGGCGGTCAACAGAGCCACATCGTCGCTGAGATAGAACAGGCCGATGTCCAGCATGGAGATAACGGCCAGTCCCAGCAGCGTGCGCAGAATGCCTCCTCGGCCACCGGTGATGAGCGTACCGCCCACGACGACACAGGCTATCGCCCGCAGTTCCACGCCCTGGAAACTGTCACCCACGGCCGCATCGTGTCGCATCGTGTTGACGACTGCGACGAGAGCGGCAACGAAGCCGCCGGATGTGTAAAGCAGCATTTCGACGCGCTTGGTCGGAACCGCGGCGAACCGCGCTGCCAGACGATTGTCTCCGACTGCGAAGCAATAACGCCCGAAAGGCGCGTGATGGACGAGCACATACGCAACCAGCGAGATTCCCGCCAGCAGCCAGAACTGCGTCGCCACGCCGAACAGTTCGCTCCACTGCAAAAAGGGTTCGGGAAATCCCTGAAATCTTCGTGCACCGGACAACGTCAAGGCGAGTCCACGGTAGAAAGCCATCGTGGCCAGCGTCGCAACCAGTGGCGAGAGTCCACTGACCACCAGCAAGCCGTTGACTCCCCCCACCAGGATGCCCATCCCGACGGCGATGGCTGTCGCTGCCGCGATGGGAAAATCGAAGTCCTGCCAGAGTACGGCCTGCGTGATGGCGCATAACGCCGTCATCGACCCCACGGAAAGGTCGATCCCGCCCGTGATGATGATCGGTGTCAAGACGACGGCCAGCGCGCCGACTTCGACCCACGGCACCCAATGGCTCAGCACGAACCTGAGATCTTGGGCCTGGCTCAACACGAGCGTCAGGGAAACAGCAAGCAGGCACCAGGGGAGCCACGTTGCCACCCGCCGGCGCGCGGACCGTCCGATCACGTCGAATCCCTTCTCCACAACAGGTCCAGCAGAACCGCGGCCAGAATCATTCCCCCTACCAGCAGATCGATCTGCTCGCCCGGCATCCCCCAATGCACAAGCGACGTATGCACCAGGCGCAGCAGCACGACACCGAGCAGGACACCCCACACGGTTCCTCGCCCTCCGGTAATGGCGACGCCGCCGATCACCGCTGTGGCGATGGCCGCCAGCTCCTTTCCCGCGCCCAGATTCGCCTGCATCTGGCCGCTGTAGGCCAGTTCCATCACGCCTGCGAGCCCGGCCAGCAAGCCCCCGATGCCAAAGGCCAGCAGCCACACGCGCCATTTCGAGATGCCCACCAGCCGCGCGGCCGTCGGGCTGGCGCCGAGAGCGTACACGTGCCGACCGCTCCGTGTGTGGTTGAGCCAGAATGCCAGCGCGAAAAACGCAAGCACCGCCAGGCAAAAGGCTCCCCGAAATCCCGTCTGCGGATCGCTTGCCAGCCGTGGAAAAATGGATGGCAGCCCCGTCATGGGCTTGCGTCCCAACATCAACACGACGAGTCCGCGGTAAATGGTCATTGTGCCGAGTGTGACAACGATAGGGTGCACACGGCCGGCCAGCGCAATCGCCGCGTTGGCAACGCCCCCGAGCAGGCCCACAAGCGCACCGGTGGCGATCGCGCAGGGAATTGTCACCCACGGTTCGGCGGTCGACTTGAGGACCATGGCGGCACAAGCTGCTGACAGGGCCATCAGCGAACCGATCGAAATGTCAATCCCGCCCGAAATGATGACGCTCGCGGCAGCCAACCCCAGCAGGATCCACGACGAGGTGATGGTCCCGGTCAGCAGATCGAGCGGCTGAAATCCTGGGCTGGTCGCCATCAGCCACAAACAGAGGGCGACGACGACGGCCGCGAGGGCAAATTCGCCGCGAGGTAAACGCGCCCAGGCCGTGGTCGCTCGGCGGACCACCGGCCGTACCTCTTGCGCGACGGTGGCGGGCAGCGCCGCAGAGGCAATGTCTTCCGCCGTGGCCGTGTGAGGATCGAACTGGCCGGCTTGCGTGCCACCGCGGAAAACAACCACGCGGTCGGAATGCTGCATGATTTCCGGCAGCTCCGAACTGATCAACACGACGGCGCATCCGTTGCGCGCGAGGGATTTCAGCATGGCGTGGATTTCGCGTTTGCTTCCCACGTCGACGCCCCGTGTCGGCTCGTCGAGAATCAAAACTTTGGGTCGAGTCAACAGTGATCTTCCCAGAACGACCTTCTGCTGGTTCCCGCCGGAGAGCTGCGCCAAAGGCTGCTCGATCGAACGATACCGCACGTGCAGTCGTTCGAAAATATCACGGCTCGCCTGCCGCTCGGCGGCCGAGTTCGACAGCGGTCCGCGCGTCCACTGCTCGAGACTGGACAGTACGGCATTGGCACGCAGCGACAACCCGCCGCAGACGCCCTGGCGCAAACGATCTTCGGGCAGGTAGGCGATTCCGGCCCGAACCGCGTCGCGGGGGTTGTTGATGCGACACAGCCGGCCGTCCCGATAGACCCGGCCTCGCAGCGGCGATTGGCAGCCGAAGACGGCCTGTGCCAATTCGCTCCGTCCCGAACCAACGAGCCCGAAAATCCCAACGACCTGCCCGGCATGGCTTTCGAGATGGATGTCGCGGAAACGGCCCTGGGCGTCGGTGAATCCTTCCACCCGCAGTGCGGGCTGGCCCGCGTGTCGCCGCGCGGCCGCGCCAACATGTGTTTTCTCCACCGCTTGATCTGCCGCTGCGATGTCTGGCGACTGGCGACCGACCATGGCCTGAATCAACCCCGCCGGCGTCACGTCCGACCGAGCCTTTGTCCACACCAGCGCTCCATCGCGCAATACGGTCATCCGGTCGGCCAGCCGGAATATTTCATCCTGCCGATGCGAAACGTAAAGAATGCCCGCGCCGTTCTCGCGCAACCGCTCGATCTGACGGAACAACCACTCCGCTTCGACCTGGCTCAGCGCGCTGGTCGGTTCATCCAGAACGACAACCCTGGCCCGCTGGGCCAGCGCGGCGGCCACTTGCGTCATATGTCGATGAGCGATGCTCAGCCGAGCCGCCGGGATCCGCACATCGATCGCCTCACCGATGTGCGCGACGGCTTTCCGGGCCGCCGATTCCACTTTTGCCCAGGCCACGCACCCCAATTTCGTCGCGGGCAATCCCTGCCCCAAGGCCATATTTTCCGCGACCGAAAGCGTGGGAAAAAGTTCGGCTTCCTGGTGGACCGTGATGATGCCCCGGGTTCGAGCGGCGACAGGGTTGGAAAACCGCACCGGTTGTCCCTGGAGCAACAGTTCACCGGAATGGGGCGGCAAAACTCCGGACACGATGTTGATCAGGGTGCTCTTACCGGCGCCGTTCTCCCCGACAAGTGCATGAACTTCTCCGGTTCGCACATCGAAGTTCACGTTGCGCAGGGCCAAGACGCCGGGAAAACTGCGTGAGACATCGATCAGTTGGAGCACGGGCATGGGCGGCGGCAGCCTCCTGCGTGCGGTACCTGGAGCGAAAACCGATTCACGCACGGCAATCCGCTACCGTGCCGCTCGCAAACGCGGACCTTATCCAGGATCAACCGCGAACAAACGATTCCGGGCAGCCATACTGAACGGCTTCGAATAGTGGTAAATCTCGCACACGGCCGTTCCGTCCTGGATCACCGACGTGGGTTGTTCCACGACGAAGTCCGCGAAATTCTGGGTGTTGAAGGCGACAAACGCCAGGCGCAGCGATGCGATGGCGGGTTCGTGGCGCCGCGACAAGTCAGGCAACGCTACGGGACCGGTGTCCACCTGGTACTTTCGCTGATCCAGACTGATATTCATTGTCTTGATGGGGCATTCGATGACGGCCCTTAGCCCGGTATCCGGGTGGTGAATCTCCGTCTGGCTCACAAGCGGAACACCAGCCGCGGTCCGGTCGCGAATCTGCTCCCACCGAGTCAGCAATTCGATGTGCCGGCACGGGCGCAGCTTGAACCGGGGTTCACCCCATACGTCCTCGGCTTTGCTGATTTGTCGATACGTGTTGCTGAGCCCCGCGGGTCGACGGAAAATCAGCAAATCTCCGCCGCCATAGATGGGCAAGAAATCGTAGTTGCCTTTGTGGAACAGATTTTTCTCCGCGAATGTGTTTTCACTTTTGCACGAACCGCACTGATAGAACTCCGTTTGGCTGTTCCGCTGCGGGTCGATCAACACCGTGCGGCTTTCGATCCAGAATCGCACGGCGTTGAACGAAGCCGTGTTACAAATAAAACTCCGGCTGTAGTCCAGACAGACAATTCCGTGGCCACTCGCTGCGGTGCCTTTTTTTCGCGTTGCGCCTCTGCCGGGCCGCACGCACTTGAATGTAGCGTACAGCGAGGCAAGACCGCCCGCAAAAAACACCCGGCGACTGGTACGCATGGATCGCGACTCCCATCATCGTGCACGCGGCGCAATACGCATCACGGTTGCTGTTGGCCATCACCATACTGTCGGACGATGGGCAGCAAAAGGCGTGAAGGGTGTTCGGAACTGAAATGAAGCGTGTTCGTGGCCACCTGCTGCTGGTCATCGGCGCGCTGGGCATGTCCCGTATTGGAATTCGGATCGAAACGCGGATCGTTGCTGCTGGATACGTGCAGTCCGATCCGATGTCCTTTGTTGAAAACCAGGGCAGTTGACCACAAGTCGATCGTCACGCGGACGACATCCTCTGGTTCGAGCATCACTTCGCGTTCCAGACCGTCGCGATAGCGCGTGCGGATAATCGAGTCGAGAATCAATGCTTCGTAGCCGTCCGGATAAACATCGACCAGTTTCGCGACAAAATCGGTGTCAGGCGCGTCGGACTGGATATACAGATCGGCCGTGACGCGGCCGACTACCTCCAGCGGCGCGTCGAGCGGGTCCGTGTGAAATCGGAGGTAGTCCTCGCGGTCCTTGATCCGACGCTGATCCTTCGGTCCCTTGCCGCCCAAAATCAGGTTGGCACCTCCCACTGTCGGCACCGGCTTGCCGGGATCATAACGGTACGAGATGGAACCGCTTTTTTCAGGCAGAGTGTTGCGGACCAGGCGGCGTTCGGCGTGAATAAAATACGACGCGGGACGCGACGGAGGCGGCCATGCGTCGGCGTCCCGCCACGCGTTGCCCGGGGCCTCCGGATCCTGTGTGTCGCCCATCAGGTAGTATCGAACCGGGGGCTCACGGTCGATTCCGTTGTCGGTGTCTTTCATCCAGCGATCGAACCAGCGCAGCTGCTCGTCAAACCCCATGGCGTCCGATTCACTGCCGGGAAACTCCAGGCGCCCCTCCAGTTTTCCGTGCGCGTAGGGGCCCATGAGCAGTTTTTGGTTGCCGGCTGCAAGTCCCGCTCCGCGGCGCTGCAGCCCGACGAAATTGTCCAGCGTGCCCTGCGCAAAAATGTCGAACCAACCGCCCACGTTGTAGATGGGTATTCTGATACGGTCGTGGAAATCGGGGATCTCACGCCAGTCCCAATGGTCGTCTCCCGCCGGGTGCTGCATCGTCGCTTCGATGGCTTCCGGGGCTCCCTGCAGTTGCAGCCACCCGTCGTTCATCTCCTTGCGATAAACACCCCCCATATAGACCGTGTTTCGCCGTGCGCTGGCCGAGGCCACGATCACGAAGCCGCACACCAGGTGCGGCGGCACCTGTGTCGCGGCCAGATTCGTCGTGATGCCCAGCGCCGAACCGCCGAGCATGCCGACCTTGCCGTCGGACCATGGCTGCGCGGCAACCCATTCCACGGTGTCGTACCCGTCGACATGATCGGTGCGGAAGGGATCATAGTCGCCCTGCGACGCGAACCGGCCGCGGCAATCTTGCGAGACGAAGACGTAACCGTGTTGGCAGAAACGCTCGGCGGCGCTGCGGTTGCCCAGCTTGTTGTACGGAGTTCGCGCGAGGATTGTTGGCCACGGTGGTTCGCCTTCGGGAAGATAAACGTCCGTCGAGAGTTCTATCCCGTCGCGCATCGCGACCATCGACGTTTCGGGCTGAATCGGTTCTGCGACGAATGCGGGACTCGCCAGAACCGTGCCCAGCAGACTCATCACGAGCACTATTAAATGCATGGCGGACTCCAACACTTCTAAGGCATGCGGCGGGGAAGCGGTACTACTCTAAGCCGGATGGCGCGGCATTGGCAAGCCTGGGATCCATAATCCCGTCCTCGCGCTTCGCTCCCTCGGAAATTCCACTGGCCGGACGTCCCTTTCAGCGCCTCCCACCGTTTCTGTACGGGCCGTCTCCGTCCTGCTACACTGGGCGGCTGCTCCTCGTGCCGCCGCTGAATGTCTCGGTGCTGTTTTCGACGTGGCTCGTCGAGACTCTTGACATGCGCAACGTGATGTACGCCGCATAACTGGCGGACCGTCCGCGGCACGACTGTTGAAAACACGACTGTTGAAAAGTTGAAACACGGAGTGGCGACGTGCCCATCAAGAGACGACAGGCGCCGTTTCGTCGGCTGGCTGGTTCGCGGTATTTGATGCTCGCCGCGGTGGCCACGATGTGCGCCCGCCACGGCGGCGCGGAAGAAGAATGGCCGCAGTTCCGCGGACCGCACGCCCAAGGCCATGCCTCCGGGACCCATCTGCCGATCACGTGGAGCGAATCGGAAAACATCGCGTGGAAAGTCGCGGTGGACGGCCGTGGCTGGTCGTCCCCGGTCATCCGCTCGAACCAGATCTGGATGACCGCCGCCACAGACGAAGGCCGATCGCTGCGCGCTGTCTGCCGGGATACCGATACCGGGCGACTGAAGCACAACGTCGAAATCTTTCGGCTCGAGGATCCAGGCTCAATCCATTCCAAGAACAGCCATGCGTCACCCACTCCCGTGCTGCAAGACGATCGTGTTTACGTGCACTTCGGCGCGCACGGCACGGCGTGCCTGTCCTCCAGCGGCCAAATTCTCTGGCGGACCGAACCGTGGCCGTATAACCACCGGCACGGACCCGCCGGTTCGCCTGTGCTGCAAGACGACTTGTTGATTTTCAGTTGCGACGGCACCGATGTGCAATTTGTGGTGGCCCTGGACAAGCGGACTGGCCAGGTCTGTTGGAAGACCGATCGCGAGGGCCCCATGGCGTATTCGACGCCACTGGTGATTCGCGCGGCCGGCGTCCTTCAGCTCGTTAGCCCCGGCGGTGATCAAATCGTGTCGTACGATCCGCTGACCGGAGACGTCATCTGGCGTTTCCGATACACGGGCTACTCGGTCGTACCGCGTCCGGTATTTGGACACGGGTTGATCTATTTTTCTTCTGGTTTCAACGATGCCGTGTTGTATGCCATCCGCGCGGGCGGCCGCGGGGATGTCACCGACACGCATCTGGCATGGGAGCGGTCGCGCGGCGCGCCGCATACGCCGTCGCCTCTACTTGTGGGCGGCGAGCTGTATATCGTGAGCGACAACGGCGTGGCCACGTGCCTCGACGCCGTTCATGGTTCGGAACATTGGCGGAAACGAATTGGCGGCAATTTCTCCTCCTCGCCCGTACTGGCCGACGGGCACATCTATCTGCTCAACGAAGAGGGCGTCATGACGGTCATCACGCCGGGCACGGAGTATCAAGAGCTGGCGAAAAACCGATTGGAGGGGCGGACTCTGGCGTCCCCGGCCGTCGTGGGCCGGGCGATGTTTCTGCGCAGCGAGACGCATCTCTATCGGATCCAGCGCGATCCGGCCGCGGCGAGCCACGGGTCGCGGCCCATCCCGTCCCTCGTGAACGCGCGCCGCTGACGCCGTGCCCGCTGCAGCTATTGACCGCTGCGCAGACAATGGCCCCCGGAACTGCCTTCCAACGGCCCGTTCGCCGGGCGTCCGTTGGTCGCCCCGGGTCCATTGGCAGCGCCGTCTTGCATAAGAGGCAGGGGACCGTTCATCGTCCAACGGCGCAGCGCCGGGCAGGGGAGTGGGATCTCCAGCGCAGGCAGGCTAGAATGCAGGCACACGCAAACGCTTTTTTGCGCGTCCGTGCTATGCCTGGTCCGCGAATTCGCCGGGATGATATCCATGCCCGACTGGTGGCTCGATTATTCTCTGGCTCTTCCCGGGCGCTCCATCGATTCAGAAGTCGCCCGAGCGACCCAGTCGTCTGATTTCACAGGAGGTTGACTATGCTCCGCGACGCTCATCGCGATCGACGTGATTTTCTCGCCGCATCCGTCGCCGGCGCCGTGGCAGGATTGGCCACCGGCGGGTTCGCGGCGGACGAAGATTCTTCCGGCGACAACGGGATACCCTTGCGCGCTTTGGGCAATACCGGACAGCAGGTGTCGTGCCTGTGTATGGGAGGTTTTCATATCGGAACGGTCCAGGAAGAAAAGGAAGCCGTCCGCATTCTGCACGCAGCCGTTGATGAAGGAGTTACCTTCTGGGACAACGCCTGGGACTACCACCAGGGACGCAGCGAAGAGATCATGGGCCAGGCGCTGGTCGGACGCCGCGACAAAGTGTTCTTGATGACGAAGAACTGCGGCCGGGATCGCAAAACCTCCCAACAGCATCTCGACGACAGTCTGCGGAGATTGAATACGGATCATCTCGACTTGTGGCAGTTTCACGAAATCAACTACGACAACGATCCGGATTGGATCTTCCAGCGGGGCGCCATCGACGTGGCGGTCAAGGCGCGCGAGCAGGGAAAAGTCCGGTTCATCGGATTCACCGGGCACAAAGATCCGCGCATCCATTTGAAGATGCTCGACCAGGATTTTGCCTGGGACACCGTACAGATGCCACTGAACGTGATGGACGCACATTTTCGCAGCTTCCAGCAGCGGGTTTTGCCCGTGCTTCTGGAGAGAGGCATCGGGCCTGTCGCCATGAAGAGCCTGGCCGGCGGCGCCATCCCCGACGAAGCGCGGATTCCCGTTAGCGACGCCATGCGCTACACGCTGTCACTGCCCGTCAGTACACTTGTTTCCGGCATCCGCAGTATGGAGGAGCTGAAAGAAAATGCATCCACCGCGCGGCGCGGGCCGTTGCCTCCGGAAGCCATCCAGCAGGTCCTCGCTCGTGCCAAACCGGTTGCCGGCGACGGCCGCTACGAACGGTTCAAAACCACGCAGCAGTTCGACGGGTCCTACCACCGCCGCCAGCACGGTTTCGGTTAAGCGGAGCAAAGGTCCAATCGGAAATTGTCAAGCAACACATTCTGCCCGCGGGAGTTGACGATGGCATGTCCATTTCGGTTCGTTACGCGTGCCGCGCGCGTCGGTGCATTGGTGGTGCTGTTGATCGTTACCGGCGCGCCGATAGTCCGGACGGCACGCGGGCACGACGTTGGGCAGCAAATGGTCGACGGAGCCGTGGCACTGTTGGCGTCTCTTGACGAAGCGCAGCGCGATCAGGCCCAATTCAATTTCGCCGACGATGAACGCTCCAATTGGCATTTTATTCCGCGCCAGCGGGAAGGGCTTTCACTGAAACAGATGAAGCCCGAGCAGCGCCAACTGGCCTACGGCTTGCTGGCTTCCGCGTTGAGTCACGAGGGAATGGTCAAGTCGCTCCAGATCATGTCCCTCGAACAGATCCTTCACGACATGGAAGATCAGAGCCCCCGGCGCGACCCGCTGTTGTATTACGTGTCGATATTCGGTGAACCGTCCAATGACACGCGGTGGGGTTGGCGCGTGGAAGGTCATCATCTCTCGGTCAACTTCACGCTGGTGCCGGACGGAGCCGTTGCACCAACGCCTTCATTCTTCGGCAGCAATCCCGCTGAAGTGCTGACGGGGCCGCGAAAGGGATTGCGAGTGCTGGCCGCCGAAGAGGATCTGGGGCGCGCGCTGGTGTCGTCTTTAACCGCAGGGCAGCGCCAGACGGCCATCATCGACGCCGAAGCGCCGCGCGACGTGATCAACGGCCCGGGCAGGCAAGCGCAACTGCTCGATCCTCCGGGGCTTCCCGCCCGAGAGATGAACAAGCAACAGGTGGCCCTGTTGCGGCAATTGGTAAAGGAATACGTCGTGCGACTGAGGCCGGCGCTGGCCCGCGAAGAAATGCAGCACATCAGGCAGAGCGGTTTTCGAAACCTCCATTTCGCCTGGGCGGGGGGCCTCGAGCGCGGAACGGGTCACTACTATCGCGTTCAGGGACCGACGTTTGTCTTGGAATACGACAACACGCAGAACGACGCGAACCATGTCCACTGCGTATGGCGCGACCTGAAAAACGATTTTGGCATCGACCTGCTGAAACGCCATTACGAGCAGTCACCGCACCCGCAGGACAAGCGATAAACAGAGGCGGGCTGCGGGGGCCCGCTGACGAAGTGCGGGACCGAGTCCGCCGAGAGAAGCTTCGCCCGACGCTTTCGACGAGCGGCTCGCCGGCGACAAGCGTTTTCTGTGATCCGCATCCGAACGCCCACGGTGCCCCGATGGCCCATCGAATGACTCGCCGTGAACTCGTGTCCCGGCTGACCGCCGGAACAGCGGTCCTGGTGGCGACCGGCAGTCCCCGGCTGTTGGCGACCGCCCGCGAGCAGCGCGAACGTTTTCGCGTCGACGCCAATGTGCGGCAGCTCTTTCTGGATGACGAAGGCATCTGCCGCGCGCGTGGTGTGAAGCGAGTGCTCAACCGGCCGCAGCGACATCCCGAAAATCCGCTTCTGACACCCGACACGACGTGGGAACGTGATTGCCAGGTCTACGGGACCGCCTATTTCAATGCCGAACGAGACCGTTACAAGTTGTGGTATCTGACCGGCCCCAAGGACCGTGGATTGAAGCCCATCGTCCTTTGGACGCCGCACGCGGGCAATCCGGCGCTCAATAAGTATTGCGATACGAACCAGAACGTTGTGTACGATCCGCGTATCCGTCGGTATGTCGGTTTCAGTCGGTTTGGGTTCGGTCGCCGCTTGGCGCGCAGCGAAAGCGACGACTTTGTGCATTGGTCGCCTCCGGAACTGGTGTTGGAATGCGACGTGGCAGACGGACCCGGCACCCAGATCTACGGGGCCGGTGTCGACCTGTACGAAGGCGTTTATCTGGCCATGATCTGGATCTATCGCGAAGGTGGCGACGGCAAGATCGACACCCAACTGGCCACCAGCCGCGACGGCATCCGCTGGACGAGGGTTGCCAACCGCGCTACGTGGCTGAACCTGGGCGACGCCGAGAGCTGGGAAGGCAAGCGGAAGGCGTGCGAATAAATATCGGAACGGCGAGATGACATCCAACAGCTGCCGGAGCCAGATTCGCATGACAGAACCTCACACGGCATGGCAGGAGCAATCGATGATGGGATACCGCAGCGTCAGCCGACGCCGTTTTCTGTCCTCCGCTTCCGGTGTGCTGGGAGCGGCCGGTTTGGTCCAAGCCGGATGGTGTCAGGACGGTCCGCGGGTGGTCACCCCCCGAGCGACCGACGGCGACGTGGCCCACGAACCCGATTGGGAACAGCGCCTGGAGATCTCTGTCGGACGGCAGAGAGCCGACCTGACTGGCAGCGACGACCGAGTCATTCAGGCCGCTTTGGACTACATGAGCCGGATGGGAGGCGGCACGGTACGTCTGCTGCCGGGCACTTATACGTTGCGGGCCGCGATTCAACTGCCGTCGCTCGTGCGGCTGGTCGGCAGCGGGCCGGAGACTGTCATTACGAAGACTCCGTCCGAAACTGCACGACTGGCGTCGGATTCGGACTGGTACGATCAGGAAATCACGCTCGAGCCCGGACACGCATTTCGCGTCGGCGACAGCGTCGTGCTGGAGGCCAAAAACCCGCACGACGGATCGCGAGAAACGATCAAACGCCAGCTTGTGGCACGCAGCGGCGATCGCTTCAAGCTCAATAACGGAATTCGAAAGAATCTGTGGCTGTCGGGCAATCCCACGTGCTCGTCCCTGTTTCCGCTGCTCACGAGCCACCAGACCGCGGACGTGACGATAGAAAATCTGACGCTCGACGGAAACGGAATGAACAATCGCAATTTCAACGGCAACTATGGCGGGTGCATTTTTCTCCAGGACTGCAACCGCTATGTCATTCGACAGGTTTCGGCCGCCAATTACAACGGTGACGGAATCAGTTTCCAGGTCTGTCACGACATTACTGTCGACGCTTGCCACTGCCACGACAATGTGAACTTGGGCGTGCATCCCGGTTCGGGCTCACAGCGCCCGCGGATCATCAACTCGACATTGGACAACAACAGCATCGGCATTTTCTGGTGTTGGGGTGTCAAATTCGGTTTGGCCGAGGGCAATACGATTCGCAACAATACCGACTATGGTATTTCCATCGGGCACTGCGACACCGACAACGTGATGCGCGACAACGACATCACAGGCAGTGGCAAAGTAGGGATTCTGTTCCGCGACGACGCAAGGGGGCAAGACTTCTGGCCACACCGAAACCTTGTGGACAACAACCGGATCATCGACAGCGGAGGTGATTCGGGCGCGGGAATCGACATTCGCGGCAGGACGGGAGACGTCCACATCAGGCGCAACGCGATTCGCGAGACTCGCGCACCCGCACAGCGAACGGGTATCCAAATCGGCGAGCACGCCGGTCGGATCCATCTGGCCGACAACATCCTTGAAGGATTCGCGATCGCGATCGCCGACCATCGGCGTCCGGGTGGAGTCCCACTCCACTCATCCCAGGGCGGGCAGTCGAATTGATGGCCCGGCGGTTTAGATCAGCTCGTTAATGACGTCACCGTGGTCGATCGCCCGTATGGGGCGGCCCGTGTGATCCCGAAAACTGACTTGCGGGTCGACGCCCATGACGTGAAAAAGCGTGGCGTGAATGTCGCCCGGGGCGACGGGGCGGTCGTGGGGCGCTTCGCCACGCGCGTCGGTTGAACCGACGACGCGTCCGCCCTGAACGCCCCCTCCGCCCATCAGGCAGAACATTGCATTGCCCCAATGATCGCGGCCCGGCGTGCCCTTGCCGTTGTGGCCATTGTTCATGCGAGGCGTCCGGCTGAACTCGCCGCACACCATCACCAATATGCGCTCCCGCAATCCGCGCTCTTCCAAGTCCGTGAGCAGTGCCGAGACGGCCGAGTCAACGCGCGGCAGGTGGCTGTTCATTCCCGACTCGAGATTCCAGTGGTGGTCCCAGCCGCCAAAATGCACGGTGACAAACGCGCAGCCTGCTTCTACGAGCCGGCGCGCGAGCAGCGTGCTTTGTCCCCACGTGTGTCGGCCGTAGCGGTCGCGGACCGCCGGCTCCTCGGACGCAATGTCGAACGCCTTGCGTGCCGCTGGTCCGGTGACCATTTCGTACGCTTCCTGTTGGAACCGGTCGAGCGCGTTCAGCGCACCTGACGCATCAACCGAGCGACGGATTCCGTCCAACTCCGACAACAATCCGCGGCGGTCCTCCATCCTGCGCACCGTCATGCCGGAAGGCAGCTTGACGTTCTGCACCGAAAACGCTTCCTTGTTTGGATCCCCGCCCACCTCAAACGGGTTGTGCTGTGGTCCCAGGTAATTGGCACCGAAATATCCGGGTCGCAGCCCGATGCTGCTGGCGTAGGGCACGGAGACGTAGGCCGGCACGTTCGGGCGTCGCGCCCCGCACTGGCGAGTGACCATCGATCCGATCGACGGATATTTCCCCGCGGTGTCCAGGCCGTTCACACCACCGCGGCCGGTCAACATGTAGTGTCCGGCGGTAAAATGATCTCCCGTGTTGTGATGCAGAGAACGGATAAGGGAAAACTTGTCCGCAACCTTGGCTTGCAATGGGAAAAGTTCGCTGATTTCCACGCCCGTCACGTTGGTGCGGATGGGACGCCAGATGCCACGATATTCAGCCGGAGCCCTCGGTTTCATGTCGTACAAATCTAGATGGCTCGGTCCGCCGTCGAGCCACAAGAGAATGACCGAGGTGTCTTTCCTGGGCAGGCCCAAATCCGCCGATGTCTGCCGGGCACGCAGCACGTCCGCCAGAGCCACGTTGGCCAGACCCGCCACGCCGAGTTGGACAAAACTGCGCCGAGAGATCCCGTCGCAGTACTTCCGCGTACTTCCTGTCTCGATTCGAAACATGCCCGTGCCCTCCCTCGAATCAAGCCGCATGGCAGCCACATCCCATAACCGCGGATTATAACCGGGATACGGTCCTTACCAACACACGATCTGCGGAAAAATGGGACCTGCCGGACAACCATTCCATGCAAACCCGGCCCCGGTCACGCCTTGACGACATTCGAAAGGCACCGCTCATCCACGATCGCGCGGTGACTCGTCCCGCCTGGCAAGTTACCTTCCCAGGCTCCACAAATTCGAATCGCTGAACTGTTTTTCGCGGACGATGGGTGTCCGTCGGCCGCCGACCGTTTCGCGCCCACGCCGCAAACGTTAGAATGCGTTGCCGTCATGCGATGACATTCGCGTTGACTCGCCACGTGTCCCCGCCCGCCGACGGGCCCGACATGCTCGTCGAAGCGGGACGGCCGTTGGGAGTTTTTTCGGCCGCACCGTACCGATCGCCGGCCGACCTCTGGGTGGATGCTTGCCGATCAAAGCACAGCCGGCTCCGCGCAGGCAAGGCTGTTTCGAAACGACGCATGGACTATGGCCAGCTAGGTTTGAGCCCGCGACGGGTATCGACGATATCCTTCGGAGCCGGGCCCGTGTCCGGGCTGATGACCGGCGATCGGCACGATGATCAAATCCGCGTGATCCGCTACGCGGTTCAGAAAGGCATCAACTGGTTCGACACGGCAGCCACTTACGGTGAGGGCTCTTCGGAGCGAAATCTGGGCAGAGCGCTGCGTGACGTGCCCCGCGCGGACCGGATCCAGGTTGCAACCAAAGTGCGATTGCAGCCGCCGCAGCTCGACGATATCCCCAACGCTGTCCGCCATTCCGTGACTCAGAGCCTGAAACGCCTGGGCATGGAACGGGTAACCATGGTTCAGCTTCATAATTCCATCACCGCGCGCCGAGGGGATCTGCCCACGTCGATTACGCCAAAAGACGTGCTGGGGCCGTGCGGCGTTGTGGCGGCGCTGGAAGCGCTACGCGACGAGCACCGCGTGCGCCTGCTGGGACTGACGGGTCTGGGCGAGGCCGCATCCCTGACATCGGTAATCCGCGACGGACCCTGGCAGGCCATCCAGATACCCTACAACGTGTTGATGCCTCTGTCCGCAGACGATCGATCGGCCGGCAGCTTGGATGTCGACTATCTCCGTCTATTGGACCTCTGTGCCGACCGTCAACTGGGAGTGATCGCCATTCGTGTTTTTGCGGGTGGAGCATTGGCCGGTCAGCAGCCGAGCGTGCACACGCGCCGGACGCGTTTTTTTCCGCTCGATCTTTTTCACCGGGACATCGAACGTGCGAACATGCTCGGCAACCGCCTGCCTCGGGGACTCACTGTCCGCGAAGTCGCCGTTCGCTTTGCACTATCTCATCCTGCAATCTGCACCGCGCTGATCGGCATGGGAAGCGAAAGAGAAATCGATGAAGCCCTGAAGTATGCCGCGGCCGGTCCCTTGGAAGATGATGTCGGGCGCCTCATCGATGAACTGGCCAAACAGTTCAATGAAGAAAGAATGTAAACGAACCGCACGGGCGGACAACCGGTCATGGGGCCATTGCCGGGTGTGGTTTACTCCACCCGCGGCGTGCGCCGATTGCCGAAGCCGCGCCGTCCTCCGACTGGCCGCTGCCGCTGCGTTTCCCATTTCGAGGCCGTAGCATGGCTGATCCGCGCCGCGAGCGGAGTGACACTGCCCCGTCCGATGCGCCGGCGCGGGCACTCGTGCTCGTCGCGGCATTGCTCGGATGGATGATGGCGGGGACCGTGATGGTAATTGTTCCGCTGGCCGGCCGCGCCGCGCTGCGTTCACTGGGCATCACGGACGAAGCACAGACCGGCAAGTGGTTTTCGTGGTTTATCTGCGCGTTTCTGCTCGGAGCCGCATCCGGCGGCTTGCTGTTTGGCTGGCTGGGCGACCGGCTCGGACGCGTGCGCGCCATGGGGCTGAGCATACTCTGCTATGCCCTGCTGACGGGAATGACGTACTTCGTCACGACGCCCGAACAGTTTCTCGTGCTGCGCTTTCTGGCGTGCCTCGGCGTGGGTGGCATCTGGCCGAATGGCGTCGCGCTGGTATCCGAAGTATGGCCTGACGTCTCGCGGCCAATGCTGTCGGGCCTGATCGGAGCCGCCGCCAACGTGGGCTTCATGATTCTCAGCGGGATGGCCATGATTATCGATATTACGCCCCAGCAGTGGCGGTGGGTGCTGCTTACCGGATTCGCGGCCGTGCCCCTGGCGCTGGTCGTGCTGGTGGTGGTACCCGAATCTCCTCGGTGGCTCGCGGGCCGAACGAATCGTGCAAAACGAAACAGCTGGCCCGTGGTGGAAATTTTCTCGCCACCCATTTTGAAATACACGCTCATCGGCATCGGTCTGGGCGCCGTTCCTCTGATGGGCAACTGGGGGAGCGCCAACTGGGTGGTTCCGTGGTCCGGCCGGGTCGGCGATCTGGACAACCCCGCGCTCAAGGCGTGGGCGCAGTGGTGCAAGTCCGGCGGCGGAACACTGGGCGCGCTGATGGGGGGCTGGGCTGCCCGTTTGATGGGGCGCCGCACGACGTACTTCGTCATCAGCGGCACATCACTGCTGATGAGCCTGTACATCTTTACGTACCTGCAACCCGGTGACCCTTCGTTCCTGTACTGGGTTTTCGGCATCGGGTTCTTCGGAACGCTCTATTTCGGCTGGCTGCCGCTATACCTGCCGGAACTTTTCCCCACCCACGTACGTTCCACGGGCGCGGGCATCAGCTTTAACTGGGGTCGCGTGGCGACTGCCGTGGGCGTCCTCGGAACCGGCCACTTGATGCTGGTGTTCAACGGTGACTATGCGCGAGTTGGCCGTTTCACGTGCCTGATCTTCTTTTTGGGAATGATCATCATCCTGGTGGCACCCGACACCAGTCAAAAGCATGTCGGGGCGCGGCCTCCCAGTGCCACGTGAATTTGTGTCATGACAAGACAACGGCCGTTCCGCTGGCACTGACCATCAGCATATTTCCGCTCTGCCCGATTCCAATGGTCTCGTAGTCCAAATCAACTCCTATTACGGCGTTGGCACCCAAGACAGCGGCTTCGTCCCGCATCTCCTGGAGAGCAATCTCTTTGGCTCGCTGCAACTCCTTTTCGTATGCCGCCGACCGGCCGCCGACAATATCGCGGATGCTTGCAAACAGGTCTTTGAATATGTTGGCGCCCAAAATAGCCTCGCCACCGACCAATCCCAAGTACTCGGTGACGCGCCTTCCTTCCACGCTGGGAGTGGTAGTCATCAACATAGGTGCTCTCCTTCGTAAGAGAATTCCGGAGCGATTCCAACCTCGGTCGAGCGGTCAGCCCCCCGGCACCGCCGCCCGATTGGCCTGCCGGGAAGCCGGCTTTCTTCCCCCCCCGGGCACAGTCCGGGCGACAAAACCCAAACTGGCGCTGTTGTACTAATCCCGCAGATGAAACCGATACCAGCGAATCAGACCGACGCATTCTTCGTAACACCAAAACGACAGGAAGAATGATGCATCGGCGAGCCGTACGAAACAAGGTGCACCGAAGCGCAGTTTCTGGAACTGTCGCGCCATGGATGATTCGCGGGATATCAAACCCGGTGCGTCGTGACCCCACAGCGGGGCTGAATCCTCACTGTTCCAGCTGTCCGCTTGCAGACGGGCCGTTTGCAGCCACAGGCCGGGAACGTCTATTCGACGGTAAACGCACAACACCCGGTCCGCGTCAAAGGCCACGGGCGTCAGCGTCTGGCCGAAAAGGCCCGTGGATGCGGGAGGCGTCCAGTGGGCGCCGCCATCGAAGCTGACGGAAAACTGATTGGGAAGATCCGAGTTTTGCCGCAGGTCATGTCCCCAAGCGGTTGCCAGCAGTCGTCCGTCGGGCATTTCGACGATTTTCGATTCCCAATACGCGATGGGTCGCGAATCGTGGTGCATGATGTCCCAGTATTCCGGCCACGTTTGGCCTTCGTCGTGCGACACAAACGCCACCATGCGATGTCCATCAGGCAGCGCGCCATCCCAGCTTCGCCAGGTGGATGTGGGCAACAGCCAGCGGCCGTCGCTCAAGACCGTGATGGGACAGCACAGTTCGAAGCAGGGACCCTCGAGCGGAGGCACAACCATGTGCGGCCTGTTCCAGGCACGGCCGCCATCGGTGGAGGTCACCATGGCAAACTCCGTGGGTACGAAGCCCAGGTTCTCGGGGTTCGTCAGGCCTTCGTCCGGGTGCTCGCTGCGGTCGTGGTGCTGCACAAGACCGATCACGCGGTCCTGGCTGCAGCCGGTGAGGCGCGCGCTCTCCGACATCGGGCGATCGCCGTCGTCGAAGGCGGGCAGATGACCTTCGACGTTCCACGTCCGCCCTCCATCGGAAGATCTTGTCAGGAAAACGCGATTTCCGATCGCCTCGAAAGCTTCGCCCGCCACGTAGCTCGCCAGCAATTCATCGCCTCCCAGACAAACCACCGATGGGAAATAGGCGTGCAGGCTTCGCAAATGGGGAACGGGGTTGCGGAACAGGATCCCCGTGGACACGTCTTGGAACCGGTTCATTCGGCCGACTCTTATCAGGGTTGATCACCGCGGCGCATGACCGCCGACCACACGTAGTCCTGTCCCCGATGCCGGCCAACCGGCTCCCAGATCAGGCCCAAAAGCATGCCCAGCATGACCGTAAACAAAAAGGGAAAGGCAACGGCCAGTGTGAACGTCGGCACGGCATCGTCACCGAACGTCCGATTCCAACAAGACCAGATGTTCCGCAACACGGGCCAGTCGTCTGTCAACGTTGCCAGTTCGTACCAGTAACTCCAAACGAACGAGCCACCGAGCCCGCCGAGCACGGCGGCGATGGCCGAGCGAGTCCGGCACCGCGGCAGGAACATGCCGATGAAAAACAACCCGGCCAGCGGCCCGAGGAACATATTGAAACCTTTCGGCATCAACTCGAGGATATTGACACGCCGGGCGATAAGATCGACGCCGTAGGCCAACCCTGTTACGGCGCCTCCCACGGCCAGTGTCAGCACGCGAGCCATGGCCAGCGGGGTGATGGAGGCATGGATCCACGGAAAGCAGCGGTGACCGATATCGGTTGTAATCACCGTCGACACGGAATTGACTCCGGAATCGATGCTGGACATGGCGGCGGCGATGAGGGCCGACAGGATCAATCCCCCCACACCCGCGGGAAGCTGATGGGAAATGAAGTACGGAAACACGGCGTCCGCATTCGCTCGCGAAGCAAGGTCCATGCTGGTGGGAAGAAAGTCGGCGTGCTGGAGATAGAATCCGAGCAACGCCAAACCACACAGCGCCAGCAGCACGTTCATCGAGACGTCGGCGACGGCGCTCAGAACGTAGCTGCGCCTGGCGGCGGACAGGTTGCATGTCGTGAAGTACCGCTGCAGCACCACCTGGTCGCACATCTGGGTACAGACCGTCCAGAAGTAGATCGACATGCAGGCCGTCAAGATGGTGACACGTTCGGAGGGATCCCAGGAAAACCATAAGGGGCGCGTATGCGCTGCCCGATGTTCGGTAGCCAGTTCCCACCAGTCGGCGACGCCTGTTCCCGTCGTCATCACGACATAGCCCAGAGTGAGCAGCGCGCCCGAGAACAGAACCAGGAATTGAATCACATCGGTCCAGATGACGGCCCGAATTCCCCCCACGGCGGTGTAAACAGTCGCAAACACTCCGACGAATGCAATCACAATGTAAAGATGCTCCCGAAACGCCGCCTCGGCGGCGGCAAGCTCCAGCCCTGTCACGTCGGGCCGGGTCATTTCAGCCAGCGCCATGGACGACGCGTAGACCACGACCGCCATCCACCCGAACCGTAACAGGATGAATAGCACCGCTGCCAGCAGGCGAGCGGAATAGTTGAAGCGGCATTCGAGATATTCATAAGCGCTGGTAAGGCGCAAACGCATGAAGAACGGCACCAGCAGTACCCATACGGTCACCAGATTGAAAGGGACTGCAAGCAGTCCCCAGAAAAAACCGATGCCGTTCTTGATGACTTCGCCAGGAGCCGCCAGGTAGGTAAGCGTCGACAGCAGCGTGGCGATGATACTGAGCCCCACCGCAAACCAAGGCATGTTCCGGCTGGCCAGAAAAAATTCTTCGGTCGTTCGCTGCCGCCGTGAAAAGTAAAGGGCCATCAGCATCATGGCGGCCAGGTACGCCGCTACCATACCGTAGTCCCACGCGCCCAGACCGTCGTGCGGAGGCATCGGGCCCTGGCTCATGCGTGCCGTGCTCCACTTTTCCGGCCAAAAAACATGCGCTTTCCCAAGCATTCTCAAAACGGCGATCGTCCAGAATCCGTCGTGCCCGGCGGCTGATGTCGTCCGTCGCCGCGACCTGTTGGACGCTTACATTTCTTCACGCATGCAATACCGTGACGCGGACTTGTGCCTCAAATGCGAGCTTGACACGAGGCTCTAAATTTTTCCTGATTCCGCCAGCTCGCGATAGAGTTGCTGTTGGTACGCCGCCAGTCGTTCACGATTCTGTTGTGCGTGCATCGCGTAGTACACCAGCCCCAGCGAACGGCGGTGCCGACCGGCGCTGCGATTGGGGCCGGCCCGATGAATGCACAGCGCGTGGTGCACCAGCAGGTCACCGGGCCGCGTGGGTACGGCAACCTCCTCCCGCACATCGCTCGCACCGTAGTCCAGGATCGTCTGCGAAAACCCCAGGGTTCCGCTGCGTCCGTGCGGACGCAGTCCCCGGCGATGCGAACCCGCAACGTAGCGCAGCGCGCCGGTCTCGTCGTCGGCCGAATCGAGCGACAGCCAGAACGTGACGGCCTCACACGGTTCGAGCATGAAATAGTGGCCGTCCTGATGCGGGGGCGTGGCGCACGACGCTGTGGGAGGTTTGTCAAAGAATTCGACCGACTGGGCGAGTACCTCGGCCTGCAACAAGTGCCGGGCCAAGTGGGGATAGTCGGTATCATGCAACAGGTCGCCGAAAAAAGGATCGTATTGATCCATGCGGGTCAACATCGAGAGGGTTTCCGGCTGGCCTTTCTGGTTATAGAACGCTTCGTCGGGTGGCAGATCCGGCACGATGTGCCTGGCATAATCGTCGATCCGACACAGCAGCCGATCCACGTCTGATCGGGACAGAAAGGCGGGTATCGCCACGAACCCATCCCGCCGGAACAAGCGCCGTATCTGCTGGGAGTTGGAGATTCTTTTCATGACTCCACGCGTCCATCGGTATCCGTCTTCCACCAACGAGCCGCTGCGAGAAGGAGTGTAGCACGACGAACTCGTGGCCTTCAACCGTACGCGGCCCGCATGGTCGCGCGGGTAGTCACCGGGCCGGAGCGACGGATCGTCAGAAACCGTACTTCAGCATGAAGTCCAGCACGACGGCTTCACCCGGCGCAGTAGCAATGAGTTGATTCGCCGGAATAACGCCGGCGCGCGTTTCTCGGAACAGGGTTTTCCACGAAGAAACCTCGAAACCGACTGTTAGGTTGTCGGTCACGTCGCACAGGAGGTTGCCAAAGATGACCTGATTGTAACTGCGGCCGAACAGGAAATCTCCGTCCAGTGGATCGTCGACGCCATAACCGAAATGGCTGTGCAACAGCCGATTCCAGCAGACCCAGACTTCCGCCCAGCCCCCCGTGGAACGGATTGGCAGCCGCGCGCAGGGACAGACGCCCTGGCCGATCCCGCCCAGAAACGCGCTCAAATTGGAACCGGTGAAGAACTCACCCTGAAATCCCACACGCGGATTGAAGGGTATCCGCACGTCGGCGTTCGCCGACCAGGTCAAAAAGCGTCCGTCATCCTCGGCAGGCAGCGATAGAGGCGGTGGACCCGGCGTCAGGAAGTCGAAGCCTGTTTCACCAATATGCCCCGATACGCCCAACTCGATCGCGTCGTGCTCGGCGCCGCCCGCGCTCAACTTGCAAGCCACGCGCCCTTCGACGACCGGCCAGCCGGCGGCTTCGCGGCGCACGCCGGGATCAGCCGGAAAATCGGTCACGACGTCCTGGTTGATGGACGCCTGGACGATCCAACGGCATTCGGGGGAGACCGTGAAAAAACGTTCCAAACGCACCTGAGCCCGGCGGAAGCCGATATCGCCGGCATTCCATGCTCCGGAGTAATTCACCATCTCGGGAATCCGCGGCGAAACGACGTCCCAGGTCTGGCCCACCAGAAAGCGAAACGCGTTGTTTTCCACTTCCCAGTAGACATGCCGCAGCAAGACGCCGGCCCGGTTTTCGGTGACGAACGATCCGAAAAAATCGACCTCCACGCGGCCCTTGCTGGCGGCACTCCCCAGGAAATCGAATCTGGGGCCTACGACGTTCAATCCGAATCGCGAACGGCGCGCATCCGCCGCGAAAGCGGGTTCACCTTGCTCCTCTTCGGAAAAAACCCACAGCGTAAAGGGGCCGGTGTTCGTCCGCTCGGTGGCGTAAACAACGTCGGACCAGAAGGCACCATAAGGCACAACACGGAGCGAGCCTACCGTCCAAAAATGACCGGCGTCTTCCTCCGGCGCTTCCGTCCAGTCCACACCGTCTTGATTTTCGCAGGCCGCAAGCGGCGATTCCGCCGGCTGCGTTTCGGGCAGCCGTGTGACCGTCCGGAGACCTTCCTTGCGCGGCGTGCGCGATGGATCCGCAGCAGCCGGCTGCGCATGTGCATCCGGCGCATGTGGGCTGCGTTCGGCGAGGCCTTCCCGGGCAGCCACAACGCAGACGGAAGCCGATGCGAGTAAAAGCGTCAGCCCCTGTTTCGAAAGACGCCTCGTCTGGCGATGCGTGAACATGGTGACCTCTGGGCAGCCAAATCGGCAGGCGGTCGCGCAGCGCTGCAGGCGTTACGATCGCACCTATCATGGCAATCGGCAAATCTTCTCGGGCCGGCAGAAAGGACCGCCACGGCCAGGCGCTGTGCGAGCTTGCGAGCAGGCAGCCGGCGGTATGCCCACCTCAACCCCCCTATCGCGGATGCCCGCGCGGCACGCATCCTTAATCCGTTATCGTCCGCGCGACGGACGTGTTTACGACAAAAGGGCTAAATCCGCTGTCTACGCGATATCGGCAACGACGTAGGGCTGGCGATAACTAGGCTCGTTGAGCAGCGCGTTCGCCTTTTCGTCGCCCAGAATCCGCTCGTGTTGCGGATCGAACGTGATCTCGTGTCCCACCTGCCACGCCGTACGCGCGAGCAGCGAAAGGGTCATCGACCGGTGGGCTTCCTGGACGTCGGCGTTGAGATCCTGATGGTTTCTGCTGCGCACGGCCGAAATCCAATTCTGGAAATGGGGAAGATTTTCCATCGGATGCCCTTCTGCGAACAGGCTGGGCCCTGGCTCGCAGTCGGGTCCCAGAAAAGTGTAGAAGCTGCTGTAGTCTGGCAAGATCATGTACCCCTTCGTCCCGAAAAAGATCGTGCCGACCGGATAGTTTGGCTGGACAAACGGATACTTTTCGCGGAAACCGGCTTCGGCGTTCGTGTACCAGGAACGATGTTCGCAGGTAACCACGGGCCCGCCGTCGCCGAACTGAAAGGACATGGTCACATGCGTGGGCGACGTACGATCGTCTTCATGCACGAACTGTCCGCCGGCCGCCGATACCCGCGTGGGATGCGAATCGAGACCGAGTCCCCAGCGAATGATATCCAGTTGATGGACCGCCTGATTGGCAAAGCAGCCGCTGCTGAGTTCCAGGATCCAATACCATCGTTTATGCCAGAATTGGCTGTAGGGCCGCTTCGGTTTGGGTCCCAGCCACTGGTCCCAATCGAGTCCATCCGGGACCGTGTCCTCGCGGACCTTGCCCAGATTTCCGCGGAGCTTGAAATCAACGGCCCGCGCCATATACACATCGCCGACGATTCCGTCCTTCAGCCTCCGTATCCCTTCCACGATATTGGGGCTTGATCGATTTTGCGTGCCATGTTGCACGATACGCCCGTATTTTCGCGCGGCCGCAACCATCTGCCGGCCTTCGAACAGGTTGTGCGTGGCCGGCTTTTCGACATACACATCCTTGCCGGCCTGACACGCCCGGATGGTCGACAGGGCGTGCCAGCGATCGCCCAGGGCGTTGCTGACCGCGTCGATCGACGGATCGTCGAAAAGTTCACGCATGTCCCGGTAGACGGCCAGCTTTTTGTCTCGAAGCGCCGGATAGCGCTGCCGAGCCGTATCGAGCTTCTGCTGGTCGCAATCACAAATGGCGGCAATTTCGACGTTGTCCTCCGCCATCTGGTCGAGGGCCTCGACGTGCGCTCGCATGCGGCCTCCCAGACCGAGCAGCCCGATACGAACACGATCGTTCGCCGAACTCCGGCTGCGTGCAAGGGCTGGCGCGGCGGCGGCGGCCGCGCCAGCCGTGGCGGCTGTATTTTTCAGGAAGTCGCGTCGCGTGGATCGGTTCATGGTCATCCCCTTCAAATGTGCGCTCTGTCGGGACCGGGTCCCGCTTAGGGAGCGTTCAAGTAGCGGCCAACAAAGGCAACAGCGGCCTCGTATGCGGACTGGATCTCGGCGGGATCGCCGCCTCGGAGGCCGTGCTCGGCGCCGGCAATCGTTACGAACACAGCCTCCACACCGTGCTTGTCCAATTGCCCGGCCATCATCAACGACTGTTGATAAGGAACATCCGTGTCCTCGGTTCCATGAATGAGCATCGTGGGCGGGTAATCGGATGTGACGTTGTGAACGGGCATATATGGCAAGAAGCGTTCGCCGTCGGTGTGTGGATTCCATCCCGAGACGGCCTGCGGCCACAGGCCATGCTGGCGGCAATGCTGATAGAAGATGCCGCCGTCGCCCTGGCGATGGCGGGCATTGGCTATGGCAGGTCCACTCACTTCGCGGTATGCCTCGTCTCTGGTGACCACCGTGCGACGATGCCGCGTGTGGGGGCTTGGTTGGCTGTACCAGTCGCCGATGATGTCGCCGTAGCCCCACAGTGAAACGAGCGCTGCGGGCCGCGGCCGGACCCGGTAGCCCGAAGCCAGGGTCAGATAGCCACCCGCGGAACCGCCGACGACCGCCACACGCGTGGTATCCGCTGCGAAAAGCGCGCGGCCGTCGCGGTACAGCCAGGCGAACGCATCTTCGATATCCGTCATGATCTGAGACAATTTTGTCTCGGGAGCCAATCGATAATCGATGGAAACGATGATGTAGCCGGCTTCCAGCAGCATCTGCCGGACGCGTTCGCTCAACGATTCCCGTCCTCCCATGATCAGACCGCCGCCGTGAATCCAGACGACGACCGGGCGAACTCGTCCGTCGGGAAGTCGATAGACATCCGCCTTAATGGGCAAGTCGCCCACGTGCTTGTAGGTATAGGTCAATACCTGGGCCGACGGTGCTGCGTTGCCATTGCGGGCGGCCAGGCAGAATGGGCACACCAAAACGCCGGCCAGGATCCATGCCCGGAAGAGCCGCCGCCGGCTTACGGGCGATGGCGTTTTCTTGAATTGCCCTCTCCACGGGACCCCGCATGGCCCGCGGCTTTGGACATCGGTCGACATGGCTATCGATCCTGTGGTCACCGGCTTTGCCTGCTCGGGGTCCGTCACGCGCATGCCGCCACGAGCTGGCCGATCGTTTCCTCCTGCAGCGCCCGACCGCCGAATTCCATTCCCAAGCTGCGGATCTTGTTCGTTGAAATCTGGTGTTTTGGTCGTGTCGGCTCGCCGGAAATCTTCGACGCGCTGCCGCACAGATTCTTCGCGATTTCGGCCACTTCGTATTGTGATATATACTGATCGTAGCAATTGAACACTTCGCCCGCGACGTTGTCGGCCGCCAGCAGCAACTCCACGGCCCGCGCGACATCGCGCACGTGCACCTCCTTGCCGCCTCCCCGGCAGGTGACATCCCGTCCCTGCACAATGTCGCATACGAGCTCATACCATTTGCTGCGCTCGAGGGGCCGCGCAACACCATAAATGCCCGTCGGCCGCAAGGCGCAGATGTGGTACCCGTTCTGCCGCGCGTAGCTATGCACAAACGCTTCCGTCGCGGCTTTGTGTGCGCCGTAATGGCTGGCCGGCCAGCATGGATGAGCTTCGTCCAACGGGCGGTCGTCGAGAATGACTTCGTGCACGGCGCAGGTTGAAATAAATACGAACCTGCCGGCCGCCGCGTTGCGGGCGGCTTCCACCAACTGCAACGTTCCCACTACGTTGGTCTGGACGAAAGAAACCACGTCTCCTTCTCCCCCCCGGAACTGGTCCCCCGGCCTCCAGAGCGCGGCATGGACCACGGCATCGCAGCCTTGAACCAGCCGCTGCGCCGCGTCGGCGTCCGCCAGTTGGCCCGGCACCCACTCCACGCGGTCCTGCATATCTTCCAACCCGCTCAGATCGCTGTCCGCACGATGCCAGCAGCGCAGCGCGTGCCGGCCGGCAGCCAACTGCCTGATCAACGCGCGTCCCACAAACCCCGTCCCACCAGTTACGGCAATTCGCACATTAAATCTCCCAGATCCCGCCAGGTTTTGTCTCAAAATGGCGGAAGCCGCCAGGGTTCCACCAAAGCAGGCGCGTCGGTCGACAGCTTTCCGCTGACGTGACGGACCTGCGAATGTTCCATGAAGTTGAATCGGGCAATGAGCGGATTGGCATCGCCGCCCGGTGCCCGTTCATGACGGGCGCTCTGCGTCTGGAAAGAACAAATCGTCATCCGCAATGTCCGGGATACCCACGACGAGCACCCGCATGCGGCCCCGCGCGCCGTGCACCACGCCCGGAGGAATATGGACGATGCTTCCCGGCCGCACCGCGTACTCCTGGCCATTGAGTACGACATGACCTTCCCCTTGCAACACGTAATACAACTCGGTGGCGCGACGATGAAAGTGGGGTTTCGCGCCATCGATGTCGACCGCATGCGCCCATGCGGCCACATGATCGTCCTGGCGACTGATCAACAAGTGCCGCCATCCGCAGGTGCTCCGCTCGCGGGGAGCCGTGTCCTCATGCCGGACGAGGACCGCCGTGGCAGTCGTGGGGCCGCTCATGAATATGAATCCTCCATCAAACGGGGATCAACGATCACCGGCGAGCTCGCCGATGTTCTCGCGAACCTTGAAGATCGCGTCGGCGATGGCACCCGCCACGGCTTCGTCGCCGAGAAACAGCGGATGCATCAACCATATTGCTTCTTCGCGGCAGGCCTTGATCGCGGTGGGACACTGCACCGCGGCCGCCGCGTAATCGATCGGGCTGTTCAGCGTCTGAAAGACCGGATTCTCAAAATTGGGAAACGTATAGCCGGTCAGTGCCGGCACGCCTTCCGCCACCAGAGCCTCGACGAACCGGTCACGCGAAACACCTTGCCACTTTTCGGCATCGTAGCGCAGCATGACCAGGTAATGATTTCGAACCTTCGCGCGGGGATGCGGTTTGACGGCCGTCAGGCCGTCGAGCGATTCGATCAAGCCCAGGAAATGACGCACGTTGCGCATGCGGCGCTGGTTCTGTTCGTCCAGGCGATCAAGCTGCGCGAGCAGCAGCGCGGCCGAGACCTCCGGCATCCGAAAATTCCATCCCAGCCGGAAATGCTCGTACCACAACCCTTCCCGTCCTCGCCCGCAGTGCCGTAAACTCCAGCACGCATCGGCGAATGCATCATCGTTCGTGGTGATCAATCCGCCCTCGCCGCAAGACAAGCACTTGCTGGCCTGAAAGCTGAACGTCCCGCCCAGGCCCAGGGTTCCCGCATAACGATCCCCTTCCAGGGACACTCCCTGCGCCTGCGCCGCGTCTTCGATCACGATCAGTTCGTGCCGGCACGCGATTTCATTGATAGCATCCATGTCGGCGATTTCACCGCCGAAGTGAACGGGAAAAATAGCCCGGGTCCGTTCGGTGATGGCTTCTTCGATGCGGCGCGGATCGATGTTATAGGTTTCGGGATCGATATCCACATAGACGGGCCACGCGCCGGCGTTGAGCACGCATGACGACGTGGCGAAGAACGTGTACGGAGTCGTGATGACTTCGTCGCCGGGCGCGATTCCCAGTGCCCTCACGCACACCTCCAGGGCGTTGGAACCGCTGCTGACCGCCAAGGCATGACGCGCTGCGTGGGCGGCCGCGAACCGTCGCTCCATGGCCTCCACCCGGCTGATTTGCGCGGAATCACCCGCGCTCGAAAGCTGCTCGCCGCTGTAGTCGTACATCCACCACTTACCGCTTTCAATGACGCGGGTCACGGCAGTGGTTTCGGCATCGCCCCATTCGGGCCACGTCGCGGCGGCAACGTCGAAGGATGGAGTCCCTCCCTGAATCGCCAGTTTACCCATCAGAATCGATTTCCCATCTGTTTGGGCGCCCCATGGCACGTTGCCCAACCTACGCGAACCGACGTCCCAAGATCCCATCAAACGGCGGGTTCACCAATCGTGGCCACGGCGAACAAACCGCCACAATTCCCGCAAACCGGTCCGATTCTAACGCGCCCGCTCCCGCGCACACAACGGGCGTGCCGACACGGTCAGCCTCGGCCAACCGAATCACAGCCAGCGAAAACGACGGCCTCCGCCAGCCGCCAAAAACCACAACGCGACCCCACTTCTCTTGATTCCTCCGTGGACCACGGTAGGATCGTCAATGGCAGTTAAGCTGTTTCGTTTTATATTGCTTTCGGTGAGGTCGATATGCTATTGGACGCACACGCCCCCTGGACAATTGTACTGAGTGCCCTGTTCGTGATCATGTTTGCAGGGACCATGACCGCCAAAGAAAACAGCCCCACCTGGTATGTTCGATTCCAAACAGGTGAAACGATCGCCTATGGGATTTTGGACGATGACCACGTGCGCCAGATCGACGGCGATCCGTTCGGAACCTGGCACCCAACGGACAAGCTCCACCGGCTTGAAGACGTCAAAGTGTTGGTACCGAGCCAGCCGACCAAGGTTCTGGCGTTGGCCGGTAACTACACGGATCATCTCGGCGACAAGCCGCTGCCGAAGACACCGGAACCGTTCTACAAAGTCCCCTCCTGCCTGCTCGCGCACGAAGGCGACATTGTCCAACCTTCCACTCACGAACCGGTCCACTACGAAGCGGAACTGGTCGTTGTCATGGGGCGCCGGGCCACAGATGTCCCCGAAGACAAGGCGCTCGAATACGTCTTGGGCGTCACCTGTGGAAACGATATCAGCGCGCGATACTGGCAGCGCAACGATGTGCAGTGGTGGCGTGCCAAGGGTTCGGACACTTTCGGACCCTGCGGGCCCTTTGTCGCCAGCGGCATCGATTTCGGCAACCTGGACATCGAATTGCGTGTCAACGGTGAGGTAAAACAGAAGACCAATACGCGCAACATGATCTTCGATATTCCCCGCATCGTCAGCTTTATCAGCCACCACGTGACCTTGGAGCCGGGCGACCTGATCTTCACCGGAACACCCGGTCAAACAGAACCGATGGCTCCGGGGGACGTGGTCGAAGTGGAAATCGAGGGTGTGGGAATTCTGAAAAACCGGCTGGTCTCGGATTAGCTCTGCACGTGTGCCGGCGCCGTCTGACTGGTATACTCTGGGTACGCAAAGACGCGCAGCCTTGACGCCGGCGACGTTGGTCACGGCCCCAAATACCATGCTTTCACGCTCCCTGAATTCGTCCCCGGCATGTCCCGGTCCGCACCGGGGCGATGGTTCCACCGGGCGGATGGGCAGACGCCGGCTACTTCGCTGCGGACTGACGGGACTCGCCAGCCTGGCGCTGCCCGGCTTGTTCCGCCTGCGGGCGCATTCCGCCGACGCCGATCTGAAGGAACGCACGGCGATTATTCTGGTGTGGCTGCGGGGCGGGGCCAGCCACCTGGAAACCTTCGACCCGAAACCCCTCGCCCCGTCGGAATATCGCGGCCCCTATCAGGCCATCGCGACGAATGTTCCCGGCATCCACATCAGCGAGCTGTTGCCGGAATTGTCCCACATGGCCGACCGCTATAGCCTGCTTCGTTCGGTAGCGCATACCGGCGGCGGGCATCCGGCCGGGTCCCTGCAAATGCTCTCCGGAGACACGGCAGCGGCCGACAAGCCGAAGCCTGTTTACCCCGACTGGATGAGCGTCGCGCACTATTTGCGGTGGGATCCCTCTCAGGCGCTGCCGAGATACGTTGCCGTTAATCCGGTTGACCGCTACGACAACTTTGTCATTGCCGGTGCGGCATACCTCGGCTCGCGCTACCAACCGTTCTGCGTGACCGGGGATCCGAGTCACCCCGACTTTGAGATCCCGAACATTCGGCCGCGGAGCAGCGAACAGCTCGAACGTCTCCGCGACCGGAAGGTGCTCAAGCACAGCCTGGATTGCTTGTGCCGCGACGTCGACCAGTCAGGCGCGATGGAAGCCTACGATCAATTCGAACACCAGGCGCTGAACTTGTTGACGAGTCCCGCCGCCCGGGCCGCATTCGACCTGGCCAGGGAACCGGACACCGTCCGCCGCCGCTATGGAATGCACGCATGGGGGCAGCAATGCCTGATGGCTCGGCGGCTGGTCGAAGCGGGAGTGGACATTGTCACCACGGAGTTTGATGGCCCGCTCTGTGGGCGCGTGGCCAACTGGGATGACCACGCCGTGAACCATCATGTGTTTGATGCGCTGAAGTATCGGGCCCCTTTCTTCGACCAGGCGGTCTCCGCGCTGATCGAGGATATCTGCGATCGAGGCCTGGATCGACGCGTGCTGGTCATGGTCGGCGGAGAGTTTGGCCGCACGCCGCGCATTTCCTACGTGGCCAGCAGCGGGGGCGGCGTAGCCAGCGGCTCAAAAGGGACGGTCCAGCCGGGTCGAGATCACTGGCCGAGGGCCAACTCCATCCTGTTTGCCGGCGGCGGTATTCAAACGGGGCAGGTCATCGGCGCGACCGACCGGCGCGGAGAAGATGCGATCGAGCGCCGCATAGGGCCCGGCGATCTGCTGGCCACGATCTACCGTCACCTGGGCATCGACGCGCCGCGGGTGGCACTTCCCGACTTCTCCGGCCGGCCGATCCCGATCCTTGGCCAAGGCCGACCGATTCCCGAGCTGGTACGCACCACGTGATGTCGCCGGGGTCGGTGTCGCGGATCGCCGCCCGCCGGCGCGAGACTGGCGCCTTATCGCGTTCCGGAGACACGCTTCTTATGGTCCCGGAACGCGATGGACCAACACCGCCCAGTGCCCCTTGCCCGGAGCCGTCAGCACGATTGGCCCCCCGCCCGTCACCGCGTGTTCGGGTTGCCAGGCCGACGCGGCAATGTCGAGCCACTTCATCGCGAATGAAACCGCCGCGTATTGCGTCAAATCCAGTTCGACACGTCCACCGTCGGGGAAATACACCGCGTATTGTTCCCCGGGCACGCGCGTGGCGTAGGCTTCGTTTTCGTGCCGCTCGGCCAGCAGCTCGCAGCCGCTATCGGGCAGACAGCGCACGATGTCGAGCTCGCGAGTCAACAGTCGCATGCTCTTAATATGGGCCGCCGTTTCGGGGCCCAATCCCAAGCCCGCCTCGGGCCTGTGAAATCGGCTGGATGCCGCGCCGCCGACAATGTTCCTCCAGAATCGTTCGAGACCGTCGCGGTTCGAACCGAAAGGCCCTCCATCGGCGCCATAGATCTTGACGTTATTCATGGGTCGTGGATGCGCAGCCAACCGATGCCGCACGCGCTGGGCGTTGTCCCAGTGGCGCTGGCCTTTCTGGTGATTGTTTTGGGAAATATCCACAAAACTGTAGATCTCCGGATGATCGAACGTGGCCTGATGCTGAGGAGCGGCCAGATCCCAGGCGTCCCACATTTCGGTGACGTGGACATCGACGCCCGCATCCCGCGCCCGCTGCCGTATCCGGTTGGCCCAATAGGCGCCCCAGTCCGGCGAACCGCCCGTTTCGTTGTCGATGCAGTACAGTACGTGCGGATACGCCAGCGCGTAGGAGAGCATCTTATCGACCTGCGCCTCCTGGAAGCGCAGCAGCCGTTGATTGTCATTGAGCTGCGGGACACTGAAGAAAAACGGCTGTTCGTTGGCGCCGGGGTGCTTGCCGTAGAATGGCTTCAGATTCGTATCGGCAGACGTGTAGTTCCGATTGTTGCGCGGATTGTAAGGATGTTTTCTCCAGTTGTTTGACTTGCGATGGTCGCTGTAGTCGAACCGATCCCAGACCTCTATCTGCACGACGATGTCGCGCTGGAACGTCCATTGCAGCATGTTGTTGAATCGGGACCAGTACTCCTCGTTCCACTGGTTCAAATCGTATTTGCCGCTAGGGAGCTTTTTGAAAGGATAGACTTCAAACCCCTTATTCGCGCGGTCGCTCATCGTATTACGGATGTAATTGGCCCCCACCTGCTGCATCTTCTCCAAGTGCTCTTGCAAATCGGGCATTTGAAACAGATTATCGTCGTCACTAGCTCCCAACAGCAGTACGGGCTCGCCCTTGTACTGCCAGTAGAATGGATGGGTGCCATCAGGCTGGATATACGTTTCACGCTGCGTCTCGTCGGTGAACGCCGTCTGGCCGGAAGGCTTTTTCGTGAGCGGGCGCAATTCCCAGCGACGGACGAACACTTCGGCGAGTTCGGATTGCAGCTGGATCTTTCCGAATGACGGATAGCAGTTTACCGCCTCGTTGACCTTCTGTCCGTTGAACGTGACCACAATATGACCGCCATCGCACACAACGTCCATGCGATTCCATTCTCCCATCGGGCTGTCCGGATCCCGCTCACCACGATAGCCCAGCACGTCCTGCCATTCGGGATCGCGGCCGTACCAATTGACGCGTTGACGATTCTGCACATCGAACGTCTCTTGCTTTCCATCTTTTTTCCAGATAACTTCTCCGTCGCGGTCGCGATCAGTATGGCAGGTAATCGACAACGGCACCGGTTTACCATGTTCATCATCTCCGGTGACCAGGATAAAGTCGCCCATGCCCCCTTCAATGATCTGCACCTCGATTGACGGCATCCAGATCCCGTTGTATCCGCCTTCGGCGCCTGTGCTGTGTACGAGCAGGCCTGAGTCACGCGCTTTTGCAGTGCGCGGCGCCCACGTCCGCGGTCCCCATTTGAACTCCAGCACCAGGTGGTAGTCTCGATACTCCTTTTCCGTGATTGCGGCGCCGAGCCCATTGCCGGTGATGTGGAGCATGCCGTTGGTCACGCGAAAGACATTCCGCGGATCCTCGTGCTGTGTGTCTTTGAGCCAGGTGGTGAGCCCCTTGAGAGATTCACCGTCGAACAACTTGATCACGCCGTCGTCCGGACTGACCGCCATGCGGCGACGATCGTTATCGATGGCGCCGGCGGGCGAACACCACAGCAGCGTCAACTGCCCGAGCAGGGACAGGGTGAGTACGCGCGACATCTTGTTCATCGGGGCACCTCGTCATGGACGTGGGTAAAACCATCGCAGGGGCAGAGAGCGAAACCGCGAGGATATCTTGCCGCTGGCTTCGTCCCGCACGTAATAGCTCAGCAGCGCCCGATTCTCGTCGAAGGTCAGGCTGGTGTAGGCAAATGTCTGATCGCTGCGTGACTCGACATCGCGGTGATGCATCCACGTTCGACCTTCGTCGCAGGAGACGGCCGCGCGGAGCGGCGTTCGCGGGCCCCCGTGCCCCTGGCCGGCCTCGTGCCTGGGATTCCACACGAGCAGCAAATCGCCCGTGGCGGGAATGCGACGAAGCGTGGCCGGAGATTCGGGTGACGCCACCCCCCAACCTGCCGCCGGCGACCACGTCACTCCTCGATCCGCGGATCGACTCGCATAGATCTCTCCCAACTGCGTGCGCAGCAGCATCAATAGCGTACCATCAAGCCGTTCGATCACTTCGGGTTCCATCGCGCCCCGCTCGGGCAAATCGACGTGGCCCTGGCCGCGGAACCACGTGCGGCCGCCGTCGTCGGAGAAATAGCAGAAGGATACGAAATGATTGTCGTTGACGACATCGGAGGTCCATGCCAGCGGGCAGAGCAGCCGCCCATCGCGCAGCTGCGCGACGCGGTCGTTGTTCATGACATGGTAGCCTTCCGCGTCGGTGATCAGGATCGGTTCACCAAAAGTCTGGCAATCATCCCGGGAGAGTCGGAGATAGATTTTCAGATCGCGAGGACTGTTTTTCACCAAATAGAACATGCCGGCGCACCAGGCATCCGGCGTGCGAAACCTCCGGAGCGTCACCGACATGACGTTGCTTCGGCCGACGTTTTCCTGAAGGATTCCGCGCGAATGCCACGTGCGCCCGTTGTCTTGCGAGACGCTGCCCACGATACGGGCATTCGCGTCGTCGGCGCCGCCGCCGACAAATTCCGTGGTGGCGTACAACAGGCTGCCGTTATCGAGCTTGAGGATTGATCCTTCGCTATAGCGGGGGTAGGCATCCGTCGCGCGGTACACGTCGCGGGCGATGTCCTGTGCCGAGTCAGCGCCCGGCACAGATCGATCCAAGGCGAACCCGCGGTCGACCAGCACTTCCTGCAATGCGGATTGGATTTTGGGTTCTGCCCCGCGAGCCGTCCATCGCCATAGGTTGTCGAACCCGGCTTCAAAAGCCGCTCGCGTCGGGATGTAACCGGGCCAGCATTGTCCATAGCCGATACAGAGCACGCAGGAATCCTTGCGCATACGTTGCGCCATCAACTGGTACCCTACGAATGCTTCGGCCGGAAACAGAACGATCTGCGCGTGGCCAAAATCGAGGCAGGGGACGTCGATACCGCGTCCCGCGGCCACTGTTTTCCGGCTGCTAAGTCCCATCGCCGCCAGGATTCGGTCTCGCGTATCGGCATCGCCGTCTTGCAGGATTTTCGACAATTCCGTTCGCGACCGGTGCTCCCCTTCGTGAAACTCGAGGTCCAGTCGCGCCGTACGGAACGCGGCCCGCTGGAGGGGCTGTCGCCGGGTGACGCCCCAGGCCTTGCGCATCGCCTCGTGAAGTCGTGCGGCCAGCACTGGCCGGGTGGTCGGCGATCCGTCATTGTATTTTCCCGCCGTCACGTCGCCGCTGCATCCGGACACATAGATCTGTAGAACGTCCGGCAGTTCCGCCTGCCGCCATCGCCGCGCCATTCCGACAAAATCGGCACTCACCTCTCCCCGCCCGTAGTAACTCATGGGGTGCGTTGCGTACGCCGTCAGCGCAACCAGGGGCTCATCGTCGTTCCAGAAACTGATCGTCTTGAGCCATGAATCCACGATCCCTTCCGGCGCCTCCCGCATCTGCAAATTGCCGCCGCTGTTGCTGCCCCGCGCATAACTGACACCGCCGTCCCCGCGCACGATCCGCCGGCTGGACGCGATCTTTTCCACCTGAGCCTGCCCCACTCCGATATGGGTCACGCGCTGCGCGGCGGCCAAACATTCGTGCACCCGGTCGGCAACGCGCTGGACCGTCTGTTCGTGAAACGGCACATCATGCAATTCGCCAGCCAGTCCGGCACC
>CAZNKT010000026.1:0-15014 GCA_964573605.1 uncultured Pirellulales bacterium
GCGGTACGTATCAATGGTTTTTGGACCACGCGACGCCTGAAGCAGCAATTCGATATGGAGCGTCGCCATAGGTGGGAGGACCGCGGAAGCATTCGTTACCGGTACGACGACGATAGCATCGACGCAGCCGTCATGTATGTTTCTGAAGCTCAGCACCGAATTGGAACTGCCATGGCGACGTATCCTCCCAAAATCGGGCGGCGCGCCCTGATCACCGGGATCACCGGACAGGATGGCTCCTATCTGTCAGAGCTTTTGCTGTCCAAGGGATACGAAGTATGGGGGATCATTCGACGATCATCCTCCTTCAATACCGACCGCATCGATCATATCTATCAAGACCCCCACGACAGCGACGTGCGACTGAAGCTGTGTTATGGAGACCTGAACGACGCCTCGTCCATCAATCGAGTGTTGCGCACGGTCAGGCCCCACGAGGTCTACAATCTCGGCGCCCAGTCGCACGTGAAAGTGTCGTTTGACGTGCCGGAATACACGGGCGAGATTGCCGGACTGGGGGCGGTGCGAGTTTTGGAGGCGATGCGGGAGCAGGAAATCGACGCACGATTCTACCAGGCGTCGTCTTCGGAATTGTTCGGTAAAGTGGTCGAGACGCCCCAAAGCGAGACGACACCGTTCTATCCCCGCAGCCCGTACGCTGCGGCGAAAGCCTATGCGTTCTACATCACCCGCAATTATCGCGAAGCGTACGGGATGTTTGCCGTGAACGGCATTCTGTTCAATCACGAATCGCCTCGGCGAGGCGCAACCTTTGTCACTCGCAAAATCACGCGTGCCGCCGCCCGCATCAAATGCGGACTGCAGGACGTTCTTTATCTCGGGAACCTGGACGCCCGACGCGACTGGGGATTCGCGGGCGACTACGTGGAAGCCATGTGGATGATGCTGCAGGCCGACGTGCCCGACGATTATGTGATCGCGACGGGCCAGACGCACGCGGTCCGCGAGTTCTGCGAACAGGCGTTTGCCGCGGTGCGGCTGCCGATCACGTGGCGGTTGAGCGGCGTGGACGAGCAGGGCATTGGGCCGGACGGACAGGTTCTGGTTTGCATTGATCCCCACTATTACCGTCCCGCCGAGGTCGACTTGTTAAAGGGCGACGCCAGCAAGGCTCGCCAGAGACTCGGATGGGAACCGCGGATCGATTTGGAGGGCCTCGTCCAGATGATGGTCCACGCCGATCTGGATCAGGCCCAGCGCGAATTGATCGCCGCTTCGGCGAAGGGGTGACGCACGGGGTGCCACTGCTGGCTTGTCCAGCAGTGCAAACTCCGAATTGGTTCGCCATCGATTATATTCACGTGAACCCAGTACGCCGTGGACTGGCGGAACGTGCGACCGACCACCGCTGGTCGAGTGCCCGGTAGTATGCCTCGGACGGCCAAGACGTCGAACGGTCGCTTCCTAAAGTGTCAGCGGTGCCAACTGATTGGTTTGCTGGTGGGGTTGATGTTACGCCGTACTGATGAATTGGGATACGAACTTGGCAAACAGGCCGCTGTCGTGATGAGAAATCGCTATCGGGTGGGTACTGCCGGGCAATCCAGCAGTGGCACCCGTGGATGTGACTGGCGTGGTGTCGATGTCCGTGAATGAGGCATCGCAATCGATATCTATTGCAAGTCCGCCTCGTCAAGGGGCACACCGACCCATTCGTACTGAGCCCCGAGAGCGATCGTTCGATTGCTGGACGCATCGCCTTCGCCCGGTTCCCGGGCGTTTCTGCCCCGCGCCGTCATCAACTGAGCGTACAGCATGTATGATATATCAGAATTCATGAATCGTGCCTGGCCTCCCGCGAACGCCACGTGGAACCCACCCGAGTGACCGCTGGAAGGTCTCATGTAGACGCGATCCAGGTTTTCCCCTGAGTCGGAAATCGTTTGCGGAACGGGATTGCCAGTGCCGATGTCCGGCGCGGCCAGATCAACGGTCAGCGTGGGATCTTGCGGAATGCGGTACCACACCAGCACGTTGTTGCCTTCGGTCAGTATCTGATCGAAATCCTGCTCTTTTTTGTCGTACGCCAACATCCACCGGGACACACCGTTGTAGTCTTTCTGGAGCGCGTTGCTTGCATGGTCGCTGGCAAGTTTTTCGGCCAAAAGAAGTGTATTCTGCGCGCCGTCGTACTTGCTGACGTATGATAGCGACACCGAGGTGGGTCGCAACGACTCCTTTTTTTCCACGACGTGATTATGGAACAGGCCATTTTCCTTATGGTCCAGCGGTGCCGGTGGATTCACGACGTCCGTCCGGCCGCCATTGCCTGCGTAGCTCATGGGGATCGCTCCGCTGCCGATAAGCGTCGTCGCCTGCCCATCACTGGGACACACCATGACTTCCAGGTACGGCGGGTCGGGCGGTAAACGTTTCTTGGTGACATCTTCCAAATACGCGTCGAAATAATCGCGCCGGCCGATCCAGGGAAGGATCGCGAAACTCCAGGACTGCTGTGCTGGTTCGCCGAAGTTGGAAGGCGCGGCGTAGACGGCCTGTCCCGGAAACTGCCGTTTGCTGCTTTCGTATTGCAGGACGGCCATGCCGAGCTGTTTGATGTTATTCAGGCACGTCGTCATCCGCCCACGCTCGCGAGCCATCTGCACGGCCGGGATCAGCAATGCCATCAGCGTGCCGATCAACGCGATGACGACCAGCATTTCCACCAACGTGAATCCGCCGGGCGAACCTGGTTTAATTCGCATGTTCACGGCCCTCTCTCCCATAAGTAAAGATACCCTGCCCCGCAATGTTATCCCAGTCTTTGAGACACCCTGCCCCGGCGGTGCCCCGAGCACTCACGGAATCAGCAATCGCAATTTTGGCAACGATAAAATCAGCCGGCACAGGCTAGCGTCCGGCTCTGGCAGGCCGTAGCATTTTCGAAGTTGGCCTAGCGTTTGGCTGGCCCCGGGCGGTCCAACCAGGCAACTCGGCAGAGCAATCCCCCGGCAGAGCCGGGGGCTGAACGCTGTATTGACGTTGAAAATGAGCCAGCGGCCTGACGGCAACCGGGGGCCAGCGCCCCGCGGCTGATGGGTCGCGACTAACAGGTCACGGTGACGCACACCCCGTCCTCTTTATGATCCCAAATTTCCGAATCACCGTCCAGCAAGCCAATAAACGACGGTTTCCATACGCGACCGCGCCGGTCGCGCGTGTCAATTCCCGCCGCGGACTGCGGCGCTTTGGCCCAGCCGCCGATTACTCGATGGTCAGTTCCACGGGTGATGAACACACTTCGGGCGGCTGACCGACTTCCGCGCGCAGGCGAACGGGGCCCCGTCCGAGACGCTCCGCGGCGATCGCAATCGAACCTTCCGCCGACGGTATTTCGGCCACGCGACGTTGGTCTTGCATGATGGCAATCCGCTCCGCGCCGGAACATCGGGCCCAGGCAACGATGTGGTCCGTGGCGTCCACACGATCGTCCGGCTGGACGGAGAACTCGACGGCCCGGTTTCGGTTGGCTACCTGGACGTCCACCGAAGTCCGCCCCTGGGTCTCGATCGGGCTGCTTTCGATGCCCACGACGCGCAGCGTATGGAAGCCGTCGGCGACTGTTTGGGAATCAAACCGCAATCGCTCCCCAGGACCGCAGGCCGCGACGCGCCGGCCGTCCACGAACAGTTCAAAGCGTTTCAAGTCCGAGCCCCGGACCGTGCCGGTAGGCTCGATATCGATCACGCCTTGTATCGTTTGGCCGGCGTGCAGACCGGAGATTTTGATCTCGGGAACGACGGCCCAGGGGCGGCACAGCGGATCGCCGACTAGAAGTAGCTGGTACGGTCCGCGTACCGACTGGTAGACGGATTCGGCCAGAGTGCAGCCGCGCGTGTAGTGAACATGCATGGCCGGGGACGGAAACTTGTGCGGAAAATTGTACGGCTCGACAACCGTCCCGGTCGAACCCGCGGCGCCATACCGTAGGAACTCCGTAAGTGGTGTTTGGGACGCCCGCGTGCGCAGGTCGCCGCCATGACTGGTCAAATGTTCGCAGAAAGCACCCGGAAGAATACGGTTGCCCGAGCTGGCCCACGGGACCCGCGCCGTCCCGAGCATCAGTCCCATGATATCCTTCCGGTTCCGCGGAAATTTGCCGGTGAGAATCTCGGTGTTGATTCCCTGGCGATTCAGCTCGGACGCAGTCAGGGCAAACAGATTATGGCGGGGCGTCGATCGCGGCGATCCGTTGCGGACGAAGTAAATGGTTCCCGTCGGCCGACTGCCGTCCGCCTGTACGCTGCGCAGAAGATAGCCGAGCGATTCCTGAACCGTTGTTCCACGCCCGGAAGTGACGGCCAGCATGCCGGAAAGTACATAGGACATCCCGCCGGCCGTAACCCGTGAACCGTCCGGACCCCATTCGTAGGCACTCCGGAAGCCCTGCGAGGACGCGATGCGATCGGAGGCGTGCGCACGGGCGGCGTACCAGTTGTTGGACAGCGCCGCGGTGGCGCGGCTTTTTGCGGCAACCAGCTGCGACAGGAATGTCGCCGCGGTGAGCGAAGCGACCGGTCGCAGTTTATTGCTGGACGGCCCTCCGGCCATATCGGAAGCCAGATCAACCGACCAGGGAAAGTCGCTAGAATAGACGATGTAGTCGATCTGCCGGCCCAATCCACGCTGCCGGATAGCGAGCCGGATGGGTTCCAGGATCAGCGTGCGGAAACGAACGACGCTTACTCGCTGGCGGCTGCCAGTCCACGGCAGGTGCAGAACGTTGCGGTCGGGTATATCACGCCACGCGACATAGTGGTTGGCAATCGTCTGCGATGACTCACTGCGAGCGTTAACGACCAGAAACACGTTTTCCGGCCCTCCTCCGGCGAAAGCCAACGGGGCGGAGCCGAAGAGAACGACGGCCGACACGATGCCAGTCGAAAGAAAGCACCCCGAAAATTTCACGGCCAAGACTCGTCTCCGGCTGGCGGCGTTTCTGGTGTCGTATGCGCGGAGGATAACGTTGTCCGGAGATTCGTCACTTGCTCCGCAAAAAAACGACAACGCACTCGTTCGCGGAGCGAACAGCGACAATCGTCGTGCTATGGTACCGACCTTAACTGGACAGCGCCCCTATCACCGTCGATCGTAACCCGAAGCGTGAGCGAGGGAACACCTTGAACCGGTTCTGCCTCGCTGACGCGTCGGGTATATGATTGCAAGAAAACCCAACAAAGTGGCGCTGCCCGGCTAATCCCTCGGGGGCAGTCTTTCCAACGTCATGTTACGCAGCGCGGCCGTCGTCAAGAACGACGCGATGCCGAATGGCTTCGAGGGATCTACTTCGATCCGGAGCGAAAACGATCGGTCCTTGCGGGGAACGTCGACAAATTTTTCCTGGTCGATCCACGCCTCGATGCGTTCGTCAGTCACTCGCAGGCGAATGCGGTACCATTGCCCTTTTTCGAATCTCATGTAGTCCGTTGTTTCATTCTCCGAGGCATCGTCTCCGTTGATGCTGGACAGGCCCACAACGGTGCCGGCCCATCCACCGACGATCAGGCTGCAAAACTCGTTGCCGACGGGAAACGTCATTCCACAGAAAAAATCAATTCCGTCCACACGCATTGCTTCCAGCGAGACTTCGTAATTGGACGTCGGGAACGGGCGCGTCCAGGTGATGCCGGTCAGGGGCGAACCGTCCTCGAGCACCAGTCGTCCGTCGCGGACGAGCACCTTGCCCTGGCCGCCGAAATCGGTCGCTTTCCAGCCAGCCAGGGTGCGCCCGTCGAACAACCGAATCGCGCCGGCCTTGTCGGACGACTCGAGGGCCGCTTTATCCCCGGGGGCCAGCCCCTCCGCACCAGCGGGCGCTGCGGCTGGCGGCTGTCCGCAGCACGTCAGCGCCGTGGCCGCTGCGATGCACGCCCCACCGAACGCACTTTGCACCGGAACGAAGGACACAGGATTCATGGTATAGCTGTCTCGTAGAATTCGTTTGCCACACCGGTTGCCGCAGCGATGGCATCGGGAGCCGCTTCGGCGCCGACCGCGGCACGCTCCACGCTATCGTACGCCGTCAGGCGGCCGGCACCAAGCGGGGCAGGGTTCCGGCGCCGGGCGACACCGGCCGGGCCGCCGCGTGGCATCAGGTGCATTGCCGGCCGCGGAACGGACACGGCTGGCGAAATCACTTCAGCAAGCTCATCAAATACGATTCATGTTCGCCGCCGATCTCGTGGGCCAGGATTTCCAGCCTGGCAGCGTCGATGAATCCTTTGCGATACGCGACCTCTTCCAGGCAGGCAATGCGCAGTCCCTGGCGGGATTGGATGGTCTGCACGAAGTTCGCAGCCTGCAAAAGTGATTCGTGCGTACCCATGTCGAACCAGGCGAAACCGCGTCCCATTTCCTCGGCGCGAAGCTGTCCCCGGTCCAGGTATTTGCGGTTGACATCGGTGATTTCCAGTTCGCCGCGCGCCGAGGGCGTCAGCTGGCTGGCAAAATCGAGAGCCTGCTGGTCGTAAAAGTAGATGCCGGTAACCGCCAGCCTGGAACGCGGGCGGGACGGCTTTTCCACCAAAGAAACAGGCTGTGACCGGGCGTCCAGTTCCACAACCCCATACCGCCCGGGATCGCTCACCGGATAGGCGAACACCGTCGCCCCGTCGCGTCGCGCGGCGGCCCGCGCCAAGGTGGCTTGGAAGCCTTCGCCGTAGAAGAAGTTGTCTCCCAGCACCAGCGCCACATGGTCCGATCCGACGAAGCCGCGCCCGATCAGCAAGGCCTGCGCGATTCCTTCGGGCCGTGGTTGTTCCGCGTATTCCACCGATATCCCCCACGATTCCCCGTCGCCCAGCAGTCGCCGGAAAGCGTCGGCATCTTCGGGCCGCGTAATCACCAGCACCTGGTGAATGCCCGCCAGCATCAACACCGACAGGGGGTAATACACCATGGGCTTGTCGTAGATAGGCAGCAGTTGCTTGCTGACCGCCTGGGTGAGCGGATAGAGGCGCGATCCCGATCCTCCGGCCAGAATAATTCCTTTCTGGAAACAGCTCCCGCCAGTCATGATCGTCGTTCCTCTGCAGATTCACCCAGCCCCTGGCGCTGGCTGAGGTTGAACGCGGAACTCACTGCCTGAACCCATTCGGGATGTTCAAGGTACCACGAAACGGTTTGTCGCAGGCCCGAATCAAAGTCATGCCGGGGCTTCCAATCGAGCTGGCTGCGAAGCTTCGCATCGTCGACTGCATAGCGGCGGTCGTGCCCTGGTCGGTCGGGGACGTGAGTGATCAGCTCGCGGCACGGCGCGTGGGCCAGTCCCGGTCGTAGCGTATCGACCAGATCGCAGATACGCGTCACGACGTCAAGATTCGTGCGGGGAGCACCGCCGGAGACAAGGTAGGTTTGCCCAGTCCGTCCGCGGGCCAGTGCCGACCGCAAGGCCCGCACGTGGTCATCCACGTGCAACCAGTCGCGGACCTGCGCTCCATCGCCGTAGACCGGCAACGGACAGCCTTGCAAGGCACAAAGCAGCATCCTCGGGATCAGTTTCTCGGGCAACTGGCACGGACCGTAGTTGTTGGAGCTATTGGTGATGACGACGGGCAGTCCGTATGTACGATGATAGGCCCGCGCGAAATGGTCGGCGGCCGCCTTGGAAGCCGCATACGGCGAATTGGGGGCGTACGCCGTCGTTTCGCGGAAAACGCCGGATACGCCGGCGTCACCAAACACTTCGTCGGTGGAAACGTGCAGGAATCGAAATCGTTCGCGTGATGCTGCCGGCAGGGACATCCAGTACTGCCGGGCGGCCTCCAGCAGATTGCACGTACCTTCGACGTTGGTCTTGACGAACACCGGCGGTCCGTCGATGGAACGATCGACATGGGACTCGGCGGCCAGATGGACGATCGAAGCCGGCCGATACCGCTCAAGTAAATCGCGCGCAAGGCACGGATCGCAGATATCGCCCACCACCAGTTCGTGGCGCGGATGTCCGTCGCACTCCATCAACGAGGCCCGGTGGCCCGCGTAGGTCAGCTTGTCCAGATTCACGACGAGCGACTGCTCTTCGGCCAGCCACTGACGCACGAATGCGCTGCCGATAAATCCAGCGCCTCCGGTGACAAGTAGCGCAGCGGAAGTGCTTGTCATGCCAGATCGCGTTTCATTTCAAAAAAACGCATCAGAATCGAGCTGCACGGCTCGCGCAGCACGTCCGATACGACCTCCACGCGATGGTTCAGGCGGGGGTCATTCAGCAGGCGAAAGAGCGTCCTTACGGCCCCTGCCTTGGGATCCGCCGCGCCATACACGAGCGTTGGGATGCGTGCTTGCAATATGGCTCCGGCACACATCGGGCATGGCTCCAGCGTCACGTACATCGTCGTCTTTTCCAGCCGCCAGCTGCCCAGTGCTTCGGCAGCCTGCGTGATGGCTATCATTTCGGCATGGGCCGTCGGATCGTGCAGGCGCTCGCGCTGATTATGGGCTTGTGCAATCACACGGTTCTCGTGCACGATCACGGCACCGACGGGAACCTCGTCTTCGCCGAATGCGATTTCGGCCTCCTGATAGGCCGCTTGCATGAATGCTTCGTGCACGAATCCGATCCACTCACGCTGCCGTATCAAATATGGCGAACTCTGCGAACAATTTGTATTGTAAACAAAACGAGTAAAACGAAAAAAGGGATGCTGCACCGGGGCGATGCGTCGCACGGGTCGCCGAGTGGTGAACGGCGTGAGCGATCGCCTTTTCCGCGAATTCCTTGAAATGGACGGTGGATTCTTGATCCGACAATCATGGCGGCGGCGATGGAAACGGGCCACCGAATGGGTGGCCGCGCCGTCGCTGCTCGTTGCCTATTGGATCGGCATGTTTGCGGTGACGCATATGCCGCTGTCGTCGACCGTATCGTCGCATTCCCATTGGGACAAGCTCGTGCACCTCGTGTTATATGCCGGGCTGGCGTTTCTGCTGGCGTGCGCCGCGACGGCGCGTGGCAAAAGCGGTGCGATGGTGCTTGTCGTACCGGCCGCGGCCGCGACCATGTACGGCGGATTTGATGAGCTTTCGCAGATTCCCGTGGGCCGTTCAGCGGAACTGGCGGACTGGTTGGCCGACGTGGCGGGCGTGGTGGTCGGACTGGCCATGTTCTTGTTGGCAGCGGCCGTGATGCGATGGGCTCGCGCCGCGGACTGACATGCCGGAATCTCGGGCGTGGTGGTCGGGCGACGGGCAGCGCGCAGGAAACGCCCGGCATGGTGGCCGGCGTTCGTCCCACTGGCCCTATCGGTAGTTGGGTGTCGGCGGCCGGTAGCCGGTCAGATCGATGCTGCGAAACCAGTGGATGGTCTTGGCGAGCCCTTCGCGGAGCGGGACTTGTGGCCCCCAATGGATCTGGGCCCGCGCTCGGGAAATATCCGGTCTCCGGCGCACCGGATCGTCCTCCGGCAGCGGCCCTTCCACGATTTTCGAATTCGAGCCGGCCAACTCGATGATGAGTTCGGCCAATTCACGAATGGTCGATTCCTCGGGATTGCCCAGGTTGACCGGGCCCACTGCGTCGGCATCCAGATTCATGAGGCGGATCATGCCTTCAATCAAGTCATCGCGGTAGCAGAACGACCGCGTTTGGCTGCCGTCGCCGAAGACGGTGATCTCCTCGTGGGCCAACGCCTGCCGAATGAAGTTGGAAACGACGCGGCCGTCGAACGGATGCATCCGCGGTCCGTAGGTATTGAAGATGCGGACCAGACGGATGTCCACGTTGTTCATCCGGTGGTAGTCCATGCAGAGCGTTTCCGCGGCACGTTTTCCCTCGTCGTAGCAGGCACGCGGTCCGATGGGATTGACCGCACCACGGTACGATTCGGGTTGCGGATGCACTTCCGGATCGCCGTAGACTTCGCTGGTTGACGCCTGGAGCAGCTTCGCGCGGCAGCGTTTGGCGATTCCCAGCGTGTGGATGGCTCCCAGCACCGAGGTCTTGATGGTTTTGATCGGGTTGTATTGATAGTGGCCCGGCGCGGCGGGGCAGGCGAGGTTATAAATCTCGTCGACTTCCAGGAAGATCGGTTGGGTCACGTCGTGGCGGATAAGTTCAAAGTTGGGCAGCCCCAGCAAATGGGCGACATTGCTCTTCTGGCTGGTAAAAAAGTTGTCCAGGCAGATGACATCGTGGCTCTGTTGGACCAGTCGTTCGCACAGATGCGACCCCAGAAAGCCCGCGCCGCCGGTGACGAGAATGCGTCTTATGGAAGCCAAAGCAGTCTACCTTGTGCCTTTTTCGTGTTCGGCCAGCGACTTGATCCGCGACGGAATTGGGAACGCGCAACCACACCGCAGGGCGTTGTCGGCCAGGCGTTGCGGCCGTCGGTCAGGCTTTCCGAATTTTTTCCCGCCCGTTCCGGACGTTTCGCGTGGCGTTGCGCGTATCGACAACGAGAGCGGCGTGCTCCACGATAAAATCGTAATCGTAAGCGGTGTGGTCGGTGGCGATCAGCACGGCGTCCTGTTCCGCCAGCCAGGCGGCCGACAGCGGCGCGCTATCCATGGCCGGTAGGTCGTGATGCCGCATCCGCGGCAGGCTGGGAATGTGAGGATCGTTGTACGCGACGTTGGCGCCCCCAGCGCGGAGCCGGTTGATCAATTCAAACGATGGACTTTCACGCGGGTCGTCCACGTCCTTCTTGTACGCAATTCCCAGGATGCCGATGTTGCTGCCGCGGAGCGGCTTTTTTACGTCGTTCAACGCGTCGACAAGCCGCCGCATGACGTAGTCCGGCATACTCGTGTTGATTTCTCCAGCCAGCTCAATAAAGCGTGTCGGCAAACCGTGTCGGCGCGCCACCCAGCTCAAGTAAAACGGATCGATCGGGATACAATGGCCCCCCAGGCCGGGCCCGGGATAAAACGCCTGGAAGCCGAACGGTTTGGTCTTGGCCGCGTCGACGACCTCCCACACGTCGATACCGATTCTGTCGAAGATCTTCTTCAGCTCGTTGACCAGGGCGATGTTTACCGCGCGGTAGGTGTTTTCCAGGATCTTGCACGCTTCGGCGATCTCACAAGACGAAACGGGGACCACGGCGGCGACCGCCTGGGCGTAGAGCAGTTCCGCCAGCCTTAGGCTGACGGCGTCCATGCCGCCGACGACCTTGGGAATCCGCTGCGCCGAGTAATCGACATTGCCCGGGTCTTCCCGTTCGGGGCTGTAGGCCAGGTAAAAATCTTCGCCGAGCCGCAGGCCGCCGGCCTGCAGGATCGGCAGCAGGACGTCGCGCGTCGTACCCGGATACGTGGTGCTCTCCAGCACGACCAACTGACCGGGACGCAGCACACGGGCCACCTGACGCGTGGTCTGCTCGACGAACGTTAAATCGGGATCGCGGCTGTCGCTGAGCGGCGTGGGGACGCAAATCAGAATCGCATCCGGCTCGTCGAGGCGGCGGCTGTCGCTGGTCGGCTCGAACGCCTGTTCCTGGAGGCAGCGATGGATCCAGCTCGACGGGATATGGCCGATGTAGCTCTCGCCGACCTGCAGCCGTTCGACTTTCGATCGGTCGACATCGAATCCCAGCGTGCGAAACCCCGCGTCGGCGAATGCCCGAATCAGCGGCAGGCCGACGTAGCCGAGCCCCACGACGCCCACCAGGGCTTGGCGGTCCAAGATGGTTTTTTCGAGAGGCAGCATGGGGCGCGGGCCGAACGGTGTGAGGGGCAGTCGCCTGCCATCGTGCGAGCATGCGGAGTGCGGGATGGCCAAGCGCCGGCCCGCAGGGCTGCTCGATTCCTATTCTCCAGCAAGCGGCCCGGTTTTTCCATTGCCTGACCGGCGGCCGGCCGATCCGCGGGCGGCGCCGGCTCCGACCGGCGTACCGCGCAACAGGCGGAAATTTCCAGGTCCCAGCAGGTTATCGACGCGCTGCCGGAGTTCGGGGACCAGCGCGACGCGCTGCTCCGGGCACCGCAGCTGCACGCGGTGACCATCGGCCAGGCAGAGCAACAAGCGAACTTCCTTGTCGCCGGGGTATCCCTGCAGGATCTCACGGAGCTGCTCCAGGCTGCGGACGCCGTGGGTGTCTTCGCGGATCCGCATCATTATGGCCGAGGAATAGCGCCCGTCCAATGCGTCGACGGGAATCAGCTCGTGCACGATCAGGTTGACGTCCTCGCTTCCGGGCCGGCGGTCGACGGTGCCGGCGGCGGCCACGATGCGCTCGCCCTGCACCCAGTGGCCGAACGCGGCAAAAGGCTCGGGCCACAGAATGCACCGCACAATGCCCGACATGTCTTCAAGGTCAAACATCGCATATTTGGTGTGCATGCTCCCGGCCCGTGGCGTTTTGGTGTGGGAGAACTTGATCGATGCGATCATGCCGCCCACCAGCACTTCGGCGCGATGCGATTCGTCGGCCAGTTGGCTGACCTCGTGCGAACAATACATGGCCAGCCTGGGCTGGTGCTCCTCAAGAGGGTGACTGGACAGATAGAAGCCCAGCACCTCCTTCTCGAAAGCCGCTTGTTCCTTTTCCTGCCAGGCGGCGACATCGGGCAAGTCCGCGCGGGGGTCGTGCGTCTCGTTCTCCTCGTCGAAATCCTCGAACAACCCCTTCTGACCCTGGCGGCGGTCGGCCTGGGCGGCGGCGCCTGCCTGGAGGGCCCGGTCGAGTCCCGCCATCAACTGAGCGCGGTGCGCGCCGAGACAGTCGAGCGAACCAGCTTTGATCAGTGTTTCCATGGTCGCGCGGTTGCAGTCCTGAGCATCCACGCGTTCGCCAAAATCGTACAAGCTCTGAAAGCTTCCGCCGGCTTCGCGGGCGGCGACAATGGCCCCCGCGGCACCGTGACCACACCCTTTGACGGCGCTGAGCCCGAACACAATCTGTCCGTCGATGACGCGGAAATCCACCGCGGACAGGTTGACGTTTGGCGGGACGACCGGAATCTCCATGCGGCGGCAGTCTTCCAGGTGTTCCACCAGCGCGTCTTTCTTCTTGAAATTTCGTCCCGGGATGTCGCCCGAAAGCAACGCGGCCATGAATTCGACCGGATAATGCGTCTTCAGATAGGCGGTCATGTAAGCGATCAAGGCGTACGCCGTGGAATGGCTCTTGTTAAAGCCATATCCGGCGAACTTCTCGATCATCTCAAACAGTTCACGTGCCTTCTTCTGTCCGAGTCCCTGTTCCCCGGCGCCCTGGACGAACGCTTCCTTGAAATGGGCGATCACGGAGAGTTTCTTTTTGCTGATGGCCTTGATGCAGGTGTAGGCATCCGAGAGCCCGATACCACCCAGGCGATTCAAGATCAGCATCACCTGTTCCTGGTAGACCATCACGCCGTGGGTTTCCGCCAGCACTTGCTGCATCACCGGGTGCGGATACGCCGCCTGTTTGCGGCCATGCTTCACTTCGATGTAATCGTCGACCATGCCGCCTTCGAGCGGGCCCGGCCGATAGAGCGCGTTGGTGGCGATGACGTCCCGGAAGTGGTCCGGCTTCATCCGTTGAAGCAGGTCTCGAATGCCGCCGCTTTCCAGCTGGAAGATGCCCTTGGTTTCTCCGCGGCACAATAGCTCAAAGGTCGCGGCGTCGTCGAGCGGGAAGTGATGAGGATCGAGCTTAATGTTTCGCGATTCTTCGATCAGCGAAACGGCCTTGGAAAGGATCGTCAGGTTCCGCAAACCCAGGAAATCCATCTTCAACAGCCCGGCCCGCTCGACATCGTTCATCGACCACTGCGTGATGTTCTCGGTCTTGCCGGTGACGCGGCACAGCGGGACGTATTGTTCCAGGGGCCGATCAGCAATCACGACGGCGGCGGCGTGGGTGCCCAGATTTCGGGCCAACCCCTCGATCTTCATGGCCAGGTCCAGCAGCTGGCGGACATCGCCGTCGCTGTCGTACTGGCGACGCAGATCATCACTCGTCTCGAGTGCCTTGCGGATCGTAATTCCCAGAACATCGGGCACCTGCGCCACGACGGCATCTACTCGGTAGAGGGGCATGCCCAACGCCCGGCCGACGTCGCGGATGGCGGCCCGGGCGGCCAGCGTACCGAATGTGCCGATCTGGGATACGTTCGCTTCACCGTATTTCGCCTTGACGTACTGGATAACTTCGCCGCGACGTTCCTTGCAGAAATCGATGTCAATGTCGGGCGCTTCGCGACGACTTTCGTCCAAAAAGCGTTCGAACAACAGATCATATTTGAGCGGGCAGACATGGCTCAAATACAAGGCATAACAGACCAGGGAGCCGACTCCCGAGCCACGCGCCGTCGCCGGAATGCCCTGTTCGCGGGCGTACCGGACAAAATCCCACACGATCAGAAAGTAGTTGGCGAATTCCAGTTTGTTGATGACGTGCAGTTCGCGATCCAGGCGTTTGACAACTTCGTCGGACAGCTCGTCGGTACCGTAACGTTCGCGTAATCCGGTGATGCACAGTTCGCGGAGGTAATCGGAGGACGATTTCTCCGCGGGCGGAGAGAACGACGGAAAATGGCGCTGGCCCAGGTCGAGTTCAATGTCGATGCGATCGGCGATCTCCTGGCTCCGCTTGACCGCCTCCTCGTGGCCGGGAAATGCCGTGTACATTTCCTGCGGGCCGCGAAGATAGAACTGATCCCCCTCCATCTTGATCCGCTTCGTGTCCGTGCGGAACTTTCCCGTATTGATGCACAACAGCACATCCTGCGCTTCGGCATCTTCTCGTTTCAGATAATGCGCGTCGCTCGTCGCGACCAACGGCAAGCCCATGCGACGCGCGACGTCGACGGCGCCCTGCATGGCCAATTGTTGCACTTCCAGCCCGTTATTCTGAATTTCGATAAAGTAGCGGTCGCCAAAGACTTCGGCGAACCATGCCGCAATGTCGCAGGCTTCGTCCAGTTCGGACCGGCTGCCCGAACCGCTCAACAGCGCGCGGTTGAATTGGCTGGAAGCACATCCACTGAGACAGATGATGCCTTCGTGATATTGAGCCAGCAGTTCGCGATCGATGCGGGGCTTGAAATAGAAGCCCTCCAGGTACGCC
>CAZNKT010000026.1:15114-57743 GCA_964573605.1 uncultured Pirellulales bacterium
TTCATTCCGAGTTGTGCCGTGCGCTGCACAAGCCCGTCGATCGAACTGGCGCCGTCCAGCAAACTGTAGTGGCTGTGGCAATGCAAGTGCACAAAGGGTTGCGTCATCCTGAACCAGCCCCTCGGATATGATGGCGCGACGCAGCGGGAATCGCGCACACGATCACCGCCGGGCGCGACGCACAAAGACTTGATTCTATCGACAGCACCGGTAATAGCAACGACTGCCCCGCAGCGCGTCCCCACGTACGTTGCCTCGAAGCAACCTCGTCATGTTGCCTCGCTGTCGGGATCGCCAATCGAACGCAGTAGCTCCGCGAGTCTCGCGTGCAAATCGATCACGTTCTGCCATTGGCGGGCTTCCAACGTCACGCGATCGTCGCTGCTCTTAATTTTTACCGAGTTGACGAGATTGCGCATGCGAACGTGCAGGTATTCCAGAAGTTCCGACAGTTGCGCGGCTTGTGCCGGACTGAGCCGCTGCGGCAGCTCGGGCAGTACGGGGATGTGCAACGTGCTTTGCAGGTCGGAGTCCTGGCCCCAGTTGAGTTCAAAGTCCAGCGACGGGGCGTCCATATCGACTTCCGGCAACGGGACCGATTCCTGGTTCCAGTGGGTCCCCTCCGCATCGCGTAAACTCGCCAGGCGCTGGGCAATTTGCTGACGCTTGCCGTACAGCAACAGCGAGCGCCCGATACTGATCACGTCGCCGTAACGCAGAATCCGGAGCTGGATCTCTTCGCCGTTGACACGGGTACCATTGGTACTTTCCAGATCGGTCAGTACGACGTTTTCATGGTCGTCCTGGATCTTTACGTGAAAACGGCTGACCCGCTCGTCGTTGAGCTGGATTGTGTTGCCCTCTTCCCGGCCGATCGTCACCGGTGTCTGGATGTCCTCGTAAACCGCGCCGCGGTCGGCGCCGTCCAGTAAACGCAAAGTCACCGCCGTCATCGTAGGGTTTCGGCATCGCGAAGGGGGGGTAACACGGTGTGCGGATGCTGCCTCTGGCTTATAGCATGCAGGATAGCTAGGGGCAAGCGCCGCTTTCAGTTACGACGAATGCGCGCCGGTCGCTCCGCCGCTGAGAAAGGCTTGGATGCCCTTGTCGCTGAAGCAACATGGGCGTACGTTACGGTGGTTCGGCGGCGGGATGCCAGGCTAGCCAGCCGATGGCGCAGCCCGGATACCTGGTGGCGGCGCGTCCCCAAACGGATTGGCCCAGGCCGCCGGTGTGCGGCCCGAACGCATTGCCGTGGCTGGACAGTCATGGCGGAGGGAGTGGAATTGACGGGCCGGCGGCGGCCCGACGAGCGCCCGTGGCGCAACTGGATAGCGCATCGGTCTTCGGAACCGAGGGTTGCAGGTTCGAATCCTGCCGGGCGTACTTGGCCGCTTGTGCCACGCGGTCTCGGCGCCTGGCTCCGCCTGCTCACGCGTTGACCGTCCACCGGCCCACCGTGCGAATAGTCTCCAAGCAGGGGGGGCTTTCCGTCTCGTCATTCCGATGTGCTGCCTTTCGACCTCGCCTGCCGCCATCGCCGGAGCATCGACCGGACCGGGCCGGTCTTCGTGAGGGTACCCCTTCGGGGGCCGCTTTGTTCGACAAGGAACCGTCATGTTCGGGCGTTTGGGCAACCTCGTAACGCGCCATTGGCTGCTCGTGCTGGCCGGCTGGGCCGTGCTGGTCGCCGGTCCCAAGCTGGCCCAACGCGCCGGACTTGCGCCGACCTGGAACCAGGTAACCTATGACGGCGATCTGGAACACCTGCCACCCGAGATGACCAGCGCGCAGGGCCAGGCGTTGATCCGGCGGGCCTTTCCGGAGGATCAGGCCAAGAGCCAGATCGTCCTGGTGCTGGCGCGCCAGGACGGTCGTTTGGGGCCGGCCGACCTAACGGTCGCCGAAAAGCTGGCCCGGACGTTTCGCGGGCTGCAGCAATCGCTGCCCATTCTTGACGTCTGGACCCATCGCACGCCGGTCGTGGGCCGCAAACTCCGCAGCCGGGACCGCCAGTCGGTGCTGGTCGTGCTGCAGTTGGCCACGGAATTCATGGCCACCGAGAACATCGGACTGCTGCAGACCGTGCGAGAAAAGCTTGCCGCGGCCCGCGCGGAGGCACCGCCCGGGCTCGCGCTGGGAATCACCGGGTCGGCCGCCATCGGCGGTGACATGCTGACCTCGGCCGCAGAGAGCATTCGCAGCACGGAAACCTTTGCAGTATTGCTGGTTGTCATCATCCTGCTGGTCGTATACCGGGCGCCGTTGCTGGTCGTTGTCCCGTTGTTGTGCATTGTGGCATCGATATCGGTCGCCACGGATCTGGTCGCCGTCGTGGCCGACGTGGCGCGGCAATCGACGATGGAGGCGTGGCAGTTCAAGATCTTCAAGACCACCAGGATCTTCGTGGTGGTCATCCTGTACGGGGCGGGGACCGACTACTGCCTGTTCCTGATCGCTCGGTACAAGGAAGAGCTGGCGCGAGGCTTGTCGCAACCCGACGCGGTCGCCCGCGCGCTGTCGCAGGTCGCAGATGCGCTGGTCGCCAGTGCGCTGACCACGGTGGTCGGGCTGGCGACGATGGCATTCGCCGATTTCGGCAAATTTTCCAGCAGCGGGCCGGCCATCGCTGTCTGCCTGCTGATCGCACTGTTGGCTTGCGTGACCTTGGCGCCCGCATTACTGATGGCGTTGGGCCGCGTGGTTTTCTGGCCCTTTGGCGCGCCCGCGCCGGTGGGGCAGGAAACCGTTCTGCGGCGCCGCGCAGCGTGGAGACGCAACGTGTGGCCGACCGCGGCCCGCCAGATCCTGGCCCGACCGGGACTGATTCTGACGGCAAGCCTGCTGCTGATGCTGCCCTTCGCCTGGAAGGGCCAGTCGGTGCGGATTACGTACGACCTGTTGGGGGAACTACAGCGTCGTCGGCCCAGCGTCGTCGGCACCGCGCTGCTGAGGCGGCATTTTCCGGCGGGCGAAACGGGCCCGCTGACCGTGCTGGCACTGAAACCGTCGGGCGGGTTCGACAGTACCAAGGGGGAACGCAATATCGCGTTGCTCACCAAGACCCTGTATGAGATCGACGGCGTGACCGCCGTGCGGAGCCTCGCGGAGCCGCTCGGGGACAAGCCCGGTTACCTGCAACCGTTCTCCAAAGCCGGACTCATGAAACTGGCGGCCAAGCGCCACGCTATCACCAAGGCACGTTTTGTGGCACAAGTGCCCGAGTGGAAGGGCCACGTTGCACGCTTTGACCTGATCCTGGCGGAAGATCCCTTTTCCCCCGAAGCGCAGGCCGTCCTGGACCATGTCGATGCCCGCTTGTCGGCACGGGCCAGCACGGTCGACTCGGCATGGCACGACGTCCAATTCGAATTCGTGGGCACTACGGCGGCCATTCGCGACCTGAAGGATGTCACCGAGAGTGATCGACACCTGATTCAAAAGCTCGCTGTCATCGCCGTGCTGGGCGTGTTGATTCTCGTCCTGCGCCGTCCGCTGATCTGCCTGTACCTGATCTTCTCGGTGCTGCTGAGTTACTTTGTGACGATCGGCGCGACACAGCTCTTTTTTGAATGGCTCTATGCCGAGTCGTTCTCGGGACTCGACTGGAAAGTGCCCATCTTTCTATTCGTGATCCTGATTGCCGTAGGCGAAGACTACAACATTTATCTGACCACGCGTGTCTTTGAGGAACAACGGCGGCGAGGCCCCACGGAAGGCCTGCGCGAAGCAATCATTCAAACGGGCGGAATCATCACCAGTTGCGGCGTGATCATGGCCGGTACGTTTGTATCCATGATGTTTGGTTCGCTGCGCGGCATGCTGGAATTGGGCTTCGCGCTGTCGCTGGGCGTGCTGCTGGATACGTTCCTGGTGCGAACATTCCTGGTACCGTCGTTCCTGGCGATACTGGCTCGCCGAACGGCCGTCCAGCAGAGGACCACCGCCGGCCCGGCACACCAGGGTGTCGAACCGCGGGCCAAGACGGCCACGCCCACCGGGCCGGCGTCCTGACCGCCGGCCGTTCAGCCAAGCAGTACCCGTCGCGCATGGCGACGCGTCGCGCGGGCCGCTCTACTGCGCAAGTGCTGTTCACGGCCTGCCTAACATGCAGGCAGCACGGGCACCTCCCGGGGGACCTTCCGAAAAGGCGTCAAATTCGCGTAAGCCGATTGTATTCCGTGAATTATGGTCTATCATGCCGGTTCGTCTTGGACGAAATGGTACCCGTGTTGCACGGCGGGTCCGCCATGAGGCGGGTCTGCCGGTGCGCGCCGAGCTTCGTCCGGGGGGTTGCCGAGGCAGACAGTAACCGTGTTGGCAACAACACACGTGAGCACACCCAGTTGTGGAAGGGGGAGCGACAGTGACTCCTAAGGAAGTTCTGGCCCTGTGCCGAGAAAAGGACGTCAAGGCGGTCGATTTGCGGTTCATGGATTTTCCCGGGCTGTGGCAGCATTTTACGATCCCGGTCGGCAAGCTCGACGAGGACGTGTTTGAAGACGGGATCGGATTCGACGGCTCGAGCATTCGCGGCTGGCAGGGGATTCATGAGAGCGACATGCTCGTGGTTCCGCAGCCGGAAACGGCATTGCTCGATCCGTTTACGCAGATTCCCACCCTGTCGATGATCTGCAATATCCAGGATCCCATCACGCGCGAAGACTACTCGCGCGATCCCCGCAATGTCGCCCGCAAGGCGGTGAACTATTTGAAGAGTACCGGCATTGCCGACACGGCATACTTTGGGCCCGAAGCCGAATTCTTCATTTTTGATGACATCCGCTTCGATCAGAAGGAGCACCAGGCCTTCTACTACATCGACAGTGTCGAGGGACAGTGGAACCGGGGCCGGGACGAAGGCCCGAACCTGGGGTACAAACTGCGGCACAAAGAGGGATATTTCCCGGTGCCTCCCGCGGATCAGATGATGAACATCCGCAACGAAATGATGCAGACCATGATGGACTGCGGAATCGAAGTCGAAGCGCAGCACCATGAAGTGGGTACGGCGGGCCAGTCGGAAATCGACCTGCGATTCGCTGAATTGGTGGCGATGGCCGATACGCTGTTGATGTACAAGTACATCATCAAGAACGTGGCCAAGAGGTACAACAAGACGGTCACGTTCATGCCCAAACCGATCTTCAGCGACAACGGATCGGGTATGCACACGCACGTTTCCTTGTGGAAAGGTGGCGAACCGCTGTTTGCCGGCGGCGGCTACGCAGGGCTCAGCGATGAAGCTTTGTTCGCGATCGGCGGCATTCTCAAACACGCCCCCGCCATCCTGGCCTTCACCAATCCGACCACCAACAGCTACAAGCGGCTCGTGCCGGGCTTCGAAGCGCCGGTCAATCTGGCGTACTCGCAGCGCAACCGGTCCGCTTGCTGCCGGATCCCGATGTACAGCCCGAGTCCGAAGACGAAGCGGATCGAATTCCGCTGTCCCGATCCGAGCTGCAATCCGTACCTGGCGTTCTCCGCGATCCTGATGGCGGCGATCGACGGGATCCAGAACAAGATGGATCCGGGTGGACCGCTCGATAAGGACCTGTATGACCTTCCGCCCGAGGAGGCCGCCGAAGTGCCCCAGACGCCAGGCTCGCTGGACGCGGTCCTGGCGGCGCTATCCCGGGACCACGAATTCCTGCTGCGGGGAGACGTGTTCACGCAGGATGTGATCCATACCTGGATCGAGTACAAGACGGCCAACGAAGTGGATGCCCTGCGCTTGCGGCCGCATCCGTACGAATTCTGCATGTACTACGACATGTAAGTCGCTCTAGCGCGACGCCCAGGCAACCACAGCCGCCTCCCGCTGATCGCCGCGGGGGCGGCTGTCGTTTTGCGCGGCGGCCCGCCGCATTCCGTCGGGTCACGTCTACGGGAGAGGACCTGTGGAAAGCCTGCGGAACGCATGGGTTGCCCGCGGGTCCCCACAGGCAGGCGGCTCCTTGCCCGGTTACCCGGCATTCCGTTACGAGCAACCCATGCTGTTACCGCAGTTGTGACAGAGATAGCAGTTCCCGTTCCGCACGGTGATGGCTCCGCAGTGATCGCACGCGGGCGCATCGGACTGGAAGCTGGCGAACTGGTCGACGGCGTTGGCGTAACGCCCCGCGGCGGAAGCCGCCTGAGTATCGCTTGCTGCTTCCGGTGCCACGATGGCGGTGGCATTCGCACCGGAGCGTGGCGCAGTCGCGGTGCGGCCCTGGCCGTTGGTCCCGCTGGACGGCCCGTTATCGGTCTTATCGGCCGGAGCAGACTCGGTCTGCCTCGCTGTCCGGTGCCGGGGGGCCGATGCCTCGGTGTCCGGCGGAAGCGCTGCGGATGTTTCGGACGCCGTCTGGGAGGCCGGTGCGGGCCGCGACTGACTGCGCGCCGCTTCTTCGCGGAATCCCGGCAGGAACGTGATACCCAGCCATCGAAAGATGTAGTCGATGATGCTCTTGGCGATGCGAATCTCGGCATTCTTGGTGTATCCCATCGGCTCAAAGCGCGTATGGGAGAACTTCTTGACGTAGTCTTCCAGCGGCACGCCGTATTGGAGGCTCATCGAGATGGCCGTGCCAAAGGCGTCCATCAAGCCGCCGACCGTGCTGCCTTCCTTGGCCATCGTCAAGAAAACTTCGCCGGGCCGACCGTCGTCGTACAGGCCCACGGTGATGTAACCTTCGTGGCCCGACACGTTAAATTTATGGGTAATGGACCGCCGCGTATCGGGAAGGCGTTCCCTTCGCGGCGCGGCCAGGGACTTTGCGGCGGCCCTGTCCGACTCGGAGGACGTCGACAGGGGCTGGCTTTCCTTGGAGCCGTCACGGTAAATGGCCAGCGCCTTGAGGCCCATTTTCCAGCCGTCGATATAGGCACCGGCAACTTCCTCCGGCGTAGTGTCCCGCGGCATGTTGACGGTTTTGGAGATCGCGCCGGACAAAAACGGCTGGGCCGCCGCCATCATGGCCACGTGGGCCCGCCAGCTGATGCTCCGCGTGCCGTTGCGCGGTGTAAATGCGCAGTCGAACACAGGCAAATGTTCGGCCTTCAAATCCGGTGCGCCTTCGATTGAGTCGTGCTCTTGGATGTAGGCCAAAATGGCGTCGATGCGCGGCTGATCGTAGTCGATTGCGTGCAGCGCGACGGGCACGGTCTGATTGACCATCTTGAGCATGCCGCGGCCGGCCAGCTGTTTGTACTTGACCAAAGCGATTTCCGGTTCGATCCCGGTCGTATCGCAATCCATCAAAAAACTGATCGTACCAGTGGGAGCCAGCACCGTGGCCTGGGCGTTGCGAAAACCGAAGCGTTCGCCTTGTCGCACGACTTCGTCCCACAACCGCGCGGCGGCCTCCTTCAGATCAGGAGGTCCCTCTTCGTGTATCTGCCGCACCTTGTCCCGGTGCATTTCCATCACGCGCAGCATCGGCAGCCGGTTCTCAGAATAGGCCTCAAACGGCCCCGCCGCCCGGGCCAGTTCCACGCTGGCCAAATTGGCGGCTCCGTGCAGCAGGGCCGTAATCGCGCCGCACAATCCCCGCGCGGCGTCCGAGTCGTACGGCATCCCACTGGTCATGATGAGACTGCCCAGATTGGAATACCCCAGTCCCAGCGGCCGGAACAGGTGACTGTTGCGGGCGATCTCGCGTGTGGGATAGCTGCTGTGATCGACCAAGATCTCCTGGGCGATGAAGAAGATCCGACAGGCAGCCGCAAACCGGTCGCTGTCAAAGCTACCATTCGGGCGGCGGAACTTCATCAAATTGATACTGGCCAGATTGCAGGCCGTATCGTCCAGGAACATGTATTCCGAACAGGGGTTGGAAGCATTGATCCGGCCCGATTGGGGACAGGTGTGCCAATGATTGACCGTGGTGTCGTACTGCACGCCCGGATCGCCGCAGCTCCACGCACATTGGGCCATGCGATGCAGGATCTCCCGCGCCGGATAGGTCGGACCTTCGCGGGCCGGATCGGTGACCCACCGCGTTGCCCACGGCTGGTCCTGCTCGACCGCCTGCATGAATTCGTCCGTCACTCGGACCGAAAGGTTGGCGTTCTGGAACATGATCGAGCTGTACGCTTCGCCGTTGAAATTCGCCTCGTATCCGCCATGCTCAATCAAAACCCGCGCCTTCTGCTCCTCCTTGTCCTTGCACTCGATGAACTCCATGATGTCCGGATGCCATACTTTGAGCGACTGCATTTTGGCCGCGCGACGCGTCTTGCCGCCCGATTTGACGACCGCTGCGATCTGGTCATAAACACGCATGAACGACAGTGGGCCCGAGGGACGCCCGCCCCCCGAAAGCTTTTCCCGGTGCGATCGCAGCGTCGATAGATCCGTGCCCGTGCCGCTGCCGAACTTGAAGAGCATGGCTTCACTGCGAGCCAGCTCCATGATGTCTTCCATGTTGTCTTGCACGTGCTGGATAAAGCACGCGGATGCCTGCGGATATTCGTACGGATTGTCCGGCCGATGAACCGCCTGTTGCTCCGGATCCCAGCTCCAGCTGCACTGGCTGCCCTTGACCCCGTACTGATGGTACAGGCCGACATTAAACCACACGGGGGAATTGAACGCGCCGTGCTGGTGCAGGCACAACCAGGTCAACTCGCGATAGAATCGCTCACCATCGGCGCGGGTCACGAAGTAACCATCTTCGATGCCCCAGTCGGCAATCGTGCGGCTCACCCGATGGATCAACTGGCGAACACTCGATTCCCGCTCGGCCGTTCCCAGCTCGCCATAGAAGTACTTGCTGACCACCACATTGGTTGCCAGTTGGCTCCAGCCGGCCGGAATGTCACAGTCGTGCTGCTCGAACAGCACCTGCCCGTTTTCATCCTTAATCGCCGCGCTGCGCAACTCCCAGGCGACGGTGTCGAACGGATCCGCGCCGCCGGCATCACAAAATACCGAGTCGATCTTCAACGCCTGACGAGGCACCTTATCGGTGGTTTCCGGTCGGTGAGCGTGGCGGACAGCATGCGAAATACCAGCATCGGTGACGGCCATCGTACAGCTCCTTCTGCAAGGCAGCAGCCGGGCATCCGTTCCATCAGTATACAAGCGTATACATCCCTGCAAGCATTCTCGGCCCATTCGAGCCAAGTGCTTGAGCCCCGAACGAACAAAGACTTGAAGACACCCCCTAAGGGTGGTGTAAATCATCAAAACCACCAATATATTGTAGCCGATGCCCGTTGCACTACAACATACGGGTGAAAGCATTCGAGTTTACACAGATTCGCCGCGACGTCAATCGGCGTTTCAAAATAGGCAATAAGTCTCTTTGCCAAAAGGGCTTAGAGACGTTTGTACGCCGTCATCCCGGGGTCCTCGGATGGGGGTAGCAACGGCCCAGAAGCCCGGTTTTTACGGCGAATCGGGCGTTTCTGCTATCACGGGGCGGTCGCTCGGGCGAAGGGAAGATTTTTCGAGAAATTCTTCGGCCCCGCGGGACGGCAGAACGCCGGTGCCGACCGACCGGTGGCCGGTCGCGCGGCCGATCAGCCCTCGATCTTCTCAATACGGACGCGCGTGTGGAGCTGTCGATGACCGGTGCGGCGACGGGAATTCTTGCGGCGGCGCAATTTCTGGACCACCAGCTTCTTGCCCAGTTCGGGCCCGACGACTTGGGCCGTCACGGCGGCTCCGTCGACGGTCGGCCGTCCGATGAGGAGTCCTTCGTCGTTGCGTAGTGCCAGGACCTTATCGAACTGCAGTTGCTGACCGGCCGGAACGTCCCGGTAGTCGACCTGCAATTCCTGACCTTCTTCAACCCGATATTGGCGTCCGCCGTCGGCAATGATCGCATACATGGCTATGTGGGTGGCAAAAAGACGGGAGGTGGTGTCGAGCAACGTGCTCGATCGGGAACTTTCGGTTGGCTTTCGCGGTGCCGCCGCGCGATTGCGCCCGGGGAGGCGGGACGGCGATGCGGGTGGCAACGCGCCTCGACCCTGCCCGAGCGCCGCCGCTCTCGGCGAGCGATGCCGTCCAGAACCGCGCATTGTAAAACAGCGCATCGTCGTCGTCGAGCACTAATTCCACGTCAGGGTGATTTCGCGGCCGTTTTCGTCTTCGGTGCGGATGTCGAGGTGTTCGGGGTTGACCGAGCCGTTCCCGATGATTTCGACCCGGAACCCGCCATCTTCCTCGACACGCGCCAGCTCACGCCTTTTGCGGTTGTTGAGGTACGTGGCCACGTCGGAGGCCACGGTGATGCACAGCCGCGCGATGCCCTTTTTTTGCGTACTGAGCATGAGCATCCGCAGTACCTCGATGGCCATGCTTTCGGCCGACTTGACCAGCCCGCCCCCGTTGCAGCACGGGCACTCGCTGAAGACGCTCCGCTTCAGGCTCGGGCGTATCCGCTGACGCGTCATCTCGATCAAGCCGAAGGGGCTGGTGCGAAGGATTTTCGAGCGTGCCCGGTCGCGACGAATGGCTTCCCGCAGCGCGCGTTCGACACCTCGCCGATGCTTGTCCTTGCGCATGTCGATGAAGTCGTTGACGATCACGCCGCCGAGGTCGCGGAGTCGGAGTTGTCGGGCGATTTCCTTCGCGGCCAGCTGGTTCAGCTTGTAGGCGGTCTCTTCGGCCGATTCGTCCGTGCGGAAGCTGCCACTGTTGACGTCGATGGCCACCAGCGCTTCGGTCTGATCGATGACAATCGAACCACCTCCACGCAGTGGTACTTTACGCTGGTTGATACGGGCGATTTCCGCATCGAGATTGTATTTGTGGAACAGCGGCTCCTTGCCTTCGTAGAGATGCAACCGGTTCACGTAGCGGGGCATGACGATCTGCAGAAACTCCTTGGCCCGTTCGAACGCCGACGGTTCATCGATATGGATCGCATCCACTTCGCTCGTGAAGATGTCACGAATCGTGCGAATGATCATATCGCTTTCTTCGTAGATATCCACCGGCGCCTGCTGTTTCTTGATGCGCCGGACGATGACTTTCCATAGACGCAACAGGTAGGCGAGGTCGCGAGACAGTTCCTTTTTGGTGCGGTCGGTTCCGGCCGTGCGCACGATGAACCCCAGGCCTTTGGGCGGATTGAGTTCCAGGAGGATTTCGCGGAGACGCCGCCGGTCGTCTTCATCTTCGATTTTGCGAGACACACCGATCCGTCCCAGGGCGGGCATGAGGACCAGGTACCGGCCCGGGATACTGATGTAGGTCGACAGCGTCGGTCCCTTGCTGCCGATGCCTTCCTTGATGACCTGCACGAGCACTTCGTCGCCGCGCTTAAAAATCTCCTGAATGGGCGGTTTGATGCGGGGCCGCGCACCGGGACGGCGAAAGCGTGGCGGGGCGGCGGGGCCGCGATCCGCCGCCCTCCGGGGATTGCCGGCACCGGCCCCGCTGAATTCCTCCACCGCCGCCTGGTCGGGATCGTAGCCGCCCTGCCGGAAATACTGGGGTTCCACGTCGCTGATGTGCAGAAACCCGTTGCGTCCCACGCCGAAATCCACGAAGGCGGCCTGGATGCTTGGTTCCAGGTTCACGACCCGGCCCTTGTAGATGTTGCCCGCGTAGTTGTCCTGGCTGGGTCGTTCGATGTAAAGCTCTTCCAATACGTCGTCTTCCACGATCGCGATCCGAGATTCCTCGGGCTGCGCGACGTTGATCAGCATCTCCGGTTTCATCGATTCGTTGTCCTCAATGATTCAGCGTCATCACATGGCGTCGGACCCACCGGCACGTCCGCGGGGGGTCGCACACCGCCGTCGAGCACAACGTCGACACGTGTCAGGTTGCGGCCCGCCGATTCCAGGTCGTCCAGACCGAGCGCCTGCAGCACTTCACGCGGACGGGCACTGCCGCGCGGCGTGACGTGGACACCGATCTGGAGTTGATCATCAACGATGGCCAGTTGATCCAGATAGGGCCGGATATCGACGCACGAATCACGGTCGACGCGGCGCAGCGGCAGCGACGGCTGGCGCATGACGTGGTTTATTTGTGATTGCAGTTCTTGTTGGTTGTCTTCCGAATGCAGCGCCATTCGGTAGACGGCGTAGCAGACAGCCGCTTTCCGCGTGCCCGCCGGCACGGCTTCGACCGCGTCGATCGCCAGGCCCTTTGGCAAATGGCATTCGATCGCCGCCCACAGGTCAACGACCGCCAGCGGCTCCGTCAGATTCAGTTCCAGTACTTCGCGCATTCCGGCGATCCCCACGGCCAGCGCCAGCGGAAAGCTCATCTGGGGCTTGGGATGAAATCCCTGGCTCATCCGCAGGCCCAGTCCCGCCCGGCGAAAGGCCCGCTCGAACGTGCGGACGAGGTCTCGGTGGCTGAGAAACCGTAGATCTCCTTCCTTGCGAAAGCGGATGCGATAGCGCTGATGCGTCATGGTCGTAAGGCCCTTGGCCGTGCCCGGATCTGTTTACACCACCAGCTCCGGCACGACTTTGTGCAGTTGCTCCTTGAGGTAGCTCTTGATGTCCCGCGCGTTGACCATCGTCAGCGCGCGGCGGGCAACCTCCTCGCATTGCGGTATTGTGACGGCGCGACAAACACGTTTGATCTCGGGGATCGCCGCGGGCGTCACGCTGAAGCTGCGCAGCCCCAGACCGGCCAGCAGCATGGTGTAAGTGGTGCTGCCGCTCATCTGGCCACACAGGTTGATAGGAAGGGAGTGCTTGCGGGCCGTGTCGATGGCCATGGCAATTAGTCGGATCACGGACGGGTCGGACGGCGTATACAGGTTGGCGACATCTTTGTTGCTGCGGTCGACGGCCAGTGTGTACTGGATCAGGTCGTTGGTTCCAATGCTGCAGAAGTCCACCTCATGCACAAATTGATCCATCATCACCACGGCGGCCGGAACTTCCACCATCATGCCGACGGGCAGCTCCGGGTTGAATGCAATATCGTGTTCCGACAGGTCCTCCATCACGTCGGCCAGGACCATCTTCGCCTGCCGCAGCTCCATCAGCGTACTGACCATAGGGAACATGATGCGGACATCGCCCAGCGCAGCGGCGCGCAGGATCGCCCGCAGCTGCGTGCGGAACATCGGCACATTGCGCAGCGACAGCCGCAGGCTGCGCATTCCCAGTACCGGGTTGCGTTCTACGTCGATGTGGGGGGTGGCGGCCTGCATTTTGTCCGCGCCCAAATCGAGCGTGCGGATGACCACCGTCCGGCCTTGCATGGCCCGGACAACTTCGGCATAGGCTTCGAACTGGTCCTGTTCGGTCGGCGCGCGGTCGGCACCGATGTACAGGAATTCGGTGCGGTACAAACCGATTCCGTCGCTGCCGCGTTGCTGGCACAGCGCCACTTCGTGTGGAAACTCGATGTTGCCCAGCAAACGGATCCGAGCCCCGTCGGCGGTTTCGGCCGGCAGGTCGTTGAGTGACTGGAGCTGAACGGCCAACGACCGCTGTTGTTCGATCTGGCGCGTGTATTTCTCGATGGTCGCCTCGTCCGGTTCCAGAATGACGAAGCCTTCGTCCCCGTCGATGATCACCTGTTCGCCGCCGGACACATCCGTCAGAAAGGGTCCGGTGCCGACGACGGCGGGAATTTCCAGGGCCTCGGCCACAATGGCCGTGTGGCTTCCCGGTCCTCCCACCTCCGTGACAAACCCCAGCACGAAATTGCGATCCAGATTGGCCGTCTCGCTGGGCGTCAGATCGTGGGCCAGGATCAGCACCGCGGAAGTCAGCTGGGATAGTTCTTCGCGCCGGCGCCCGAGCAGCAAGCGGAGCAGCCGCTTTTCGATATCGAAGATGTCGTTGGCCCGTTCGGCCAGATAGTGGTTGTCCAGCGACTGGAAGACCTTGGCGTAGCGGCGCAGCGCGCGGCTCACCGCATGTTCCGGCGAAAAATGCCGTTCGCGAATCATCTCTTCGAGTTCGCGATGCAGATGCGCGTCCCGCAGGATCTGCAGGTGGGCGGAAAAGATCCCCGCGTACTGCTCGCCCAACTGGCGGGCGACACTGTCGCGGTTGCGTTCCGTCTCTTGGCTGGCGGCCTGGATGGCGGCGTCGAGCCGCTTCAATTCGTCCTCGACCGCGTCTCGCGCAACAAACCGGCGAGGGATCCGGAAACCCTCGTTATCCATCACCAGCGCATCGCCGATGACGACGCCCGGCGATACGGCAATTCCCTTGAGTTGTTGCATGGACAAAGTGCGGGGCGCGCACCGCGAGCGGACCACCGGTCGCGACAAGCGACGTCTGTGCCCCGACGTCTGTGCCCGATGGGACCGTCCCCCAGTCGGACCAGGTCGGAAAGCCTCAGGCGGTCCTCAGCAGCCGACGCTGCCGGCAGGCAGTGGCACGCGCGAGCCACCTCCCGGGCTCGGCGGCGCGCTACCGGTCATCACGCCGGAAATCCTGGCACGTCAGCCTTCGCTCGAACCCGGCCGCGCGCACCCACAACGAAAGGATAGATTAACTTGATTGTTCCTGATTCCTGGTTTCATCGACGGCGAAACCGTTGTTCACCAGTTCCGCCAGCGCGTCGACCGCATCCTCCGCATCTTCGCCGACGGCCTCCAGCGTCAACACCGTACCCTTCTCGGCGGCCAGCGACAGCACATTCAGGATGCTCTTGGCGTCCACGCACTGCCTTTCTTTAATGACGTTGATCGTCGACGCGAACTGCTGTGCGCGGCGGACAAACAATTCCGCCGGGCGCGCATGCAATCCCGCTTCTATCGCGACAACTGCGATACGAGTAGCCCTTGATTCTCCCATACTTTGCCACCCACGCAGGCGGTCGCCCGTCACGACACAAATTGGTTGTTGTCCGCCTCCTCCAGCAACTGCAAGATGTCTTGGGAGGCCTTGCTTTGTTTGAGAAACTTGCAGAACGTCTCGTCTCGCAGCTGGCGCGAAATATTCTCCAGCGCCCGCAAATGGTCGCCGGGACGATCCGGAGGAGAAATCAGCAAAAAAAACAAATGCACTTTGTCTCCATCCAGGCTGGCGAAATCCACGCCCGCCGCGCTGACACCCACGGTGCCTACCAGATTTTCCACGCTGGGGTGCTTCGTGTGCGGCACAGCGACGCCGCGGCCGATGCCCGTGCTGCCCAGCTCCTCGCGCTTGAGAATCGCCTTGACGATGCTTTCATATTCCTCCGCCGCCACCTTGCCCGCTTCCATCAACGCGGACGTCATCTCTCGAACCACCCCCTCCTTGTCGTCCGCCTCCAGGTCAGCGCGAATCGCTTCCGGACTTACGAAGTCGGCAAACTTCATGGACGTAATTCCTCACGGTTGTCTCGCGAAATACCCTCGCCGCAGATCGACGTGGCTCAGGAATACGTGTCCCGTTCCACGCTACAGGTTCAAGCCTTGTCCCGATCGGTATCGCTGGCGATCTCCTGTCGCCGATTCGCCGGGTTTCGATGGCGATCCTGAATCTTCTCCTTGTACCTGCGAAGCTGCTGCTCCGCCTTGTGTAGCGCGCCGTCAAGCGACGCCATCAGGCTGGCCGACTGCTGCGTTGCCACAAAATCATGTTTGTGCTCCGCCGAGACACGAATGTCCACACTCGGGGCATTCTCGTCCTTCAGATCAATCGTGACCTCAATGGAAACAAGGCGGTCAAAAATCCGTGCCAGCCGTTCGACTTTGCTGGAGATCTTGGATTGCGTCTTCTCGCTCAAGTGTCCATGGCGCATCGAGATGCAGATCTCCACGCTCGCGACTCCTCCTCTGGAATCTGGGACGCGCACCCAAAAGTCAGGCGGCGGGTACCGTAGCAGCACGCTTCAAGCGATCCATATTCTAAATGAAGCGGCCAAACGGTGAAAGTGGCGTGTCGTCCCCACCAACGGGCGGGCGTCGCGTTACGCGGACCCTTCTGGGCCGACCCGGCGTGAGACACCGCGGCTTTGGGGGGTGCGATGCGGCCAACCGCCCCTTGCCGGCTCCTCCCCGGCGTCCCTGACCACCGGCCGCCTACCGCTGCTCGCGCGGGACGATCTCTCCATCGGCCAGCCGTTGTTTCCACCGCGGGATCAACCGCCGTACCCGTTTCGGGTCGTCCAGCCGATCGGTGCTGCCATAGCCGGTGATGTCAATCAGGTTCCACAGGGCCAGCAGCCGATAGTCCAGCCGCTCGTGTTCTAAATACGACACGAGTTTTTCGCGATCGCCGCGCGCCAGGTCACCGGCATCGTAACCCCACAGCATTCGGAACAGCTCCCGCCCGTCGTCTTCGCCCCGCAACTGCTGAAACGACTCGCGAATCCGTCCCGCAACTTCCGGACCCAAAGCCAAGGCATCGCGCAGCGTGCGGATATCCTGGGGCCGCCAGGCCGGTCGTCCCTCCGGATCGTTCAATGCTTCCACGAACGGAGCGAAGTTGCCCACGTGGACCGCGCACCGCGCAGCCAGCGATTTGACCTCAATCTTGCGGCCCAGCCGTTGCCTGTCGACAAGTTCCTGCAAGACGACGCCGACCGGTCGATCTGTGACCAGTTCTGTCTCCACGTCCTCCGAGGCGGACTGCTCGATTGCGCTGAGCTGCTCCGGGCCAATCCAGTCCGGGCTGCTGTCGGCAATATCGACTTCGCGAAATGCGGTGCCGTCCCAAATCCGGTAGGAGGGAGCCTGGGCCGCGAACGCTTCCTGCCCCGCCTGCCATTGGACCGAACCGCTGCGGACGAAAACATGCACCGAAACGGGAGCCGGGGCTGCCTCGGGATCCTCTCCCGGAACCAGTTCGCGCAGCAGGCGCACAACGGCCTCGGCGCCGCCGCCTTCAAACCGAACCAGGTGTTGTCGCTGGTCGATCAGCAGGGAGAGCCGTCCTTCGGCCGCGTCGTCATGCCGCAGATTCACCTGGCCATACAGGATTTCCAATCGCGGCACGTCATCGGCATCGGGTCCATTCAAGCGCAGCGAAGTGGCGCCGTTAAGTACCATTTGCCATGCCGGTCGAAGGGCAATCCGGCAACGGAACGTGGGCAAAGCCAGCACGACGTCGCCCGAGTAGAGCGGCTCCTGGGCGGGCAGCCGCCACCAGCGGTCGCGTTCCGGGTCCCGTCGTACGAGCAGATTGCCCTCGGGGTTGATTCCCGTTTCAAGCGGCGCGTCGTCGCCCCCCACTGGCACAGGATCCGGAGCCGCGGCGTCCGCCGCGGCAGGCGTGGCCGGACCGGTCGAATCAGCCGTTTCGTTCGGCTTCGCATCCGACTCGAACGGCGGTATGGGCAGGTCGCCCGGTAGCTCGGCCGAGGAGCCGGTGGGTGGTTCGGATTCGCCGGGCAACGGGAAGGGGATCGCGTCGGGTGGCTCAGGCGTTGCTCGGGAACCGGCCGTCGCGGGAGATTCGATGGGTCCTGGTGGCTCCGGTTGGCCGGCTCCCGGGTCGGCCGAGGGAGGCGCAGGTCGGGTCCGCTCGGGGGCCGCCGCGACGGGTCCGTCCCGGTCGTTGGCCACCTTGCCGTCCGGTGCGGCTGGCGTGGCTAAGGTATCCGCGCCCGTCGTCACGCTGCTGCGGTAGTCGTTCGACGGTTCATCGTCGGACGCCATGCCGTCAGACGGCTGTTCGCGAGGATCCTGTCGGGCGGCGACTTGTCCCGAGGCGGTCGGGGAGCCGCGCCAGCGGGCGGCAATCAATCCCACAACCGCGATCAGGGCGACACAGGCGGCAACGGCGGCCACCGCGCGGGCCCATCTCCTGCCCGACGAAGCACGCAAATATTCGGGTACTTCGGGCCGGCGTCGCGCCCGCGCGGATTCGCCCGCGTCGCCACTGTCCTCGCGGACCGTCGATCCATCCGGGTAACGGGAGCCGCCGACATCCCCGGGCGGGCCCGTGGCAGCACCGGCCGCGTGGGGCTCGTCCAGGATCCGGTACATCCGCTGTTGCGCGTCGGCATCGACTTCCGCCGGCTGTCCCAGCACCAGCGTCAATACTTGATGACAGGCCGCGACCTCCGCCAGGTAGACGTCCGATTCCAAACAGACCCGTTCAAAGTCGGCGACCCGCTCCGATTCCATGGAATTATCCAGATATTCCGCAACGGTATTGGCATCCATGCCCGCGGATTCGGCGGACAACGGCGGCGCGCCCACCCGAAGCCGACGCACGATATCACGCGTCCGCCGGACCAAGTCGGTGGCAAACGGACTTTCCTCAATTTTTTGGCCGATCTTTTCCTGATCTTCCGGTTCCAGGATCTCGTCCATGTAGGCCAGCATGGTCCGCAACGTCAGTCGCATGGGGGCACCCGTATTGCACTTCATGTGGGGACGATGAACAACGCTCCATTGTTATGGGTGGCGGCGGGCGGCAGATTCCGTACATGGGCGGGCGAAAAAGGACCTCTCGGTCCCGATTCACGGGGGGCCGGCCGAGCCTGTGGGACCACTCCGGTGCCGCGGCGTCCCTGGCGAAAAGACAAGCGGGCGGGCCACGCGATCCCCCGCATTCTGACACACCGCTTGGAGCGGTCGGCCGCGGGCTCCCGTGCCCTGTAGGCGGTTTTCAGCGACCGGCGGTCCGGTCACGAGAAAAGGCCACCAGCAACAATAGAGAAAACAGCGTCAGAGTCGTGGCGAAAACAAGTGGATGGATGTCGGAATCGTAGACTGCGGGCGGCGGACCCAGGGCCCGCGCGTCCTCCCATCCATCGCGCGTGCGTACCCACCGGGCGCTGTCCCACGAATGAGGATTCCCCGACTCGATCGAACATGCCCACGCGGCGCCCAGGGCCAGTAGGATCAGAATCAAGCCAATCCAACGCATGGACGCATCCGGGGGGAGAAGAGAAGTTTCCGCGGAGAACCGGCGGTGGCTGGTGGCTGCCGCGCGCTGCGCCCGCGGGGGGCGGTGCCCCGTGGCCTCCGGGAACCAGCGGCAAACCGTGCGCCGCGGCGAATGCGATCCGGCGACCCCAGCCGTAAGCCCGCGTTGGGACAGGCGGTTAGACAACACTCGGCGGGCGGGGCGTAGCCGGGGATTGTTGCATTTGGGCAACACGCGAGGCGTGCCGTGGCGACATGACAGCACGCCTCACCGAACGTAGTTATTTCGATCGAGTGGCGGAGGTTTGGCGCCGTCGGCGTTTTTTTGCTGCGTCTGGAAGTGTGACCTAAAGTTTCTTCAGAACTTTCGCAGCCCGAGAGGAACCCAAACTGTGAGCCGCACGACCGCACCGACCATCGATCTGAATCGGCTACTGAATGGGGCCCAACTGCCGGCGTTGCCGCAAACCGCCATTCGCGTCCTGGAACTGGCCCGCGATCCAGACAACGGGCCTGCGGAATTCGCGGTCCCGATCGAAAGCGAGCCCGGGCTGTCGAGCCAGGTGCTGCGGTTTGTCAACTCGTCCTATTTTGGATTTTCACAGGAAATCTCTACGATCAAGCTGGCCATCACGTTGGTTGGCATCCGCACCATCAAGAATTTCGTATTGTGGAGCGCCGTCTACAATATGATGCCCAACCCGCGCTGCGGCGCGTTGGACCTGAGGAAACTCTGGCAGGATTCCCTGCGGCGAGGTCTGTTTGCAAGAACAGCCGTGCAACTGGCAGGCAAGCGCGACACGGAAGAAGCGTTCGCGGCGGCGTTGCTGCAGGATATGGCCGTTCCGCTGTTGGCCAAAGAGTTGCCGAACGAATACGCGGAGCTGCTCGCGCAGCGGACGGAATCCCAACAGCGTCTCTCGGTACTGGAGCGGGAGCGGTTCGGATGGACGCACGCTGAGGCGGCGCAGGTGGTCGCCAGCAAATGGAATCTGCCCCCGTCATTCGGCACCTTCGTGGAACGCCACGCGGAACTGGAGATGGTGCTGGGCGAGGAGGACATCGAACCGGAACAGCGCGTCGTGGCTGTATCAGCGATGCTGCCCGCGTCGGTCGACGAGCGGTGGAGCGAGGCGGATCTTTTCGAAAAGGCGTATCAGAGTATCAATCCGGCCGGCGCGCCGCCGGCCCGCCAGCTTCTAGCACGCGTGGACGAGCAATTCGCCGAATTTGCGCCGCTGTTGCAACTGCCTTCCTCCACGCGTCCACTCGTCGCCTACTACGACGAAGCGCAAAATATCGTCGCGTAGCCAATAATTCGGGACTCGCGTCGGCAGACGGAATTCGCGGCCGGGCCACCGGCGGGGCGGTGCAGGACTGTTCTGGACCACCGCCCATCTCGCAGAAATCCGAGCCGGTTGCCTCAAACCGCGTCGCGCTCTAACCCGCAAGATGCCTCCCCATTTCCTACTCTGCTGGGCCCTTGCGGGCCGCACTGCCCTGGGGCGAATTACGGAAAAATCGCCCTCTGCCGTGGCATTGCTTTTGGCTTTTGGCGTCCGACGGGTAGAATGCACAGAGCGAGGGAGCGCCTCCCCGCGCCGCGGTGCATCGACCGCTCATCAAGCATTTGGGCGACGTTCGTTGCCGCGGCTCGGCGGACCTGTCTGGCATCTAGACGCTCGTCTGCGTCGGTACGATCCGAGAACGATTTTGACATCAAGCAACTGCCACATCATGTCTCCCGAACAACGTCTACGCCGCCAGCAGCAAGTACGCCAGGCAGAAGGCTACTTGGAGCTGGGCATGCCCGAGCATGCACTCGACGTTCTCGAGCGGTGGGACGATCCACGGGCCCTCGACGGAAGGGTCTGTTACCTTCGCGGTGAAGCACTCCGCGCGCTGCAACGGCACACGGAAGCCATCAAGTGGCTGAGGCGGGCCTCGACGACGCTTTCCGAAAGCATCCACGTGCTCGTGGCGATGGCCTGGTGTCACAAGCGGACAGGTCGCGTCGACTTGGCGATTGATGATTTGGACCGGGCATTAAAAATCGATCCGGGTGAGGCCATCCTGCATTACAATCTGGCGTGCTACTGGACGCTGGCCGGTAACAAACGCTTCGCTCTTCGCTATCTGGCCCGCGCGATCGAGATGGACGGTCGTTTCCGGGATCTGGTGAGCGAAGAGCCCGACTTCGATTCGCTGCGGGACGATCCTCGGTTTCAGTCGATCGTCAGCGTCATCGTGTGACGTTGCTTCCGACGCGCCGCTGCGTGGTCCGAATCATTCCAGCAGTCCGAACCGCCAGCGAATATGAGTGCCAGTGGTCACAACGTGCGCTGACGGTGCCGGCCTAGAGGCGCTACGTGTCGGGCAAAACGGTCACGGTGCCCCGGTAGGTCCACCCGGCGGTGGGGGGACGCCCAGAGCGTGCATCATCCAGCTTGACGAGCCTTCTGAGAAGTCAAAACGGGTTGCTCCGCGTAGTGACGTTTGACTTCTTCTGCCAGCGCGCGGTAGTCCTCGGCGCCATGTGACGACGGCGCGTGGCCGAAGATCGACTTGCCGAAACTGGGAGCCTCGGCCAGGCGAACATTTCGTCGCACGCGCGACTGGAAGATCTTGACGTCGCTCCAGGGACGCGAGGCGTCGCGCGAATCACCAAAGAATTGTTCCACGTCGCGCGTCACTTCGGCGGCCAGTCGCGTGGCTGTATCGTAAATGCAGAACACGACCCCGGCCAAACGCAGCCGTTCATTCAATCTCCGCGCGACGAGCTGGATCGTCTCCAGCAGCTTGCTCAGGCCATGCAGCGCCAGAAAGTGCGGCTGCAACGGAAGGAACACGTCGTCGACGGCAGCCAGGGCGTTGAGCGTCAGGATACCCAGCGAGGGCGGACAGTCGATCAACACGTAGTCGAGCGGATGTTGCATGGCCTGAAGGCTGTCACGCAGGATCACTTCACGGCCGACCATTCCCGCCAGCTCGACTTCGGCTGCCGCCAGATCGATGTGCGACCCCGCCACAAACAGTCGGTCGTCCACGCGCTGCCATAGTTCCGCCATGTCCGCGTTGCCGGTGAGCAAGTCGTAGGTGGAGGGGCGATGGAAGCTGGGATCCAAGCCCAAGTGCATCGTGGCGTGCGCCTGCGGATCGAGGTCAATCAGCCCGACTCGCAATCCCAGGTCCGACAAGGCCGCGCTCAAATTGACCGCGGTGGTTGTCTTTCCCACTCCGCCTTTCTGGTTGATGATGGCGATCGACTGCATGTGCGTTACCCCTCCCTGGATGGACAGCACCCCTTTAGCGTTCCACCATGATTTGAAACGTTAGCGGGGCCGTTGCTCCGCCAACGTTTCGGCGTGTTATTTTGCGGATCGTTCGCCCAAAGAGGCGCTATCCATCGAGGCGGCGGGCGCTCAAGCCCGCCGCCCAGCCTCGAGCCGGCGGCGGATTATACTGGAGGGTGCCGCTGGGGAACCAGATGAATCGGGGGCGCTGCGGCTCGACACTCCCCCCGCGATTCTAGGAACGTCCCGTGCTTGCGGCGACCACCCATGTCAGGTCCTCGGTCACGATCATGCTCCGTCAGACGCTCGCCCCTGGTTCTCAGGCGTGCGCAGGCCCGCGGGAATCCAACGCTAGCGAGTGCTGGCGAGCCATCTCGCTCCGGATTCGTGCACGCTCACTCAGCGGGAAGCCGCACGGCGGGCCAATTGCTCTTCGAAGAAAACCTCCACGCCGTCGCCGATGGGGCGGATGGAGACGGACTGCCGCGACGTGGCCCGGCCCGCCCGCCGCGCCGTCAGATCGATCAAGATGTCCAGGCTGCCACGAGGAGTGCGGAACCGCAACGCGTAATTCCACGCGGGTGGGTCCGTGCGCGATGGGGCGTTCCATGCGTAGCTAGCGTCGGCCAGCAGCGCATGGCGCAGATGCGACAGGCCGCGGGCGTGACTGATGTCGCGCCGCGCTGCCACCCGGCGGCGGCCACCGGGCACAGCGATCGTCTCTCGGTCGCCTGCCCGCGACCCGGGACCCAACGCTGCCAGCCGCAACAACTCGACGTGCCGCGATCGCGCGATGGCCTCGGCCGCCTCCGGCCCCCAGAACTGCATGGCTCGTTGCACGGAGCGGCGACGGTATGTCCAACTGAAGGTCGCCGCGGCAAGGGCCAGCAGCACAATGATCAGGATGGCCCGGCGTCCCGAAGTGGCCATGCGGCGGGGTGCTCTCGTATCTTTCGTAAGGTACGTGTGGTGCGGTACAGTATAGGCGACGGAAAGTGGTGCATCCGCCGGGACGAGGGGAGACGGTATGCCGGACAAGTTCGATCCCTATCGCGAATCCTTGGTCATGGAACAGGTCACGGTGTGGCCCGAGGAATATGACGAGTGGGAACCGGACGACAAAGTGCGTGTTGGGCAACAGTTGCACGCAGATCCAGAAGCGGCTTCGCAGTTGGAATACATTCGCACGCACACCGGTTTCTGTCGGCGGATCACGGTAACGGCGGATGATATCGAGCGGCTGGCATCGTGATGGAAACCGGCCGCAACGCGTGATCCCGGGGAGGCCCCGCGGGATTCGACGAGGGAAACACGGTGGACGCGCCGCTGAGGACTGTTGAGGTTCGGTTGAGCGGCCGAGCCTACACCATCGAAATCGGCACGGGAAGCGCTCGGCAGGTCGCCTTGTTCTGTACCCGGCAAACCAGGTACGCGCATGTCGTTATCATCACGGACGACAATGTAGGGCCGCTGCATACCGGCGAGATGGCGCAAGATTTTGATCGCCATGAGATACGGGCCGACGTGCTGACGGTGCCCGCCGGGGAAAAAAGCAAATCCGTTGCGGAGGCCGCCCGGTTATGGCAGCAAATGCTCGAGCGAGGCACGGATCGGAAGTCACTGGTGGTTGCCGCCGGAGGCGGCGTGGTCGGCGATCTGGCCGGATTTGTGGCGGCCACATTCGCTCGGGGCCTGGACCTCGTGCAGGTCCCCACGACCCTCTTGGCTCAGGTCGACAGTTCCGTGGGCGGCAAAGTGGGGATCAACCTGCCTGAAGCAAAGAACATCGTGGGCGCTTTCTGGCAGCCGCGCGGCGTGCTTGTCGATATCGCATTTCTCGGATCGTTGCCGGAACGCGAATACCGCTCGGGTCTGGCGGAAGTCGTGAAATATGGAGTGGTCCTGGACGCCGATTTTTTTGCGTACCTGGAACAGCACGTCGAGCAGATTCGTGTTCGGGATCCGAATGTGCTGGTACCAGTCGTGGCACGATGCTGCCGGCTGAAGGCCGATATCGTCGAACGGGACGCGCAGGAAACAAGCGGTCTTCGTGCGGTGCTCAACTACGGGCATACCTTCTGCCACGCGTTCGAAGCGCTCACTGGCTATGACGAACTGCTGCATGGCGAAGCCGTGGCCATCGGGATGTTGTGCGCGTCGCGATTGGCCGAACGGCTGGGCCGGATCGACGCGGACACGACCCATCGCCAGGCCGCATTGCTCACGGCGTTGGGACTTCCGACCCAGGCTCCCGCCGTTTCGCCGCAGGCATTGTTGTCGGTAATGCGGCACGACAAGAAAGCAGTCCACGGCAAGCTGCAGTTCGTGTTGCCCGAGCGTCTGGGCCACGTGGAACTGGTGGGCAATGTTGACGACAGCGATGTGACCGCGGCGATCGGATGACGGACGGGCGGGGACCGCCATGTGTGTCGCTACCCCCCCGGCCAGAGTTCGAAACGGCAACCGTATTCCGCGCAGGATTGTTCGGGAGGAACAGCGTGTCGCCGACTTCAACCAGCGGGCAGCATTCGGTCGACCCCTCAAGCGATTTGGCCGACGCGTTACGGTTGTCGATGGTGCAGGGAGTTGGCCCGCGGATGATGCGGATGTTGCTGGCGCACTTCGGTTCGCCGCGGCATGTGTTGGACGCATCGCCCGCCGCGTTGCGAGACGTGCCGGGGATCGGCCCGAAACTGGTCCGCAGCATCGTCGCCCAGCGGGACACCGTGGATGTCGACTCCGAGCTGGCGCTGGCTCACCGACATGACGTAACGCTGATCGCGGAATCCCAACCCGCGTATCCGCGGCTGCTGCGCGAGATTCACGACCCGCCGCCCGTGCTATTCGTGCGAGGTGCGCTGGAGCCTCAAGATGGTCTGGCGCTGGCCATCGTCGGATCGCGGCACGCCACGCGATACGGGATCGCACAAGCGGAGGGTCTGGCGCGGGAGCTGGCCAACGCGGGAATGACGGTGGTCAGCGGATTGGCCCGCGGTGTCGACGCCGCCGCGCACCGCGGCGCACTTGCCGCCGGCGGCCGGACGGTGGCCGTCGTGGCCGGCGGACTGCTGCAAATTTATCCCTCCGAACATCGTGGCCTGGCCGACCGCGTTTGCGAACAAGGGGCGGTGGTCAGCGAATCGCCGCTCACCGCCCGTCCGTCCGCCCGGGTGTTTCCGCAGCGAAACCGGATCATCAGCGGTTTGTGCCTCGGGGTGTGCGTCGTCGAAGCCGCGGACCGCTCCGGGGCACTGATCACGGCCCACCACGCGATGGAGCAGGGGCGCGAGGTGTTTGCCGTCCCCGGCCGCATCGACAGCCGCCAGTCTCGCGGACCGAATCGGCTGATTCGCGACGGTGCCCGCCTGGTGCGCAGCGCTCAGGATGTTCTCGACGAACTGGGACCCCTCGCCGAACCGACGCCGCGCGGCGATGGATCCACCGTACGCCGGCCGGCAGAACTCCAACTGAACGATTTGGAACAAAGCATTTTGCAGGCGGTGGATGCGGAACCGACCAGCATCGATTGCATCGTGGGCCGTTGTCGATTGCCCGTATCCCGCGTGTTGTCCACGCTGAGCGTGCTGGAAATGCGCCATTTAATCCGCAGGATCAGCGCAAACTACGTCGCGCGCGCGTGACCGATTTGCTGACAGGTTCCCAGGGCGAGGCCATAATGCTGGTATGTCCCTCAGCCATGTCTTTTTCTGCGGCGAGATTTGCCCGGCCGCCCCGCCGCGCAAGAAATCCGGGGACGGGATCCGCCGTCGACGTCACTGCCCAGTGCCGCTTCATCTCGCGATCGGTTTGTGCGTTTTGTTGGGGCCGACCGCGGTTCCATCGGCACGGGCCGTCACCATAAATTTGGGTTACGACGCGTTTCAGTCTCGGCCGCCCTCCATTGATCCGTCTGGTCTGCAGCTGCAAAGCATGATGACCGCCGCGGCCGCCGTCTGGGAGGACATGGTCGAAGATCCCTGGACGCTTAACGTGTCGTTCTGGTGGCAGGACCTGTCCGACGACAGCGGCACGCTGGCTTTGGAACTGACAACCGGCACCAGCGGAGGCAAACCGACGTCCGCCCGCATCACGTTCGACACCGAAGTGAACGGCGTGGAGCGGAATTGGTTTCTTGACCCGACGCCGCTCGACGCCAGCGAATTTGCGCTGGATACCTCGCTGTACCGTGATCTCACGGTGGCCAAAAAGATCGAAGGTTTCACCGGCAACCCGCCGGATTTGCTGGAGGTCAATGTGACCGGTTCGGCCAAAGCGTCGGCGCCGCTGTCCGCCCGCACGGGATTCGACTTGTATTCAGTGATGCTCCACGAGCTGGGACACGCCGTGGGGATGTCTCCCTCGCTCGTCGGCTCGGAAACCGCCGACGGGGATTATGACATCCTGCCCCAGTTCCTGGGCGGGGCCGCGTCGGGCGCCCGCGTCGAATCGGCAAGCAATATTGCACACCTGGGTGCTGTGGGCGCATTGATGGGACCGACGTTTGCTACGGGAAAACGACGGCTGGCCAGTTCGACCGATGTTCTGGCCGTCGCCGCATCGGTCGATTGGCTTTCGGTCGATCTGCCCCGCAAAGACTTTTTGAGCGGATCCACCTGGAACAATGCGGCGAGCTGGTTGGGCAACCAGGTTCCCGACGGCGAGGATGAAGTCTTTGTCCGGCACGGCGGATCCATCGAGCTTGCCGGCCTCGGCACGGCTTCCCAACTGACCCTGGCCGACGGCGCGGAACTGATCACCGCCGGACATGATCTGGCCGTGTCGGACACCACGCGCATTGACGGTACTGGCGCAGCGCCCGCCAGCCAACTGGTCGTTTCGCAGGGAAGCCAATTCACCACGAGCCACCTCGATGTCGTGGCCGGCGGTGCGTTGCAGCTCGCCGGCGGGAGCGTCTCGGCGACGGGCGATCTGCGGGTCGATGGTGGCAGCACAATGGCCGGTTTCGGCAGCATCGAAGTCGATCGCTTCGATCAGTTTGGCATACTCAACGTGACTTCCCCCTTGTCCCTATCTGCCGACGCGACATTTTTCGCGGGCAGTATGAATACTCTGGCCAGCGACGTGAATTTCTCGGGCACCGCCGTCGTGGAGCAGAACGCCGGCGTGACGGGCAACGGCCAACTCGTTGTCCAGGACGACGGCGTGCTGGATATGGAAAACGGAGCGACGCTCGGCGTCGACCTGATCAATGGAGGGTTGTTCCGGCCGGGCTTGTTGGCGGGAGGCGTGACGCTGGCGGGGTTCACGCAACTGACCGGCGGCACACTCCAGATCGAACTCGGGGGAACGGCTCCCGGCACGCAATTCGACCAGATTCATGCGGCCGGTTCGGTCGTGCTTGGCGGCGAACTGGAAGTCTCGCTGATCGATCCGTTCGTCCCCCAATTGCAGTCCGAATTTGAAATCATCGATGTCGACGGAGCCTTGGTGGGGAACTTCGACGGATTGCCATCCGACGGCGATCTGGTTGCCGTGTTCGACAGCCTCGGATTGTTTATCGAGTACCACGGGGGCGACGGCAATGATGTCGTGCTGTACACGCTCGCGCTGCCGCAGTTCGGCGACTTGAATTGCGACGGTACCGTGGATTTCGACGACATAGACGCTTTCGTGCTGGGACTGACCGATCCGGCGGACTACGAAGCCACATTTGGCGCTCCCGCGACGCTCAAAGGCGACATGAATGAAGACGGCCGGTTCGACTTCGACGACATCGATCCGTTTGTCAATTTGCTGTCGGCGTCGGCCCACGCGTGGTCGAAAGCCGTGCCCGAACCTTCCTCCACCGGCATCCTCATGGTGATCGGCCTGCTCGGCCTACACGCTTTGCGTGGCAAATTCTTGCGCCCCACCAAAATGCGTGGCCGCTCTCGTTAAGCAGCTTCGTCGCCGTCGTCGACCATGGCCAGCCGCTCCGCGATGGGTGGATGGCTGTGCAGCAGAACCACTTCCAGCCGGTGGGGCGAAGGGTCCTCTTTGTTGATTCGAGCCAGTTTTCGGAATGCGGACCGGTAGGCGCCGGCAAGTCCCGTTCGCTGCACGGCATAGCGGTCGCTCTGCCGCTCGTAGTGACGGCTAATCGTATTCTGCAACGGTTCCAACAGTATCGAAAGCACGGTGAGCGTCAGCATGACGAGCGGCGCGGCGGAGACCGGCAGATCATACAGAGCGTGCGGGGCTGTCGCTGTTTTCAGTACGCCGCTGCAGATCCAGAACCCTCCGATGCTGTAGATGGTACCAGCCAGCAACATCTTGGGAATGTGACGGTGCACGTGGTGCCCGATCTCATGAGCGAACACCACCGCGATTTCGTCGGACGTGAACTTGCTAAGCAGCGTGTCCCCCAGAAGTACCCGGCGCGTGCGCCCCAGCCCGGCCAGCATGGCATTGGCCTTGGTGGTTTCGTCACTCAGCACCAACCGGTAGATGCCAGAGATGGACAATCCCGTGCCGTCCGCCAGTTGCCGAAGACGCTCGGTCAATTCATCGGGCTCCAACGGCTCGACCTTGTGAAACAAAGGCAGAATCAGGATCGGCGCCAGCTGTCCCAGGACAACGCTGACAAGCAGAAAGACCGCCGCCGCAACCAGCCACCACCAGGGACCGGTCAGCCAGATCACCCAGAACAGGCCGAGCATCATGGCGACGGAGAATCCCCATGCCAGCCCGTTGCGTTTGGCATAGCGCCACAGCCAGCGCGGAAAGGACTGCTTGCTCAGGCCGAAGCGGTGTTCCAGTACATGCCCAGCGTACAAGGAAAGCGGGAACGATACGCAGACGTGCAGCAATACGATCACGCTCACCAGCGCCATCAATCGCAGGGAAGCGATGCGGCCGAGCAACGGTTGTTCGAACAACCATTGATCGAGTGGCCGGGCCAGCGCGATGGCGGCGATTGCCAGATATACGATGTCCAGAAACTGATCGGCGAGTCCGCAGATCAATTTCTTGCGCCCGTAACGACGCGCCTCAGCCAACTCGGCGGATGTCAACTCCTGCGTTTCAATGGTGTCGGCATGGGGCGACGCAGCGGCGGGTGGGGCGTCGTCGGACGGGAGTCGTTCGGTCAATGGCGTACCTCTGAATAGATTGCCCGAATCATACAGGTGTCATGCCGTCGAGATTTTGTGTCACAAAATTGCCATGTCTGACCACCGGAGATTGGCACATGTCGCGATCGCCGGGTATAAGCCTAGAGTTTGGCCGTTGGCCGCGGTGGTTGGCAAACATTCTCACAGGCAAAGAGGGAGGGGCTGATATGCTTGATCCACCGGATGGCCGCATCCAGGGGAATGCTGTCGGAGCATTCCCCAAATGACACCGATTGTGTCGGTCCATGCGGATTGGGTTGCTGTGACTCTCACGAGACCCGTTCGGCGCTTCGCCGCCGAACGGGTCGTCTCATTTTGGGAGTGCTGGCAACCGCGGCCATGCGGCCTGCCGCCAAATGTAGCGATTTCCGCCGTGGATGGCAGGATCTTCAAACAGCCAGGGCCTGCGAGCGTGTTGAGGCGCCGGGCCTGTCTCGCCTCGTAAAGGGTAACTTTATATCGACTTAGTGAAGCCGGCACAACGCCATCCCGGGTGCTAATTTGCCGGGTTGGCACGTCAGTTGCTTTATAGGGTTTCTAGTGGTGGCGCGTGCAATACCAGACCGGGCACGGTCCGGCGGCATGGCGGCTGCCCAACCAGCGCCCCAGGGATAGACAATACGTGCAATGCGGGAGCGGCTGGGGGTCGCGACTGACGGGCCGGGAAAATGGATTGTTTCCCGGTACTGCCGTCGAACCTTGCTGCATGTGGTTCGTAAATATGATTAAGACGCATAAGGAAATCCGACCGTCCACAAACCGCACGCCCGCGGATCATCGCGCGTGGACCGATGAACAGCTGCTTGCCGGCTATCAGGAACACGGCGACAGCCGGTTCTTCAGCGAACTGGTTCGTCGATACGAACGAGAACTTTACAGTTATCTGTACCGGTTTTTGGGTGACGCCAGCATGGCCGAGGACACGTTCCAAGCGACCTTCTTGCAGGTGCATCTGAAGCACGATCAATTTACCGAGGGCCGGAAGGTGCGCCCCTGGTTGTATGCGATCGCTACCCACAAGGCGATTGACGCCCAACGACGCAATCGCCGCCATCGGGTGATCAGTCTGGATCGAACCGGGCAGAATGACAACAACGATTTGGGAACGCTGCTCGATTTGGTTGTGCAGCGCGAGCCGGGTCCGGCGGCGCGGTTGGAGCAGTACGAGGCGCGCCAATGGGTGCAGCAGTCCATTTGCCGGCTGCCCGAATCGCTTCGCGCGGTCGTCAATCTGGTTTATTTCCAGGGCTTGAAGTATCGCGAGGTGGCAGACACGCTGTCCGTCCCGGTGGGAACGGTCAAAAGCCGGATGCATTCGGCCATCAGCCGATTGTACGATGCGTGGACCGACGACAACCCCCTGGAGTAGATCAAGGCGATGCGCGATCAATTGATCGGCTATTTGCTCGACGCGCTGGAACCGCACGAACGGCAACAGCTGGAAGAGCGGCTCGAACAAGATCCCGATCTGCAACGCGAACTTGAGCTGTTCAGTGAAAGCGTCGAACCGTTGTACGTGGCGGACGGCCCCATCCCGCTACCGGCCGGATTGGCGGACCGGACGTGTCGCATGGTGTTGGAGCACGAGGCCCGAGAGGAAGGAGCGGGACGTCACGCAAGGCCCGCTGGGCACGCGTGCGATCCCGGTTCCCATGTGTCGGCGGCGCGTCGAGGCACGGCAGCCGACCTCCTTGTCGCGACGGGCATGGTGGCGGCAGCCGCGATGCTCGTGTTCCCCGCCTTGCAACACAGCAGGCAGACCGCGCGGCGCCTGGCGTGCCAGAATAATCTGCGGCGCATCGCCCTGGCCATGGCCCAGTATACCGAGCACAATCGGGGGTACCTGCCCGCGATCCCGGCCGACGCCACCGCGGGCATTTACGCATTGCAGCTGCAGGAGGGGGGCTACATTTCGGGCTCCGCATGGAACCAGTGTCCCGGCGCCCCGACGAGAAGGGGCGACGGGCACAGCTACATCCCGACGCGGCACGAATACATTTCCGCCAGCCCCGCGCAGCGCGTGCAGTATCAGCGGTCGATGGGTGGAGCTTTCGGGTTCACGCTCCATTACGTCGACGATGGGAGGTATTGCTGTACCAGGGTATCCGGTCGCCCGACGTATCCCATCATGTCCGACGCGCCGTGCTGGCTGCCGGACGGGATTCACAGTCTCAATCACGAAGGCTGCGGCCAGAATGTGCTGTACGAAGATGGCCACGTCCGTTACACGCGCGCCTGCAAGGTAGGCGTGAACGACCACATTTTCTACAACGATCATGGAATCGTTGCCGCCGGCAGTCACCGCGAGGATGCGGTCATCGGCAGCAGCGAGGCTCGACCCCTGATGGCGTCCGTCGCGTTGCCGCAGGGCTCCCCGCCACCTGTGGCGGGTCCGCTGGATCCATGATGCACAGGATCAGCGCGGGCCACCGACGGTTGATCTTTTTCCACAGGGCGTGCCGAATCGCCCTCCCATGCCCGCCTCTCCAGACACGCCACATAACCTCCGGCTACGACGGGATTTGAGCAGAAAACTGCGGGCTGGGGCGGTTTGAAACCCGACCGGCGGCACCCGCTTTGCACGCGCTGCGGCTGTCTTCTCCAAAGCCAAGACGGTGGGTGGGAGCCCATGTCCCCTCGGGCTCCCACCGGCCGCCCTTGACGTGGTTTTGGCGTCGTTGGTGCCGGGGGGCCATTCGTCGATCTGCCGTCGCGGCGCCCGGACCGTGTGGCGGGTGCCCTCCGCATCGTGTCAAGGCATCCCGGATCTCTCCAAGTGTTCTGCCGCCGGCATTCCTGCCATGCACGCCAACGATACCGTCGAAGTTGCCGGAGTGGTGGCGACCCAAGCCACCGCCCTTGTTACCGATCGCCAACGTCTTTCAGCATCGTCGCTCAGCGGGTACTGGCATGCGTCCCGCGATCGCCTCGAAACTTGGGCAGCGTGTCTCTCGGCACACCGCAGGCGTGCCGGTTCCGAATGCCCTGCGACATCGACAGACATCGACCTGCGGTCCCTGCGCGTGATCCACGATCTGTTTGCGACTGAGCTGCTGACGCGTGTGTGGACATGCGTGATGGCAGGCTCCGATGCAGCACACCGCGAGAACGTTTTCACCCCCTGCCACGGTATCTTCGCAAGCCACCGCGACCTCGCCCGGCAAGCAATCGACGAAACAGTGCAAGTGTTGCATCACGATGGATATGCGACATCCAGCATTCAGCAAGAGGCTGTAGAACTGATGCGCTTCCGGAGCCGCGTGGAACGGTGGACGGACCTATTGATCGGATTTCTTGTGGTCCGCTTTGGCGATGCCCGATACGCATTCGAACCGGATCGCGCCAGGGACTTCGCCGTAGACATTCGTCGTCATGGTCAATTGGGACGTTCTCGCGAAGCGTGGGAGTTGACACTTCAATCCCTGCGGCTGGCATTTCAGAACCGACGCCTCGGGCACAGCCCCCATGCCGATGATCACCGGCGCGTTGCCAAACATATCCTTGCGTGTTTTGACCCAACGCTCGTCGACTCGGTCGGCATACTCGACTCGCTCTGGGTAACGCGGCTGATCAATCGTGTCGATGATGCGGACGGCTTGCTGGACCGATGGTTACAGGCCGGATAACACGTCGCACGAACGTTACCGCAGGTACTCCGACGCTCGGCCCGAAGACCGCCGCCAGGCAGGGCTCTGCGCCCACTCAAGATGCGTCGTGCGCCGGCTCCGGTTGCGGTCGGCACCGCTCCTCGCGGCGGACAGCGTCGCGTGAAGTGGGGGAGCACGCTTCGGTCACGGACCACTGTGCCGTTCGGAACCTGCCGTGGACCGCAATTTCGCCAGCACCGCGTGTCGGCCCGGTTGGCATCCAACCGTCTCCCCGACGACGCAAACGCTCCGGCCGGGGGCGCTCGGCCCTGCCTGGACGGTCACCGATCACGTCGATTGCGGGGCCGCCTTCTTGCGCTTCCGACGGGGCGTTTTGGATGTGCCGGACTTTTCGGCTGACGTCTTCCGGGATCCCGTCTTATCGATCAGCTTGCTGAATTCCTTGCGCTGAGCCGGCGTCAAGACATCCTGCAGATCCTCGTCCCGCTGCTGTTGGACGTCGGCCAGTTGCTCGCGCAGTTTCTCGATCTGCTCCCCATAGTCGGCCTGGATCGCATATACCTCGTCCCTCTGTTGCTCGTCCAGATCCAATTGTCCAAAGTAGCGGGGCAGCCGGGTACTGACCGCCCGGGCCGGAACCGATTTGGACTTTCGATCCACCTTCTTGCGGGCCTTGGCTGCCTCGATGTCGTGGCAGGCAAATGCCAGGCCGATACCGACGACCAGCGATACGATAATCCATTTGCGCATGATTCTTCCTCCGTAAAGCAGGTACAGTTCCGCACGCACCGGTGGGCGGTCACGTCGTTGACCGGCTTGGTGCGCCCGTCAAACCCATCGGAATCGAATCCGCCGGCATCGCCGGGGACTCGACTGGGGGTGGTCGGTACCGGTTTCACCACCAGCGACTCCTTTTGTAACGATATACTGTACATATGTCAACTCGATCGGGCAAAATTTTTTCCGCGTAAGCGAATCCATGACGTGCGATGCCCGCGCGGTTTCGGCCCGGAGGAATTGCCGCTGGCGGGGTCGGCCCACCGGGGCCGCTTCAGCGTGGGGCCCCCCGACAGGCGGCGGCCCGTTGAACGTCAGTCGGCCTCGTCGACCGTCCACACGGCATCGATTTCGTCCGGGGAGGCTGACCAGCGTATGGTGCGGAAGCGATCCGCCGACGTCTGCGACGTGCGGGCCAGGGAACGATCCCGGGCGTCGGGATCTGCCAGGGATGGGGTCGCGAGCGGCCCGGTCCGCGCGCGCTGTCCGGTTGCCGAAGCAGCGGGCCGGTGGGCCGGGCTAAGCGGAGCCAGCGGCAGACGGTCCGTCGGTTCGGCGTCGGCAGCCGCAGCCAGTTGACCCGTCAGCACATCGACAAATCCGGGAATGTCGTCGAAATCGAACAGACCGTCTTGATCCATGTCTCCATGCAGCACGGGCGACACGCCGAACTGGGCCTCGTATTGCGTCGCATTGACCAGGCCCAGCACGAAGGCGTCGATATCGTCGAAGTCGATGTCGCCGTCGGTGTCCAGGTCGCCCAGCAGCGTACCGAACGAGTGCTCGCCGGGCGACGGGATCGTGCTCGACCAGGCTTCTGCCAGGCTTCCGAACTGGCTGGGGGACAGCCGATGCAGCGAATCGCCGCCGCCGTCGGCCCCGGTGGGCCAAGGCGCAGCGTCGTCGTAATCGGCTTCGTCTTCGAAAATCAGCGGCTTGACCATCGATCCGGCCGGCGGCTCGTCGATGCTGAACACGGTGATCCGTTCGCCGCCACCCGACAGCGCACCTGGATAGGGGCCCAGGTAGGTTTGTGGGTCCGCAGCGATGTCGACGCTGTAGATCGCATTGAACGCGGTGACGGCCGCCGCGTCCGTTGCCGGGTCGAACGGCAGCAACACGCGCACTTCGCCGGGACCGATCATGACGCCGGCCGGGAATTCATAACCGATGCCATTGACTTCCCAGGTCGACAGATCGAGCGTCTCGTTAGACGTGTTCTGGATCTCAAGAAACTCCAGCAGGTTCGGATCCACCCCACCACCGGGATCGGGAGCGTTGTACATGATCTCGGTGATCACGACGTCGCCAATACGGATCTGGCTGTTGGCACTTCCGAGGGTGTTGATCACCATCGGGAAAATGCGGCCTTCACCGTTGGGCCACCGCCCCATCGATTCGCCGTTGAGGGATGCCCCGAAGCGGATACTTTCATCGTAGCCTGTCAACGCACTGCCGTCGCCGGAAAACAGATACAGTTCTTCTCCCACGGCGCTCAACGAAAACTGGCTGCCGAAGTAATTGGGTCCCGGATTCGTCAGCGGATCGGCGTCATTGTCTTCCGCCAGAACGAGGTACCCGTTCTGGGAGATCATGCTGCCGGCGGGTATGGCATAAAGCTGCGGCTGATCGGAATCATCCGAGAGGTACCAGCCCCCCACGTCGACGGGCGATCCAGTCGGGTTGTACAGCTCGATCTGGTCGACCAGCGGTGCATCCGTGTGCGCGAGGACTTCGTTCAGAATAATCGTCGGAACCGACGTCGCGTTGGCGGCCCCGGGGGAACCATTGACGGGACTTTCGCCGGTCCAGCTGTCATCGTCCTCATGGTCCGGGTTGCTGTCTGGGTCCAGCAAGTTCAGTGAGAACCCATGGCCATCGGGCGTCACCGGCCACGGATGATTGTCGCTGTATGCGAAGTTGTGGATTTCCTGGTCGCCCGGATCCAGGACACGAATCCCTTCACCGCCATTGTTCAGTGATCCCACGTAGGTCCCGGCGATCAGGCTGTCCAATCCCGTACCGTATCGCTCGCGAAACGCATTAAGATTCTTCACGAGCAGTACGTAGCTCTCCGGCGCGAGTGATGTGACCGCACTGCCGGTGAAACTGAAGTCCACGGCAAACACATCAGCGATGCGGACGTTGTTCAAATCCAGCGTTACGGAATCGCTGGAGTTGTAAAGTTCCATGAATTCAAAATCGTCGTTGTCGCTGAATCCGGCCGATACTTCGGATGCCGAGGGGTCGGGCGGATTGTACATGATTTCCGAAACCTGGAGAAAATCCGCATACGCGTTGATCCCACCCGCCACGACCCCACCTGCCACGCTGGCGTCCAGGACCACTCGAGGTTCCAGGGACTCCATCCCCAACGTCCGCCCCAACGCCTTACGCCGCACGGTTCCAAGACGTCTACGTCGCATCGACGGGCTCCAAAGAAGCTGATGAAGAGTACTGCGCCGCTCGCGATCCACTACCCAGAGGGGTGCTTGGGTGGACGTTGGCCGGTCCGCGGCAGTGCTCTTACCGGCGGTCTCCGGCAAACACACGTCCAACTCATGCGGATCCTGCCTGGACGGGGATGCCATGGCGAAAGCCACTTGCCGGAGCGCCCAGGATCGCCGGAGCTCGAACCGACGTGCGCGGCCTTCGCCCAAAATCTCAGTGTATCTGGAAAGTGGGGATCACGCCAATTGTTGGCGGCGAACCAATTGTGGCAGGGGCGCGACGCAGACGGGCCTGACCGGCGCCGCTCACGCCAGCGCTGCGGCCATCCTCCGCACGGCCTCGTCGATCCGGTCGCGGTGGTTGAACGCGCTGAGGCGAAAATAGCCTTCGCCGCTGGCTCCGAAGCCGCTGCCCGGCGTTCCCACCAGGTGACACGTCTGTAACAAGTGGTCGAAGAACGCCCAACTGCTCAGCGACCGGGGCGTCTTAAGCCACACATACGGCGCGTTGCGACCACCGTACACCGTGATCCCGGCCCGCTGCAGACCAGCGCGGAGCAGGTCTGCGTTGCCCAGATAAAACTGCACGCGTTCGGCGATTTGCTGCTTGCCCTCAGGAGAAAACGCAGCCGCGGCGCCGCGCTGCACCACGTAGGATACTCCGTTGAATCGTGTCGCGTGGCGGCGGGCCCACAGGTCGTGCACCGCGACCCTCCGCTCGTCGGCCGTGCGGCCTTGCACGACGCGCGGAACGACCGTCCACGCGCAACGCGTCCCGGTGAATCCGGCGTCCTTGCTGAAGCTGCGGAATTCGATGGCCACTTCGCGTGCCCCTTCGATCTCGTAGATCGAATGCGGGATATCGTCGTCGCGTATGTAGGCTTCGTACGCGGCGTCGAACAAAATCAATGCCTGGTGCTCGCGCGCGTAATCCACCCACGCGGCAAGCCTCTCCCGCGAGACGACCGTGCCGGTAGGGTTGTTGGGATAGCACAGATAGATCACGTCGACGTGCCGGTCTGGTAACGGAGCGACGAACCCGTTCTCGGCGGTGATGGGCAGGTACAGCAGCCCAGCGTAACGCCCGTTGGCGTCCGCCGATCCGGTCCGGCCGGCCATCACATTCGTGTCGACATACACGGGATACACCGGGTCCAGGATCGCCACGACATTGTCGTCACTGAGAATATCCAGGATGTTGCCCGTATCGCATTTTGACCCGTCAGAAACGAAAATCTCGTCGGTATCCATCTCCAGGCCCCGGTCCGCGTAGGCGCCGCAGATGGCTTGCCGAAGAAACGGGTATCCCTGCTCGGGCCCGTAGCCGCGGAAGTTGTCCTCGTCACCCATCTCGTCCACCGCGCAATGCATGGCCTGCACAATGGCCGCAGGCAGCGGACATGTCACGTCTCCGATCCCCAGGCGAATGATGTCCGCATCGGGTTGGGTCTTGCCAAATTCCGCCACGCGCCGCGCGATTTCGGGAAACAAATAACCCGCCTGCAGTTTCAAGTAATGTTCGTTGATGTGCGCCATGGGCGGAGATTCAGGTTGCCGGGCTGTTCGGACAGGAGTGCCGATGCGCGAGGCACTCTCGGGAATTCCGGGCAGCTTATCACGGCGGACGGCCCCGTTCCACGCCCCGGTCCGGGCCCGGGTCCGGGCAGGATTGGATTGGCCACGGCGACCCCGCCGAGCCCGGCGCGTGCCCGTAGATGCTAGCAAACAGCGGCCCCCTGGTCGTGGTTCACGCCAAGCGGCCGACCGGGTGGGCGGCGGGTGCGGAAAGTTTTTGCATCTTGTGTTGCCCCGGATGGGCGCTTTGAGTACCTTACCGCCCTATTTTGCCTGCCCGGTCGGTGAGCCACGGGTGTGCGAGCCGGAACCCGAACCAGCTGGTCCGCTCGCCAGATTGACGCACGCTATTGAGGGATGAGGGAAGCACAATGGGTTGCAAGGCGCTCGGACAATACAGTCTTCTGGCAGGAGTTGCACTTGCTGCGTGGCTGGTCGCCGGGCCGCTTAACGCGGCCGATATTCTGGAAGACGCCCGGTGGATCTGGTGTCCGGCGCCCGCGGCGGGGGCGGCCGAGTCGGTGGAATGTTACTTCCGCAAGACGTTTACCATGGGGGAACCGGAACAGGGATCGATCCACATTACCGGCGACGATCGCTATACGTTGTTCGTCAATGGTCAGCAGATCGGCGTCGGCGAGAACTGGCGCCGCCTGGATGAATTCGACATCACGCCTTTTCTGTCCGCCGGCCGCAACGTGATTGCCGTACACGTGGTCAACATGCACGATGCGGCGGCCGGGCTGGTGGCGCGGATCGTCGTCAAGCAAAAGGGAAACACCCACATCGCTTACCCGTCCGACACCAGCTGGTTGACGCACGCGGTCAAGACAGCGCATTGGACGATGCCGGACTTTGATGACAAGGACTGGTCGCCCGCGCGGGATTTGGGCTCCTTGGGTGAGGCGCAGCCATGGGGTGACGACGTCCAGCCGGCCAGCCAGTTCGGCCGGTTTCGTACGCCGCCCGATTTCTCCGTGGAATGGGTATTGTCGCCCGAGGAGACGGGTTCGTTGATTGCCATGACCTTCAATGAATTCGGTCAGATCCTGGCGTCGCGCGAGGACGGTCCGCTGATCCTGGCCACCGACAACAACCGCGATGGCATCCACGAGTCGGTGCAGGAGTTTTCCAATGACGTGCGCAATTGCCAGGGAATCCTCGCGCTGAACGGCGACGTGTATGCCGTGGGCGAAGGTTCTCAGGGGCCGGGCGTCTACCGGTTGCCCGACCGGAACCGGGACGGCCAGGCCGACGGGGTGGAATCGATTGTCCGATTCAAAGCATCGGCCAAGGAGCATGGTCCTCACGCGATCGAGCTGGGACCGGACGGTCTGATCTACATCGTCGTGGGCAACCATGCGCAACTGGACGGAAGCTATGCTTCGGCCAGCCCCTATCACGACAGCTACGAAGGCGATTTGAACCGGCCCCGGTACGAGGATCCAGGCGGCCATGCCTCGGGACTGAAGGCGCCGGCCGGAACCATCCTGCGGACCGACTCGACGGGCAGCTTTGTGGAGGTGGTGGCCGGCGGTTTGCGCAATCCATACGACGTAGGATTCAACCGGGGCGGTGACCTGTTCACGGCGGATGCCGACATGGAATGGGATATCGGCGCGCCGTGGTATCGCCCCACGCGCATCAATCTCGTGATCCCGGGCGCTGAATTCGGTTGGCGCAGCGGCTGGGCGAAGTGGCCGGAATATTTTTTCGACAGCCTGCCCGCCCTGAAGAATCTGGGACCTGGATCGCCGACCGGCATGGTCTTCTACAATCACTTCATGTATCCGGTCCGCTACCACAACACACTGTTTATCGGCGACTGGGCACGGGGCCGAATTTGGGTGGTCCGCATGCGGGCCAGCGGCGCGGCGTATGATGTGCAGGCGGTTCCGTTCGTGGAGGGCCGTCCGTTGAACGTGACGGACCTGGTCGTGGGTCCCGACGGCTGGCTGTATTTCTGCACCGGCGGGCGCGGGACGTCCGGCGGTATTTACCGGGTGGTGTGGGGCGGCACCGTACCGCCCACGGCGACGGACCTGGGCACGGGCATTGAAAAAGCCATCCGGCAGCCGCAATTGCGCGCGGCGTGGTCGCGGCAGCGGATTGCTCGCGTCCAGCACGCGCTGGGCGACCAGTGGCAACCGCAACTCGAGGCGATCGCCAGGGACACCACTCGCGACGTGGCCGATCGAGTGCGCGCGCTCCAATTGATGCACTTGCTTGGTCCCTCCGCTTCGCTGCCCATGCTGCTGGATTTGACCGACGACGAGCATCCCGCCGTGCGGGCCAAAGTCGTCCAATTAATGGGCATGGAAGGCAATGAATTCACATCGCGGCGACTGGTCAAATTGCTGGGCGATCCGTCGCCCCGGGTGCGGCGCGAAGTCTGCGCGTCCCTGGTCCGCTTCCAGTATGCCGCTCCGCCCGAAAAGCTGATCGAACTGCTCAAGGATCCCGATCGCCATGTCGCCTTTGCCGCACGACGCGCGCTGGAAGCTTTGCCCGTCGATCAGTGGAAGGGAAGCGTGCTGGGAACGAAGTTCACACGCGTCTTTCTGCAAGGTGCGGTGGCGTTGCTGACCGTGCAACCCGATCCGACCGACGCCCGCCAGATTCTGGAACGCTGCCAGCGGATGCTGGCCGGTGATGTCCAAGATCCGAACTACCCTCCGGGATACCTCTCCGACACGGACTTCATCGATCTGCTGCGCGTTGTCGAATTGGCTTTCATCCGAGGCAAAATGCCGCCCGAAGATTTTTCGAGACTGAGCAGGCAACTGGCAAACGAATATCCGGCGCGCGACGTGAAAATGAACCGCGAACTCGTCAAGTTGCTCGTTTTCTTGAAGGATCCAACGGTGGTTCGTCGAATGATGGAGCAGCTCGAGAGCAACCAGCCCATGTCTGAAAAACTGCACGTTGCCTTGTTGCTGCCCCGCTACCAGGACGTTCTGACTTCGCAGCATAAGCTTCAGCTTTTCGCCTTTCTGGAAAAAGCCCGTGAGGCCGAGGGGGGCAACAGCCTCAAAGGCTACGTGGACTTCGCCGCCAAGGACCTGGCAGCCAGCCTCACGATCCGGCAGCAGGAATCGGTTCTGGCAGGCGGCGCCGAATGGCCTTCGGCGGCGCTGGCGGTCTTGGCCAAACTTCCGCCAAATCCAGGCAAGGCCGTGCTGCGCCAGGTCAAGACCCTCGACCGCCGCCTGGTGGGGCTCGAAGGGGACGCCATCGATCGCTTGCGCGTGGGGATTGTCGCGGTGCTCGGACGCAGCCGTGACAAACAGGCCATGCTTTACCTGCGGGATCTCTACGACCGCCAGCCCGCGCGGCGCGAGGCCGTGGCCATGGGCCTAGCGCAGCAGCCCGACGGGCTGAATTGGCCCGTCCTGGTGCAGGCGTTGCCGATTCTGGACGGCGTGGCGGCGTTGGAGGTGCTTCGCAGTCTGTCTGAGGTCGACCGACGACCCGAAGATCCCGAGATCATTCGACAGGCCATCCTGTGTGGTCTGAGAACCAAGCAGAACGGTGGTCTGGTGGCGGTCAAACTGTTGGAAAAATGGACCGGGCAGCGCCAGAGCGCCCCGGGGGACTCCTGGGAAGTGGCCCTGTCCAAATGGCAGACGTGGTTCAGCCACACCTATCCGCACCTGCCCAAACCGTCTCTGCCCACCGATAACCAAGACAGCAAATGGACCTACGCTGAAGTGCTCCAACACCTCGACAGCGATCCGGGACGCGGCGGCGACCCCGACCGCGGCGCGGCGGTGTATCAAAAAGCCCAGTGCGCCAAGTGTCATACGTTCGCCGACACGGGCAGCCGCATTGGCCCGGACCTGACGACCGTCAGCCGCCGGTTCCACCAGAAAGAGATCCTGCAGTCCATTCTGTTTCCCTCGCATGTCATTTCCGATCAGTACGCCAGCAGGACAGTGCTGACCTCCGACGGCCACCTGCATACCGGCATTCAGGTTCCCTCGGAAACGGACAAGGTCGTGTTGGTCGACTCCGAGGGCCAGCGGATAGAAATTCCGCGTGACGACGTCGACGAGATCGCGCCCAGCACAACATCGGTCATGCCCGAAGGGCTCCTCAACGAACTGACGCTGGAGGAAATCTCGGACCTGTTCGCGTACCTCAACGGCACGCGCGCCCCCGAAATCACCAGCCGGCGCCGGGTGCGGTCGGCGCGCTAGCCGGTGTCGGACCGTCGTCGCCGCACTCGCCAGAGGACGGCGGAGTTGCGGGATGTTGCCAAAGTCTGGCGACTTCGGCTACGTTTTGCCACTTCGGCGACGAGCTTTTCTGTCGAGTCGCTGATGGTTACTCGTCGCTGTTGAGCCGGTATCCCACGCCGCGAATCGTTTCGATGAAGTTGTCGCGGGGCCGAAGCTTGTGGCGGATTGTGCGAACGTGCGCGTCGACCGTCCGCGAACGGGCACCGTTCTTGCGGCAAGCCCGTAGCAGACATTCGCGGTCAGCGACGTGCCCGGGCCGCTTGGTGAGCATCCACAGGATGCGGAATTCGGTAGGAGTCAGGCACAGTGGTCGGCCGTCGATGCGGCCCTGCAGCCGTTCCCGTTCAAGTTCCAGTCCGCGGTAGGCGAGACGATCGGTTTCTCCGGACATCCCCCGGGTCTGGCGAACCAGGGCCGTGATGGCATCCAGCAGCAGCTCCAGGCAGGCCCTCCCGCCGGCCGACTGCCGCGTCGTCGTGAGCGAGGAGATACTGGAGGCGCCGTTGGACGGCGGCGCGTCGAGGCGCCCGGCCACGAGCAGCACGGACCCTGATTTTTCGCGAAGCTGCTGATAGAACTTGAGCGCATCGTCATCCACTATCGATTCGTCGGTCAGCACGATGGCGGACGCTTCTCCGTTCGACGCAGGGCGGTTGTCCCACACCGCAACCGTGGTGACCTCCATGCCGGAACTCCTTAACCGGTGTGCCAGCCGGGCTTGCAGATTCTGGTCATCGGCGATGATGGTCAGCGTTTGAGAGGGCATGGAGGGCCTCGACGGAACCCCGAGAGAACATCGATGGGGGTGACCCATGGAGATCCGACTGCGGCGGCGTACATGT
>CAZNKT010000027.1:0-28995 GCA_964573605.1 uncultured Pirellulales bacterium
GATGCTCAAGGAGCAGACGCACATCTACGTGGGCGGCGCCGGTTCGTGCGCCGGATGCGGCGAAGGGACGGCGCTCAGGATGCTGTGCGCCGCCACCGGTGCGAAATACGGCGACCAGTGGGGTATCATCGCCGCGACCGGCTGCAACACGGTCTATACGTCCACCTATCCGTACAATCCTTATCTGGTGCCGTGGACCAACTCGCTGTTCGAGAACGCGCCGGCCGACGCCATGGGCGTCCGCTGCCGCTGGGATCAGATGGGATGGCAGGACAAACCCCTGTGGTGCCTGGGCGGCGACGGAGCGATGTTCGACATCGGATTTCAGTCGCTGTCCCGCATGCTGGCCTCCGGGATGAAAATCAAGGTGTTCATACTGGATACCCAGGTGTATTCCAATACAGGAGGCCAGGCGTCGACCAGTTCGTTCACCGGGCAGAATACCAAGATGAGCATTCACGGCAAACTGTACGACGGCAAACAGGAACGGCGGAAGGAGATTGCCCAGATCGCCATGATGCACCCGCGCACCTTTGTGGCCCAGACGACCTGCGCCCACACGAACCATTTCTATAAGGCCGTGCTCGGTGCGCTGGCGTTCGACGGGCCCGCCGTCATCAATTGCTACACGACGTGCCAGCCCGAACATGGAGTGGCAGACAACATGGCAACGGATCAGGCGCGTCTGGCCGTGGACACGCGCGCTTTTCCGCTGTTAATCCACGATCCCACCAAGGGCGACACGATCAAAAAGCGGTTGTCGCTGCAGGGAAACCCCGCACTCAAGGAAGACTGGTGGAAGAATCCCAAAACCGGCGAAGTCGTCGACTTCATCGATTTCTGTCGCAGTGAAGGCCGCTTCGCAAAGCACTTCGATCGCGAGGGTAACCCTTCCAACACGCTGATCACCACGCGCGACGAGCGGCTGGAAAACTGGCGGCAGCTCCAGGAATTGGCCGGTCTGCGGTAACCAGCGGATCGTTGGCGGCGGTGGCGCAATCGCTGTTGAGCGCCGTTTACGAGTCGCCCCCGTGTATGCCTCAGCTCACCGCTTCGGTCGCCGTGCTGTAAGCGTCGGCCGGAGCGAACGACTTTCCGTCGTGGACGTATGTCCGGTTCGTGCCGTTGGCCGCGGCGTAGCCCGCCGCCGCCCTGGATCTCCGCAGCAGCGCGTCGCCGTCGTCGTCGTCCATGGCCTGTGCGACACCCGCACTTAGTGTGAACCGGACGGGCGAACCGCGGTAACGCAGGCTCTCGCACGAGGCGGCGGCCCGGCGGACCCGTTCGGCCGGTATGATGGCCTGCTGCAGTTCGCAATCGGGCAGCATGATGGCAAACTGGTGCCCGCCGGAGCGGCACAACATGTCCATCGTTCGCGATGCACCGCGCAGCAACTTGGCGGTTGCGTCAAGCACGTAACCCAACGCCTGGTCCCCCAACTGATTGATCGATTCGGGCTCGTCGAGTTCAAACACCACGACCGACAACGGCCGCCCGCTTCGTTTCCAGTCGGACAAATGCCGCTGCAGGTCACCTCGGAAGAGCGTCAAGGTGGCCAGGCCCGTGACGGGGTCCACGTCGGTGCGCACGGTCCGTCCCGTCGGCCGGGCGTCGCCCGGCGTTTCCTCCGGTGCCTCTTCCGCCAACTCGCCCGACGGTCCCTCAGCGGCGGCGATGGCGACGGGTTCGGCGGGCACCTTGCCCGCGGCAATCGCCGACTCCACGATGGGTTCGCAGCATGTGCCGTTATGCAGGTGTCCGCAATTGCGCCCGGCGCGCTTGGATGCATACAGGGCTTCGTCGGTCCGCTTGATGAACGCAGCCAGGTCCTCACCGGGAAGCACTTCCGCCAAACCCACGCTGGTCGTCACTTTCAATACGGTACCTCCAAACGGAAATTCGGCGTTTTCCACGAATGTCCGCAACCGCTCGGCCGCCGGAATGGCGCTGGGCAGGTCCGTATCGGGCAGAATCACCGAAAACTCCTCGCCGCCGTATCGAGCCACCAGGTCCATGTCCCGCATGGCCTCCGACAGAATCGAAGCCACACCTTTCAGCACTTCGTCGCCCGCCTGGTGTCCGTGTGTGTCGTTGAATTTCTTGAAATGATCGACGTCCAGCATCACCAGCGACAGGGGCTTTCGTTTGCGCTGCCATTCGGCCAGACGGCGTTGAAGTTCGTGATCCCAGGCTCGGCGGTTGGCAATGCCCGTCAGCGGATCGGTCAAGGCGTCCACCATCTGCACTTCCATCAGGTGTGCCTGTGTTTCGATGGTGCCCTTGGCTTCCGATAAACGCTGGGACAAGCGGTTGTTGGCTTGCGCTATCCGATCGACGGCTCCCAGGACGACTTCCACCGTGCGCTCGCTGTCGTTGAAGTCGAGGCTCAACAGTTCGGCATTGACTTCTTCGACGGACGTGTTGTGTTCGTCGACGTGTTGTGAGAGTCGCACGGCGACCTGATGCAATCGTTGCACAAGCACCCGCGCCTGCTCGGCGTCCAGCCATGCCTGGTGCTCGTCGCTCTTCGGCTTCGCTGATTCGTCGGACACCTCGTTTCGGCTGGCCAGCCAGCGTTTGATCACCAGGCTCATCGGGCAGTACACGGCCCCAAACCCCGCGCCAACCGCGCCCGCCGTGACCAAGAAACCCACAAGTGATGACATGAGTTCGCCTGCTTTTCAAGATCGTGAATCGTAACTGTCAGGCCGCATATGTTCCGGGTGGTTCATCTAGTCCCGCGTGCGCAACAAACATAGGTTATGTATCGCGCGCAGGTGAGCTGAATCACGCGATTGCCCACCCCCCTTAAGTGTGGCGGCCGGGGTGGTTCGCGTCGCCGCGCCGTTGCTGCGCTCCACTGCTACAACCCGCACGATCGGACATCGTCGAGAATGCGGGTCTGCTCGGTACGCCGCGCGGTGCCGGTTGCAACGCATGCCAGGGAAGAGAAAATACGCGAGATCCGGTAGCGCCGCCGCCGTGCCCCCGCAGCAAAGGAGAACCGTGACCATGAAGTCCGTGACGAAACATCTCACATTCCAAGTCCCCAGGCGGATGGATTTCGTCAACATCACGCCGCAGGTCGAACAGATTGTCGCCGATAGCGGCATCCGCGAAGGCCTGTGTCTGGTCAACGCCATGCATATCACCGCCAGTGTCTTTATCAACGACGACGAGCCGGGCTTGCATGAGGATTACAAGCGGTGGCTGGAAGAGCTGGCGCCGTTTGACGCGTCACCGGAAAGGTACCACCACAACCGGACGGGTGAAGACAACGCGGACGCGCACCACAAACGGCAGATCATGGGACGCGAGGTGGTGGTGGCAATTACCGGCGGCAAGCTCGATTTTGGCCCCTGGGAGCGGATATTCTACGGCGAGTTTGACGGGCGACGACCCAAGCGCGTGCTGGTGAAACTGATTGGCGACTGAAATGAGCGGCGCCTCCCCCGCAGGAAGGCCGCCAACGATCAAACCGGAAGCGTCAGCGGATGCTCTTCGATATGGTTGGTCGCTCGTTGACGCTTCGGGACAGGTGCGGACGCCAAGGTCGCGTTGTCCAATTAACCCACGCGCTGCAGGGCCGACCGAAAAAGGTCCCGAAGTTCGGCAACCATCCACGGCTGTTCCATCGCCCACTGGAAACCCCAGGCCAGGCCGTCGTTGTCGAGTCGCGTCAGGCGCCGGTCCAGTCGCACCAGTGCGGCGGCAATCGCTCCAAAATAGAGTGCGGTCGCCACCTCTTCGGGCAGCGGAGCGTTCGGGTCCTGCCCGGAAGCTTTGGCGCCTTCTTTCATGGCCAGCAACAGCGGTACGGGCGGATCGTCTGAACAGAGCAACTCCAGTTGCGTTGCAGGCTGCGCCGGTTCCTCGGAGTCCGCGGCATCCGCGATGTCGTCGGCGCCGGGCCGTAGCTGCAATTGGTGTCTCAGAATCGCCGCCAGTTCCGGCGGTTCCCAAAAACGGTCCGACTGATCGTGGAAAGCTAAAAGCCGCGCGAGCTGGTCGGCCGTTGTGCCGTGAAGATCCGGGTCTGGCATGGTTGATCTGGCTGTGGTGCCGTCCTCATGGGGGTCCGTTCAACGGCGTGTCGCCAGCGGAAATGCCGCCGGCTCACGCTTCACGCGACAGGTCCCGTTGCAATTTCTGAATCTCCAAGTCGATTTCTTCTTCAGGGGTGTATTCGCCGACGACATTGCGGAGGTGCCTCACAAACATGCGCTTGCCCGTGATCAACACATTGGTGGCCTTGCGAGGAGTGGTCAAGTGGAATTGTTTGACCAGTTCGTCGTAGGACATCGGAGGATGGCCATGCAGAATCGGGCCTACCAGCCGTGCTTCGAAGACGCCCCACACGTGGTCCCGGTCCGACGAGGAACATTCCGCCTGCATCCGCGCCAGCGCTTCCTTCAGAACCTGACGCGCCCACGCCACGTCGAAAAAACGCGCCGCCGTACAGTCCTCGCGAGCGAGATGTTCCGGTCCCTTCGCATCAAGACTGACGGCAGGCCCGCTGTGACGCCGCTTGGCGTGTTCCGCCCGCCACTGATCGACCGCGTACCGCTGCAAGGCGGTCAGCAGAAGAGTGCGGAACTTGCCCCGCTCGTGGTCAGCTCGCGCCAGCAGGTCTCGCTGGAGGATGTTGTCCGAGACGAAGCCCTGCAGCAGGTCGTCTGCCTGCTCCACCTTCATGTAGTTGCGATGCACGAGATAGGCACGGAGCGCGGGCAAATAGCGCTGAAGAAGTTCCGCGAGTGCTTCGCGCGGGCCCGCCCGATCTTCGCTGCCAGCCTGCGCAATCAGGCTCCAGCAAGTCGTGGGAAAATCTCGCGGCGACGCGTTCCCATCATCGTTCACGGCCGTTTCTCCCGGGACGTGGCCCTCGGCCATCATAAGGACTCGTCAGGCCGGCAAGCAAGCCGGGAATCGGGAAAACAGGACCGTGGGAAATTCGACGCGGCCTCCGTTCGCCAAACACGTGAGCTGCCGCCAGAACTGGTTGCGGAGGGGTGCGTGCGTCGATAACCTGTCATGGAGTGCGAGGTTCGGACGAATCTAAAGATCGGGTGTCGCACGGCTGTGATGGAGCGCGCGGAAGAGCATCATCGGCTGACCGCAATCGTTTTCGCTGCCCGCCGGACGACCGCCGGCCCGCGGCGCGGCGTGGTTGGCCATTGGTTTACCCGTCAGGAGGAGCGACATTCGATTCGTACCGATCCATGGATTTCCATTCGTTTGATCAAGAGCGGTTGTTTCGCGAGGCTTGGAACGCGGTGCGTATTGAACGCCCCGTTTATCTCACTCTGTTCACGTTTGGTAAAACGGAACTTCCCTACTATCTCGTGTGCGAAGCGCCGCAGGAAGGCGGCAAAGTGTCCGTGACCAGGGGAGACGTTCGTATTGACCGTCCCCGCATCGTCACACCGGACAACGCGCGGCCCGAGTTGCAGGGCTTTTTCGAAGGCCGCAGCGACGAAGACATCGCCCGGTTTCTGCTAGCGCGGACAGCCCATTTCTCCAACCTGAGGCTCGCCAACCGCAGCGGGGACCGGCGATTCGTCGCGGACAGTGTGGACGCCACCGTCGCGCGGCTGAATCGGAAACTGGACACCGAGCAGGAAGACCGGGTGGCGATCCTGGTCGCACCAGAGAAGCTGGGCGGCATCGCCGTGCTGCGTTATGCTGCCGAGCGAGTGTGGCAGAGCGCTCCCGGTAACATTCAAGAGCTGCGCGAGCGGGGATTTCTGCCGGATTGAAGCGGGCGCGGAAAAGGGACAGGTACCGAGCCATGCTGGATTTCAAGAGGCAACGCCGTGTCCTCTTGGAGCCAGTCCCCTTTCTGGGACTCCCAACCCAGCGTTGCAGTACTGAATCGAGAGTGTTGATCACCTATCAGCCGCGGGGCGCTGGCCGCCGGCTCTCGTCGTCAGGGGATCGGCGGAGCGACTGGACGCCAGCGCGTCCCGGCTGGTTTTGCCGTGGCATGCTGCCGAAATGTGGCGACTCCGGCCACGAATATGCTTCACGGCGTTGGGACAAAGGGCTCCAGAGACCGAAGCAGCTCAATGGAATCGAAAAGGACCGGTCCACCCATGGCCGTGGGCGCGATGCCTGTCAGCGTAAACGTTCCGAAATCCTTCCACAGATCGACGGTCACTATCGTCCATTCGCGCGGCGGGTCGGTGGCAACTTGCCTCGCCTGCCAACCCGTTGTGTTCTGCCCGGCGTAGTATCGACCAGTAGCACGATCGGCTGGAGGCCAGGCGCCGCTGGCGGCAAGCTCGAGCATGGCTCCGCTCCCGCCGTCCGACTTCCACGCGAAACGCAAGTAACGAAACTCACCAGGAGCAGGGTGTTCGCGAACCGGAAAGTCCCAGCCCGGAATCGCAGGCGCGTACCGTTGCGGTGGCGTCACACGCAGGCAGGCCTTTCCCTTGAGCGCGGCGTCCGACCACAACGTGGCGGTGCCGGCCCCTTGGTTGAGTTGCGAAACGAGTTCTGCATCGTCGTCGAAAAGGACGATGCCCGATGGCACGGGTGGCCCCAAGGCGCCGCGGAGATACGCCAGCAAATCGCCCATCGCGGCGGGCGACACGTCCTTCTCCAAGCCGTCGGGCATCAGCGATTGCGGAGATGCTTTCATCTGGTCGATCTCGTTCCGCAGCACCGCAATTTCTTTGCCATTTTCCCCGCGCAACGTTACGCTCGTCGCCGTCTCGGCTGCCATCACTCCCGTGTAGACCTTGCCTGTCGAGGTCCGCACTGAGTACGTGTTGTATCCCGTGGTTACCATGCGGCTGGGGTCCAGGATGTCGACCAGCCACGCCGCGTCGGGGCGGCTGCTCGCAGCGGCTAGGTCGGGACCTACCGCGTACCCGCGGTTTTCGAGCCGGTGGCATTTGCCGCACTGCTTGTCAAAGACCATCCGGCCGCGGTCGGCATCGCGGGTCGACGGTAGCGCAGCCCGGTAACGATCGACAACGTCGCCGCGATCCTCGCTCACCGCATCGCGCAACAGCGTGCGTGCGCGTTTGCGAATGTCCGCCCGGGAATTGTCGGTGAGCTGGCAGCGCCGCAGCGCGTTGATGTTGCTCGCGGAAAGCCGGCCTTGTTCAAGCGCGTCGAGCAGCGCCGGCAGGCGGTCCTGCCGCGCGAACAACGCGTCCATTACCGCTTCGCGTGCCCGGGGCGACAGTGCGTTCCAGTTGTCGAGCAACACATTGGCAATGCGGGGATCGTCGCTCGCGTCGAGCGTCGCCACCACTGCCAGTTGCAAAGACAACGGCTGCCGGCTGGAGAGCAGCGGTTGCACCGACCGCCGATACTGTTGCGGTGCGGCGGCCAGCATCGCCGCGCTCCGAATTCGCTCGTCCAAAGAGCGCTGCTCGTCAAGCGCGGCCTGCACGGCCGCTTTCCACGCCGATTGCATCAACGGCGACTCGTCCAGCTGCAACAGGCCGGCCAATTGCAGGGCGTCGGCTTGCAGGCCGGCCTTGCCGTCGGTCAACAGGCGCTCCAGGGCTTGCCTGCCCGCGATGGATCGAAACGGGCGCGGCGTTCCGCGACGCAGCCCTTCGCAAAGCCCCTGGATCACGTCGAGTGGAAGTTCTTCGGACGGGGTATCCGATGCCAGCATGGCGATCACCTGCCCGACGGTGTCGTCGTTTCGTTGTGCGCCGACCGAGGAGCCCAGGGCGCGGGCGATCGGCGCCGTGTGTGCGGGCACATGGTCGCGGGCCATCAATTCAGCCAACACGTCCACCGCGATATCGCCCGCCGAGCTTAGAATGGCCGAATCCATCCACCGTTCATTACCGAAACGCACGGCCATGTCGGCCAACGCGGCGGGGATTCCGGGATCGCTGCCGACTCCCAGCGTCATGGCCACCTGCAGCCTGACCCGCGGATCTTCGTCGGCCGCCATGGCCACGATGTGCTCGAACAGGCCGTGAGAATCGTCCAGAAATGATTCGGCCAGACGCGTCGCATGCACACGCACGGCGTAGTGGGGATCGTCTAGCGCGTCTCGCACGACGCGCGCTGTCAGGCGGTTGAGGCGGTAGAGCGTGTACAAGGCGGCAAAACGGGCCTGGGCCGTGGGGGCGTCACGGCTGATCTGCTCAAGCGGCGCGGTCGCATCCTCCGGATGCAGCGCCACCAGCAGCCTTGCCGCCACCGATCGCCACCACGGATTGGCGTGCCCCAGCCGCGCCAGTAGCTGTTGCGTGTCGGCGACTTCGATCGCCGGCGTTTCGGGAATCGCGGTATTCTTAGGTGCAATACGCCACAAACGACCATGGTGCTGTCCCTTGGTCAGGCCATACTGCTGCTGGAGGAACCGCGGGATGGCGGAATAGTCCTCGATGATCTCGCGGTACATGTCGACAACATACAGCGCGCCGTCGGGGCCCACGGACAACTGGATGGGGCGAAACCATTGGTCCGTGGAAGTCAGGAATTCCGAATGTTCCTCGCCCATCGCCCGTCGCACTCGGTAGCCGGCCCCGTCGCGCTCGAGCAGGCTGCGATGGATCAAATTCTGCGACGGCTCGCAACAGAACAGGTTGCCTCGATAACGCACCGGAAGCAGCGCGGACCGGTAAATCCACTGTCCACACACGGACGTAAAATTTCCGTTGGGCCGTGTCTCGTGCGAACCGTAAAAGTCGACCCAGGCCGGATCGCGACTGCGCGCGAGCCGCCAAGGGTGCGGCTGGCTGGCGGGAAAAACACGGTGGTAGTCGGCCGCTCGGGCGTTCGGATCCGGCGCGGGAATGTGCGGATTCCTCGCCAGGTAGCGGTAGGGCAGCGGGATGGCGTACAGAGCGTGTGATGAATTGGTCGTCAGAAAACGGTCGTCGAAATCGGTGAGGCCCATTCCGAACGTGTGATTGGTCCCCGTTACCGGCTCGATCGCCGTGCCGTCCGGAAGGATGCGAAAATCGGTGTTGCCGAGCGTCACGGGGTCTTTCAAATTCGGTCCCGTGATCGAGCCACCCGCACCGCCAGCGGAGACATAGATCCAGCCGTCCATGGCCCATCTCGGGCTGTTGATGCGCCGCTCCATCAGTTCGCAGCGAAATCCCGTAAACAAGGTCTCTCGTACTTCCGCCCGTCCGTCACCATCGCGGTCCGCGAGAAATACAATGTCGGGGGAACAAATTGCGACGATGCCGTCCCTCGCGGAAACAATCCCGTAGCACGAGGGCAGATCGTCGGCCCACACAACGGCCGTGTCCATTTGGCCGTCGCGATCCGTGTCCCGCAAGAGCTTGACCGTGCCAATACGCCCTTTGCGCGCCGCCTCCAGCGTCTGGCCTTCCACACGGATCCGCCGAACTTGTTTGTCGAGGCTGCCGGACCGGTTCAGCGCGACGACGTCCAGGTGACCTTCCAGGTTGTAGCCGTGCAGCTCGCAGACGAACAGGCGGCCCCGAGGATCGAAGCAGATCCCCGACGGATCCTGGACCAGCGGCTCGCTGGCCACCAGATCGATCCGCAAATCGTCGGGCAGCCGAAAACAGGCGGCACTCGCCGCGGGCGCCATCGGCTGGGGCGCGTCGTCGGCCGGAGTAATCGGTGCCGGTGCGGCGGCGGATGCCGCAAAAAAAACCAACGCCGACACGGCAATCCGGCAGCCGTATTTCCTCGCGGCGACGCGTAAGCGGAAACGTGCCCCGATCATACTGCAAGAATGCTCCACCGCGCCAGAACCTGGTTCCCGGTGGTCCGCAAATCCACGGGAACCGGACGCAAGCGCGTGACGGCTGATTTTAGAACCTCGAACGAAACCACCAGTTCCTCTGCAAACTCGCGTTTTTGGCGATGCATCCCTGCTGTCTTGTCAGGGCGCTGTAACTGTCCCACGCCCGGACAGGCTCATTCAGGACAGTATTTCCTCGAGGACGTGGGCTTCGCGGCCGTCGGTCAGCGTCTGCTGCTGGCGATTGTGGTGGTAGACGACTGCCTTGTGATTCAAGCCGAACAGGTGCATGACGGTCGCCTGGTAGTCGTTCGGGCTGACCTGGCTGACCACTGCCCGGTGTCCAAACTCGTCCGTCTCGCCATGCACCGTGCCTCCGCGGATGCCGCCGCCTGCCAACCAGCAGCTGAAGCCCTGGCCGTTGTGGTCGCGCCCCACTTTATCCGGCGCCCCGTGATTCTCGGCGACAGGCAAACGGCCAATTTCGCCGCCCCAGTGGACGAGCGTCGTCTCGAGCAGCCCGCGCTGCTTCAGGTCTTTAATCAGCGCCGCACACGGCTGGTCCGTCCGCTGGCAGATTCCGGCCAGGCTTTGGCGAATCGCGTTGTGGTTGTCCCACGGCTGACCGCCCAGGAAAAGCTGTACGAAGCGCACCCCGCGTTCGACAAGCCGGCGCGCAATCAGGCAACGCGAGCCATATTCACGCGTGGCGTCGTTGTCGAGGCCGTAGAGTTTCTTCGTGGATTCGGGTTCTTGGGAGATATCGAGAGCTTCTTTGGCGGCGGTTTGCATGCGCGCGGCGAGTTCATAGCTGGCGATGCGGGCTTCGAGGTCCGATTCGCCCGGGTGTTTGTCCAGGTGGCGTCGGTTCAGTTCTTCGAGCAACGACAGGTTTTGCCGCTGCACGTCACCTTTCAAATGCGGGGGCGGATCCAGGTTGAGAATCCGTGGCACGTTGGGCCGCACCACCGTTCCCTGGAACAAGGGCGGCATCCAACCACTCGACCAGTTGTGCACGCCGTCCACGGGGTGGCCGCCCGGATCGGTCAAAACAAGATAGGCCGGCAAGTCCCGGCTTTCGCAACCCAATCCGTACGTAATCCACGAGCCCAGCGAGGGCCGCCCGATAACCGCCGGTATCCCCGAATTCCAGTAACGGATGGATACCTCGTGTCCATTGAATCCTGTGTGCATCGATCGGATAACACAAATGTCGTCGACGACCGTTGCGAGGTGCGGTAGAAGTTCCGAGACAGGCGTCCCACACTGACCGTGCCGGCGGAATTTCCAGGGACTGCCCAGCAGGGTCTTACTGGCCCGGTTGACGAAGCTATAAGTAACGTCCCCCGAATACTGTGTGCCGTCGTACTTTGTCAGCATGGGCTTTGGATCGAGCAGATCCATATGCGACGGCCCACCGTGCATGAACAGCGAAATCATTGCGCGTGCCCGCGGTCGATAGTGCGGTGTTCTGGGGAGCATATCGCGCGTCGTTTCTTCGCGCGGCATGCTGGCAGGCGTGGCCAGCAAGCCCTCCTCGTTCAGCAACCACGCCAGGGCCACGGTACCGACACCCATGGCGTTTCGGCCGAGAAACTCGCGCCGTGTTGGCCAGAGCTGCGACATGATAGGAATTACTCCCCTCGACATTCTGGTAAATTCGCGCTCATCCACGCCTTGGAAAGGCGGTAACCTGCCAAGACCCCGCGCAATCTGGGCACACCAGCCGCGAGACGCCAGCCCCCGGTCCTCCAGAATCACAATAGGGTGGTGGAACCGGACGCTGGGGCGTACCGGCTGATTTCATGTTCGTTTATCAAGTCCCCAGACCGTCTGCCCTTTCAGGGCGAAATCATTTTGTGGAACCTTTCGGTTCTCACGCCGACAATCAACCGGGGGCGAACCGTCAATCGACATACAGGAATTCATTGGAACACAACAGCACGTGGCAGATATTCGTCAGCGGCTGCAGCGGCGACTGGCTGTTTTCAGTTTCGCCGGCAGGCGCGTGGAACTGGGCGGCCTGGCGCACCAGAAGTTCAACGGCCCGCCGCTGTTCCGGCGGTTCGGGGTCCCGCCCGTAGGCGAGTCGCCAGGCGTGCTGGATGCACCGCGTCCAGTCCTCGGAAGAAACGCTGCCGCCGGCAGGTTTTAAGCCTGTCTTCGCCGCGATACGTTCGGCCACGCTGGCAGCCTGGCGCAGGACAAACTGGCTGTTCATCAGCATCAGCGATTGCGTTGCCACGGTTGTGGACGGCCGGCATGTGCAATTGGTCTGCATCACGGGAGCATCGAAGGCCTGCAGCACGGAAACCGGCTGGGTTCGCCGAGCCTCCAGGTAGATGCTGCGTCGCGCGGGCTTGGTATCGACAACGATCTGACCTGTATCGTCCGCCTTGACGGGCACCGGCGGTCCATACATGCGGTCGCACAATTCACCGCTCATTGACAGGATCCGATCGCGGATCCCTTCTGCATCCAACCGCATCAACGGTTTCCTCCAGTACAGCCGGTTTTCAGGATCGATGGCCGCCATGGCGGGGTCGGCCGTGGATCGCTGCCGGTAGACGGTGGACATCATGATCGTTTTGTGCAATTTCTTGAGACTCCACCCGGAGGCCATAAACTCGTCGGCCAGCCAATCCAACAGGGCGGGGTGCGACGGGCGGTCGCCCAGTCTTCCCAAATCGCCCGGAGTGCCCGCGATGGCCCGGCCAAAATGGTACATCCAGACGCGATTGACGATCACGCGTGCGAGCAACGGGTGCGCGCCGCTGGTCAACCAGCGGGCGTACGCCAGACGGCGCCCGGAGGTCGGCAGAGCGGAGTCATCTTCGGGAATCTCCCAGCGGCGGCCGGGGCCAGCCGCGATCGTCAGGCCTCCGGGTGAAATCACCTGCCGAGGCTGCTCGCAATCTCCACGATGAAACAGACGCGTTTCGGGAATGTTCCCCGGCTGTTCAAACAGCGCGCGAACGAACGCTTCCGGCGGCTTCCGCGAGCGGATCTCGTTGATGCGAGCGTCGTATTTTTTTAATTCGTCCGCCGCGGCTTGATTGTACTGGTACAGATTGCCGGCCGTGATGTTCACGCTTGGATACTTGCGGAGCAGCGCCTTTTGTTCAGGCTGCCGCTTGTCCACCGGCGTGTCGTACGCTTCGCGCAGACTGTCCCGCAACTCCGCTGGATGGCGTTCGAGTTCCTTTGTCAGCGCCTGCCGAATGGCTTGTTGCTGCTGTTCTGCTTTCTCCGACGCTACCACCGCGATCTGTTTTTCGATGTCCGCCGCGCGTTTGCGGTCTTGTTCCGTGTACAGCGAGACAAGCCGCTGGGCCGGCGTCCGCCAGTCCTGCCAATTGATCGCCGGTTCAAGAACAGCGCGGAGTCGGTAGTAATCGGTCTGCGGAATCGGATCGTAGCGGTGATCGTGACATTGGGCGCAGTGGACCGTCAACCCGACGAGCGCGGTCGAGAGAATTTTGATCGTATCGGCCAGGGTCTGATTGCGCGCTTCCTTCGTATTGGCTCCACTGCCCGTTCCGTCGGCCGCCATCCGCAAAAAGCCCGTGGCGACCAGTTTCTCGATTTCATCAGGGGACAGATCCTGGTACGGCGGCGATACCATCTCGTCGCCGGCCAGTTGCTCCCGCACGAACTGGTCGTAGGGTTTGTCCGCGTTCAAAGCAGCGATCACGTAATCGCGATACTTGTGCGCCCACGGACGCTGCTGGTCGGCGCTTGTGTACCCCTCCGAATCGGCATAGCCGGCGACATCCAGCCAATGCCGCCCCCACCGCTCGCCGTAGTGTGGCGATGCCAGCAGGCGGTCCACAAGAGCTTCATACGCGCGGGGCGACGGATCGCCGCGGAACGCTTCGATTTGATCCCACGTTGGCGGCAATCCGGTCAAGTCGAAGTACACCCGCCGGATCAACGTCCGCCGGTCGGCGTCCTCGGATAAACGCAGATCATGGTCCCGCATCCGCTGCACAATGAACGCATCCACTGGAGTGCGAACATGTTCTTGGTTGGCAAAGCTGGGCAGGCCGGGACGGACAATGGGCTGGAATGCCCAGAACTGACGGTCCTCGGCGGTGATCCGGATGCCAGGCTCCAACTGCTCGGGTTCCTCACGCGCGGTGGGCGCGCCGCCGGCAATCCAGGCGGTGAGCGTCGCGATCTCTTCGGCGCTCACCTTCTTGTCCCCGGGCGGCATTTCACCGGCCCGGAGACGCTGCATCAGAAAACTCCCCGCCGGATCACCCGGAGCGATGGCCGGGCCGCTGTCTCCGCCTTGCACCATCCACCGGCGGAGTCGCAGGTCTAAACCACCTTTCGCTTCCAGGCCCGCGCCGTGGCAGTCCAGGCAATGGACCTTGAGTATCGGACGAATGTCCTTCTCGAAGACCAGCGAATCATTCGCCTGCGTCAGCGGGATTCCGCCCGCCAGCAAGCCGGCCACCAAGACCGCTTGGACAGACGAACGATACAAGGCGGGACTCATGGTAATGCGATCCACCTGGGGGGGAAATGGCGGCAGCGCGGGCAGGCATGATCCGTATTATCGCTGTCCCATTGGGCAGTTGCAATAGTGTTGACCGTAGCTTGCCCCGTGCCCTACGATGCGAAAGACGGTGCTGCGATTTTCTGGAGCAGACGCCATGTCGTTACGACACGTGACGCTCGCCACGCGCGACGTGGCGCGCTCGGCCCGGTTCTTTCAGGTCACTCTCGGTTGGCGGCCGATCCCACGGCCGGCCAACATCGGCCAGCCCGCGGCGTGGCTCGAAATCGCTCCCAGTCAGGAACTTCACCTGCTGCAAGTCGCGGATTATCAGGCTTCTCCGTTCGAGAAAGAATTCGGCCGGCACATTACTCATAATCGCAGATGGTGATTGAAACGCCGTGTTCGGTTGCCAAGCGATTGAGAACGAGGAACCGGCGATGATATCTTCGAAAAATCCCGTGGTGGACATTGCCATCGTGTGCAGCGACTTTGAAGAATCGTTTCGCTTTTACCACGAACGCCTCGGACTGGAGGTCGCAAGAGATCTACGAATTCCGCGGGAGACCGCGCAGGCAGCGGGGCTCGCTCCTCGTGGATTTCGCCAGGTGCGGCTGCGGGCCGGCAGCACGCTCATCAAACTCATGGAGATCCAGGACTCGCCGCCGGCGCGTTCGGCCGATTTCCAATCAGGTGTGCGCTGGCTGACGTTTATTGTGGACGACGTGCCGGCCACCGTCGCTCGGCTCAAGAGCCGCGGCGTCGCCTTTGTGTCTGATCCGGTGCCCGCCCCCGACGCCCCTCATATCGTTTGCGCTCAGGCCCCCGACGGATTGTTGATCGAACTGGTGCAACTGCCGTAGTGATTCGGTACGCAATCGCCAGCGGTAGCATCAGCCGGTACGCGCTGGCGTCCGCTTCATGGAGATCTGTCAACCAACGGGAACCGGGGGCTCGCACCCCGCGGCTGATGGGTGACAATTATGCTCGTTCAGCAGGTGCAAGTGCTGGCCAACAGCCGCCGCGAACACCTGCTATAATGCCGGGCCACTGATAGGGAAGCCAGCCCGGCTGCGCGGTGATACGAAACAACCGCGGCCATGCTAGCCCGAATGGTCCAACGTCCAGCGCATTTCCCGATTGAGCGACCACGAGCAGTCCATGGCAACGGCAGCCGCAACGTCCACCGACGCCCTTTCGTCGTCGCGCGCGTCCGTCCCGTGGGATATTACTGCTGCCGCCTGCTTTTTCTGCTCCGGCGTGTTCGCGCTGATGTTTGAAGTCTGCTGGATCCGCAAGGCAGCCTTGGTCTTTGGAGCGACCACGTTCGCGTTGAGCACCGTGCTGTCGGTCTTCTTCGCGGGACTCGCCGCCGGCAGCTACGTGTTTGGCAGGTGGACGCGCCGGTGGCAACGGCCCTTGCGAGTCTACGGCTTCGTGGAGATCGGCGTCGGCTTGTTGGCGGGCCTGAGTCCCTGGGCGTTTGTCGGTGCCGAGCTGGCGTACCACGCTCTCTACGGAATGATCGGTTCGAGTTTTGGCTGGTTGACTGTCGCGCGGGCGCTGCTGGTGCTGGCCATTATCTTTCCGCCGGCGTTCTTGATGGGTGGAACGCTGCCGGTCCTGTCGCGCCATTTCGTGCGCAGCGAGGCGCGCATATCGCTGAGCGTCGGGCTGCTGTACGCAATCAACACCCTGGGCGCCGCCCTGGGGACGGCGTTGGCCGGGTTCTTCCTGATTCCAGGACTGGGCGTCAACCGCACGCTTCTGTCAGGTGCGGTGTTGAATATGCTGGTCGGGACGCTCATGGCGCTGGCGCCGGCATCGACCGGCCAAACCGCATCCGAGCAGGACCGTGACCAATCGCGCCGCGCACCGCCGGCACCGGAGCCGCCTGGCCGGCGATGGATCATTGTCGTCGGAGCCCTGTTCTTTTTCACGGGCTTCGTGGCGCTGGCCAACGAGATCCTGTGGACGCGATTTCTTTCGCTGTTGATCAAGAACACCGTGTACACCTACACGTTGACGCTGACGATCATTCTGGTGGGGATCGTTGCCGGCAGCGCGTTAACGGCCGGGTGGTTCGACCGGCTGCGGCAGCGCGCGCTGGCTTTTGGTGCTGTGCAGTTCTTGTACGGCATAACGGTGCTCGCGCTGCTCAGATTGCCGCCCCGGCTGTGGTGGAGCATCGTCGACGAACGGAGTGTCGTCTCGCAGGCCCTGGCCGTTTCGGCCGTATTGCTCGTGCCGTCCATCCTCTCCGGGATCTCGTTTCCGCTGGCCATCCGCATGGTTCTGGCGGCGCCTCAAGACGCCGGCCCGGTCGTGGGACGCATGACCGCATTAAATATTGTCGGTGGAATCGCCGGATCGCTGACGGCGGGCTTCGTGATTCTGCCCGTGGCGGGCATGCACGCAACACTGCTGTTGACGACCGGTCTGGCCATGGCCGTCGGAATCACCGCCTGGCTCACGCTCGACGACACGCTCGCCAAGATGCAACGGTGGGGACTGGCGCTGTGCAGCGTGAGTTTCGCGCTGCTGGTCCTGCGTAGCTCGGACACAACGCTGCCACGTGATTTCCTGACCCGCGGCGACGAACTCGTTGATTACCAAGAAGGCATCAGTTGCCACATGGCGGTGCTGCGCCGCGACGACCGAATTCGTCTCGAGATCGATCGCTTGTGGCAGGGCGAAGCCAGCCTTTCTGGACAGGATCCCGACCGCCATCAAGTCGTCGCCGCGCATCTGCCCATGCTGTTGCGTCCCGAGGCCCGCGACGTGTTGGTGGTTGGGCTGGGAACGGGTCGCACGGCGGGCCGTTTCTTGTATTATCCCGTAAGGCAGCTCGATTGTGTGGATATCGAACCGGAATTGGTGCCCTTCGTGCGGCGTCATTTTCGTTCGGATTGGATGGACGATCCGCGTGCGCGATTCATCGTGGACGACGGCCGCAACTACCTGGCACACAGCCGGCGAACGTACGACGTGATATCCCTGGAGGTGGGCCAGGTTTTTCGCCCCGGCCTGGCCGCATTCTACTCGCTCGATTTCTACGAACGCGCGCGCCGGAGACTCAACGACGGCGGCATCGTCTGCCAGTTTGTCCCGCTCTCGGCATTCGACCCCCACGACTTCCGTATGGTCGTTCGCACGTTCATGGAAGTGTTTCCCGAAAGCCAGTTGTGGTACAACACCTCCGAATTGCTGTTGATCGGCACCGCGGCGGACCGGATCGGTCTGACTTCGCAAAGCCTGCCGGTACTGGAGACCAACGAACGCGTCCGCCGCGACCTGGACTTTGCCTACTGGGGTGGAACATCACATCGTCTGAACCGGCCGGAAGTGCTGCTGGCCAGTTTTCTCATGGGACCACCGGGACTTCGCGACCTTTCGCAAGGCGCTCCGATATACCGTGACGACCTTCCGGTGCTAGAGTATACGACCGCGAAACGTTCGACTTCGGTTGAGGACGAGCACGTGCCAAAGCTTCGTATTCACCTCGATCCGATCGAGCTGGCATTTGACGCGCCGCAAGTGGATGCAGCCGAAGTCAGCGCGATTCAAATGCGGAAGCTCAATATAGATGTCGCCGCAATCAACAAGATTCGATTGTTGAATCTCAACGACATGATCGCCAGCGGTATCCAGCGCTACGTCGAAGAGTTGGCTGACGCGGGACAACTCGACGAAGCCCGTGCCCAGTTGTCGAAGGCGCTTCGGTACAATCCGCAGAGCCGCGGCAGCTACCGGAACCTGGGACAGATTCTGGCAAGGCAGCAGCAATGGGAGGCGGCATGGGAAGCATTTCAGAAGGCCCTTGCGATCGATCCCGAAGATCCTGTCGTCCACGCCGCGGCGGGCAGCGCGCTCTTGTCCTTGCGCCGGATCGACGACGCCGTGGTCCACTTTCAACGGGCGCTGGAACTGCGGCCCGACCATGCGCAGGCGCACACGAGCCTGGGAGTGATCATGGCATCACGCGGTGATACGGGGCAGGCCATGGTCCATTTTCGCCGAACGTTGCAGACGGATCCCGACTCGGCCGAAGCGCACAATAATATAGGGATGCTGCTCATCGCCCGGCGGGAGTTCCAGGAGGCGCTACATCATTTTGATCGGGCGCTGGAGGCCGAACCGTTGTCGGCCGAGATTTATTTTAATCGAGGCCGGGCGCTCAGCGGCCTGGGTCGCGGCCGGCAGGCCATGGAAGCCTGGCAGGAATCGGCACAGCTGAAGCCCGGCTGGCCCAGCCCTTGGGACGCCATGGCGCGGTTGCTCGCTTCGCAGACAGAACCGACGGCCGACCAAGCGGAGCGTGCGGTCGCCTTGGCGGAAAAAGCGGTTCAACTCAGCGATCGAACCCGCTGGCGATATCTCGATACACTGGGCGCGGCCTACGCCGCCGCCGGTCGGTTTACGCAGGCTGTGTCGGCGGCCGAACAGGCCGCTCGATATGCCGATGCCGAAGGCCGGACGGCCGCCGCGGCGGCAAGCCGAAAGCGCGCCGACGTGTATCGCCAGCAACGACGCTTCGACGGTCCGTGACGGTCGCTCCACAAGAAAATCTGCCGCATGATACAACCCGTGCAGGGTACGCCATTTTCCGCGTGCCGTGAACCGTTATGCGTTTTTCCCGGTCGGATTTGTTGAATCGCGCCCGCGACCATACGGGGGCCTGGGACATGGTCGTCGTCGGTGGCGGCGCCACCGGTGCGGGCGTCGCCGTCGACGCCGCGGCGCGCGGTTACGACGTGCTTTTGCTCGAACAAAACGACTTTGGAAAAGCAACGTCGAGTCGAAGTACAAAACTGATCCACGGCGGCGTCCGCTACCTGCGGCAAGGCAATCTGTCCCTGGTACGTGAATCGTTGCGCGAACGGGCCCTGTTGCGACAGAACGCGCCGCACCTCGTGTGGGACCTGCCCTTTGTGATTCCGGCATATCGCTGGTGGGAAAAACGGTGGTACCAGTGTGGCATGAAGCTGTACGACGCGCTGGCCGGCGCCTCCCGGCCGACGCGGTCACGCGCCTTGTCGGCCGGAACGACCTTTGACTACCTGCCGGCTCTTCGGACCAAAGGTCTTCGCGGTGGCGTCGTATACCACGACGCCGGTTTCGACGACGCGCGGCTCGTTGTCAATCTTGTGCAGACCGCTGTCGAGCACGATGCCGTCTGCTTGAATTACGTTCGTGTCCGGGAATTGATCAAAGAGCAGTCGAAGGTTGTCGGCGTCGTCGCGGAAGACGTGGAAACGGGCGACGAGCTGCGGGTATCGGCGTCCGTCGTGATCAATGCCACCGGCCCGTTTGTCGACGAACTGCGGCGGCGCGACGATGCGCGCACCGAGCCATTAGTTTCTCCGAGCCAAGGCATCCATATCGTGTTGGCCGCGGCGCGACATCCAGGCCGTGCCGCCATGCTGGTGCCTCGCACTTCCGATGGCCGCGTGCTGTTTTCCATTCCATGGGGCGGTCGCGTGGTTGTGGGGACTACGGACACTCCGGTTGAACAGCCCACGCTCGAACCGCGACCGCTCGACAATGAAATAGACTTCTTGCTGGAAACGGCCGGACGGTACCTGGCGTCGCCGCCCGGTCGATCGGACGTTCTCAGTGTGTTCGCCGGCATTCGGCCGCTCGTGCGGTCACGCGAAACCCGCGCAACCTGGCGGTTGTCCCGCGATCATACCGTCGAGGCGTCCGCGTCCGGCCTGCTGACGGTCGCCGGCGGGAAATGGACGACCTACCGCAAGATGGCCCAGGATACGGTCGATCGCGCCGCGCAATTGGCCCAACTGCCCGCACGACCGTGTTCGACCGCCGGGCTGGCAATCCATGGCGCCGAGGGACATGAACTGGATGGCGCCAGCAACCTCAAAGTCTACGGCGGCGACGCCGCGGCGGTGGCTGACCTGATCGATTCCGGCGCCGCGCTTCGCGAACCGATCCACCCCCTCTTGCCATACGTTGCCGGTCAGGTAGTCTGGGCGGCACGCTGCGAGATGGCGCGAACCGTGGACGACGTTCTAGCGCGGCGGACGCGGGCGCTTGTCGTCCACGCCAACGCGGCGATGGAAGCCGCGCCGACCGTGGCTGCCCTGATGGCCGCCGAACTGGGACGGGACGAAACATGGCAGCAGCAGCAGGTCGACCAGTTCCGAGCGATGGCCGCCGGCTACCTGCCGCGCCGCGATGGTCCGTAACACCGTCGCGATCTCCGCGATGCCCGCGCGAATAATGCTTAGCCGAGGAGACCCTCTTTCGTGGATGCCTACATTGCGGAATTCCTGGGAACGTGCCTGCTGGTTCTGCTCGGCAACGGCGTCGTGGCCAACGTCGCACTGGCCAGCACCAAGGGGCATGGCGGCGGGTGGATCGTCATCACGTTCGGCTGGGGCATGGCCGTTTTCGTGGCGGTCATGTGCGTGATGGACACCAGCGGAGCGCATATCAACCCGGCGGTCACCGTCGGGTTGGCGGCGGCGGGCCGCTTCGCCTGGCAGCACGTCGCCGGGTATATTGTCGGTCAGATGCTCGGCGCGGTAACAGGCGCGACCTTGGTCTACCTTGTATATCGCGATCATTTCGCGACGACGTACGATCCCGACGCGCAGCTCGCGGCATTCTGCACGGCGCCGGCCATTCGCCATCCGCCCGCCAATTTCTTCTGCGAACTGGTGGGAACGGCCGTCCTGGTGTTGGCCGTCTTGATGGTGGCCGAACCATCCATCACTTATCTGCCCGGCGAAACCGGCGCGCCGGACCCTCGACCCGCGACACTGGGGCTCGGCGCATTGGGCGCGCTGCCCGTGGGCTTGCTGGTGTTCGCGATCGGGCTTTCGCTGGGAGGACCCACCGGCTACGCCATCAATCCCGCGCGGGATCTGGGGCCCCGCATCGCCCACCGTTTGCTTCCGATACCTGGAAAACGCGATGCGGACTGGTCCTACGCCTGGGTCCCCGTGCTCGGACCATTGGCGGGAGGTTTGGCGGCCGCGGCAATCCATGCCCTAATTCGCTCGCCCGTGGATGTCGTGCTAAAATAACTCGCCGCTTTGCGGCGGGCTCCGACCTGAAGCAAATACAGTGATGATGGCGGAGGGCAATACGGCCGACGCGGTGGTCATGTTCAAGACCGTGAGAAACGCGGATGTGCCGCAGCATGTTGTTCGAGCGGCGACCCAGCGGGCGATTCTTGCCGATCCGACGGATGGTCTGCAACCACTGACCGAAGCCCTTCCATCAGAGAACGATGCCATGTTCGACATGACGCTGACTCGACGCCTTTGGAAAGCCGTCCGACACAACATGGGAATCCAATGATACGTTCACCGCGTTTCTGTACAGCAAGATCAGCTTTTTGCTGGCGGTCCATGATTCTATCACTGGCCTTGGCAGCGATCATCGGCACGACAGCCGGCGGCCGATGGGCCCGAGGCGAACCATCCGGCAGCGATTCCGGCGTTCGCCTGAACAAGTTCATCGCACTGCTGGAAGCCGGACAGCCGGCGCTTGGCATTTTCTCGTACGGCCGATCGATGCGCAACGCGGTTGCCGTCGGCGACAGCGACATTGACTTCGTGATTGTGGATATGGAGCATGGCGCTCTGGATATGGAAACCTTGCAGGGTTTCTTTCTGGCGATGGTCAGCGGGCGGCGGGTCCTTCGTAAAGGGAACGTTCAGCCCGACGTCGTCCCGATGGTCCGGTTGCCTCAGAACGGCCGCGAGCGGCTGCAGTTTTTCATCAAACAGGCACTCGATCTGGGCGCCTACGGCATCATGCTGCCTCACATCGAAACGGCCGACGAGGCGTTGGCGGCCGTGCGAGCGTCGCGCTACGCGCATCCCGCGGACGCGCCGGACGCTGAACCGGTGGGGCAGCGCGGGGTTTCTTACGGATTCGCGGCCCGGGTGTGGGGCGTGGCTCCCCATCGATACCAGACGCTGGCCGACGTGTGGCCGCTGGATGAACGCGGCGAGATCCTGTTGATCCATCAGATCGAATCGGTTCGCGGCGTGGAAAACGCGGAAGAAATCATGCAGGTTCCCGGGGTCGGCGCTGTCTTCATCGGTCCCGCGGACCTTGCCATGTCGATGGGAGTTCCGATGACGCACGCGAGCGTCGAGCAGCAAATGCAGCGCGCATTGCGCGTGGCACGGGACCGCGGAATTCCCTGCGGCACGACGGCCACGCGCGAAACGGTAAAGCAGCGGATCGCGCAGGGGTATGCTTTCCTGACGGTCGGCAACGATTTGGGCCTGTCGGCGTCCGCATCGGCAACCCTGCGCGCCGCGCGGCGCGAACCGTGAACGTTGGACTGGAATATTGGACCCGAAGACAACAACGCCACCAAAAGCCGTGTTTGAACCATTTCATGGCCGGGGCATGAGCGCCGGTTGAACCTGTGCGTCGAGCCTGCCAGAATATGGTTTCCGGGCAGCCGCGGAGATATGCTCGTTACGACCACCGCGAGGGGGCGCGAACAACCGCGCCTTCGCACGCATCCTGCCTTTTTGCCATCCGAATCGTTTCCTGCTGGGAGTTCGATCCATGCCCAAGACCATACCTGTTACATTGATAGCCGTCGTCATGGCCTGCACGACGGCCAGCCATTCCGGGGAATGGAAAGACTTGTTTGATGGAAAGACGCTCGACGGATGGGAACAGATCAACGGCTCGGCGACCTACCGCGTCGAAGATGGAATGATCGTGGGAAAGACCAGCGAGGGAAGTCCGAATTCGTTTCTTTGTACGACGCGTGACTATTCGGATTTCGAATTGAGGCTGGAAGTCCGCTGCGATCCGGAACTCAATTCCGGGATTCAGATCCGCTCCGAGAGCACGCCGGATTTTAAGAATGGACGTGTTCACGGCTACCAGGTCGAAATAGAAGAAGGCCAGGCGGGATACATTTACGACGAGGCACGACGCGGGTGGCTGAGCATGGACCGCTCGAAGACGGACGTTCTGAAGCCGGGGCAGTGGAACGAATACCGCATCGTGTGCCAGGGGGACCGAATCCAGACGTTCGTCAACGGCGAGCCTGTCGAAGACTTGCGTGACGACATGACCCCGTCGGGCTTTATCTCCCTGCAGGTCCATGGCATCGCGCGCGGCACCGGACCGTACGAAGTGCGGTGGCGCAATATCCGCCTCAGGGAACTCCCGTCATCCGATACTACTGCCGCGGCCGCGAGCGACGGGCAGGATTGGGTGTCTCTGTTTAACGGCAAGAATCTGGACGGCTGGAAAATCAGCGATAACGAAGGCTCCTTCGATGTCCGCGATGGCATGATCGTCGTCAATGGTCCCCGCGCACATGCGTTTTATGCCGGGCCCGTGAACGATGCCGACTTCAAGAATTTCGAGTTCCAGGCCGACGTCATGACGAAGCCCAACGCCAATTCAGGAATCTATTTCCACACGGAATATCTTGATGAAGGGTGGCCGGTCAAGGGATACGAAGCACAAGTGAATACGACCCACGGCGATCCAAAAAAGTCGGGCGGCCTGTACAGCGTTAAAGACAATTACGAAGCACCGTCGAAGGACAACGAATGGTTTCACTACCACATCATCGTGAATGGCAAAAAAATCACGATAAAGATCGACGGCAAAACGATTACGGAATACACCGAACCGGAGGACCTGGACCGGCCCGACCGGCGCCTCGATCACGGCACGTTTGCCCTCCAGGCGCATGATCCAGGCAGTGTTGTCTATTTCAAAAACATCAAGGTGAAAGTGCTGCCGGACTAAGCGTCGGGTACCCGCCGCGAATAAAAACCAGGCCTGAAGTGGGTGGCATAAGGGATTGCATTCGAGGCACCCCTCCAGGGTGCGTGTTCGTGTGGCCTTGTTAACGCAGGGTGGGCGCGGCTTTGCCGCTAACTCTGTGCTACGGCGATTTACCGCTTCGCGGATGTGATGCGGAGTCTTCCTGCAATCTTTTGCATCGGCTTTCGATCACAGAACTGGGTTCGGGGCACGTCAGAGAAGGCGTGCCCTGACGGGATGGTTTCGTGTGGCGGATGTTCGTGTGACGGTACGGCTCTCCCTTGCAGGGAACGCCCTTGGTGGCGTTCCCTGCCGCTCGCTTATCTGCTGGCCTGCGGCGCTTTTTTCGCGGGACATCCCGCGGCGGCGGACGCGACGCGGCTGCCGGTAACCGGTCGCGTTGTGGACGACCAGACGGGGCAGCCACTGCCGTGCCGCGTCTACGTGGAATCTTCGGAGGGCGATCATTATCTCGTTGAATCGGACGAAGGTTCGGCGGTCTCCTACCGCGTCGTGCGAGGCGAAAGCAAAGAGATTCACACCACGATCTCCGCGCACCCGTTTCACGCGCTGCTCGCGCCGGGCAGATACACCGTGACGGCCGTGCGAGGCAAGGAATACGTGCCCGGGCATGTTTCCTTGACGCTCAGATCGACCCCGGTGGAAATCGAAATCCGACTCAAGCGATGGATCGACATGGCCTCGCGCGGTTGGTATTCGGGCGACACGCACGTGCATCGGCCGGTGGACGACCTGCCGAACATCATGCTGGCTGAAGATCTTAACGTGGCCTTTCCGCTCACGTACTGGGTGAGCGCTTCGGAAGACATACCTGCCGGCCGCCAACAGGCGGACGCGACCCGGGCCGCATTGTTGCGGGCAGACCCCACACACGTCGTGTGGCCCGTCAATACGGAGTACGAGATCACCTCGGTGGCAGGCCGCCCGCACGTACTCGGCGCGTTCTTCCTGCTGAACCATCGCCAGCCACTGCCGTTTGCCGTGCCGCCCGTCGGGCCGGCCGTGGACCAGGCACGGCGCGAAGGCGCGCTCGTCGATCTCGACAAGCACAACTGGCCCTGGTCAATGATGCTGGTGCCGGTCGCGGACGTCGACTTGTTCGAGCTTACGAACAATCACGTCTGGCGTACATCATTTCTGTTCAGCCGCTGGTACACCGAATACGCTCCGCAGTTCATGCAAATTCAGCGCGGCGCTGACGGCGGATTCACGGAGCGAGGCTGGATCGATTTCGGACTGCAAACGTACTATGCACTGCTGAATTGCGGGTTCCGGTTGCAACCGACGGCAGGCACGGCGTCCGGCGTCCACCCGGTTCCGCTAGGTTTCGGCCGGGTGTACGTATTTTTGGAAAACGGATTCGATTACGACGACTGGATCGACGGCTTGCGTCGAGGCCGCAGTTTTGTGACGACAGGCCCGATGCTGACCGTGACCTGCAACGGACAAAGGCCCGGCGCATCGGTTGAATTGGAACAGCATGGGGCGGCGACCGTCCACGTGCGCGGCACGGCACGGTCCCTCGATCCGCTACAGCGCGTGGAGTTTATTGTGAACGGGAGCGTGCTGCGCGCGGAGTCGCCCGACGCGACACGCGGGCCTTCGGGCGCGTTCGAGCATTCGATCGACACTCGCCTGCGGCTCAGCGAAGGCGGATGGCTGGCCGTACGGTGTTTTGCGCTGCGTCCCGACGGCCGGATCCGGTTTGCGCACACGGCGCCGAGCTACGTTGAGTTGACCGGCCGCGCTGTTGTTCCGCGCGTACGGGAGGCCCGTTATTTGCTGTCCAGGGTCCGTGCGGAGATTGAGCGCAATCGCGGAGTGCTCCCGGAAGTTGCGCTGAAGGAGTTCGAGCAGGCCGCAAGCGCGTATGAGGCCATCCTTCAACGGGCCGTAGCGCGTCAGCCCCCGGCTCCGCCGGGGGATCACCCCGGCAGGTAGCCCGTTTTTCCACCACCACCGCATCAAGGCTTACCCAGCCAGCAGGCTCGCCGAAATCTCGAAGCGCAGCGGACCGAATCATTCCAGAAAGTGCCACACGCACGCGAGCGGCAATGTCAGACCGAAACTCCCGCACCAACGCTGCATTGGGGGCACACGGTTTGCCGAAGCTGTGGTGCCTGCTTTTCTTCAAAAAGATGCAGGCGGGCCGCGGCGTCTTCCACTTCCAACCATCCGGCGGGTTCCACCAGCGCACGCTTACACAGGCTGCATAAGGTAAGCACTTTTTCACTGCGGGGGAACTGAATGTCCAGCAGACGGAGTGGCGTGCATGGTTCGACATGCTCCATCAGGCCGTCGAACTGAATTCCCGCCCGAGATTGGCTGTTGATTTCCAGACGCATGTAGCGGCGCAGCGTGGGTGAATCGCAGCGAAAAGGCAGCACGACTGGCTGCGCGGTGGTCCGCACGCGCTGCAAGATTGCCTGATACAGCCGAACGGTCTCCCTGCCTTCGATGAAGTCCCACAGCGACCGTCCCGCTACCGCCGGCTCGGTCAGCTCCGGCGCGCCGTTTTCGCGGGCAAAAGCCAGCCATTCGGGGCTGACCGAAACGATCGTATCGCCAGCATCCACGGCATAGCGATACCTTCGAATACTGGACCGCACCATAGCATGTCCCCCGGTGAATTATACGGTAGCGGGGGACCGCGGCGGTAGTCGCATTCCTGGCGTTCCAAGACTCGGATTCAACCTTTGTTGCCAGAGTGCTCTATTCTCTCTAAATAGGTCCACACGCCGGCAATCGTGTCTCGAAGCGATTCACAAGGCCGGTCGCGACGCACCGGCCGGCGCGATACTTTCCCGTTTTCAAGGATTCATTTAGAAGTTCAAGCCTGCTATTTCAGGCTCCAAAAGACACTTAGTGCCCATCCGAGCCCACACAACTGCAGCGTCAGGGAGCGATAGGCGACGTCGACCGGCGATTCTGCGCGCGCGTCGACCCACACGAGTCGCAGATAATGGAAGATGGCAAAGGCCACAAACGGCAGCGAGGCCAGTTCCCGGCCCGGTTGCAGAACATCGGAGTTGACGGTGTACATGGCATAGGCCAGCAGCGCGACGCCGGCGGAGATCGCCATGGAGTGATCCAGAAACGCGCGGTTGTACCCCAGCAGGCTGGGGCGATGTTCCACGGCGGTTTCGCCGTTCAAATCCGACCTGCGCCTTCCGAATCCCAGCAGCAGGGCCAGCGACGATGAGCATATCAGCAGCCAGTGGGAGGGGACCGCATCCACCAGAGCGCAGCCGAGGTACACGCGGATAACATAACCGGATGCGATGAGGAACACATCCAGCACGGCAATATGTTTTGCGCCGGTGGAATACAGTGTGTTCAGAACGACGTAGATCAGTACGACCCGCAGGGGCCACGTACTGGACGTCGCCGCGGTGATTGCGATTCCGGCGGCCATGAGCAGGCAGCCGAAAACGACGGCGGCGCCGGGCCGGACGTCGCCGCTGGCGATGGGCCGACGACATTTGCGGGGATGATAGCGGTCGGCGTTGGAGTCGAACAGATCGTTGAGCACATAGACGGCCGAGTTGACCAGGCAGAATCCGCACAATCCGAGCAGGAAATTAGCCGCATCGAATTGCGCGCCGGCAGCGACGGCAAAGGGAACCGGCATGAGAACGAACACGTTCTTGATCCAGTGCCAAGGCCGCGCCAGAATGATCAGTCCCCGGCTGTGCCGATGGATCGACCCCGCCGATAGATTCACCAAGCCATTATCCCCTGAAACCCGACGGCACCATTATCCCGCACCGCGCGCAAACAATACCATCAGCAGCCATCCACGTCACGCAACCGGTGGGCGCAACCCCGGTTCAGCCCCCGGCTCCGCCGGGGGATCGCCGCCGCCAATCGGCTAACTCCGCCGAGTGCAATCATCCTCCTCCGACGAAACCGATGCGACAGCGCATTGTAAAACGTATCATCATCCGGCAGGGTCATCCCACGGCAAAGCCGGGGGCTACCAAGGGATCGACCCCGCCAACAGCTTCACCAAAACACCAACTCGAAAGCAAACTCATTCGCTCGTTCCACACACCTAATCAATCATCGTCACAAAACTAACGACGATTTCCATCGATGAAACAACATCCTTCGTGACGTATAAGATAGTCGCGTGCGTCTTCCAATTCGGCCAATCGCGTAATACTACGGCAACAAAAACCTTGTGTCCAAATGCGCCCGCGTTTGAGTGCCTGCCGCATCCGGTTTTTCAATCGTCCGACCATCGATTCGGGCGAATCGTCATGTGCGATGATCCAGTGCAAGTGCGAAGATTCGATCGCCACGTCCGACAGATGGTAATGGAATTCTTCGGCGGCACGGGTCAGCGCGTCCAGTAGAGCCAGTTTGTCTGCATAGCTGAATCGCACTGGGGGATGTTTGAGCAGAATTGCTGCATGTTGGGCGAGATTGGGTTCGGGTAAGAGCACTTGTCCGTGTTGCACGTATCCGCGTTCATCACCCGGCAGCCACGTTCCGTAGCTGGTGGTGGTCACGAAGGAACAAGGGACAAAATCGAACACCATATTCAGCCCCCGGCTCTGCCGGGGGATCGACGCCGCCAATCGGCTAACCCCGCCGCGTGCGGTCATCCCCTGACGCAACCGGCGCGACGGCGCATTGTAAAACGTAGCATCATCCGGCAGGGTCATCCCCCGGCGGAGCCGGGGGCTACAAAAAGGGATCGCGTGACCGATAGACTCACCCAGCAAACACGCGCGAACTTCGAACCTGCCCTTATCCCGCCGTACAACCACGAACGTTGATCGGTGCGTGCGTTCATCCCCCGGCGGAGCCGGGGGCTACAAAAAGGGATCGCGTCACCGATAGACACACCCAGCGAACGCACGCGAACTTCGTATCCGCCCTTTTCCCGCCGTACAACCACGAACGTTGATCGGTGCGTGCGGTCATCCCCCGGCGGAGCCGGGGGCTACAAAAAGGGATCGCGTGACCGATAGAC
>CAZNKT010000027.1:29095-57286 GCA_964573605.1 uncultured Pirellulales bacterium
AAAAGGGATCGCGTGACCGATAGACTCACCCAGCAAACACGCGCGAACTTCGAACTGGCCCTTATCCCGCCGCGCAACCACGCACGCTGATCGGTGCGTGCGGTCATCCCCCGGCGGAGCCGGGGGCTACAAAAAGCGATCGCGTGACCGATAGACACACCCAGCGAACGCGCGCGAACTTCGTATCCGCCCCCCTTTTCCCGCCGCGCAACCATGTTCATCGTCCTTCAAAAACCACACCGGCGCATGACGAATCGCGGCATGGCCTTCACCACGAGCATGATCCATTTCCATAAGCGCGGGGCGTACACCTGCGGGCGTCCACGGTCGATAGCCTTCATGATCACGCGCGCGACCGCATCGGGGTCGGCTCCAAACAGCGGCGTGGAGAGCCCGTCGGTCATGCCGGTACGAATGAAACCCGGTTTGACGCAGATCGTGACAAGTCCTGCGGAACGGAACTTGTGGTCGAGCCCGTCCAGATAGTAGGACAATCCGGCCTTTGCCGCGCCGTACAGAATGACCCGCTTCCGCGCGCGGTCCCCGGCGACGGAACTGAGCACGCACAGCGTTCCGCCGCCCTTGGCAAGCAGCCGGCGTCGTGCTTCTTCGCAAAACAGCAGCGTGTTGGTGAAGTCGACTTGCAGAACTTCCGCCGCGCACGGCGGGCATTCTTCCATGCGCTGTTGGGGCGCCAGAACCGCTGCCGACACAACGACCGTGTCCACGCGGTCGACTGCCTGTTCCGCGGCATCCCAGGCGTTGCCGAACGTCCCCGGATCACGCAGATCACAGTGGACGGTTTCCACACGATCGCGCGCGCCGCGTATATGCAGATCGCCGGCGGATCGTTCGAGCGAGTCCGGGTTGCGGCCGAAGAGCGTCACGTGGAATCCGCGTTCGGCACATTGTCGGGCCACTTCGCGCCCGATCCCCGCCGTGCCGCCGAGCACGATCACATTCACGGCATGTCTCCCAGCACGCGCGCGGACAAGGCGCTGCGGATCCGCCCGTCGGGGTCCCATTCTTTACGGATCCGCTGCCAATCGTCCAGACGCGGTTCCATGAGGCGGAACTGCTCGTCGCGCGTAAACGCGTCTTTGGCCAGATAGATGCGGCCGCCTTCGGCGATCACTTGTTCGTTGAGCCGATTGACGACCGCTTCGGTGCGGCCCGGTCTGATGGGGATGTCCAGTGCCAGAGAAAAACCGCGCCGCGGAAACGACAGCGTGCCGCGTCCTTCGTCTCCAAAGTCTTTTATCACGCCCAGGTACGCGCCGACAGGCTGCGTGGCGACGCACTGCATGAACCGCCGCACCGGCCCGTGGTCATCGGCGTGGGGAAGCACGCACTGATGTTGCGTAAAGCCCCGCCGGCCATACAGCAGGTTCCAACGGCCGATGGCGTCCAGGGGATAGAAGAACGTGTAGGGATGCACGATGCGCCGGCGCGTCTTCCGCCCGTGTTTGCCGTAGTAGACGGCGTTGAACAACCGGACCGCGCGCCGGGCAAGAAGCGCCGACGGCATCGCAAACGGCACGGTGAACCGTCGTCGCGAACGCGGCGGGCGGGGAGGTGCTTCGTCGGCAGTGGCCCAGCGGCCTTTGATCACAATCCCGCGACCCGCGGCCGTGCCGCGCGCCAGGCAGTCGACCCAGGCGACCGTGTAGGGCCAGGATCGAGCGGCTTCGAGCAGTTCGGACAGCAGCGATCCGATATCCGGCACGCGGACGCTTTCCGACCAGATCCATGGCGACGGAATCTGCTCAAGTGAAAACTCGACTTCCAGGATGTGGCCTGTCAGCCCCATGCCCCCGATCGTGGCAGAGAACAAGTCGGGGTGCTGCTGGGTCGAGCACTCGACGACGCGGCCGTCGGCCACGCGCAGGCCGAGCCGCGTGACATATTGCCCGAAAGAGCCGGCCCGGTGATGGTTTTTGCCGTGGACGTCGGCGGCGACCATTCCGCCCAGTGTGACATCCTGCGTGCCGGGTGTCACGGGCGTGAACCAGCCGCGCGGGAGGAAGAGCCGGTTGAGTTGCCGGAGCGTGACACCGGCTTCGGCTCGCAGCGTGCCCGACCGGGCGTCGAATGAGAGCAGCCGGTCGGCGAGCGTCGTGACGGCGACGAGCTGATCGGATTGGGCCGGAAGGGACGCGTCGCCGTAGGAGCGTCCGAGCCCGCGCGTCAGGCAGGCATGTTCCGTGATCGATTCAAGATCTTCCGAGCGGATCAGCCGGGCGTCGACGACAGGAGAATTGCCCCACCCTGAAATGCGCGACGAGAACGGCTCGCGACCCATTGACTACCGCCAGCGCGCGGCGGAGCCGGGCGCCGTAGATCCAGTGAAGTTTGAAGAAGGAGAACAACAGCTTTCCCGCTTGCCCACATCCAAGTTCCTTAGCCAGATCATCGCCTTGTACGCTGCCGGTCACAACCCCGGTTCAGCCCCCGGCTTTGCCGGGGGATCGACCCCGCGGATCGATGAAACCCTTCGCGGACGCCCCGACGGCTGGGGCCATATTTGCACCGCGGATCAACTGGCGACCTACCCCCGGCGGAGCTGGGGTCTGCAATTGGATCGGCTCCGCCGAGCTGGACGGCAGTTCATCCCGCCAGTATCAAAAAATGTGAGAATGCGTCCGTCCGCGATACAAGGCAGCCACCACGGCACAGGCGAAACTGGAAGCCCAAAAAACGGACATGACTGCCGAGTTACGCGTAAAACCGACCCGTCCGCTAAGAGAGGGCGCCTTGCGCGGTTCAGCGAAGGAAAAGCAACCGCGACGTGATTGGCTTTTTTCCGCGGTGGTTACTTGGACAGCGCCACTTCGGGCGAAAGACCTGCGAAAATCATAACCCGAAGCGTCAGCGAGGGGCCAACTTGAGGAGCTTCCCTCGCTGACGCTTCGGGTTAAATTGGGACAGCAAAACGGCGCTGTCCAATTACACGCCAACATTTTTTGATCTGCGGGCCCGACCCACGGAAACAGCGGCGCACATGACCAGGAGAGACCAAACCGCAAAGCTGGATGCTTCCGGAATGACTTGTCCTCCTGCGGCAATGAATAACTCGTCGCCCCCATCCGTGTTCTGTCCAAACGGATCGATACCGATAAATTCGCCGTCCGGGGCCCCAATTTCCATGTTCACGACAAAAACATTGTTTTCATCGTCAAACAAGGTCAAATCCATGGTAGGAGCGTAGATGGCGAAATCGGGCTTCCCGGAGCCGCCTTGCTGGTTATTGTTAACCGAATAAACGTTTCCCGAATCGCTTGCCGCCACAATTGGGGTGTCTACCAAAGGATCACCGCTGCCAATGGTTATCTCTGCCGGAGTGAGGACACGACCACCCACTCCGTCATCGAAGATCCACTCGGCTAGTTGTGTACCATCTACTCCATCCAGAATTTCAACACTTCCCCGCACGAATAGATCGTCTAATTGGCTCTGATTCATGTCAAAAAAGAACATCGGTCGTACGGCATCAGGATCGACCGCTTGAAGAAACGACAGCAGGTCTTTCACGAGCACCGGCCCGGGGTCTTGGGCCGGAGGTGGTGACACAACATTATGATTTCCCCATTGCCGTGTGTAGAAATCCGTGCCGCCAGCGGCATTCTTCTGAGCGTCCTCAAAGGAATACATCGTACCGCCAAACTCCGGATCATTTGTGTCGTCGCCATCGGTGAGCACTTTAATATCCAGGGTTCCCGTGCCAGTGGCAAAAACATAGTCACCGTACGAGTCGGGGATGAAGCCGGCATCCTGATAGGCGTCGAGCAACTTCAAGGAATACGATACGAAATCATGGAATTGCGCTGCTACCGGCAGGCCATCGACCGTCGAGTTCGGCGCGGGGAAAATCAGATCCACGACGCCTAGTGCCGGCTGAACATACAGACCTAACGTCAGGACGACCAACAGGAGCACGCGCGTACCGTTGGCGAAGCGCCTCTCGATACCATGCGGCGTATATTGGTGGGTACCCATTTCTCTCTCCATCCGCGATGGATTCCGCCCGCCCAAGGGTTCCGTTGGATGCCGGCTGCCGACACGCAACACAGAGAACATCGAGCGTCGAAAGGTGGTGTTGTCCGCGTGGGGACAGCCTCTACGAGCCCTCCAGACCACCTCCGATCGGCTGAGAATCGCCGTAACCGAAATCCGTCTGCCAGACTCGAGTGGGAGACAACCCCCCAGTTTTACCTATCCAGGGAAATCCGCTTGGAATGACGCGATCCTGACAGATGTCCGGGCAGGATGGTCGAAAATTTCTATTTAGCGAGGTTCCCCCGCGACGTCCGGCGCGGACAGTTCCATCGCCACTGCCAGCAGCGGACGGTCCGGCGCGACCCCCCGGTGGCGTGCCCCGTCGGTCCATGCGTCGCCGGCGGCGACGACATCAAATCGGGTCAATGTCTTTTCCGGACGGCTCAGCGTGAGATAGCCCAACAGCCTCACTTCATATCCCGTTTCGGCCAGCGCCGGGTCCGGACTGGTGGCCAGCATCGCTTCCCCGTCCAAACGCAGATGGACGAACTGTTCGTCCTGATTCTCGACGGTCAGTGTCATACGGTAGCAACGCAGGTCTTCGGCGTTCCACGGCGTTGCCGGTTCGCGCGTGCGGTCGACCAGCGCGTGCCGGAGGAACTTGTCGGCCAGCGACGGGGACATTTTGAAACATTCGTTTCTCTTGGCATTTGCCGGCACTAGATTGTTACAGTCGTCCTGAGTCAGCCGCACGCGGCCTAAACCCATCTTGGTAGGCAGGTCCGATTCTGGGCGGTTCACTGGCATTTTATACCAGCCATCGATATCGAGTGTGACATATCTGCAGGACACATCTAGCGCGGGATCTTCTGGCACGGAAGCGTTGCTTGTCATGCCCTCGGCGTGTGAATCGCCGTCATCGGGGGAATCGTGAGAGTCAGAAAGAGAAGGGGAATTGACAACATGCGGTTTCGGCAGCAACAGCGCGCGCAGCGAATCAAATCCGCCGGGATCGATGGCGATCACGGAAGGAGCGCACGGCACGTCAAGACTGACTTTAGGAAGATCCGTGTTTTCCGGAGGAGCGGTCAAAATCAGATCAGCGATCACGGGTCGATGATCGCTGTTCATAGCAGGCCCTACCCAGCAGCGACGGCATTTCCAGCCTGGACTCATCAGAATGTGGTCGATGCGTGTCCCATATGTCCACCCGGCAAACGATGTGATTTTTGAGTATCCGTAGCCGAAACCGGCTCTGGAAAAGGCGTTGGAATACGCGCTCCAGAAGTCGCGATAAACTGCGCTGTCGGTCGTCATATTGAAGTCACCAACAACAAGGAATGGTCCGGCGTTTTGTGTCACGTCCCCGGCAGCATCCTTCGATGCACTGCGACGGAAACGGATGTTTTCTCGGAGCGCGTCGGCATGGCTCTCCGCTCGTGCGGACCCGAGCGATTGCACGATCCCATCCTTGACGCTGGGCAAGTGGAGGACAGTCAATCGGACATCTCTATCCGGAGTTGACACGACGAAGTGCACGGTCCTCCGAGGATAGTCGACATGATCGACGCGCTCCACGCGAATGGGATAACGGGCGCCAAGCACCAGCGTGTCGATCTGACGAACATGCCAATTCTCAGGCCAGACATTCTCGATCGATTGTCCGTGGCACTCCTGCAGGGCCACGATGTCGGGCGAGATTTGTGGAATGGCATCTGACAACTTTGCGAGGCTTCCCTTGCGCCCATTGACGTTCCAGGTGAGAACGCGGAGCGAAGGGCCTCTTGCAACGAGCGACATAGGCCCGGGACAGCCAAAGCCCATGATCGGCCCGGCAACCGTTGTCAGCGCGAGACCGAGTGGAATAAGTGCGTGGCGATAGAACACCAGCGACAGCGGAATCAGAACAAGCAGAGGTAAACCGCAAAGCCACCTGGGGGCAAAAGCCAGCAGCGTGATGAGGGGCCACTTGTCGGTCGTCGTCCAGAGCAGCATCCATAGAATAAGAACGGCTGCGAAATACAACCATGCAAGTCGCCAGACGCAGCGTCCCAGCGCCGTCCGGAGACTCTTTCGACGTTTCGTGCCAGGCGCTGTGGTTGAAACACTTTTCTGGTTATGTGACGGTCTTGCCACGACGGTATGGGGCGCGAACAGACTCACCTGGCCCCGGATCCGCGAAACACTGCCGGAATTGTCTGGAGCAGCAGCTTGAAGTCCGTGGAGATCGACCAGTTGTCGATGTATTCCAGATCCAGCTCGGCCCACTGTTCGAATTCGCGGATGTTGTTTCTGCCACTGACCTGCCAGATGCACGTGATACCCGGTCGCATGCTGAGCCGCCTCCGGTACTTTCGTCGATACTCTGACACTTCGGTGGGAATGGGCGGCCGCGGTCCTACCAGGCTCATATCGCCCACCAGCACATTAATGAGTTGGGGCAATTCATCCATGCTCGTCCGGCGAAGAAAGCTGCCCAATTTTGTGATTCGCGGATCGTTTTGGATCTTGAACACGGGGCCGGTCATTTCGTTGCGATCCCGCAAACTCGCCAGACGGGCTTCCGCGTCGTGTACCATGGAGCGGAACTTGAGCATGGTGAAGCGGCGTCCATTCAGACCCACGCGTTCCTGCCGGAAGAACACCGGCCCGCGGCTGTCGATTTTTGTCGCAACAGCGATGAGGAGAAACACGGGGCTCAGCAGCACCAACAGAGCGGAAGAGCCTACCACGTCAACAGAACGCTTAAAGAACAGGGACCAAGGTTTGCCGGGCGATGCCTGGTAGTGAACCAGCGGTGTGGAGCCAAAGTAGCTGACGTCGGCGCGGAAGATCTGCAGCCCCAACTGGTCGATGGCCAGAGTGACGGTGATTCCCTCGTCGACGGCAATTGCCGCCATCTCTTCCAAAACGCGGACAGACCGCCAGACTTCGGTAAAGATGACCTCGTCAATCGCATACTGCTTCAGCTTGGCCTCGTACGTTTCAGCGGTCGCCACAACGGGCGCATGCACCGTACGTGGTTTCGAACCGTTTCGCCCAGTCCGCGGCGCACCATTCTCGGAATGCGACTCGACGATAATCGGAACACCGGAACGTGGCGTGCCATTGGTCAGGTCGACGAGCCCCGCCACACGAACACCGAGTTCCGGCTGCTGCACGATGTCCAGATATATTTGTATTGCCTGGTTGCCCGTTCCAACGATCAGCACATTTCGGAAGTTCTTGCCGCGGGATCGGTAGTATCTGAGCAGCGACAGAACGGCATAGCGTTGGGTCAGCAGACCTACCGCGCACGACGCACAGAACACGCCCAGAAAACTACGGCTGAGCTGGATCTTCAGTATAAAAAACACAGCCGCGCAGCCAATGAATGCGATCCCCGACGCGCAGAAGACGGCCCGGGCTTGCTCCCAAAATGCCGACATCCGCATCCTTCGGTAGGCTCCGAGAACCGTGAGGGTGGCGATGAAAATAGGCACTGCCACAGTCAGTACAATCAACAGGTCGCGCAACGGCGGCAGCGGCAGCGTAGGCGGCAAAGGCATCGCGGCCAGTTCCGCTAAGTGGGCCAACGGATCCCGCGCGAAGTAGGAGGCAACGAAAACGCCGCAGATCAACGCACAGTCCGACGCACGCTGAAATCCCGACACGAATCCCGAATGCTGTTTAAGCATGGTCAGCGATTACCAGGCACCAACCCCGTACAGAGGCGCGAGCACTCAGAAGCGGTGGGCAATGTGGGTCTGATTGACAGCCCATGGGCGCTCTGCGTTGGGAAGTAGTGCCCATCTTGGAAATCGATGTTCACGATCGTCCCAAGGTCCGAAGCACTACGCGGCACCGTTCACCGCATAGAAAGAAAGGAAACACGAGCTTGTCCAAAGTTCTCCGCCACAAGCGGCGCGGGCTGTGCGCGAACCGATAGGCCCACTCCATGCCACATTTGCGTACCCACGCAGGGGCCCATCTCGCATTGCCGGAATGAAAATCGAAGGCTGCCCCCACGCCGATCATGGCAGGCGCGTCGATACGTCCCAGATGGGCTTCCATCCACTTCTCTTGCTTGGGCGCGCCGAGCCCGATCCACACGATGTCGGGCTTTGCCGCATTGACACGGGCCACCAGCCCCCGGTCCTCGTCGTCGGACAACTCTCGAAACGGAGGACTGTGGATGCCGGCAATCTCCAGGCCCGGGAAGGCCGAGGAGAGACGTTCCGCAAGTTTTTCTGGAATTCCCGGCGCGCCACCAAGGAAATAGTGCCGGAACCGGCGTGCGCGTCCCCAGTCGCAGAGCTTGAGCATCAGTGTCGGACCGGTTACGCGTCCCTGGTGGGAATAACCACACAGCCTGGCCGCGGCGACAATGCCGATGCCGTCGGGCAGCACGAGTGATGCACCGTTGGTCGCGTAACGCACAGTGTCATCGCGATACGCCATCATCACCGTATCGGCGTTAGAAACGCAGACGTAATGCTGCTCCCGCGACGCTCGCCATGCTTCAATCGTGTCGCACACGTCGCGGTATCTCACCAGGTCGAAGTGGACCCCGAGAATATTGCTCTTTTGATGCGTAATCCTCATGACAGAGTGCATGTGCGCGTTTGAAGCGAGCCGTCAGCAACAAGGACGCAGCGAGCCAGCGGCATCGGCATCGCAGATCCGTGGTTAGCCCCCGGCGCCGCCGGGGGACAGATGAACGGAGTGATCATCATTGCGAGCAATACAGCGCCGACTGTCGACGTACTGCAAACTGGCGATGAAATACACTGCTTGAACGACGCATAGCCGCGCGACTCGCATCGGTGACGGCTACGGGATCAGCACGTTGGCCGTGGCATGGGAACGCCTTCATCCCCCGGCAGCGCCGGGGGCCAATCCGGACGACATGGGTTCGAAAATCCTGAGCCGCAGATTTCTGCCAAATGGTACTGAACTCGCGTTTCGCGATGCTCCCAACACTCGAACGACCTCGCCGTTCCGGTCGACTCCGTGGCGCATGCCTTCCTCCGCGACAAGGTACACTGTTCCACCGAACTGCCGGTCGATCTGACGAACGAATTCGGCCAGCGGGACGTCGCGCGGGCACGCGTTCATCAGATCGAATTCCGGCACCTGGGCCGGTACCAGCTCTAAACGCGATCGGCGACTGTGGTGCATATGGTAGAGCACCACGCAGTCTCCTTCACGAACTTCATTGCGAAGAGCTGTACGCAGCCCTTCCCAGTCCGAGCGCCGTGAATACTCGTGCGGGTACGCCGCAAAGTGAGTGATCGAAACCGCGACAACGGCCGCGTAGCTCGCTACCAACACACGGCCCCAGGAACATTGACGAGCCCTGCTTACGATCAGCACCTGCAGCAGGACGACACATGGGAATATCGATGCGAGATATTTTTCTCTGAGAATGAACAAATGCAGTGCGGCTGCCAGAAGTCCGAACAGCAGTGGAACGACGATTCCCAGAGTCAACAATGCGATTCTGCGATGCGCCTCCAGTAGTAGCTTGATCCAGACGGCCGCGAAGCCGGCGAGTGTCATTCCGGCCACGATGAACAGCAGTAGCGAATCGGCCGCAGCCGCGCCTAGCGGCACATTTCTCGCCGCGTCCAACGCGGGTAGATCGAAAGTACAGTAACCAAAAGTCAGCGCCACAGGCAATCTGATGACGAAATTAACGGCGTCGAATTCTGCCTGCCCAGCGGACCAATCGCGGGTTGACTGCCCGACGTGGGTTATGTGTCGCCAAACAATCGGTGTCGCCGGCAACACCATAACGAGCACTAGGACGGCATACCACCACACGTAACCCGGCGCGCGGCGATGCTGCGACAGGTAGTAGACGAAACCAAAGGCGAGTTGGAAGGAAAACAGATAATGCGTGAGGAGACCCAGAATTGAGCAGGCCAACAGCAGCAGGAACGTACCTCGTGTCTGTTTGTCGACGAAGGAGACCAGCTGTTGTACGAAGAGAAGGGAAAAAAATATTAGTGTGGCGTACGGGCGCCCCTCGGGTGCGAATTCCAGAAGATACGGAGAAAACGCCGTTAGCCAGGCTGCAAGAAGATATGCCGGTCCGCCCAGAATCTGTCGAGCCACGAACGGCAGAGCTACAACCGTTGCTATTGCAAAACATGTACTTGGCAGCCGAATTCCCCATGGTTCGCCGACAACGATGTATCCGAGCTTGGCCAGTACAAAATACAGCGGAGGGTGAGACATGCCGGGCGAGAATATATTTGCCCAAAAACTGCCGTTTGTGACGGCGTCTAGAGTGTGCCATTCGTCCCCGTACAACGAACCTCGCATATGAAACGCGTACAGGCAGATTGCCACGCCTGTGAGCGCGGCGTGCTGTATCCCGCGTCGTCCCAACCCAGAAACCGCGGAAGTCCATCGTTTCCTGGTCGCCGGTGTAATGGTGCGAATAGGGCTAGCCGTGCTCAACGCTCGGGCCCTGAACTGGGGGAGTGACCGATGAAGAAACTCTCTTTGAACTCAGATTCGGCTTGCAGAGATCCACGGTGGATGCCGGTCATCACTTTATCCCGTCACGTGATGAAGAATGTGCAGAAATTGCGTTTTGACTCGTTTCCTGCAAGAGGTTTGCCGCAGCGTGTGTGGACGTGTGCTGCAGGATGTGGCCGAAAACCCTATTGGCGACAAATTCGTGACCAGCCGGATTCCAGTGCCCGTCGACTTGAAAGTAGAGGTCGGGTCGTTCCTCCTTCGAGGGAAAATTGACGACCGCTGTGTTGAAATCGCGGGACAGCTCGTGAAGCCGCCTAACGACGTACTCGGGAAGCCCGACGCCTATCACTAGCGCTGGCCAGTTCGCACGACGACATATCTTCAGAGACTCTCTAACCAGCTCATAAGTGAGCTCTGCTGGATCCGAATGTCTAGACGGTGACCGATCCCCATCTGCTTCGCGATGATGCGATTTCTTGATACGCTGGGCTTCTTTCGTTCGAACGATCTGAAGTACGGCCTGCTTAGTCAAACCTACAAGGTGCGAATAGTGCAGTCCGGGAACCGATTCGATGAGGAACTGAACGCGACGGGTCCAATCCGGACCAGGAACCGGAAGCTCCTCGAGCTGACCGGACGAATCTATCTTGAAGAGCTTTTCGCGTATATTGTCGCCGAAATCGTTTCGGCATAGCTGCAATACAACGAAGCGAGGCTGAAACTGCGCTGCTTCGCGCTTTAAAAACTTGACCCAGTGGCCGTTGCCGGTATTTCCCATACCGGCGTTGATCACGGGCATCGCACTCGATCCAAAGTGTTCCCGTAGCCTGTCCCCTACAAGACTTGCAAACTCTCTTCCGTCATCAACACCATAGCCCTGCGTAAACGAATCTCCCAGAAACAATATCACATGACGCGGAAGTGATGCCGCTTCCGGTCCCCTGAAACCGTAAGAATTGGTTGAAAAACGAAATTGGAATTCCGGCGACTTCGTCCAGAAACTCGCATTCTTCTTGTTGCGTCTGCGGTAAACAGGATCATAGGTTGTGAATGCCGGACCGACATTTCGAACGGGAACCGTCCACCGTATCACCAGTTCGGCAAGTACGAGAGCCACGAGGAGGCTTGTAGCCATAATGCATAGCTTCAGAGGCCACGACACCAGGCGAGACGTGCGCTGGAACGGCGCGGGGTCATCGCGCGCTGTTTGTGACCTTGCCATTGAAGACAATGGCAAACGTGTCCGACCGTGTTTGCGACGCAGATTCTCCGTCATCTAGCGGTCTATCTGTCGGATTGATAACCGCGTTTCAAACGCAGTGACGTTCGCGGTTTGCAGCTTGCGATCCGCTACCCGATCGATCCTGGGCCCGGAGCCGCGTCCAATATCCGAATCGTGCGGTGTGTCTGACGATCGCCGTATGGCTTTCTCGAAAGCTGCCATAAGCAGGGAGTAAATTGTATTTGGCGCGTATTCTGTTTGCAGCACATGGCGAGCTTGCCGACCCATGACACGACACATGTGCTCGTCGCCGTAGAGCTGCTCAATGCACGCCACGAGTTCTGATTCCGATGCAGGATCGAAGAGCAGCCCCGTCTGGCCGTCCCGAACAATCTCGGGCAGTGCCCCGATGCGTGACGCAAGCACGGGTTTACCGTGTGCCATGGCATCCAGGATCACGTTCGGAAAGCCCTCAAACCATTGGCTGGGCACGACCAGGATGCGACTGTCTTGGTAGAACTGCTCCAACGCATTGCCCTGAAGAAAACCCCGGAGCGCTACGTTCCGGGGAATATCCGTGGGAAGCCAGGTCATATGGGCTGTGTCCCCCGCGACGGCGAAGGGGTACTCGGGAAGCATACGCGCCGCATTTAAGAACTGCTGGAATCCTTTCTCTGGTGCGGGCCGGCCCACGAAGGATATGGTGCGGGCCGGCTGGTCATCCGCCAGGCGGATCCGTGGCTGCCGGAAGTTCGGTACGACTGAGATACGATCTTCCGGTATGCCACCGGCGACAAAGCGGCTTTTCTGGAATTCCGACAACACCGTGAACACATTGACGTTATTGAGTATGGACCGCGTCCATCGAGCGGCCGTGTTTCGGAGAGCGTATCCAAGACTCTTGGGAAGACTTTGCGCGCAGTTCTTGGCGACACACCACCATTCGTTGCCCCCTAAACAACGCTCGCACACGGTTCCGTTGGAAAGATGGAGTCCCGTCGGACAGAAGAGCCGGTAATTCGGGCACCGCATCACAACCGGAATGCCGCGCTGACGCGCGGGCTGCAAAACGGATGGCGACAAAAGCGGATACAGGTTCTGGACCTGTACAACGTCGATCCGTTCGTTGTCCAGAATTCCGCACATTTCCCGCCGGGAAGCACGGCTGTGGATTCCGGACACGAAAGCACGCGCCTTTCCAATCGGGGAATGCTCTATCTCGGACGTCGACTTCGTAAACTGCACAACGTCGTGGCCATGCGCTTGGAGAAGCCGACTTATAGCACGGACCGCGTGTTCCTCGCCGCTCGGCCGAGCGTACTGGTTGTGGACCATCAAGATTCGCATGGGAATATGGTAACCACGCCTACGAAAGACATGGTTCCTGAGTAAAGCGAAACGAATCGTTCTAAATGTAACCTTGGGTGCAAGTCCGAACGGTCGAAAGGATCCCTCTCCAAACGCAGCTACTTCTGCTCAAAACAGCGTATAGATGAAGGGCGCCGCGCCGGTGCTTCCCAAAACGATGAGAACGCCCACCAGCCCCAGAACCACCAAAATCGGCGAAAGCCACCATTTTTTGTTTTCGCTGAGAAAGAACACGAATTCCTGCACGAGCGATGACCGGGCATTATCGGCAGCGCGCTCAAAAGCATCTTTACGTTCACTCATAACCAACAAGCTCCTTCAAATTCCTCAAGTGGTATCAGTATTTCATCGTTTAACCGCTCGCCATCGGCGAGCGACAGGATCGGCACGAAATCATCACGCCAAACGCAGCGCCTCGCACTACGACTGCCGATAATAACGTCCCACATCCTGAGGCTGTGCCTTATCCTGCCAATAGGAGTCACGGGACCGGTCAACTTTGCGCTGCAATGCATCACGTCCAAACAACCGGAAGACGAGCGCCACGGGCGTGAATGTCGTCCAAAAAATCACAAGCAAGATCAACTCGCCGAGTACGAATCCGATCGGAAGAGCAATCAGCGACGCGACCAGGAACGCAGGTTTCAGCAGGCGCGGCCGGAAAACACCCACCACTGCTAAAATCAGGCCTACTGCAGCAAGTCCGCCGATGAGTGTGTTATGTGCCGATTGCCAGCCATCGGGACCAGGCATTCCGGAAAGAACCCAAGCAACCAGGGGCAGGCCTGCCAGGGCGATGAAACCAAATTGTCGCAACTGCCTCTCGGTTGGATGCAGATTCAGATCAACAATACTCATTGCCTGACCTTTAGATGGGTATCTGTCGCTCGTGACTACAGGGCATTTCTAAACCTTGGTAACCCGAAGCGTGAGCGAGGGAAACCGTGTCGTTTCTCGGCCCTCGCTCGCGCTTCGCACTTACGATAAGATGGACAAAACGGGTTCTGAAATGCCCTGTAAACAGTTTTCGGGGGCGACTGCAATGGCGCAAACAATCACTCAGTCCAACTGAAACTGAGCAAGATGTTCCGTTTTTTCCTCTTCAGTCGCGTCCGTCAACGCATCCTTGCGAAGCACGGCCCGGCCCAGTACCAGCACGTCCATATTCGTCACGCGAAAACAACGGTATGCGTCCTCGGGCGTGCACACGATAGGTTCACCGCGCACGTTGAAACTTGTGTTGATGACCACCGGACACCCGGTCATTTCATGAAACCGTGTCAGCAATCGATGGAACAAAGGATTGCGATCGTGATCCACGGTCTGCACGCGGGCCGAATAGTCAATGTGGGTGATGGCCGGAACCGTCGAGCGTTCGAAGTGCAGCTTATCGATGCCGAATGCCTGTTCGTAGTCCGCACCAAGTTCCGAGCGGATCTCGTCTTTTACGGGCGCAACGAGCAGCATGTACGGACTGTCTTCTTCGCATCGCACATCGAAGTATTCGTGAACGTGTTCGCGAAGCACCGCAGGCGCGAAGGGGCGAAATGATTCGCGAAACTTGATCTTCAGGTTCATGATGGACTGCATGTTGCTGCTGCGGGCGTCGCCCAAAATGCTCCTCGCCCCCAATGCCCGGGGACCGAACTCCATCCGACCCTGGAACCAGCCAACGACCTTTTCATCAGCGATCAGTCGTGCGACCTCGTCGCACAACGACTCTTCGGAGTCGCAAGCCATATACGCCACGCCTTCTTGGTCCAGGTACTCGAAAATCTCCACGTCCGAAAAATCGGGGCCGAGTAGCGACCCTTGTTGTGAATCGCCTGCTTCAGGCACGCGGGGTTTGTCCAGCAGCTGGTGCCATATCAATAGCGCCACGCCCAGGGCGCCGCCCGCATCGCCGGCTGCTGGCTGAATCCAGATGTTCTCAAAAGGCCCTTCCCGCAGGACGCGACCGTTGCCGACACAGTTCAAAGCGACGCCTCCGGCCAGAACCAGGTTGGACATTCCGATTTGTGAGTGGACGTGCCGGGCCGTCCGGAGCATGATCTCTTCGGTAACCCATTGCACGGAAGCAGCCAGATCCATCTCTCGTTGAGTGATGTGCGATTCCGGCTTCCTTGGGGCGCCGCCAAACAGCCGGTGGAACTTGCCGGACGTCATCGTCAGTCCCTGACAATAGTTGAAGTAGCTCATATCCATGCGATACGAGCCGTCCGGCTTCAGGTCGATAAGGTGATCGACGATCAGGTCCTTGTACCGTGGCGTACCGTAAGGCGCGAGGCCCATGACTTTGTATTCGCCGCTATTGACGCGGAAGCCGGTGTAGTAGGTGAACGCTGAGTAGAGCAGGCCCAAGGAGTGGGGAAAGCGGATCTCCCGGTGCAGTGCTACGCGGTTGCCGCGGCCCACACCGAAACAGGTTGTGGACCATTCCCCCACACCGTCGATTGTGATGATCGCAGCTTCTTTGAATGGCGACGGAAAGAACGCGCTGGCGGCGTGCGATTCGTGGTGGTCGCTGAAAATATAGGGGCCCTGATAACTTCCACCGAGCCCGCGGTCCATGGTCCGAGGCATATGCAGCTTTTGCTTGAGCCACAGAGGAATCGCCCTGCGGAACGAACGATATCCTCGCGGAGCGTAGGCCAGGTACGTCTCGAGCAGCCGTTCGAACTTCTGGATCGGCTTGTCATAAAAGCCGACATAGTCCAGCTCTTCCGGCTCCAAACCGGCCTGGCCGAGACAGTAGTCGATGGCGTTTTGCGGGAAGCTGTGATCGTGCTTCTTGCGTGTGAACCGTTCTTCCTGCGCTGCCGCTACAAGCTTGCCGTCGACCACCAACGCAGCGGCAGAATCGTGATAGAAGGCAGAGAGTCCTAGTATCTTGGTCATATACTCATTAAATCTCGAGAAAGAGCAACTGGGTCGTACAACGCAACTATGGGCAGGCACACACGATCTCCATGCACTTCTTCATTTCGAAGCCTCGTCTCATCGAACAGACTTTGCCTTGCAATTGGCCGATTTGCCTCAAATAGGACGGCGCAAACAAGCATATTCCGGAAGCTTCTTGCACTACACTTGCAAAGCCACGACTTCTTAACACCCGCTGGACTGTTGTTTTAGCAGTTCGTCATGACCGCCTCTGCGTGGCGTCGTTTCGATACAAATGCAGCTGCCGATTCAATCGCGGCGGACAAGAACAGAAGCAATAGAAGCAGCACTCCCAATCGGAACAATATGAGCCCCAGGAACGTGTGCCGCGTTACCTCGTTGGCGTCTCCATGATATGAGATGAATATCTGCACCCACGCGTTCAATTGTATGAACAACGCTGTGATGGCAATGATTCGCCGGTCCCATCGGCTCCAGGAGAGTGTGAGCAGAATCAGTAGTTCAACGATCAGCACCGCCAGCAGTCGCGGGGGCGTCAAGGTGGGAAACGTCAGCTTGGAAAAGAGCCGATGCCATTCGGCGAACGGTTCTTTTCTGTAACCAGCTCCTCGGAATGACATCAAATCGACCGATGCACGAGCGGCGTCAATAGATGCGGGAATGGCATTGACAATCAAATAATGCTTGTAGCTGGGCATGGCGTCGTTCAAGTACCAATGCCTGACGTCCGCCAGTTCTGTTACTTCACGTTCATTAATCGGTTCGACTAACCTCCAACGAAATTGCCATCCCTCTTGGTTTGGTTCATAGGCCCATTTTTCGGCGTGCGCCAAAAAGACGGGATTGTCCGGCATGGCATAGCGATCATGCCAAACGGCTCGCACCGACGGATCGGGAAGAATACGCTGACAGAACACATTCAACAACTGGGTGTGCCATCGCGGTGACTGTTCTGTTAACCACAGGCCCGCGGCAATCACAGCGAAAAGAGACACGGAAGCAACAGCGAAATGACGCACTGTTTCTTTCTTAAAAACGTACATCAAGCACATCAAGACCAGAAGCATCGCCAAGACGGTTAGCAGGCTGTAGTTCATGGTGTCGCGCGTGCCTGCGAAAAAACACGCAGAAAGCATCCAAGGAACAAAGACATACCAGAACCCTCTACCCGCGGATGCCGAACGGATCAAAAGAATAGTCAAAGCGGTGAACATTGCTGCAAACGAGAACGTACTCGACTCAGAGAGCATGGTCATCGTCCAGCCTGCTATCGCCTCCGATGCAGCAAATGCACATACTGCCGTAGTTGCGGCGAGGCGAGTGATTACGTCTCCAAATAGGGAGGCGACCACGACGGCAAGAAGGCTCCATGAAGCAACATGAAGAACCATGTGAATGGCCGCAATGACTTGATGGTTATTCGATGCAGCCTTGAAGATGAAAAGTGGCGTGGGGCATCTGCGGGCGACGAAGAATTCCCTTGACAGGATTGTCTGCATGGACTCCTGCTCGAAGACGCTTGTATCGGGCGTGACTATGGATTCGTCCGCTTGATAGAGCCAGTACAAAGACATCGCGAAGAATGCACTGACTATGATTGCGTGCCCCAGAATCTCAGCCGGTCTCCATGCACTATTGATCGTGGCCGGAGTGACTCTGGCCTGCGGCGATATATCAGTTTGATTGCAGAGCGATGTCAAAGTTGGATTTCTCTTCGTCCGTTTTCGAAGTACGAGATCATGCATCAATCTGTCTTGTGGACGTGGACAGTCCCGAAGGTATCGTACGGTGCGGGCTGCCACGATTGGCCTCGTAAACCCCAGCGAGAGGGAGTCGATATTCTCCTTTGGAAAACCGCTGAGAGAGCCAAAGCTTCCACAAGACTTGCCAATACCCGCCTCCGACACGAATTAAGCGAAACGACGAAGAGCCCATGTCCGGAGTCCGATTGATCCATGAGATCAGACACTCTTTCACTTGGTACCCCATCAGAATGGGCTGCAGTCCGGTTTCCGCGTTTACAGCAAAACCGGGTTGAACCAAATGCATGCGTTCTACAATCTCGCGCCGGAAGAGTTTCAAGTTGTTGGTCACATCGCGCAGTTTCCGGCCGAGCACAAGCTTTGCCAAAGCATGAAAACCACGATTCGCCAGGATCTTATTGAAGGGATAGTTCAACAGCACGCTATGGCGCGAGAATCGACTGCCGATCGCCACGTCGTATCCTTCGTTGCCAGCATCAAAAAGGTCTCGCAGTTCGGGTAATAGATGCTGAAAGTCGCAGTCGAGCGTCAGAACCCAGTCTCCGGTCGCTGCTTTCAGTCCATCCGACAGGGCCCGTCCGACGCCGTTCGGAGGCGACCTGAATATGGGTTTGATCAGTGCATTGTCGTGAGACAGCCTCTCCAACACGCCGCATGTCCCGTCCGTGCTATTGTCGTCGACCAGCACAATCTCGTGCAGATACGCTCCGAAAAACTTTTGAAGGCCGTTTACCAATGGACCGATGTTGGATTCCTCGTTATGACACGGCACCACTACGGAGACCGCATTGTTAAACATATCGTGCTCACAAAGACTGACGTTGGGGCGTGCAACGGACTTGGGGGGCTTTTGAGCATGAATCAGAATTGAGCCGGACAGAGTACGAACAACAGGCATGTTTTCCAGCAGGATGGAAAGGTTGCGCAATAGCCATGCCAGTCGTCGGGTGAGAGGCCAGTAGACAAAATCGTTGTAGATCGAAAACACGCGAATGTACCCAATCTCTGATATTAGTTCGTTCATTTCCGGACGCAGCAGCAGATTTCTGGGGTCCGAATTACCCGTCAGTCCCGAGGCGGCGCGTTTCATCTTGAGGACTGGATTCCAGGGGTTCGTTTCGTAGAAAATTACCCGGCCGCCGGGTTTCAGAAAACGAAAGATGTGCTGGAGGAGCCATCCGGAATTACTCCTGTCCAGCAAATCCATTGCAACGATGTAGTCGAATTGAGATTCTCCCAGTGCGCCAGGCAGGTCTTCGAGGTGAACATGACGCGCGGACTTGGGAAAGTCGCAGCTGGACGATTCCTGAAAAGTAGCCGCGGTAATTGGATTCCCTCCGCGCGACACTTTGAGAAGTTGCCGGGTAAAAGACCCATCCCCACAACCCAATTCCAGGATGGACTCACCAGGAAGAAGGTGAACGAGATGACGCAAAGTCTGGGCGCGCCACAGTAATCGCTCAGATGCAATGGGGTCCTTGCGGGACCAATACTCCGTTCTGAATCGTTCCCGTCGTACCAACGTATCCATTAGCGCAGATCCGTTTTGCATGTCTGGTCCCCTAACCCCGCCTTGGGGTCGATTGCTCCGTGGTACGGCGATCAAGGCTGCGCGAAGGTGGCCTTTTCCGCGCTTGCTGCAAAAATTTCATTAAGTGTGTCGTCAAGATCGTACTTATACCGCCATTTCGGATAATGCGACTGAAACTTCCGCACGTCGCTGATGTACCAAATGTGATCGCCTTTGCGGTTCTGGTTGGAGTAGGAAACTCGCATCGGCCTGCCGAGTATCTGCTCACAGCGTCCGATCGCTTCACGAACGGAACAATGAGCGTGCATTCCACCTCCGGCGTTGTACACCTCACCAGACCGCGGATCCTCAAAAAAGTGCCAGAACATATTTACCAGATCAAAGGAGTGGATGTTGTCGCGTACCTGTTTTCCTTGATAGCCAATCACCGTGTAAGGCTCATCTATCACGGCACAACGGACCAGGTAGGAAAGAAAACCGTGCAACATCGTGCCGGCATGGCCGGGACCCGTGAGACATCCACCACGAAAGCACGCCGTCTTCATGCCGAAATAGCGGCCATACTCCTGCACGAGCAAATCTGCTGCCAGTTTTGAAACTCCGAACAGCGAATGCGTCGTGTGATCCGTAGACATCTGTTCGTCGATGCCGTGTGCGGCGTAAGGGTGTTCGGAGGCCAATTCGAAGCGGGTTTCGTGTTCGACAAGCGGGAGCGTATTCGGATTATCGCCATACACCTTGTTCGTTGACGTAAATATGAAAACCGCATCGGGTGAGTATTGCCGTGCAGCCTCGAGCAATATTTGGGTGCCGACGGCATTCACGGAGAAATCCACGAACGGTTTCTTCGCGGCCCAGTCATGGGACGGTTGTGCGGCAGTGTGAATCACGAGTTGGATGTTTCTGCCGTAGTGTCCAAATACCGCATTCACAGCATCTTTGTCACGAATGTCAATCGATTCGTGCACATAACCTGCTAACTTACGTTCTAAATCTCTTCGACTCTGGTCCGTGGATGCGTCGGCACCAAAGAATTCTTTGCGCATGTCATTGTCCAAACCGACAACATCGAAACCGCGCTCGGCCAGAAATCTGACAGCCTCGGCCCCGATTAAACCTGCCGATCCTGTCACTATTGCGACCATCGCACCATCCCTTGTATATGAAACGTGAGCAGACCCAGGCGGTATCCCACTTCAGTGATGTGCCTCAAGGGTTCAATATCCCCTATGCAATTGTGTTTGCTCGGACAGCCCTGTCTCTCGGTGTCCGCCCAGATCACGCTGCCGTCGGTTCTTCCTCTAGCCGATGTCTTCCAGACAAGACAAGGCAGGCAACAATGCACTTGAGCCTATGGGAAACCCGTGCAACGGATATTAACTCGTGCCGCACGAACTCCCTCCGATGGACGCCCTCGTATTTTCGGTCATGTGACCTGCCGGGGCGCGACGTCTGGATTTCAGCGCGATATGGCAGGCTTCAAGGATTGCATTGGCGGCATGTTGCGGGGTGAAGTCCGAAACGATGCCTCGCGACCGCTCGCCCATGCTTGGCAATCGCTCCCGTTGCTCAGTGGCCAGGGTCAAAACCCGTAGGATCTCGTCGGAGTCCAGTGGGTCGAAGACCCATCCGTTCTCTCCTGAATGAACAAGCTCGGGCCAACAGCCATTATATTGGGAGCATAGAATTGGTAGTCCGCACGCCATAGCCTCCGGCACAACCAGGCTCCAGTTGTCTTCCAGTGTAGGCATGACGAATGCGTCTGCGCTGGCGTAATACTGCGCGATGTTGTCATAGTCGATGGCACCCACAAGGCGGACATTCTTCAGCAGGTGTTCTTGAACATATTGGGCAAGCACGTCCTTTTCAGGCCCATCACCGACCAATACGAGTGTGTCTCTGCAAGCGTGCGAGTGCTCCATAGTCGTCCAAGCAGCAAGCAACTGCCGTAGACCCTTTAGTCGTATAAGTCGCCCTACATAAAGAAAACACAAACCGCTCACACCGAGCCTGCTTCTCAGGTTGTGACGGGCTTCAACGCTCACGGCTGCCGCTCGCTGGCTCAGACTTTCTGTATCCGCGGCCATGTGTCCTGTCGTAATACGTTGCGCCGGCATGCCCAACCACCTGCTGTAGTCCACACAAAGACGACCGTTGCAGCACATGGCGTCCGTATAACGAACAACCATTCGGCGATAAGCCGTCCGGTACCATTGAGCGTTGCGCTCTGTGTGGAATGTACGTTCGTAACACAAAACGCAAGGTATGCCTCGCGTGATTCGACAGGCGAGCGCCGCGGGTGTCCAACGAAAAAAGCCGTCGCCTATCACTAAGTCCGGATCTGTGCTAATGACGGTTGACAACAAGCGCGGCTGATAAGGTACGCACACGCGCGTATTCGCAAAATCTGATCGCGCATCTCTGCCAAGGCGTTTTTCGCCGGATATTCCAATCGCCCGTTCACCCAGAATGGCTGCTATCTTCCGCTGAACTCTCGGAGGCGTCCACATGGTGGAATAGACAACGTGGAGCGTGCCTTGAAAGGCTCGATCGAGTGCGGCGAATACTGCCACACGGTAATCGAGAAAGGAACGAGTGACCCAAGTTACTTGGAAAGCCTTATTGGTTGACGTTCTAATCATGTTCCAGGGGCTAGCCGTGGCTCACACGCCGCGCCCCGCTATTCGATCGGACGTATAACCCAGTTGATCGACGAGTGCCGGGTTGTGACCTCACACGGACTCGCGCGGACGACCCCTTGATATGGAACATATGCAGACCAAGGAAGCATGCAAACGCCAGCGATGGAAGTGCCCACGATTCGCCCAGGAATGCCATAGACATACTGTTGATGGTGCCCGCAGCGAGGGCGCAGGTGCAGCCCACGGCGCCGGGCTGCCCCGAGCGAAGTCGAACAACCGCTTCTCTACAAAACTTGAGACCGGCCAGGAAGGTCACGGTCACACCTATCAGGCCTGTCCCCAGTAATACGGCGAAGAACGCATTGTGCGTATTGGTGTTTTGGTGCTCGCCGAGCTTGGCCCCCATCGCAAATCCATAGCCCAGCACCGGGCGTTGTTGTGCGAATGTGGTCAGTTCGGTCCACATGTCAGTGCGCCCACGCAGAGTGGTGATCTGCTTCTCAGTCTTATTCGGAAAAATCAATGTCATGGCCTTATCGGGGCTAATCAAGGCAAATAATCCAGCCATGGAAAGCACTGCAACAAGGGGCCAACGGGTGCCGCGCAGGAGAAATGCGGCCAGCGCCAGCCCGGCGATCATAGAGATGATACTCGCCGCGCTGGTTCCCACGACAACGATAAGCAGTCCCAATGCGCACGAGGCCTTGAGCAGCCGCCGGCGCTGGCCAGTAGCACGCATGATTTCACTGCCGCTGTAGCACGCAATCATTGCCGCAGAAATGGTATATTGATTCGTATGCCAGGCTTGCAGGTTGAAGCTGAGACCGTGGTACTTCACGACAAGACACATTCCAAGCAGCGCTGAAACGGCCGAGACAACCAGGACGTGTTTCTCGGCCTGCCGAAAGTCGCGGCAAAGCGAGAGTGCCATGAACACGAGCAGCACTTGCGACAAGACCTCCAAGGCCTTATAGCCGGAATAGGCCGGCTGGGCCGACCACAGAGCGCTGACGATTCCAATCGCATAGTAAGCGAGAAAGAGTTTCCCCGACGTTCCATTCAGTCGGTGCAGCAACGAGAAAAGTCTACGCGAGGTGAGCACAACGAGAACGGCTAGTCCGATGAGTGCGATTTCGAACGCCGCGTGTGTGTCGACTCGAGCGTAATCCAGCAGGCCGGAACGGCCTCGCTGGAATACCGTCTTTCGCATAATGAGCGCCAACGCGAGTCCCCATGCGACGGCCTGCGGGCCTGTGATCCATTTCGTACGTCGCGCTTCCGGAGCATATCTCCGTCGCACAGGTGTTGGTCCGAATTTACCCACGTCAAATCGTCAGATGCTCAACGCCAGCATCACCTGCGGCTTGGTAGTGCATCGCAGCTGATGAATCGGAACGGTTAATTTACCAAGGCGATTGGTGTCAGCTTGTGATACGGTTGAGGAATGCACTCTGCGACAGCAAGTATTTCTTGACGACAATGGGTATGCAAAGGCCTGCAACCAACAAGGTCGGCAGAAATGCAAAGAACATGATTCCATCCCAACTGACGAACTTGAGCATGATACCCTTGGTAAGTCCTATGGCGATCGTGTTCATCAAATAGATCGCGAACACGTAGTGCCCGAACAACGCGAGCAGCGACGATTGCTTCCACGGTCCCGAGATTACTAGTCCGTGCAGGGCCGGAATTGCGAACAGTGGAACGATCAGGCTGGAGAACGTGGGCCCGATAAAGTACATCGAGATAAGCGAAATTGTAAATAATACACCTGCGACTACCCAGTACTTGCTGATTGCTTTCACGTAGAGGATGTATCGCGTGCCTGCTGCGACACCGAGCACCACAAACACCGCGTACTCGGCAATGGCGTCGAGCATGAAGTATCGTGTCGCGGAACAGAAATGTATGGCAAGCGCTAGCGCGCAATAGACGATGGGATTATATCGGGAGATCCACAGCAAGGGTGGTAGGAGAATGTAAAATTCCAACAGTACGTAAATAAACCATAACGACCCAGCTGGACTCTGGAGCGGATGAATCAACAGATGGGCCACGCCCCGCCAGACATCCGTGTCAGAATTGTCCACGTGGAGAAAATGACCTGCCAGCTGCTTGCCCGCAAGAATTATCAGCCCGAATAGGAGAAAACCGGGCAGTAGTCGGCGCGCTTTCTTGGCAACAAACAGGCAGTATTCTCGAACCGTCGTTGGTGCCGTGTATGTGTAAGAGAACGTTATTCCGGCAAGGAAGAAGAAAAACGGCAAGTGGAACGTATAGAGGATCGCCTTCAGCGAAACAAACCACGTATTGTCTTGCGGGGGTTGGCGCGCCACCACGTGGCCAAGGACAACAAGAAAAATCGCCAGCCCTTTCGCGCGGTCAATGTCATAAAGGCGTCTGCCACGTTGCGATTCTACATTTGGCGAGTCATAGGTTCGTTGGGAATCGACGCCTGTGGTCGGTCGCGGATGGGTAACAGTGGCAAGTCCCGTGTCTGACACGTTGTGCAGGCGGCGAGCGGTATCGGTTGGAAACGAGGGCAAGATGCTATACGTCAAGGGTTCTCACAACACCAGTCGCCCGTTGACCGGGGGTGAACACGTATTGCGGAGGGCAACGAATGGATCATTTAATATTGCAGCGCCAGGCGAAGCGTTGGCTTCTCGCGCGATCATTTGTATTGACGCAGTCCAGTTGTTTTCATGCGGCCTGTCACTCTGACCAGGACCGATTTTGTCGTCTCCCGGAGCCGGAGCAGCGAGCAGCAGAGGGGCCAGGCGAAGTTTCCCAAGCGAGCGGCTCTTGTGATGAACCTGGTTATGTGCGAACCATTCAAGTCCGAGCCGTATGTGCGGGCGATGTGCAGCGCTCCGCTGTGGTCTCCAGCCAGAATTTTGGCATGCGCATAGCCAGCCGCAATGCGGCCGCGAACGATGCTGAATCCGGGCCAATCTTCATCATTCAATCGTGGTGCGATGCGCAGCTGCCATTGTTCCACGGTAGGACACAAACGCCGTCGCGCTGCGTATTTGTTGCGCCATCCTTGCTGAGCGGCTGCGGGAGTTCCATCGGTGACGAACAAATTTTTGGGAATAAATCCCCATCTTCCGAACGTCGCGAGGTAGCCCCAATACTCAAGGTCTTGGCTGATGCGGAGATCGGCTCGCTGGTAGCCCGCCTGCTCGATCACGCTGCGTCGAATTAACGTCGAACCCGTGCGGACGTGGTCGTGTGCGGCCCAGAAATCGAAGAAATTGTCAAGCACGGTTCCCGTCTTTGACCATGCCATTGCACCATTGCCTGGCATCGAGGGCACTACCGTATCTGCCTTTCCCCATTTCTTGATGATGCTGGCGGTATTGACTGCAACCGCTTCGTCGTGCGATTCCAGGAAATGCACGCACGCATGCAGGAATCCTGGCAACCAGTAATCATCGGAGTCCAAGAAGGCAACGTAACGGCCCGATGCATGTCGCAACCCAGTATTCCTGGCCGCACCCTGCCCCGCATTTTCCTGTTCCAGGTATTGGATTTTATCGCCGTAGGCCCGCAGAACGCGCTCTGTGTTGTCCGTGGAGCCGTCGTTAATCACGATGACTTCCAGCGGAGCCGGGTTCTGATTTATAGCACTGTCAATGCTTCGCCCAACACTCGTCGCGACATTGTAGGCGGGAATGATCACGGAGACCGATCTGGGATGTTGCTGAAACATAAGGCGAGTATTAATTCTCGTGATGATTCACTGCAGAATCAACAGGATGCGTACCCGCAGTGGTTCTTCAGCGCGCAAGCGGACGTACCATTGATGTTGACTTCCCCATTATGCGACCTCGATAGACGAGGGCGAATCACGCCCGCGTATCCACAGGCCAGCCCCAAACTTCCTTGATCTGCCGCATGTACTGATGTTTGAACTCGTTGTAGTGGAAAATATGGAATCGGGAGAGGCCGTCCCACTCCAGGTCCATACATTCGCCCCTCCGCGGGTACCAATGTGTTCCCAGATGCTCCGCTGCGTTGATGACGTCTATTTGCATCGTCGGTTCATGGATGATGTTCAGTCGCGAAGATTCCATCTCACAAGCCAAACTAAAAATGAATTGATCCATCGTCGGTAATTTGACTGTGGCTCGATCGAATCGAGAGACGTATTCACGGTAGACCGTCACAAATCGATGGTTGTAGAAGTTTAGCCCTGCCATGAGATAGGGGAAAGTCTTGGGCTGCCAGCCTTCTGATCGCTTGTATCTCTTCCACGGAAGAGGTGTAACAAGCACATCAGCCTGCATGGCCTTCTCTCGAAGCGTGTCAAGTGACCGCATAATTATCGTGTCCGAATCTAGATACAGCGTATGCCTGAATGGGGAGTTCAGCATAGCGTCAGCTTTGGCGGCAATAACGCGTACATCCCAATTGCCACGATCGAGGCGTTTCTTATTGCGCCAGAAAGAAAGCGTGCGGTAAGCCTTCTTCCAAAGCGAGATTCGGAAGGGTGGACACTCAATCACTTTTATTGGCCAATCTGGATGGAAGCGACGTAGCGATTGGATGCTCGCAGCCATCATTTGACGGAAAAGCGGGTTATTATCGACGAAATACAGCACACCGAAATCTCTATTGTTGTCCTTCATAGGCTTATCCGGAGGCAGAGTCCCTAATAGGACAAGTCAAATGCATGTACGACATCCGTGAGAAGATTATGTGTCTGTTTCAGATACTGCGTCTGAATGTGTGTTTCCGCACTCCAAAATTCCCACGACGATGCTCGACGCAATTAGCCACCTTCTGCCCAGAGTTGTCCCGTCAGAAAATAATAAAGTGCACCGTAGTAGGCACGTATGCGCAGGCAATGCCAGTTTTGGAATGGCACCATGGCCCACCTGATCGGAAACGTAAGTGATTTGCCTGCCTTGAAGTTGCGTATCTTCCACTGCTTTAACCAGCATTCAGTCAAGCCTAAAGTAAGCGACAGCGCGTGCTCGTTCCGGAACAACTCAGATTCTGCAAACCGACGAAGTACCCGCTCTCGTTCTTGATGCATGTCCAGGTTGTGAACCAAGTCCGATGTTTTCTGTTCCGAATGGTGGCGAAACAAAGACAAGTCCTGATCGATAACAACCCAGCGCTTGTTTGCTGCCAGCATATTCAACCAATAGGCACCGTCCATCACGTAATGCAGGTCTTCCTGAAGAGGCCCGCAAGCCTTCCAGCATTCTCGTGACCAGAAAGTGGACTGCTGAGGAGCGGTGAAAGCGCCGTAACGCAGAAATCGATCCATTGCCATGGGTGATGCGTCAAATCGACCTTCAAAGCGCCCCTTTTCGTCGATGAACAGCGTATGTCCTGTCAGTACCTCGCATTTACTTTCCAGCCAACGCTCGGCGACGGCGTGCAACGCCCCAGGCAAGTACATGTCGTCTGAGTTCAACCAAGCCAAGATATCGCCGGTAGCCGTCTCGAATCCCTTGTTAATGGCATGCGACTGACCTCGGTCGGGTTCGGAAGTCCAATACGTGATCCGGCTCTCGTATTTTTTGATGATCTCGATCGTTGCATCGGTCGATCCGCCATCAATCACAAGGTATTCAAGATTGGGATACTTTTGTAGCAGGACCGAGCGGATCGTCTGTTCGATGAATGCTCCCTGGTTGAAGCTTGGCGTGACTACTGTGATTCTTGGGCTGCGGGCAGGGTGTGGAGAAGGTGCGCACACGGCTTCCGGCTCTTCTGACCACGGCCATACATTGGTTCTCGGAGATTCAGCCGGAACCGTATTGGAGAAATGACTCGATGAATGTTCAGTGGACTTCATAATCCGCCGATAGTGCGCGCCGTGTTTCGCGCCGCGAGCGCGTGCCCGGCCTCGTTGAAATGAGAATCGTAAGGAAGGTATAGGTTGACGCCCGTAGCACGCTCTCGAAAAGCTGAAGTGAGATCACAAAATGCGATGCCGTTATTCTCGCAGAATTGTCCAATACGCTGGTTGTTCCTGTCCAAATCGAAGTCGGCCTCATCAAGGTTCCATCGCTTGCACAAGAGCTGCCAGTCCTGCTCTTGAACTTGAAATCGCTGCGGAAAATAGACGAGAAGAAATTTAGCATTATTGCGACAGACTTCATGGTGCATGCGTTCGAGCACCGTAAAAAAAGAGGCATACATGTCTTCGATCGGTGGAATGTCTTTGACCAAATAGAAGCCAAGGTTTTGATTCCCGTCAATGTATCGTTTGCGACCGTCGTTTTCCTCCCAACGGTGCGCGTTACTATGTAGGCTTTCTCCGCCGGAACGTACTGC
>CAZNKT010000028.1:0-34406 GCA_964573605.1 uncultured Pirellulales bacterium
CACGAAGGCAACGGTGCTGATCACTGGCGAGAGCGGCACCGGCAAGTCGATGATCGCCCGCGCGATCCACCGCCAGAGCGACCGCCGCGACAAGCCGTTCGTGGAAGTCGCCTGTGGCGCGCTGCCGGAAACGTTGCTGGAAAGCGAACTGTTCGGACACGTTGCCGGGGCATTCACCGGCGCGGCGGGCGAGAAGCTCGGCAAGTTCATGCAGGCCGACGGGGGAACCATCTTCCTGGACGAAATCGGCACCGCCAGTCCTGCCATGCAGGTCAAACTGCTGCGGCTTTTGCAGGACTTTGAATTTGAACAGGTGGGAGGATGCAAGACCCACAAGGTCGATGTCCGCGCGATCCTGGCCACGAATGAAGACCTGAGCCTGGCCGTCGCCGAAGGGCGCCTGCGGCAGGACCTGTTCTACCGCATCAACGTCATTAACATCCAGCTACCGCCGCTGCGCGATCGACTGTCCGATATCCTGCTGTTGGGCCGGCATTTTCTGGAGAACGTTTGCCGCGAAACGGGCAGGAGAGTTGAGGATTTTGACGAAGAGGCCCTCGTGGCGCTGCAGCGTTATCGCTGGCCAGGCAACGTCCGCGAATTGCAGAACGTGATCGAACGGGCGGTGCTGCTCGGCAAGGGAACCACCATCGGACTGGACGACCTGCCGCAGGAGATCACCGCCGGCGACCACCACGTCGCGCCGCCATCCGGAAACCGCACGCTCAAAGAGGCGCTGGCCGGCCCGGAGCGCCAGATCATTCTGGACACGTTGGAAAACCACAACTGGAATCGCAACGCCACGGCCGAAGCACTGGGAATCAACCGGACCACGCTGTACAAGAAAATGAAGCGGCTCGGCCTGGAAAGCGGCCGTCCCATGGCCGTGCGCTGAACCAGCCCGCGCGATCGTGGGGCAATACAATCAGCCGGCACGCGCTGGCGTCCGGTTCTTGCCTGCTTGCGATCGTACCGACCAACCGGAATTGAGGGCCAGCTTCCCGCGGCCCGTATTTGGCCGCTGCGCGCGGGGATTCGGCCGTCATGCCCGGTCGCCGCGATGGCCGTGCGACCATCATAGCGACACGGCATACTGCAGTACGACGTAGGTGACGTAGATGGCGACCAGCGGCGCTCCCATCCACCGCGAGAATGATCCGGCCGACACCGCGCGATGAATAAACACGCGAAACAGCGTCAGGATGATCAACAACGCGGGAAGGTGCAGCCATAGAAAGATCGCCGGGTGGCTCGCCGCGGGTTCGAGTACCGGAAGCGGTGCCGCGGTGGCGGACGCCCCGATCACGAACAGGACGTTCAGGATGTCCGCTCCAATCACGTTGCCCACCAGCAACTCCTTGTGTTTCTTGCGGATACTGGCCATGGCGGTCGCGAATTCCGGCAGGGATGTGCCGATGGCGACCAACGTGGCCGCAATGACCACTTCGGGAACGCCCCAGCGGTGGGCGATCTCGCTGGCCGAACAGACCAGGCACCGGCTGGAAAACAGCACGACCAGCAATCCCGCCGCCACCAGTGCCAGCAGCCTGGCAATGGGTTGGCCGAGTTCTTGCCGCGGGAGTTCTCCGATGACGAGCGTTTCATCCGTTACGTCGTCGGGCAGTTGAAAAGGTTCCGCGCGCGGGTGTTGACGGCTCCAGCGCACCGACAGCGTCAGGTAGACGGCCAGCAACGTCAACATCAACAATCCGACGGGCCGCCCCAGGGCCGCATCGTCGCCTGCCCGCACCCACGCCGCGTAACACAACAGGGCCAGCAACGCGGAGACCCCGAACTGGACCCAGCCTTGCCGGGTCAGTACGAACCGGTCCGCCGGCAACAGGGTCGTCAGACAGGCTATTCCGAAAATCAACCCCGTGTCGGCCAGTACCGAACCCACGGCATTGCCCAGCGCCAGGCCCGGTTCGCCGGACCACGCCGCCATGACCGAAACGGCGGCTTCCGGACTGGTCGTTCCCAACGAAACCACCGTAGCGCCGACGATGATCTTCGAGATTCCCAGGCGATAGGCCATGCCTGACGCGCCGTCAACCACCAGGTCCGCTCCCTTGACCAGCGCCACAATCGCCACCACCACCACCAGCATCAATACGGCCGTGGCCCGTCCGGCAAACCAGGCTTCGGGAACAAGGTATTCCATGCGTCCCTTCCCGGGGCCGTTGCTTCAGGGGGTCACCGTCACGGGGACGGACTAGGGCAAGGGCAGCGCGACGGGCTGCCCCCGCTCGGCGCTGCGTGCAACGGCTTCGGTGAATTCCATGTAACGCACACCCGTCGCAAAGTCCGTCCGCGTCACGGGCGTGCCCAGCCGGATGGCATCGACAAAGTCCGCTTCGACTCGCCAGCCACCGGCGCCGGAGGAGGGAATCTTAACTTCGCGCAGCGTTTCGTCTCCCCGGCGTCCCGCCAGCAGGCGGTCTTCGGGAGCCAGATGATATTTCAGCGTTCCTTCGCTGCCGTACAGATGGATCTGCATGCCCGGGCCAAAGTGTACCGCACCGCTCAGGTGATACAGCCCGTGGGCATCATGCGCGTATCGCGTCGTGACGACGACACTGTCCGGCAGTTCGACGGGGTAAACGTCTTTCCTTTCCGCGTCGCGTCGCTCGGCAGTAAACAATTGCGTCTGCGCGAAAACGGATACGGGGTCGCCCATCCAACGGAGCAGCGTTTCGTGCAGGATGCCCAGGGCGAGCATGTTCTTTCCGCTGTAACACTTCTGCTGCCGCCAATGCAGCGGCGAATCGGGGTCGGCGAACGCATCCGCCACGCCCAACACGACCACTTCGCGCAACTGGCCGATCCACCCATCGTCGAGCCGTTCCCGCACATAGGATTCGGCGCGCAGGCCCAGTGGGCTGGGAACAATCTGTGCGACCAAATGGGGGTGGGCCCGGCGGGCTTGCTCCATCCGCCGCGCTTCATGCAGATCGCGGGCCATGCGGGCTTCGGTCAATACGTGCTTGCCGGCGGCAAGGGCCCGCACCGTGATCGGGCAATGCAGGTACGGCCAGGTGCCGATCACGACCGCGTCGATGGCCGGGTCTTCGACCAGGTCCTGCCATCTCTCGAACGTGCGGGGAACGTCGAATTTCCTGGCCGCGGCCTCGGTAGACTCCTTCCGGCGGTTGCACACCGCGACGATCTCGACGTCCCGGCATGCGCGGAGCCCCGGAACGTGGCGCAGGGCGGTGTTGGCGCCCAGTCCGACAATGCCGACACGCAGTCTCCCGTCCACAGACATGCGACCATTGTAGGAAGGCCCCAGCGTGACTCAACCTCGCGGCGCGAGACCCCCGGAACCCATCGTCCGTCTCTCGATTCCGGCCCGACGAACCGCGTCGGCCAGCGCCGTCGGCCGACAACCGCGCGGCGTTTGCACCGCGTCGCCAGACATGCAGAAGGAGCTATACTTATAGAGTTGTACGCCGTAACATGCCAGCGCGGTGCGCGCATGATTCTCAGGGTCAAGCGGTCTCACAACTCCATGGAACCGCTCCATGACCGGGAAATATGACAGCAATGTCAGGTGCGAAATAAATACCCGGTTCTGAAATCGGCTCCGGAGTCGCCGCAACATCCCCGCCGCCCACCGCAGGCTTCCCGCCAAGGCCCGGGAGAAATCCGTGACCGCGGCTGCTGCGCAACCATGTTGATCTATTGTCACCCGACCCACTGCCGGCGGCGATCCACATCATGAGAATTCACGACTTTCTTGCTCACCACGGGATCGCCACCAATCCGTTCGCCGACGAAGACGCGCAGACCGATCCGGTTTTCAAGGATCACTGCATCGCATGTACCTATCATCCGAGCTGGGACAAGGTGTACGGCGATCCGTTGGAACCCGCGACGTCGATCGTGCTGGGAGAGAAGGGCGCGGGCAAGACAGCCATGCGACTGCAGATGGTTCGGCACCTGGAAAGCCACAACAGCACAAACCCAGCCCAGCGCGTTTTTATCATTGAGTACGATGATTTCAATCCGTTTTTGGATCGGTTTGTCGAGAAACTGGGTTTGCGGGCCAAGGCGTCGCGCCGCGTCCTGGACCAATGGAAGTTGTGGGATCACATGGATGCCATCCTGTCGCTCGGCGTGACCGCCCTGGTCAGTGAACTTCTGGACCCCGGCAAACCCGGTGCCCGATGGGGACAAAGAATCGAGGCCTGGCGGGCGCGGCGACTGGACCGCTCACAGGCTCGTGACCTGCTGCTGCTGGCAGCCTGTTACGATCAATCCATGGCGGAAACCTTTCCTGCCCGCTGGGCGCGGCTGCGCCGCAAGCTCCGGTTCCGCGTCTGGCACTCGTGGTGGGACCGGTTCGTCGGTGTGCTCGGCGTGGGGCTCGTGGCCGCCGCGGTCGTGGTCACGGAAAACTGGAATTGGCTCGCCACTCCTTGGCCGTACGTGCTGGCCGGTGCATCCTGGGTGCCGTGGCTGGTACGATCGTGGCACCGATTCTGGGTGGCGCGCGGCGTGGTCCGGCAGGTGCGCGTCGGGACGCGAGGCATCTCCGCATTGCGCAAGGTGCTGATGCGATTCACGGCCGCCGAAATCAGCGGTCAACCGCTGCCGACCAAACAGCGCACCGACGACCGCTATGAAATGCTGATGAAATTTCAGAATGTCCTCGATGCGTTCGGATACCGGGGAATTATCGTGCTCGTAGATCGCGTGGACGAACCCCATCTGATCAACGGATCGGCCGAAAGAATGCGATCGCTGGTGTGGTCGATGCTGGACAACAAGTTTCTGAAACACCCGGGAATGGGCATCAAGCTGCTGCTGCCTGTGGAACTGTCGACGTACCTGGAACGCGAGGACCGCGATTTCTACCAGCGGGCACGACTCGACAAACAAAACCTGGTCCCCTCGCTGGAATGGACCGGAGAAGCCCTCTACGATGTGGCGGCCGCCCGTCTCCGAGCTTGCGCCGGCGAGGGTGCCGCGCCGACGCTGCGCAACCTGTTCGACGAATCGGTCACCGAAACGCGTCTGATCGACGCATTCCGCACGCTCCGCGTGCCCCGGCATGTGTTCAAGTTTCTCTACCGCCTGATGGTCGCCCACTGTAATGCCCACACCGATGATCGGCCGGTGTGGCGGATCCAGACGGAAAAACTCGAAGCAACCCTGGCAGTCTACAGCCGCGATCAGGATGCCGTCGATCGCGGACTCCGGGCCGGCTAATCACGTCTTCGCCCTGGCCCTTGCCGCCCTTGCCCAACTTATCTTGACCCGTTTGCCGGTTCCTGGGAGACTTCTCGACCTTGCCCTTGCCGGCTGCGGTTTGGTGCTGCCACGCATGGCTTTGGTCGCGCGGGGCCTGTGGACGTTCGCGGAGCCGCGCAACAGCAATTGACCCAACCCGGTGGTGGCCTCCCGTGATCCAACGGACCTCTGCGGACAGCACGGGGCGCCGGTGCGCTCACGAGATTTCGAAGACTCATTGCGTCTTTGCGGAGAGAGAATCCATGCGTGCGAGCAATTGCCGGCGACTGCTGCTGTGCCTGGTTTTGTCCCTGTCTGTGGGGTGCGGCAGCGATGCCGGTCCCCAAAGCGGCCCCTCAAAAAACACGGCCCCCGAACCGGTGGCCTCGGCGCCTGATCAGGCCGTGCAGTTGTTTTTGGAAGCCGTCAAGCGGGGAGACGACGCGGGCGCCGGTCATCTGCTCACGCCCCTGGCGCGAGAGACGACGCACGAGGTCGGCATGGTCGTAGCGCCGCCGGGCAGCGACACGGCGTCGTTTCAGGTAGGCGGAGTCCAGCCGTTGGACGCCAACACAGCACGCGTCGCCTCGTCATGGACCGACACCGCTCCCGATGGCGAATCCCAGACCGACGAGATCGTGTGGCTGGTCCGCAAGTCGGACGGTCGGTGGCGGATCGCGGGCATGACGGCCAAGGTCTTCGGCGATCGCCCTCCGATCGAACTGAACTTCGAGGACCGCGAGGCCCTCGTGAGTCAGCGGCGAATTGTCGAAGAAGAAGCGGTCCGCCGCACATCGCCACCGGCCGAACAGGCGCGCAAACCGAGCGACCCGTTTCAGTCGGGACCGCGCTGACAAGCGGGTACCGCGCCCGGCACACGGCGCGGAACGAACGGGACCGAGCCTGGCATACGCTGTTGCCGGGCGCGCGATCGACCACCGAACCACTTCCGGCCCGCTGACCGACAAATTGGCGGATTTTTTTCTTGCACGCGCTGCCCGTGCGTCCCGCGCCCGGCCGCCTCGCCGGCCAAAAAACTTGCCCGCTCCCCAGCAACCAGGGTCATCTCTGACCTACGCTTGAATACGCGTCCGATCGCCGTATTCACGCTCCAGTCTATCCCGTCGCTGGCAAATTTCTTCTGCCTGCCGGTTGACAGAAAAACCATCCATGTTAATTTAACGACCTAGACATCAGAATCCTCCCTCCTTACGTATTCGACAACATTGGTTCGAAAACTCTCGGAAACCCGGATTGACAAACTCGATTCGGTTTATCCGTTTTTCATAGGGTACCCGGTCGATCGCCGTCTCGATCGGTTGTCCGCATCCAGAACGACGGTAACGGGTTTTGTTTTTTTGTTTTCCGCGTGAGTCGTGTTTGCATTGGAGGACTTCGGTATGAATCGTTCGTTGGTAATTGGCATCGCGATTTTCCTCGCGGTGGTCGGTCTCGCCCTGGTGGGCGGTGAGAAGCAGGCGGTGGCCGGACACGGCTGCCACGGAGGCCATGGATGTCACGGCTGTGATGGCGGCGGATGCCATGCGGCCTGCCACGGCGGTGACAACGCCTGCCACGGGTGTAACGGATGCTTTGGCCGTCGGTGCCACGGTCGTCGCCGCTGCCACGGTTTGTTCCGTCGTCATCGTCGTTGTCACGGCTACGACGCCTGCCACGGATGCTATGGCAACGGATGTCATGGTAACGGATGTGCAGGAGAGGCTCCCGCTTCGGCCGCCGAGCCCGCTGCTCCGGCCGCACCGGAACCGGCGCCAGCCGCCTAAGGTGACGTTGAAAGGTACGACGCGCGGTTCAAAGTTGAACGACCCATTCGAACCGCGTGGCAACCGCTTTGTCAGCCGAAACCTACTGGCATCGCCACCGCGTCGCGAGCGTGCATCAGGCCTTCATGGCCGTTGACACAGTCCGAGGGCGGCAACTGGGTGGACAAGACAATGCCCGAGCCGGGTCTTGAACGAGGCCCGGTTCTTTTTTTGCGCCGGCGGTCGCTGCCGGTTGGCAGATTCGGTAGAACATGCGAAACGGGCGCGCCGCAGTGGCCGTCTCTGGGAGTACGATTTCGGTATGGGTTCGCCGCACCATTCCACGTCGCGTCCGACGGAACCGCCGCTATCGGCGGGCCTCCGAACGACCATCTCTTTCCTGTTGTTTCTGCACCTGTTCGCCCTGTTCGTGGCGGTCGTCTCCAATGCCCGGCCCGTATCCGCGCTGCGGCGCGGTTTGCGGCGCACGCCGTTCGTGAGGCAATACCTTCAATTATTGAACATGGACCTGGGATACAACTACCAGCTGACCTACGCCACGGAGCTGGATACGGATCATTTCGTGGAGATTGAACTCAACTGGAATGGGCAGACCTCGCCCGACGCCGATACGTTGACCCTGCCCGACAGCTCGATTCGCTTTCCGCTGCGACGCAATCGCTACCACAACCTGACGCGTACGATGGCCATTCTGATGGACGAAGAAAGGATGGAAAGCGAATTGCCCGCGGCAATCGCCCGCGGGATGCTGCGCGAGCACGGAATTGAGGCCGGACGGCACCGCTTCCGCTGCCGCCGGCATTATCTTCTGACGATGGCCGACGCAGGTTCGGTCGATCCGGGCGACCGTGACCCCTTCCTGCCGCGACGTTACGGCACCGCCTACGAGGCCGACATCAAGGTGGATGGGAATGATTTGATTCTTGTCAAAGTAGCCGGCGCGGGGGAAACGGCTCCTGCTGCCGACGATCGTTCGACGCCATGATGGAAGCGGTGCGGCACTATTTCCGCGAACTCGTACACCGATTCGGTGCCGGCTGGAACGCGTTCTGGTATACGCCGGCCGATCCGTACGTGCTGGGAGCCATCCGCATCGCCACCGGGGCGACCGCGCTCGTATGGCTGCTCAGCTACACGCCCGATCTGACCCGCTTTTTCGGCCCGTCCGGTCTGCTGCCGCCGGACACCGTTGCGCGGCTGCTGGGTCCGGACAGCACCACGTGGTCCTATTTTCGTTATTTTTCCTCGCCCGCCGAACTGCTGGCGATGCACGCCCTGGGCGTGGTGGTGTTGCTGGCGTTCACGCTCGGTTGGTTCACGCGGGTCATGGCCGTCGCATCGTTGATCGTGGTGCTTTCGACCGTCCATCGCGGTCCCATGCTGACGGGCCAGGCGGAGCCGATACTGAGTATGGTTCTGTTCTATCTCTGCCTGGGCCCCTGCGGCGCATGCCTGTCAGTCGATGCCTGGTGGGCCCGCCACCGCGCCTCGCGCGACGCGCCGACCCTGCCTGTCCAGGCGCCGCGGCGGCTGGTGTCCGCCCGGGTGTCGATCCGGCTGATCCAAGTGCACATCTGTGTCGTGTACCTGATGATGGGCATCGCCAAGGTGGCCGAACCCAGCGACACGTGGTGGGCAGGCGACGCCGTGTGGTGGTTGGCGGCCAAGCCCGAATCGCGTCTCGTGGACCTGACGCCTCTGCTCAGTCGGCAAATCTATCTGGTGAACGCCTGGACGCACGGCATCACGTTGTTCGAACTGGCGTTTCCGCTGTTGATTTGGAATCGACTGGCCCGCCCACTGCTGTTGGCGGTGGCGGTTCCCATGTGGTGCGCGACGGCGCTGCTCACGGGGTTGATTGTTTTTTCAATGATGATGCTCGTCGCCACCGCGGCGTTTGTCGATTTCGAATCGCTACGCGACCGGCGTGGGCCGGCCGGCGCGTTACGAGAATCGGTGCCGGAGCAGGCTGCCGCGGCCGACGCGTAGCGGCATCTCGCGCGAACGTGGGCTCACCAGCGCGGCTGCCGGAGTGTCCGTTTCGTGGCGCGGCAGCGTGCCGCCTTCGTGCCGCGCGGTGGTCCGAAAGCCGGTCGTTATTCGCCGCCCGAGACGCCCGCGTATTGCCGGCTCCAGGCGCGTAGCCCGTCCGCACCGAGGCGGGCGCAGAATTCGCCCAGCGTTTCGCCGGGCTGCCGGGCCTGTTTGAAGTGGACGAACACCGGCTTCAGGCAATCGACGATCTGGTCCGCCGACACCAGGTCCTGGTACACGAAATTCAATCGATCTCCCAGCAGACGGCCGCCCAGAAAAACGGTGTATTTGCCCTTGGCCTTGCCCACCAAACCGATGTCGCTGTTGTACGGTCGCGCACACCCGTTCGGGCATCCGGTCATCCGAATTGTAAACACCTCCGAACCAAGGCCGAGCCGTGCCAGTTCACGCTCCACGTCGTCAATCAGTTGAGGCAAAAACCGCTCACTTTCGGTGATCGCCAGCCCGCAGGTAGGCATCGCCGGGCACGCCATCGACCACCGCCTGACCGCGGAGATCTCGTCGGAAAAAGGGACGCCATGGCTGCGCAGAATATCTTCCAGCACAGACTTCTGCTGGTCCTGGACGTCCGTGAACAAGATGCTTTGATGCGCCGTGAGCCGGAAACCGGGCCGTAAGGTTTTGCAAATTTCGCGCAGCGCCGTTTTTAACCGGAAGTCTTCCGCATCCTTAATGCGGCCGTTCTCGACGTTCAAGCCATAGTACCAGCGGCCGTCGCCCTGCTCGTGCCAGCCGATGTGGTCGTCGAAACCCCACACGTCGTCCTCGAGCGGTTCGGCCAGCGGTTGTCCATAGTATTCCTCGACCTTGCTCTTAAACGCGCCTAAGCCCCAATTGGCGATCAGATACTTCAAGCGGGCGACCTTGCGGTCCTGCCGGTTGCCAAAATCCCGCTGGACCTTGACGACGGCCGTAGCCACGTCGATCACCTCTTCGGGCCGAACGAAACACAATCGCTTGGCCAGCGCGGGAAATGTCTTCTTCGCCGACGGCGTGACGCCCATCCCACCGCCCACCAGCACGTTGTACCCAATGATCTTGTATTCGCGGCACACGGCTAACAAACCGAGGTCGTTGGCATACAAATCGACGCAATTGTCACCGGCCAGACCGATGGCCGTTTTGAATTTTCGCGGCAGGTACGTAGGACCGTAGATCGGTTCCACGGACTCGCCGTTCTTGGTCCCTCCCACCAATTGTCGTTCACCCGTATCGGGGTCGGTCAGCCACAGTTCGTGGTACGCGCGGGTGCGAGGGCACAAATGCTCCGCCAATCGATCGGCCAGCTGCTGCATCTGTTGATGCACCGGGTCGCGATGATGGGGAGCCGGGCAGCACATCACGTTGCGCTCAACGTCGCCGCAGGCCGCCAAAGTCGATAGCTGTACCTCGTTGATCCGGTGAATCGCCTGCTTGAGATTCCGCTTCAGTACGCCGTGCAGTTGCAACCCCTGGCGTGTCGTGATCCGAAGCGTGCCGTTGGCCACTTCGTCTGACAGATCAAGCTCGGCCGACAACTGATCGCTCGTCAGTCTGCCGCCCGGGATCTTGGTCCGCACCATGAAGATGTATTGCTTGGCCGACTTTCCCGACGAACCCGCCTTCTTGCCCCGCGCGTCGCGATCGTCCTGCTGGTACGTTCCATGGTGCTTGAGAAGCTGGATGCTCTCTTTGCCAAACAGATCCCGACCGTCGACCAGCTCCTCGGCGATCGATCCGCGCAGATAGTTGCTGGCCTCCTTGATCCGTTCGACGGGACTTGGCTTTTCGTTTTCCGCGGCTTGCTTCTTCACGCCCGTCGCTCCTCGCCCCCTTTTGCCGGCTTGCGGATCATCGATCGGGCGGACCACCGAACAATGGCAGGCCACCCGTGCCGCGCACCCAAGCGGTAGCTGCCCGCAGGCCGCTGCGGCGTGCTTCTCCGCTGAATCATCACTATTCTACGCACTATTATCATGATTCCCGACTGGGGGGTCAACGCGTATCTAGCGAGCCCGGCCGACGCGGGCAATATCACCTGTCGGAACGCTTCTTCGTCCTTCGTTGTGGTCCGGCTCGCCTCCGGCGCGCCCAAGGTGTACGGATTGGCGAGGTTCCGCAACGATCACCGGGCGCCGCATTAGGCACCGGCAGCGTTGTATTCGGCGTCGGTGCCCGATAGCATCACGGCCATGATCGATTCCCCGGGGCAGATCGATTCGGCCGGTACGCGCTCGACCTTCGAACGGTTGTGCGTCTGTTTGGCGACTGGCCTGGGGCTGGGCGTCGTCGTGCCTGCTCCGGGAACGGCGGCCGCGGTCGTGTGGGGGATGCCACTGGCCTGGGGGATTTCCGGTTGGACACCTGGGATCCAAGGCGCCACGATTCTCGGCTTGGTCGCCGGGGGCGTCCTGCTGTCCGATCGTGCTCGGCGAGCATGGCAACAGAAGGACCCTTCTGCCATCGTGTGGGACGAGATCGTGAGCGTGCCGATGACGTTCTACCTGGTCCCGTTGCTGACCCCCACCGTGGTGCTGTCGGGGCTGGCCTTGAATCGGTTGTTTGACATCACCAAGCCGCTTCCGGCCCAGTATCTGGAACAGCTGCCCGGCGGGTGGGGCATCATGGCCGACGACTGCCTGGCCGGCGTGTACTCGTGCCTGGCACTGCACGCGTTGCTGCAAGTGGGCTGGCTGCAAGTGGGATCGTTGTCGGGAACGGGCCTGTGATGGTCTATCCCACCGCGGCGCGTACGGCTGTTCCGCGCGGCCATTTGGATCCCTGACCGGCGTCGATAGAATAGGCACCGTCGGAACTCCGTATCCATCTTGTCGCAGCGGACGGTTATGACGGCCAAGCTTCTCGACGGTAAGTCACTGGCGCAGACGATTCGGGCTGAGATTGCCGAAGACGTCGTCGACTTCATTCAGAACAACGCGTCAGTGCCCTGCCTGGCCGCGATACTCGTGGGCGACGATCCGCCAAGCGAAGTGTACGTGCGCAACAAACGCCGGGCTTGTGAACAGGTCGGCATTGAGAGCCAACTGCACCGACTGCCGGTCGACATTGACCAGGAAGAACTGCTGACGTTGCTGGCCAAGTTGAACAAGGACCGTGCCGTGCACGGCATTCTCGTGCAGACGCCGTTGCCCGGACACATCGATCCGCAGCGGGTGGTAAGCGCCCTGCATCCGGGCAAGGACGTCGATGCCTTCCATCCTGAAAACGTGGGGCTGATGGTACAGGGACGACCGCGTTTCCTTCCCTGCACACCTCACGGCGTGCGGCAATTGCTGATGCGTTATGGAGTCGCCACTTCGGGAAAGCACGTGGTGATCGTGGGGCGCAGCGAAATCGTCGGCAAGCCTCTGGCGATCATGCTCGCGCAGAAGGGGACGCTGGCCGACGCAACCGTCACGCTGTGCCACAGCCGGACCGATTTGGTCGAGCAGTTTACGCGGCAGGCGGACATTGTGGTGATGGCCATCGGACGGCCGGGTTTTTTGAGGGCCGACATGGTGCGACCGGGCGCCGTGGTGGTTGACGTGGGCATCAATCGCACGCCACATGGGCTGACCGGGGACGTTGCGTTTGAAGAGGTCCGTGAAGTCGCAAGTTGGATCACACCCGTTCCGGGAGGCGTCGGACCGTTGACGGTCACGATGCTGCTGTACAACACACTCACCGCGGCCCACAACCTGGAACGGTGAACGGACCGGCGTGAAGCGGGACTGGATCGCGGAGCGTTCGTTACATCGGACCGGCCGACGCGGCCGCCTGCTGGCGTTGCCGAAGCGCTTCGTAGAAGACGACCGCCGCCGCAGATGCCACGTTGAGGCTGTCGGCCGCGCCGCACATGGGAATGGCCATGGGCGCGTCCGCGTGGTGTTTCCAGAGTGAACCGAGTCCGTCGGATTCGCTACCAAAGACCACGGCCGTAGGTCGTGTGAGGTCCAATTCCCAGGGGAAAACGGCACCCGCCGGATCCGCCGCGACCAGTTGCAGTTTGTGGCTCTCGATCCACGACAAGGTATCGTCGCTGGACGCCTGGCAAACCGCCATGCGAAAAATAACTCCCAGGCTGGCCCGAATCGCCGCTGGGTTATACAGATCGGTCCGCGGATCCGCCGCAACCACGGCCGCCACGCCGGCGGCATCGGCCGCCCGCAGCAGTGCACCGAGGTTGCCCGGCTTCTCGACGCTTTCCATGACGGCAACAAGGCCTCCGCCCGGCGCGGGCAGGTCAGCAAGGCCGCGCGAAGGTGGTTCCGCCACGGCCAGGATACCTTCCGTGCGGTCTCCGAAGGCCAGTTTGGCAAACACGTCCTCGGTCACCTCGTAGAGCGTTGCACGCGAGGCAAGTTGATCGATCCAGTGCCGGCTCTCTGCGTCCAGCACCAATTTCGGGCAGACGAAGACCTCCGGCAGACGAACGCCGGCCTCGACGGCCTGCCGCAGCTCGCGAAAGCCGTCGATCAGGGTTCGGTGCCACTGACGTCGTGCCTTTCGTTCGCGGAGACGAACGGCCTGCTTGACATGCTGGTTTGTGCGACTGGTGATTTGCTGGTACGTCATCAGTGGAATGCCTCATACGCTCGCCAATCGGCGCGAGCGGTGGCGTGGGTCCGGCCGCCAGCGATCCAGCTCGGCGCCGGAGCCCCGGCTTCCGCCCCGCCGGATACGCCGTCTCGGCAAATTCAGCCGTCGGGCAACGAACGCGAATCGCCAGTCTCGGCATCGGTTGCCGACCACCGCGCAAACCATCCGCAGGGAAGCGTCCAACCGCCGGTGGTGCCCATCTCCAGGGGCCCGGCTTCCGTTTGGTTGCGCCGGTCTGGCGGTACGAGCTGGGCCAACAGGTGCTGCAACGCTGCGCAGGCAAACCCCGGCGAATGGCACGTCAACATCAGCAGCTCGGGCGGCTGCGTGAGCATCTCACTGGCCGATTCCAACAGTGGGCGCAGGTGCTCGTCGATTTTCCAGGGCTGTCCCTGGGGACCGTGGCCGTAGGACGGCGGATCGAGCACAAGACCATGATAGCGATTTCCGCGGCGAATTTCCCGCTTCACGAACGTGGCGGCATCTTCCACGATCCAGCGGATGGGCGCCTGACCGAGCTCCGACAGGCGGGCGTTTTGCCGCGCGCGAGCCACGATATTGCGGGCCGAGTCCACGTGCACCACGCGGGCGCCGGCGCCGGCGGCCGCCAGTGTCGACGCGCCGGTATAGGCAAACAGGTTCAGCAACTTGAACTCCTGGATGCTTGGGGGAATGTTGCGGGCTAACCAGGTCCAATTGGGCAATTGCTCGGGAAAGACGCCCAGGTGGCCGAAACGGTTCGGTTTCAGACACAACACGATGCGCCCAAAGGCCACGTTCCACTGCCGGGGCAGCTCGCCGGTCCATCGGCCGTTGCCCGCCCGCTGGCGTTGGTAGCGCGCGTCGGCATGCCGCCACGCCTGCGGTTGCCGGTACGGCCCATGGGCCGAGGGGCAGGGCCGGTCGAGCAGATAGGGCCCGAATCTCTCCAGTTTCCGCCCTCGGCCGAAATCGATGAGCTGGTACGAAGTGGCGGTCATGCGAGCAGTTCGAAGGGACGGAAATCGAACTTCTATTGGTAGCACAAACGCGGACCGTTATCATGCTCGGCGCGCGTGCAGGGAGGCACGTCAGCGCGGGCCTCCCCCATTTGTGCGATGACCTCTGGAAGTCCTGCTTCTGATGCACCGGCAGCCCGTTCTCATCGCGGATTCCTCCGACGCGCCTCGCATTCTCATTGTACGGCTCAGCGCAATTGGCGATGTCGTCCACACGCTGCCCGTGCTGTGCGCGTTGCGCGAGCGTTTGCCGCTGGCATTTCTGGCCTGGATCGTTGAAGGACGCGCCGGAGACCTGCTGGAAGGCCATTCTGCCCTGGATCGGCTGGTTCGGATTCCACGCGGCTGGCTCAAGTCGCCTCGATCGGTGCTCCACGTCCGCCGGCAGCTTTGCGCGTTGAATTTCGATATCGCGATCGACGTGCAAGGGCTGTTCAAAAGCGCCGTGGCGGCACGCTTGTCCGGTTCGCCGGTCCGCATCGGTTTTGCCGGCGCCGCCGGGCGGGAAATGAGCGAGTGGCTCAATACCCTGTGCGTGCGGCCCCGCAAGATGCATATCGTCGAGCGAAACCTGGAATTGCTGGCGCCGTTGGGAATCCAACGCCCCGACGTGCGATTTGATCTGCCCGAACGTTCCGCGGACAGAAAATGGGCCCACGATTATCTGGCAGCCGGCGGCGTGGCCGGGGATTTCGTCATCATCAATCCCGGGGCCGGATGGCCGTCGAAGCTTTGGCCGCCGGAGCGCTTTGCCGCTGTGGCTCGAACCCTGGGCGAACAGCGGCGACTACCGTCGCTCGTCGTGTGGGCGGGGGCTGCCGAACGCTCCATGGCCGAAGGGGTCGCAGGCGGTTCGGGCGGCCACGCCCGGATCGTCCCGGACACGACCCTCACGCAACTGGCGGCCCTCGTCCGCCGGGCCCGTCTGTTTGTGGCGTCCGACACCGGTCCGCTGCATATCGCGGTGGCCGCGGGCACCCCGTCTGTCGGGCTGTTTGGCCCCATGGCCCATGAACGCAACGGTCCGTATGGGCCTCGCCACGTGGCCGTTCAGCGGCGCGCGCCGGAACCAGATCGCCGCCGGTTCCGGCGCACGGACCTGTTCTACATGGACGCCATAAGGGTCGACGATGTCCTGGCCGCATGTGCCACCGTGCTGGACCGTCCCCGGCCGGCGGACGACCCCCTGCCCAGCGTCGCGTAGACGGCGGATTGCCCCCAAACCGGCGCTTAGCCGGCCTTTCGGTTCGACCGGTTGTAGAGGTACGGATTGAGTGTGGGGTCGTTGTACATCTTCATTTGACGATAGATGCGGAGCTTCCGGCGACCGGCCAGGATGTCGTCGATCAAGTCCGCCAGTGCTTCCGAGAGATCGTACTGCTGCCGATAGCAGATATCGAGCTTCGCTTGCACGTTCTGTCGATGTTCGTCGGTGGCGTCTGGACGCCGCAACTGTTCATCCATGTGGTAAATCCGCAAGGACAAAATCGACAATCGATCGATCGCGCTGCCGGGAGTTTCGGTATTGAAGCGAGCGTCGCAGGCTTGCTGAACCTTTCGGAGCGCTTCGTCGTTCAGGATCGCTTCGTCGATGCGTTCGATCCAATCGTTTCGCTGCTGGTTGTACCGGTCGATCGCGCGTTTGACGTCGGCAATCCGCTGATCGGCGACATCCGGACTTCGTGCGATGTCTTCCTCGTGCCACAGAAGATAATTGAACTGGTGCTGACGGCACACCACGGCCAGAAGCCCCTGGTAGGGATTGTCCATTTCCTCCTCGTGCCAGCGACGAACGGTCGTGGCATGGAGATGATTGATTTTGGCGACGAATTCACCAGAGTGCGCTAGCATTTTCGTGTCCTCGAACGGGGTTGCCGGCAAGAACTATGGGCTGACGAAGCCGCGCTTGCGGCCACGGAGCTTGTCCGATGTTGTCTCGTCAGAGGGGGGCGGATTCTAGAGAAATCCTCGATAGGACGATAGGCCAGCGCGGGCCGGGTGCCTCGCCAGGGTCGGCGACACAGATGCAGGCGGTACTTTTTGGTGTTTTTTGATAGCGTTCCCCAGCCGACGATGAAGGTTTTCCGTTTCGAGGGCGCGGGGCGGTGACCGGGCGGGCCAGGAATCGAGGGACGTGATGCTGAAGACTCGCAAGGCCTAATTCCAGCCAGTCCGGACTGTCACTGTTGTGCAGGTCCTGCGGATAACGTCGAAGAATCCTGTCCAGATCACCGATACTCATCAACAGTTCCGTCTTGGTTTGCGCGATCTTGTAGTTGGCCTGCGCGGATGTTGGGATGGCAAACGAACTGACCGTACTGATAGCGTGCAAGAACGAGCGGCGGAACATCCGGCCGTGCATTGAATCGGTTCGGCCGATTGCCGACGAAATCCTGGTCGCTGATTCCGGTTCGACCGACGGAACGCTCGACATCGTCCGCCAGATCGGTGGCTGCCGAATCATCGAACGCGAATACGTCAGCGCGGGCGATTTCAGGAACTGGGCCATCCCGCAAGCTCTTCACGAGTGGGTGCTTATCGTCGATGCGGACGAACGAGTGACCGAGAAGCTGGCCGCTGAGATACGCGATGTCGTGTCAGAGCCCCGTGCCGACGTCGACGGTTATTGGATCAATCGCGACAATCACTACTTGGGCTATCCGATACGGCACTGCGGGTGGTACCCCGACGACGTTCTGCGGCTGTTTCGCCGCGACGTCAGCCGCTACCAGGCCGGTGAAACCTGGCACGAGGAGATTGATTTACCCAGGGGCCGCACGGGGCATTTGCGCAACCCGTTCCGCCACTACACAACGTGGAACACGAATGAGTACTTTCAGAAGCTCAATCACTACGCGAATTTGGGTGCCGATGGATATCGCCGCAAAGGTCGACGGCCGCGTTCGGCGACGCTGGTGCTGAGCGTTCCTGTCCGTTTCTTCTATTTGTATTTCTTCCGGCGCGGCTTTCTTGACGGCTTACCCGGATTTCAGGTGTGCATGTTCGCAGCCTTCTACTCCTTCCTCAAGAAGGTGAAGCTCTGGGAAATGCACCACGCGCGTCCTCAGCCTGATCCTGAAGCCAATTGCGAGCCGCTCACGACGCTGCCCGCGTCAGCGGGTTGCGACGGCGCACGGCAGGCCGGTCCGGACTCCCAGTCGGCCCGATGGCGGCGTATTGCCTGAGGTCGCCTCGGCGGATTCCGATTCACGGTGGCGCCGATCGAATAGGCAAGCGGGGCGTAGGTCGACGGCGGCGATTCTGCTCGCTGCCGCCAGCCTGCGACACTCGGCCCCAAAACTCAGGCAGCGGGGCGTTTCCGGCGCGGGTCGCAATGGGTGGCAATCGCCGCCACCCCGCTGGACGCGGGTATTGTGGCCGAGGCTGGCTGGGCCGCGACGGGAGCCGAATCGTCGTCAAACACATTTAAGGTCCGCCGACTCCCGGGGTCCGCCGAACCGGGTGCCGTGACCGACTGATCCAGCTCCCACAGCATCGCCTCGCGCAGGTAGACCGAGAGCGCCGACAGCCAGCAGGCGTGCAGGCCGGGCCATCCGTCGAGGCACCCAAAGCGCAGCAAATAGGAGCGAACAAACTGCCATGGCGCGTGCCACAGCGCCGCGCGGCGTTTGGGACGGCACCCTTGTCGCCGAGCATCCTTCGCGCTGCAACCGGCCAGGCGGATCATGTCGGCCAGGTGCCGCTCGAAGCTCAAGCCGGTTTCGCAGAGCATCCGCGAAGTGATACGGCCGACCTTCTCAGACGGAACAAGGACTTCCACCCTGCCGGCTCGCAGTACATACAGCGCGGCGTTCTTGCGGTACAAACGCACGGATTTGTCATGCTGGAAGCCGCCGTATTTCAGTCGACGGCCCCGGAAGAAGACTGTCCGCGATATTTCGAAGCCATCCTCGGCCGGCTCGGTAGCCAGCAGGTCTTGCACCTGTCGCCCCAGTTCCGGATTGAGGCGCTCGTCCGGCAGGACTCGAAGGATCCAGGGATGCCGGGCGGTGCGGCTGGCCCAGCTCTCGAAATCGGCGTCGTCGACCCGCTCTCGCTGGACAATCCGGCAACCGCCCGCCTGTCGCACGCATCGCAGCGTGTCATCGGTGGAACCGCCGTCCGCCACGAGGATCTCGTCGGCCATGTCGCGTACCGATGCCAGGCAGCCGGCGATCGTCTGGGCTGCGTTGCGGCACGGGATCAGCACGGTTACCAGCTGCGACTGGCGATTCTCCCGCGGCACTTTCCTGCGCAATGGGTGCGCGCCACCCTGCAGGCTGGCCAGCGTTTCGGCCGCGGCGGCGGTCTTCAGAATCTCCCCGCGGAACACCTCGGCCGCGCCCGGATCGGACCGCCAGTTTCTCGGGTGGAGCAGGTCGCCGGCGTCACGAGCTTGTTTGCGACGCGTCCGGCTCAGCCCACCACAACGGCGCATTTTTTCCACGTCGATCAGCCACAATTTTCCTTGCGGATCGACAATCAGATTCTCCGTTTTGAAGTCGTTGTGGCTGACCCGCAGATCGTACAACTGCTGCCAGATGGAGGCGAGCTGCCGGGCCAGATGGCCCACCAGCTCCGAGGACGGCCGATGGAACCGCATCACGCGATACAGGTTCTTCCCCGGCACGTAGTCGGTCAGCAAATAGGAACACGTGCTGAATGGTCCAAGTCGTCGTTCGACATACGCCCGCGGACGCGGCGTGGGGATCCCCGCTGCGAGCAGGTAAAGACCGTCTATCCAAGACTTTCTGCCCGAAGACCGCGACAACGATTTTTTCACCCTCCGGACGCGACTGCCCCAATTGAGGTACTTAAAGACATGCGATCCGTCTGAGCTGTGAATGTGTACAACCGTGCAGCGTGGCTTGTCGTGAAGCTTGCGTCCGGCGCCAAGCAGTCCGTGCGGATTACGCCAAAGTCGCTCGACAAGGTCGCCCGGCAGGTCAGCATCCCAAACCATATGCCGGGTCAGCGAGCGCCGCCGCCGGATCTGACCATCTACTGGATTGTGGTGCGGAAAATCGGCAACCGCCACGGGAAACACTCGATCGGTGAATCTTGCTGCTTACTGAAAACGGCGTTAATGCGACGGAATCCACGCCGCCGATATCGATTGTATCGGTTGTGAGACGTGAACCCGAACACAAGAAAACAGCAATTACCGTATTGGGTTAGGCCGACGAATGTCCATCGATCCGGCCACGCTTGACTTTAGCCGGTTTCAAAACCTGGTTTTGCTGTGACATTCCCCGGTCATGGAGTGATTACAGGATGTTTTGAAACCGCTTCCAGGCCGTCAACCAGGAGGCGACTCGAATGCGAGCCCGCGAATTGTGGCGCGATGATCCCATCTTCATCGAGATCGGCGTCTGCGACGCTCGCGTCGGTTTGGGCCTCGCCGCGGATGGTTATTCCAAGTATCTCGGTGTGTCCGGCGATGCGGGGCGCATCGAGAGGCTAAAGGCGGTGCATCCGGAAGTAGCCGATCAGCTCGTTTGCTCACGGCGCGAGAAGCTCGTTCGGCATAACAATGCGGACGTATTGCTCCTCTCGGGCGCCAGGATGCTGTTCATGTGGAAGTACCGCTCGGTGCGGCACGCGCAGTGCGTGGCTTGGCGGTTGGGCGTCAATCTGTTCTCGCTGGCTGCCTTGGTGGGCTGCCTTTTCCATATGCTCTGGAAGCGCTACACTTGGCCGCGAATGGTCACCTTGCGCGGTCCGGACGGGAAGAGCTGCCGCCTGCTGGTCAGCCGCATCCTGCGACACAGGCTTTGCCACCGTGATTCCCTGCACTTTATTCCTCACAGGCTCGGTCTGACGGGTTTGTTCCGAAAATTCGACGACCAGGGCGTGCGGTACGTTGTGCTGCGATGGTTCGAGCGGCTGCCCGAGATCGAACCGGCCGAAGACGTCGACATGCTCGTCGACGATCGCTCATTGAAAAAAGCTCTTCAGGTCCTCCACTCGCAGCCGGGCATCCAGCCGTGCGACGTGTATAGCGAGAGCGGTTTAGCCCGTTCCGACTACTGCGGCACGCCGTACTATCCGGGCCGCGTGGCACGCCGTATCCTCGCCGGCGCCGTGCGGCACCGAGATCTGTGCATGGTGCCCGGCCCGTGGGAGTACTTTCACAGCCTGGCCTACCATGCCGTGTACCACAAAGGACTGCGTTCGAATCTCGATCCAGACGGCACGGGGCTGCGGCCCAGGGGGACGCCCGGACACGACTACGCCGGCATTCTTGCCGGCATGGCGGACGAACTGGGAATCGAGGTCGACATCAGCCTCGAAGGGTTGCGCGCGTATCTCCAGTCCAACGATTGGGGCCCGTCGCCCGAAATGCTCGCTCGGCTATCCGCCGCGTGTTGGCGTAACCGCTGGTTGCGAATGCTGGTCGGGCGGCTCGAACCCCACGTTCTCGACCAAGGCCTCACCGTGTTCGTGCTGCGCGAAGAAGCCGTCCGACTCGGATTCCAGGACAAGATCGTGGCCATGATCGAGCAAGCGGGATTCGAGATCTTCGCAACACGGGTGCTGTCGCCTGACGAAGTGGAACCGGCCTCCGCCCGCACCCGCGGAGGCAATTGGGGAGTCGGCCCTTTCGATCAGCCGGGCGGACTCCCGGCCGTCACCGTGATCGCATACGACCGCAATCCGCTTCCGCCCAATCGGCGCCAGCGCCGCAAATTCCCGCAACGAACCAACGGGCGAATCTTTGTCAAGGAAGCGATTCGCGACGCCATCGTCGCCCAACTGCCGCCGGGCCGGGGATGCAATGCGCTACACTCGAGCGACCATGCCGCCGAGGCGTGGCACTTGATTGAAGTCCTCGCACCGGGAATGGTCGAGCCTATTCGAGCCCGAATCCGCGAACTTCATCAGCAATCCGCCGCCACTCCGGCGACGTTCCGCCGGGCCGCTTGATCGACGGCAACGGCAATGGGGTCAGACCCGTTTTTCGTTTTTTGCGTCGGGACACTTCAGCGGTAGACGAATCATTCCACAAACTCGTAGATCTAGTAGCGAAGGAAACACAGTCCCCAACACGCCCACCTTCTCATAAAAACGAAAAACGGGTCTGACCCCAATAGGAGGTGGTGGCCCGTTGGCAGATGCAAGGGATACAATGGCGCACTATGCAGCGAATCAGGCGGCACGTCGAACCCAACCCGTTGTTGCTCCAAACAAGTGGGAGGCGATGCGCCCTGGCCCTGCTGGCGGCGACCATGCTGACGACCGCGCTGTGCCCGGCGCCGACGCAGGCGGCCCGCGCAAGCGACCGGAGCGGCGTGGACGGCGGACGCGCTTTTGGGTACCTCGAGGACCTTTGCCGGCTGGGGCCGCGCTTCAGCGGCTCGCCCGGAATGCACAAGCAACAAGGAATGGTGCAACAACACTTCGCATCGCTGGGGGCGACCGTCCGCAGGCAGCGGTTCTCGGCCCGCCATCCGCTCACCAACGCGCGCGTCGGGCTCGCCAATATTCTCTGCCACTGGCACGCGGATCGCGAGCAGCGGATTCTGCTGGCGGCACATTATGATACCCGGCCCCTTCCCGACCGAGACCCGGACCGGCAGCGTCGGGCAACCGGACGATTCCTGGGCGCCAACGACGGGGCCAGCGGCGTGGCGTTGCTGATGGAACTCGCCCACCATATGCCCGGGCTGCCCACGCGCTACGGCATCGATTTTGTATTGCTCGACGGCGAAGAGTTCGTTTACAACGATCGGCGGGACCCCTATTTCCTCGGCTCCCGGTGGTTCGCACGTCGCTACGTCGACCAGCCTCCGCCCTATCGGTACCGTTGGGGGGTCCTGTTCGACATGGTGGCAGATGCCCAACTGCAATTGCATCAGGAACGTCACGGCATGTCCTGGCCCGACACGCGACCGCTGGTATCCGAGATCTGGAATACCGCCGAGCGATTGGGAGTCCGCGAATTCATCCCCACGAAGAAGCACCGCGTACGCGACGACCACTTGATGTTGCGTAACGTCGCAAGGATACCAACGTGCGACATCATCGACTTTGACTATCCGTACTGGCATACCGAAGCCGATACGCCCTCCAAGTGCTCCGCCGATTCACTGGCCAAGGTGGGACGCGTGATTCTGGAGTGGCTGCGGACAACGCGATGAATGGCATGGATCCCTTCCGCATCTGCGTGGCCGTGTTGCCGCTGTCGATGTACGTGATGCTGTTGGGCATCGTCAATGTATTGCCCCGCCCTTTGCTGACATCGGGCGTTCGCGACATGGCGGCGTTGAGCGTGGGCGTGGCCGGGCTGTTCATCATCGGACCGCTGGAACTGTTCATGCCAGAAGCCGCGGCCGCGCGGTTCGGACCGTACGTATGGCTGTTGCTGATGGCCGCTTACGGGCTCAGCGTGACCTTCCTGGTGCTCGTCTCACGGCCCCGGTTGGTGATCTACAACATCACGCCCGAGCAGCTTCGCCCCGTCCTGTCGAGGGTCGTGATGGCATTCGACGCCGACGCTCGCTGGGCCGGCGATAGCCTGTTTCTTCCGCAGCGTGGCGTCCAGTGTCACCTGGAAAGTTTCTCGACGATGCGGCATGTGTCGTTGGTGGCCAGCGGCCCCCGACAGGACCTCCAGGCGTGGCACCGGCTCGAACAGCAGCTGGCGGCGGCCCTGGAAAACGTGCAGGGGGGCGTGAATCCCCGCGGCGTCAGTTTCTGCATCGTGGCCGCGGTGGTGCTCATCGCCTGCATGGCGAACATGATTTCCCATCCGCTGGAAGTTGCGGAAGGATGCAGCACGCTGTTACGGCGGTGACCCCGCCAGCAGGTCGGCCAGTGCCATGGCCATGCGCGGCATGGCCATGGGCGCCTCCTGAAGAAACGGCGCGGCGCTTTCAATCGTCTGGCGGGCGCGTTCTCGATACTCCGGCTGGCCAAGTTCGTCTGCCAGATACATCAGGTTGGCCGCGGCTACCGCATTGCCGGAAGGAACGGCGCCGTCGGTGACTTTCTTGGCCCGCGCGATCAGCCGCTGGTGGTCATGGGACGTGAAGAAGAAGCCGCCGTGTTCATCATCCCAGAACAACTCAATCTGTGTCGACGTCAGCTCCTCGGAAATCCGCAGCCACTCGCGGTTGCCATCGGCCCGATGCAGCGCGATCAATCCTTCCACAAGCAACGCATAGTCAACCAGATAGCCGTTCAATTTGGACTGCTGGCCGCGGTAGCTGCGGAACAATCGGCCATCCTCACTCCGCAATTTCCGCAGCACGAAACGGGCCGCGCGGGAAGCATGGTCGATGTATGGCGAATGGTTGAGGATCCTACCGGCATCTGCCATGCCGCGGATCATCAGACCGTTCCATGCCGTAAGAATTTTGGTGTCGACCAACGGCCGTTCCCGGCCGTCGCGTGCCGCGAGCAGCGCCTGCCTGGCAGGTTCGAGCCGCGTGAGGAGGGCTTCGGGCGTGATGCCCCGCTGGCGCGCCAGGGTTTCGACCGAGGCCTCCATTAGCAGCACATGATGGTCTTCGAAATTGGGGCCGTCGCTGACACCGTAGACTTCAGAGACCAGCGCGTACTGCTCGGGCGTCAACGCTCGGCGCAAGGCTCCGACTGTCCACACATAGAATTTGCCCTCCTCCGCGTCGGTCTCCGCATCGATGGCCGAGTAGAAACCACCCTGCTTGTCGGTCATTTCACGCAGCACAAACGCGATTACCTGTTCGACGATCCGCCGGTATTGCTCATCACCAGTCAGGGCAAAGGCCTCCGCGTAAACGGTCGTCAACTGGGCATTGTCATAGAGCATCTTTTCGAAGTGCGGGATCCTCCAGTAACGGTCCGTGCTGTAGCGGTGAAATCCACCCCCGATATGGTCGCGGATCCCGCCCCGTGCCATGGCCTGCAGCGTGCCGGCGAGCATTTTTCGCGCGGGGCTCGCTGCGGCGTTTCCCGCTTGCTGCAGCAGGAACATCAGGTGAGTGGGTTGCGGGAATTTGGGCCGCTGGGGATTGGAGGGGGAATAACCGAATCCGCCGTATCGTTCATCATAGGAGTCGCCAAGTTGCTCGATGAGTTCATCGATGATCGACTCGTCGGGTTTTGCCATAGCGACCCTGTCGCGCGAGCGGACCGTTTCGCGCACCGCCTCGGCCAGTTGTTTTCCGACGGTCCGCACCTGTTCCCGCTGTGTCTCCCAGAGTTTCACGACGCGCTCGATGACGTCCAGAAAACCGACTCGTCCATCACGCGAACGCGGGGGAAAGTACGTACCTCCCAATACCGGCTCGGCGTCCGGCGTCAGGAACATCGACAAGGGCCACCCGCCTCCTTGCGATGAGTTGGCCAGCCGGAAATAGATCTGCAGTGCCGTCATGTAGATATCGTCCACATCCGGGCGCTCCTCGCGATCGACCTTGATGCAGACAAAATGTTGATTCAGCAGTCGAGCGATCTCTTCGTCCATGAACGATTCCCGCTCCATGACGTGGCACCAGTAGCAGCTCGAGTAGCCGATGGAGAGGAAGATCATTTTGTTTTCGTCCCTGGCCCGCGCCAGGGCCTCTTCGCCCCACGGATACCAGTCCACGGGGTTGTGGGCGTGCATCAACAGATAGGGGCTTGTCTCGCCGGCCAGCCGATTGGCCGGGCGATTGGCCGTTTTGTCGTCGGCGGGGCGGTCGCGAGCCGGTTCCCCCGCCCGGACAGTGTCGGCCGGTTCGGCCTGGGCGGTTGCCGCCGGGCCGGCCGCCCGGACTTCCGCGGCGGCTCCGCCACGAGGCACCGGATCGGCAAAGTCGCATCCGGCCAGGGCCACGCCCAGGATGACGGCCAGCATCCGTCCCTTGATACAACCGGCGGCCAGCTTCATCATGGCGACTTTTGCCAACGGGTGGTCAACGACGGCGCGGCGTACGGTCGACCGCTCCGCGGCGGGGCGGTCCCGCCGGTAGCCGGCATTCTAGCAGATCCCTGCGGCAGGCCCCGCCTGTCGGCAGGCAGGGCCCCACCACGGGCGGCCTGGCGTCGACCGCGTCGGCCCCGAGCAGCAATGAGGGCCCAGACAAACGGAAATGCTGCTGCGCACGGAGGTTATCTCCGGCGCACGGTGCCATGGAATTGCCCTTGCAAGGCGTTTTGGCGGTTCTATAATCCACAGGTTCCGGCGCTGTTGGGATAGTTGCGCTGAGGGCGCGCGCTTCCCCGCATTGCCCGCGCGGGTGTAGCTCAGTTGGCAGAGCACAACGTTGCCAACGTTGTTGTCGTGGGTTCGAATCCCATCACCCGCTTTTCCGATCTAATTTGCCATGGGAGACCGGCCTCGATCCGAAGCCCGCCATCGTCACGAGTCCCGCAAAAGCAGCGTGGCTCCTGAGGTAGAGCCTCGACCGGGCGCGGTTTTTCAATGCCGCGCCGCAACGGCGTGCCGACAGAAAGACTGCGATGATGTCACCGAAAGAACTGGACGAAGGAATTCTGGACGCCCCCGAAGGGACAGCTGCCGAGCACTCCAAGGCCGGCGACGAAAAGGAGCCGTTGAACTTGACGATGAGCGTCGACAGTCCGTCGGCGTGCGAGCGTCACGTTACCGTCACCATCGATCGCAAGGATATCGACCGATATTTCGACGAAGCCTTCACCGAGATGATGCCGTCCGCCGCGGTCCCGGGTTTCCGGCCGGGACGCGCCCCGCGGAAACTTGTGGAAGCCCGTTTTCGGAAGGATGTCGCCGAACAGGTCAAGAGCTCCCTGCTGATGGACAGTCTGAGTCAAATCTCGGACGAACAGAAGTTCACCGCGATCAGCGAGCCGGACTTTGATCTCGATGCCGTCGAGCTTCCCGACGACGGCCCGATGACGTTCGAGTTCCACCTGGAGGTTCGACCGGAGTTCGATCTCCCGGAGTGGAAGGGGCTCCAGGTGGAGCGCCCGGTCCGGGAATTCGACGACGAGGACATCGATCGCCGCATCCACAAGCTGATCGCCTCCCACGGGACGCTTGTTCCGCACGACGGACAGGCCCAGGTCGGCGATTATGTTACCGCTCATCTGCGATCCACACACAACGGCAAACAGGTAGCGTCGGCGGAAGAAATGGTCATTCGGATCGCCGCGGTGTTGAGCTTGCGGGATGGCCAGGTGGAAGGTTTTGACACGCTGATGTCGGGCGTTCGTGCGGGGGATCGGCGCGACGTGGACGTGCAGCTTTCGGCCGACGCGCCCAACAAGGACTTGCGCGTCAAGAAAGTCACCGTGCAGTTCAACGTGCTGGACGTCAAGCGGCTGGAAACACCACGGTTGACACCGGAATTCCTCCACGAGATGGGCGATTTCCAGTCGGAAGACGAGTTGCGTGAAGCCGTGACGAAGGATCTGCAACGGCAACTCATGTATCACCAGTCCCAGCAGATTCGGCGCCAGATCACCGCGGCCTTGACCGCTTCGGCCGACTGGGAGCTTCCGCCCGGTCTTCTGAGTCGGCAAAGCGAGCGCGAACTGGAGCGGATGATGCTCGAGATGAAGCGGAACGGCTTCAGCGACGACGAAATAAGGGCGCGAGAAAACGAATTGCGGCAGAACAGCGCGGCGTCTACGGCCCGATCACTGAAAGAGCATTTCATCCTGGAGCGGATCGCCGAGGAAATGGACATCGACGCATCGAGCGGTGATTACGATGTTGAAGTGCAATTAATCGCCATGCAGAGCGGCGAAAGCACGCGACGTATTCGTGCCCAAATCGAGAAACGCGGATTGATGGACGTCCTCCGCAACCAGATCGTGGAACGCAAGGTCATCGAACTGGTGCGTTCCCACGCTGCGTTCAAGGACACGCCCTTCGAGCCTGACAAACGCGATATCGAGGCCATCGAATTCGCCGCGGGCGGGGACGACACAGACGCGCAGATCCCCGTGATTTCGAAGGAAGGTGAACCGGCCGAAGCCGCGGACTGACATTCCCCCGGCCGGCTGGCAACCAAGCCTCAACAAGGATCGGCAGACATGCCCCGAGACGCTCGATCACCGAAGGTTCCCCGCACCGCCTACCGCGACTACCAGCGGCAACGCCAGATGACATTGGGCGATCTGCTGCTGGAAAACCGAATCATTTTCTTGCAAGGCGACATTTTCGACGGCAACGCCAACGAACTCGTCATGAAGTTGCTGTACCTGCAAAGCGAAAACCGTCGCAAAGACATCCATTTCTACATCAATTCGCCCGGCGGCAGCGTGACGGCTACGCTGGCGATCTACGACACGATGCAGATGATCACTTGCCCGGTTGCGACCTACTGCGTCGGACTGGCCGCCAGCGGTGGAGCCGTGTTGCTGGCCGGCGGCGAACGCGGCAAGCGCTTCGCGCTGCCTCATTCCAAGATCATGATCCATCAACCCCATGGCGGTGTGGGCGGCCAGGTATCGGACATTGAGATCCAGGCAAAAGAGATCCAGAAGACACGCGACGTGCTGGACGAAATCCTGGCGCATCACACGAATCGGCCGATCGAGCAAATCGCCAAGGACAGCGACCGGGATTTCTACATGTCGGCCGTTGACGCCAAAGAATACGGTGTCGTGGACGATATTCTCAGCAAGCCGCCGATCGAAGACCCGGAAGACAATTGACGCGAACGAGGAATTGACCCTGATATGCCTCTGCTCCCCTACGTCATCGAGAAGAGCGGCCGCGAAGAGCGGGCGATGGACATTTACAGTCGCCTGTTGAAGGACCGCATCATCTTCCTGGGATCAAGTATTTCCGACGATGTCTCCAACGCCATCGTGGCCCAAATGCTATTCCTGCAATCCGACGATGCGAAGGGCGACATCCATCTCTACATCAATTCTCCGGGTGGAAGCGTCACGGCCGGTATGGCCATCTACGACACGATGCAGTTCGTAACGTGTGACGTAGCGACCTATTGCATCGGCCAGTGCTCCTCAATGGGTGCCGTGTTGCTGGCCGCCGGAGCCAGCGGAAAACGCAACGCCCTGCCGAATTCCAGGATAATGATCCATCAGCCCTCGGCCGGCATGGAAGGAACGGCCGAAGATATCATCATCCACGCCGCCGAGTACCGCAAAGTCAAGGAGCGGCTCAACGCCATATTGCTCAAGCATACAGGACAACCACTGGAGCAGATCGATAAGGATACCGATCGGGACAGATTCATGACCGCCGAAGAAGCGTTGGAATATCACATCATCGATCAAGTCATTGAACACATGGAAGTGAAATAGGGACCGGGTTCCGCTGCCGTTCGATCGGCAGCAACGTGTTGACGCCGCGCGGCGCGATCGTACTCCGGACCATTACCGACGAAAGGCACAGGGATGATTGCCTTCCGGTTTGCTTTGGCAGCCACGGCCGCCTCCTTTCTCGCCGGCTGCCATGGCGGCGTTGAGACCGATGTCATGGAGCGTGAGCTTCGGCTCCAGGAAGATAAAATCTACCACCTGCTCGACCAGGTTGATCAATACCGCATGATGCTCGATGCGTGCCAGCGGGAAAACCAGCGTCTGAAGGCAGGTCTCGACGGCGATTCCCCACCCGAGCGCGGTCGCGGCCCGGATGCAAGTGATTATAACGACCTCGAGCCACCCGAAATACAGCCTGGCGAAGAGATCGACGGTGGCCAGCAAATCGAATCGCTCGAGCTACCGCCCGCCGAAGATGTTCCGTCGCCGAGCGAGCAATCAGTCATTCCGTCGGCCGAACAGGTCACCGTGCAACCGATGGTGATCAAACAGGGTTCCAGCCAGGACGCATCACGGCAGAGCATCACGGTACTGGTTCAGCCGCGGAGTGCCGCCGGGGAAGTAGTGCGGGTCCCTGCGCAGGTGTCCCTGATGATCATGGGCACCCGGGCGAACAGCGCAACCGTGCGCCTCGGCCGATGGGATTTCAGCTCCGAACAGGCACAGGCGCGCTGGCAAGATTCCGAAGACCGTGCGGGCATGGAATTCTCTCTTCCCTGGCCCGATCGATCGCAGGCAGCGCGTGGACCCTTCCAGCTATGGGCCCGGCTGGTGCTGCCGGAAGGCCGCAAGCTGCTCGCCCACACGGATGTCGACGCCTCACAGATCGCTAGAGAACCCGCACGCGGCATTGCATCGCGCCGGGCCGCAGGCGATGGCTTCCGGGCGCGTGATTCCGGCCCCCGCCCCGGTTCCTGGACAGCCCGTACCGACGGTTCGCACCCACGGCCCACCCGGCAGCAACGCGCAATGAACCGCGACCCCGCACGCGCGGCGGACGGCCGAAGCCAGGGCTCGCGGTCGGCGCCCCGTTGGCAGCCCTACCGCTGACTCCGCGACGATTTACATCGTGCCCATCTTGGCCACCAGGTCGGCTGTCCGGCAGCTATACCCCCACTCGTTGTCGTACCAGCTCACGACCTTCACGAGGTTGCCGTCCACGACCTGGGTGAAATCGGCGACGAAGATAGAACTGTGGGGGTCACCGATGATGTCGGTCGATACGATGGGGTCTCGCGTGAACGACAGGATGCCCTGGAGGGGTCCCTTGGCCGCCCGCTCCACGGCTTGGTTCACCGCATCGGCCGCCACGTTTTGCTGGAGCACCGCGGTCAAGTCCACGACGCTGCCGGTGGGAACCGGCACGCGGAGAGCGATGCCGGTCAACTTGCCTTTCAGTTCCGGAATCACGAGCCCCACGGCTTTGGCCGCCCCCGTAGTCGTGGGAATAATATTCTGAGCGGCGGCCCGCGCACGGTACAAATCGGAATGCGGCATATCCTGGACACGCTGATCGTTGGTGTAGGCGTGGACCGTTGTCATCAGACCTTTTTCGATCCCGAAACTTTCGTGGAGAACCTTCGCGACCGGGGCCAGGCAATTGGTCGTGCAACTGGCATTCGAAACACATTTGTGCTCGTTCGTCAGACGGTCGTCGTTGACACCCAGCACACACGTCAGATCCGGGTCGTCCTTGGCCGGAGCGCTGAGGACCACTTTCTTGGCGCCCGCCTTGAGATGGCTGTCGTACCCGGGCTTGGAATCCGAGGCCCGTTTGGTGAAGGCACCCGTGCTCTCCACGACAATGTCCACGCCCAGGTCGGCCCACGGCAATTCCAGCGGACTTCGAGCCGCAAATGCCTTTATGCTGTCGCCATCAACAACCAACGCGTCGTCGTTGTAATCGACCGTCGCCGCGAACCGGCCGTGGATGCTGTCGTATTTCAGCAGCGTGGCCAACGTCTTGTTGTCCGTCAAATCATTGATGGCCACGACGTCGAATTCATCGGACCGCTCCACCATGTTGCGAAACGTCAGTCGCCCGATACGACCAAAACCGTTGATGGCAACGCGAATAGCCACGGCGTGTTCCTCCTCTGGAAGAATCTCCTGCGGGGAGCGGGTCAAACCCGCCCGAAGGCTGGACCGGGAGCGCCCCGGTCCCCTCAGCACAAGCAGATCGAAGTCGAACCGCGGATTATAGTGCCTCCCGCAGACGCCAACAACCGGCCGGGTTCGCCGCAACCGTGCCGTTTCACTCCCGCGGCGTCGTGCCACCGTCCGGCGGCGGGAGCGCCGACGTTCCCGGGGGCGTTTCCGGCTCGCCGGGCTGCGACGACGTCTCGGTCAGCGAGGCGAGTTCAATCTCGATTTCCCGGGCCGACAATTTGCCCGGCCCGACGAATCTGCCCTTCAGCCGGATTCGGTCGCCGCCGCGGGCCACCCCGTAGTCCCTGGTCTCGATCATGACGCGCGCGGATTCGTCCACGTCCACCGTCACTGCCTTTCCGTGTCCAACCAGGACGCTGAGTACGCCTTCGCGAAAACCCCGGATCTGTCCCACGACAAACAACCGCCGGATCTCGGGTACCTGCTGCTGATCGCGTTGGCGCGAATCGCGGCGGTCGCGGCTTCTTTGACGGCGAGCACTGTCGCGCGGCCGCGGCGGCTCGCCGCGCCCGTTCGGGGCGGCGCGTGTCTCATCGGCGGACGCCGCTTCGGAATCGTCGTGTGGAGCTTCTACCATGCCCGGACGAATCCCTTCGTCGGGATCGAATACCGTCAACTCCGCGACAGGACCCTGAGCCGTGCCGCGGCGGTCGAATTCCGCGTAAAAGCGCACGAAACGTCCCGGCTGGAGCACGCGCATGTCCGTCCGGCCTTGCACCTTGACGCGGGTTTCCCGCGTGACCTGCACCAGCCAGCGGTCGTTTTCGTCGGAGATTACCCGGACGATGCCGGGTTGCAACGAGTGGATCGTGCCCTGCACCTGTGCAGAAGCCAAGCGACGGTTCTGGCGGGGGTCGCGTATCCCACGCCGTGCCTGCCCGGCCGCCGGACCGGCGGTCAAAAGGATTCCCCCGAGTGCCCATCGCATGATTCGAGCTGAACGCAGTTTCATCGCGCCGTCCCGTCGGTTTGCCGTACATGTCCCGCAGACGCTGGCCCCGGTCATGGACGCACATCGCCTGCCCCGTCTTCATTGTGACCAAAAGCCCAGGCCCGCGGCAAGCACGCACCGGCAACTGTTGTATTCGGTGGCCTTGCCCGTAAGAATGCCTACATGCCAGCCGCACCGCAACGTATGACCGTCCCCAAATTCACGGCCCTGAAGTCGCAACGGCGGATCACCATGCTGACCGCCTACGACTACACGATGGCGCGATTACTTGATCGGACGGGCATCGAGGGCCTGTTGGTCGGCGACAGTATGTCCATGGTCGTACAGGGCCATGCCAACACACTGCCCGTTACGCTGGAAGAAATGATTTACCATGCCGAGATGGTCGGCCGCGCTGTGGAACACGCGCTGCTCGTGGTAGACATGCCGTTTCCAAGCTATCAATTAGGCAAATACAAAGCCATCGAAAACGCGGGGCACATCCTGAAGCGGACCCGCTGCCAGGCAGTGAAACTGGAAGGCGGTATCGAGCAGGCGCAGACGATTGAAGCCCTCACCTCAGCGGGCATCCCGGTGATGGCCCATTGTGGACTGCGTCCCCAAAGCGTGCACCGGCTGGGCGCTTATCGCGTCCAGCGCGACCGGGACCAGTTGCTGGCCGACGCCAAGGCGGCCGAAAACGCCGGTGCTTTTTCCATCGTCCTGGAATGCATTTCGGCTTCTATCGCCAAAGAGATCACCGCGGAGGCGAAGATCCCCACCATCGGAATTGGGGCCGGTGTCGACTGCGACGGGCAAATTCTAGTGGTGAACGATCTGGTAGGGATCACCGACGGTCGCGTCCCTACGTTCGTAAAGGCCTACGCCAACCTGAAGTCGCTAATTACACAGGCCGTCACGCAGTTTCGCGACGATGTTCGAGACGGGCAGTTCCCCGGGCCCGATCAAACGTTCCAGTAATGCGCGACGCTTGCAGCGGACCCACCGGTAGTCCGCGTCTCGACGCCACCGCCCGCCTGAAGCCCCCGAGACGCCGCGACCACGTCGCCCGACCCCTTCACGGCCTTGCCTCACGATGGGCGCCGGTCACGGCCTGCTGAGGGTTGGGGGGAATGCGGAATCTGCAACGAAATCATCAGAAATAACGTGGGGCATATAGGGGGCGCTATCCGATACGAGAAGTACGACGCTTCCAGGATGCGTGTGTGAAGCAAGAAAGGGTGGCAAGGATGCGATTTCAAATAATGCGGATTCCGGCCGTCGTGCTGGCAACTCTGGCCGTGCTTGTTCCAACTCCCATGTTCGTCCGCGCGGAGACTCAGCAGTCGAACGAGCCCGCCGGTCTTCAACATGTGCCGGCGCACCGCACGATCGACGTCGTGCTCGATGGCGCTGGAACACTCACCGGCAAGGTAATCGATAGCGGCGGGACGGCCGAAACAGGCGTTCCGGTCGTCGTTGTCCAGCAGGGCCATGTCGTCGGCCGCACCGTGACCGACTCCCAGGGCAATTTCGCCATGTGCGGGCTTGGCGGCGGCTGTTATGAGATCGTTGCGGGCCAGACGGTGGCTTTGGCGCGATTGTGGACAAACGGTACGGCACCCCCGGCGGCCACGACCAGCGCGTTGGTTGTCGCCGATAGCACCGTCATTCGCGGGCAAGGGTGCGGGCAAGGGTGCGGACCGGGATGCGGGCACGGATGCGGAAAACTCAAATGCCTGCTGCACAACCCCTGGGTGCTCGCCGCCGGCATCGGCGCGGCCATCGCCATTCCCATCGCCGCGCACGACGACGATAACTCGGGAAGCTAATTCGACAGCGCTCAAAAGGGGAACTGGTCGCAACGTTGCGCTGTCGTACTCATTGCGTCCCAAGAGGGGCCGAAGAGGCTGGGGTAGGCGTTGGGATTGACCTGGAGAGATTGTTTTTCTACACGAGTTGTTGACAAAAGCTTTCTGACGAAGCGGACAGCGCACCGTCGGCGCGCGCGTCGCGTCCCGCCATACTGGTCGCTGTCGGCCCACTGTCATTCGTGTTATGATCTTTCCCGGCCCGGCGACCCATGCCGTCTCTCTCGACCACGCAACTCGTTGCCGCAGCGCTCAGCGCCGTTGGGCTGATGGTTCTTCTCCCCGGCTCTGCCATGTCGGACCCGCCGCCCGATTCGGATCCCGGCTCCGCCATACTGCTGCACAACGGCCGTGTGCTGGAGGGATCGATTCGGCGCGAGGGGGATCGCTATCATGTTTTCCTCCCCGCCGGCCGTATTACCATCCCGGCAAGCAAGGTTGCCTACGTCGGTGACAGTCTCACCGATATTTACCATTACAAACGGGCACGGGTGTGGACGGATCCGGCCACGACATCGAGCTCACGCACTCTGGCGGCTGCCCGTTC
>CAZNKT010000028.1:34416-55865 GCA_964573605.1 uncultured Pirellulales bacterium
TGGTTGCATACGTCGGTGAATGTATAACCGATATTTTCCTTTATAAACGGGCTCGGGTGTGGACGTATCCGGCAACGACGCTGTTGGAACTTGTTCAATGGTGTCTACGGAACGACTTGATCGAAGAAGCGCACCGCGAACTGAAGCGGCTCGAGGCCCAGGACCCGAAACATCCTCATATCGCGATGCTCAACGAACAAATCGCCTTCCGGCAGAAGCAGCCAGCCGACGCAGAGGCTCACAACCCCGAACGGGACGCGGCGCGGCAGCGTTGGGATCAGATGGTTCGCCGATGGTCTCCTGGTGGGCTACATCAATTCGCGACGCGGATACAGCCTCTTCTCATTCGCCACTGCGCGACAGCAGGATGCCACGGAGGTCCATCCGCCGGTCGCTTTCAGCTCAATCGCAATCCGGGTCGAGGCGTCGACAGGAGGGCCGCGACGCTCGACAATCTGGACGCGGTGCTGCCGCTGATCGATGGCGAGGATCCATCAGCGAGTCCGCTGCTCACCTATCCGATCCGCCCCCACGCCAACCAGCCGTCGGCCGTATTCAGCCACCGGGACGGGCAGCCGTACGCCGAATTGGTTGAATGGACGCGGCGCGTGGCCTCGTTCGGCTCTAACCGCGACGATCGTGACCCTCCCGCTGCCGGCCACGCCACCGTTGAGTCGGGAACCGGACCGCGCCGGAAAACCTCTCCCGAGCAAGCCGATGCGACTCGGGAACCCGTCACTCGTAGATGACTTCGCCTTCGGCCGGATATTCGGCAACCGCACCGCCCGACGCGGTCGCGCCGGTAACAATGGAGCCGGAACGACCCCCTGCGGCCATGTCTCCGGTGTCATGAACGCTGCCGATCACCGGAGGACTGTAGTCGTAGCAGTTCTGGCACATGCCGCATCCACAAAGCAGTATCGACGCCGCGATAGCTGCGAATGGGCGCCCCTGTTTGACCAGGATCCGGGACATCGTGGAGGTTCCTTTCCAAATCGACGAGGATGACCGGGGACACGGAGTCGTGACCGTCAAGACGGGAAGCGGCGGGGCTTATAGCACTTCCGAGCCGCACGCCCAAGGGCATTTCCGCACCGAGTGCAGCCAGCTGCAGCCAGGGGTGCCCTCAAACGGGTGGTTCTTCCAATCCGCCGTGCAGGCCGAGGGCCGAATAGATGCGGCGATCCCGTAGCGAGCGTGCCATCAGTTGCACCCCTTCAAAACGGCGGTCGACATTTCCATGGGGCGAAACATGGGAAGGGACGGCCACCGTAAAGGCCCCCGCGGCCAGTGCCGCCTGGCAGCCGACCGGGCTATCCTCAAGGACCATCATCTCTTGTGGAGGAACATCGATCCGTTGTGACGCTTGCAGGTAAATCTCCGGGTGAGGTTTACCGTGCTGGACGTCTTCGCCGGTCAACACGAAACGAAAACGATCCTGCCACCTGAAGCGCGACAGCAACGCCGTGGCGTGGACGCGCCGGCTGCTGGTGGCGATGCCGATCGGTCGTCGTGAGGCGCATAGCGCGTCGAGCAGGTCCGTCAAGCCGGGCATTGGGCGTACGTGCCCGTCGAGCAATCCCTCCATGATCTGCTGTGTTTCTTCTGTCAGTTGTTCGACACTGTCGGGCAAGGCGTGCCAATCGATCATGATTTGCAGCGCTTCGGGAGTCCGCCGGCCAAGCATCTTTTCTGCCAGATCCTGCGTGTACACGGTTCCCCGACGTGCCAAGAGTTCCCGTCCGACGAGATTGTACAAGTCCTCCGTATTGAACATCAGCCCGTCCAGATCGAACACGACTGCTCGAATTGTCGTCTCACCATTCATTTCTGTCATGTCCTCATCTCACCGGTCCTCATCTCACCGGCGCGAATGGTCACCAGAGCGTGCCGCGCCAGATCGGCGCTGTAGCGCATGATCTTCCCGCCCGGGTCGCGACGGTGGCATCCGCGGTCAGCCATCCAAAGTCCGCCGCGCGTAACCAGGCCGGCCAGCGCTGCTCACGTGCGGATCACAATCCAAACATAGGATAACATTGAACGGTCCATCGGGCAGTGGGCCGATGTAGTGCTCCTCGGACATCCACGTTACGGACCGAGCGTACGGACGAGTTCCAGAAGCTCGTGCAGCACGATGTTCGTCGCTCCCCAAATTCGATGGTCTCGCCAGACCAGGCACGGTGACGCAAAGACGATCGGTCCGCGGCGAATGACGGCGCGTTGCGTGCAGTCCTCTTGCGTCAGGTCGCGTATCGGCACTTCCAGCAAATCGGCGACCTCATCGCGACTGGGACGCCAGTCGGGCCGGGCTGCAAGCCGGCCCACCCACGGAACGATCCGAAAGTCACTCACGAAGACATACGTTTCCGCAAGGCGCCCCAGTAATTGGATCGCGGCGTCCGATCCCAGTTCTTCCGCAAATTCGCGCGTGGCCGCTTCCGCGGTGGTTTCTCCGTGCTCCACCAGTCCACCTGGAAACGCGATTTGACCGGAGTGCACACCTGCGTCGCGCGGTCGAACGATCAACGGCAGATGCCACTGTCCACGATGGGGATAAATGGCCACCAGAACGGCAGCCGTGCGGCAGCGAAAGGAGGGGGGACCATCATGCCGGCCGTAGCTCAATTGGGGCGCGGCTTTCCGTCGGATCGCGCGGTGGTGCCGTGTCCGCAATCGACTCCGCCGCAGCAGCCATTCTCGCCGCCCAGGCTCCGTTTCCGACTCCGGTAACAGCAACAGTGTCAATTGTTTGGGAAGCTTCCGATTCAATGCCCCACCCTTCTTCAGGGGACCTCGAGGCGGTACACGGCGAACGACGCGTTGCGATACAACATGGGCAAGTGCAACCGGGGTGTCCAGGCCGTCACCAGGTATTGGGCGTCGAATCGCTGGCCCAGTGCCAGCAATCCGTCCTCGTCACGTTTGGCAAGCGGACTCCACCGTGGCCGGCTCCCCATCCGCTCGTAACCGTAAACCGCCTGCATGCGACGCCACCACTCGACGATGTCCTCGGCATTCTGGGGGATATCTTTGTAGGTCACAACTTCCGCGCGCCCCGTCCTCCACTTGAACGTGTGGTTCCGGCGCGGCGTGAGAAAAATGGCGTCGGACTCTAGGTTCCCCGTTATCCAACGGCAGATGTCCTTCCAATCGTCCACATGCACCATCTTCCTGTCCGCACGTGAATGCGGATGATTCCATCGTCTCCACGTGACATCGCCCAGATGCACTCCGACGATGGCCACCGCGCAGAGCAGGGCTGCGACGAACCGGCGGCTCCTCGATTGTTCGGCGCGGCTGATGGCCAGCACCGCCGTCTGGGCAAATGCCAGTGGCACGGCCACATCCGCCATGCGGAACCAGTAGTACCGCAACACAGCGGCGGCTTGCTCGCGGTTGTCCCGCGCCAGGATGCAGATGGCCCATCCGGTCAACCACACCAGCACGGCGCCCAAGACGAAGCGCCGGAGTCTTTTTTGAAACCTGTCGGCCGGCGTTGTCAGGCACATCGCCGCCAGCACAACGAGCATCGTCACAAAACCGACGAGTCGCCGATAGCGCTCTTCGTGCCTCAATTCCAAGGGGGCCAGGTGGTGGGGCAGGCGTTGAAAAACATAAATCACATTGGCTTCCGCGGCGATCTCGGGGGCAACGCCCCACGACAGCATCAGGGCGGGAACCAGTCCCACGCACGCGACGGCCGCACCGCCGACCAAGCCGCTTCGCATGGCGCGCAGCGGCGTGCGGCCTGGTCCATCCAGCAGCCACACGAAACCAGCGATGAGCAACGACCAACCGCCTACGATCACGTGCAAGGCCGTCGCCGCACCCAGCCACCACCACACCCGGTTCCATGCGCCGCGAACCAGAGCCTCAAGGCCCACCAGCACCAATACGTACGCGAATCCCTTCGCTTCCACGCCGCCCACGACCCATTCGCCGGCCAGATGGCATCGTTCCAACAGCGCCACAAACAGTCCTGCCGACAATACGGCGTACCACGGGCGCGGCAGCAGCGCCAGGCTCAGCCTGCGCCAGGCCCAGGCCAGCAGAAACCATGTTGCCAAACGTCCGACCCAGGCCGTGGCGGGCAGCGGAATGGCGAGTGACAACCAACCAAACAACCAGTAAAAGACCACATGCGCGTCGGCGGATTCGAGAAAAAAATCTCCGCGGCCCCAATCCGGATCCCAGTAGTGCAGGGCCTTGCCCAGGTAATGCGATTCGTTCAGATCGGGAACGGGCCATGCAGCGTGGACGAAAAAGACGAAAAAGATCAACAGCGTCGCGGTGATCGCGCGATCCGTGTCGGGGCAAAGCTGCGGGCACTGGGCGGACGGACCGTTCATCAACGGCTCACGGAGATATCCAGGCGTTCAACGCCGTCGGACAGGCAGCATCGACCGCCGTCTTCCCGCGCTGCATGAACATCCAGCGTAGCAGACGGCCCGCCCCAAGGGCCAGGCAACACGGCGCGGCGGGCACGCACGACTGGGGCTGTCGGCCAGGAGCCTTCTCGCTCGATCCGCGGTGGACCTGAAAGGTGACCGGCGCGAACCACACTGGGCTCGCGCTGTCGTTTGAGTTACATTTGCACTGCGCATACCCGGTCCCGCCACCCCCCAGACCAGCATCGCCTTCCAGGGCGACGGGCAACACCTCCGCACGCTTCGGATGTGCAACCCCAGGGAACGCAAGACATCGCGAAACCGTCTACTCCATTATTTCAACTTCGCGGATTGGCGCAATGTCAGACAGGAATTATGCGGTGGGCCTGGAGGGCGTGGTTGCCGGGGCAACGGCGATCAGCACCCTCGAGCAGGGTCTTCAGTATCGCGGCTACCCGATCGAAGATCTCGCGACGCACGCAGCATTTGAGGAAGTCGCGTTTCTGGTGCTGTACGGAGAGCTTCCGACCAAACAGCAACTCGAGGACTTTCGGCGCCGTTTGTTCGAAGCATCGGACGTCGATTCGCGGATCATCGACACGCTGCGTGCCATACCCCGTCGTGCGCCGATGATGGATGTGATGCGATCTGGGACAAGCCTGCTTGCCCACTGGGATCCGGATGCCGGCGACAACCAGCCCGAAGCGAATCTTCGCAAAGCGGAGCGCGTGATCGCGCAGCTTCCCGCAGTCATGGCGGCGCGGCACCGCTTGATACAGGGGAAGGAGCCCGTTCGGCTGCGGGACCATCACAGCCACGTGGCAAATATTCTGTACGTGCTGTTTGGCAAGGAACCCTCAGCGGAACAGGTTACCGCCCTGAATACATCGCTGATCCTGTACATGGAGCACGAATTCAACGCGTCGGCGTTCGCCGCTCGTACCGTATGCTCCACACTCTCCGACCTGCACTCGTCGATCACCGCGGCATTGGGCACGCTCAAAGGGCCTCTGCACGGCGGGGCCAACCAGCACGTCATGCGTGTGTTGGAACAGATAGAAGATCCGGCACTCGCGGCCGACTGGGTACGCGAGGCGCTTGCCAGAAAACAGCGGATTATGGGTTTCGGGCATCGCGTCTACCGGGCAGGTGACCCGCGAGCCGCGGTTCTCAAAACGGTGTGCCGCCGACTGGCGGCCGGCTCCATCGCACGGACCTGGGAAGAGACGGCAGATGCGGTGGAAGAAGCCGTCCGAAATCAAAAGGGGCTCTATCCCAACGTGGATTGGCCCAGCGCCCGCGTGTATCTCTATTTGAGGATGCCCGAGCAGTTGTTTACGCCGCTGTTCGCGGTCAGCCGAGTGGTCGGCTGGAGCGCCCACGTGGCGGAACAATTGAGCAACAATCGCTTGATTCGGCCTCGGTCAAAGTACATCGGGCCACCGCTGCGCCGGTGGGTGCCCATCGATCAGCGACCGGCGCCGGGCAGCTGACCGGGTCGCGAGCGTCCGCGCCGCGCGCATTCCAAACATCCGTCAGACACCCAGCGCGGAGATGGCGTGAAACGGTTCCCGCAACGCCGGATAGAGCTGCTGGTACATACCGAAGGCTCGATCGTAGACGCGTCGAGCTTGAGGACGCGATTTCGTCTCCGTGGAAACCCGAACGGTAGCGCGACAGGCCTCGGCGATGTCCTTGAACTGGCCGGCGCCCACCGCGGCGAGCAGCGCGACGCCGTACGCCGGGCCCTCGTCTGCTTCCATGGAGACCACTTTCTGCCCGAAAACATCGGCCTGGATCTGTCGCCACAGCGGGCTGCGTGATCCACCCCCCGAAGCGCGGATCTGGCGGACGGGTACGTCGAGCTGCCGGATGATGTCCAGGCTGTCGCGCATCGCGAACGTCACTCCTTCCAGAACGGATCGCACGAGGTGGCCGCGCGTGTGTTTGAGGGTCAATCCCACGAAGGCGCCCCGAGCGTTGGGATCCGCGTGCGGCGTGCGCTCCCCGGCCAGATACGGCAGAAAAAACAATCCCTCGCTGCCGGCCGGCACCTGCTCGGCTTCGGCAATCAACAGATCGTAGGGATCAACTTTCTTGCGCCGCGCGGCAGCCATGTCCGCCTGGCACAGCGTATTGCGGAACCATTGCAGGGCACCACCGCTCGTCAGGTTGACGCCCATCATGTGCCATTTTCCGTGCACGGCGTGACAGAATGTGTGCAGGCGGCCCTGGGGATCAATCTTGACCTCGTCGCTGTGGACGAACATGACGCCCGACGTTCCGATCGACGTCGACAGGGCACCCCGTCGGACAATTCCGTTGCCGACGCCGCCCGCCGCGCAGTCGCCGGCGCCGCCAACGACCACGCAGTCGGTAGACAGCCCCAGCGTTTTGGCAGCCTGTTTCGTTAACTGGCCGGTCACTTCCTGCGACTCGTATGGCTGCGCCAGAAGGCCTTCGTCCAACTCCAGTTTGGAGAGCAGTTGTCGCGACCAGCGACGCCGCGCGACATCCAGCAACAGGGTGCCGCTGGCATCGCTCATTTCCGTGGCGAACTGGCCGGTCAAACGACGCCGGATCTCGTCTTTCGGCAGCAATATCTTTCGCGTCTGGTCGAAATGACGTGGTTCGTGGTTACGGAGCCATAAAATCTTGGGGGCCGTGAATCCCGTCAGCGCTGGATTGGCTACCATCTGAATCAGCTTGCGGCGTCCTCCGGCACGGCGCTCTATTTCTTCGCACTCCTGCTGCGTTCGCTGGTCGTTCCACAGGATGGCGGGACGGATGACCCGGTGTTTGTCATTCAGGAATACCGAGCCGTGCATCTGGCCCGACAGCCCGATCGCGCGTACGTCCCCGGCCCGTTTCTTCAACTGCCGCACGACGGACCGCATGGTATGGACGGTCGCCTTCCACCAGTCCTCGGGATCTTGTTCGCTCCAGAGTGGCCGGGGATGGTGGAGCGGGTAGGCGCGCGTGGCGTCCGCCAGAATGCGGCCCCGGGCATCGATCGCGATCGTCTTGGTTCCTGAAGTCCCGATGTCGATGCCCAGATAGATGCCCATGGAGTTTGCTCGCGTTAGCTGGTCGTAAGTTCGCGATCCGTTGATGCGTGGTTGATGCACCGATGCCATCGGGCCCGCGGTCCGGGCGGGCGATCAACTGTCGGCCCATCGCTCGCGTCGCCGTTCGGGAGAGCCTGCTGCAGGCCGCCGGCGTGCGATCACCGCGTGCCGCGCGGCCAATGCCCCGGCTGCAGCGTGGCCCGGATTCTAACCGCCTCGAAAGGCTGCCGGCAACGGGGTAGGATGTCGCGCACGGACTACCCGACCAGCCTTGCCTCGCCGCCCGCCGGCGGCCGACGCCATGCGCACGGAGAAAATACGTCTTTCCGTCACTCCTGCCACGCCGGATCCGCGTCCGCGACGTGGTAGCGTGCCCGCGCGCCGACGTTTCTTGCGGAAAATCGTGCATGGGCCGCTGCTTGCCGCAACATTTGGCTGTTCCGATTCCGCGCCGTCGCGAACACAACCAGCTAGGGAGTCATTTTCTGCGGACGTGATACTGACCGTGGCCGTGATGGATGATCCGGCCCTTTCCGAAGCGCTGCGGCGCCTCAGCGCAGAATGGACTGCGCGCACGGACGTCAAGCTCAACATCGAGGCCAACGATTCGCCCTTCGATGGTTCGCTGCCGGGCCGTGCGGACGTGCTCATCTATCCGCCCTCGTACATGGGCCAATGGATGGAGCAGAAGGCAATCGTTCCGTTGCGAGCCCGGATTCTCGAGCGGCAGGGCTACGAGGCGACGGACCTGCTCGCGGTGCCCGGCAATCCCCTGACGCGTTGGGGAGAACGGGCGATGGCCATTTCGCTCGGATGTCCCCTTCCCGTCTTGTACTACCGTCGGGACGCGCTGGCGGCGATCGAGGCAGAGCCTCCCGGCACGTGGTCGGAATATGCGCGCGTCGCTGATCGGCTGCGGTACCACGCGGCTACCGATCGTCGGGCCGATGGGCGTCCAGCCGTTCGGTACGCGGCATTGGAGCCCGTGGCCGGACTGTGGGCAGCGAACATGCTGATGGTGCGGGTCGCCAGCGCCGTCATCGACGCGGGGCAAGTGGCCGCCCTGTTCGAGATGGAATCGATGAAAGCGCGAATTGCGGAACCGCCGTTTGTTCGGGCCCTGGAGGAAATGACCCAAGCCGGCGGCGCGGAGCCCCCGGTCGCGTTCGACCCGGCGCAGGCACGTCGATCCGTGCTGCTGGGCGATGCCGGGATGGCCATCAGTTGGCCCACCGCAACTGCGGATGTGGCGCGTGGTTCGGCCCAGCCGGTGGGTATTGCGCCGGTTCCCGTTTCCCGACAGGTTTATGGATTCTCCACGCGACAATGGCGGCCTCGCCCTGTCGATGAGCATCGTCACGTACCGGTCCTGGGCCTGGAAGGCCGTCTGGCGAGCGTGACTTCGGCGAGCAGAAACGCGCCGGCCGCATTCCAATGGCTGGCATGGATCGGTGGGCCGGAACTGAGCGCCCGGATCGCCACCCAGAGTCCGGCGACAACGCTTTTTCGCCGCTCGCACCTGGCCGACCCGGCGCGCTGGGTGGAATCGAATCTTCCGCCGGCCGCCGTTGCGGCCTACGCGCGCGTTGTCCGCCATCTGGCTCAGGAAAACCAGTGGATGATGGGGCTCCGCATCCCGGGCCGGCAACGCTACCTGTCAGCGCTGGCGGCAGCCGTGCGGCAAACACTCACCGACGCCGTGCGGGCCGACACGTCGCTGGCGGACGCATCCAGGCAGTGGGAAGCCATCACCGACGCCGTGGGGCGTGGAGCGCAGAAAGAAGCCTATCGCAGCAGCCTGGGGCTCTAAACAAACTGCCCAGCCTGTGGCAGCAGCGCGACGGACTTCCGCTTCGCCGGCAGCGCCTTTAAAATACGTGGTTTCTGGGGCGGTAGCTCAGTTGGGAGAGCGCGGCGTTCGCAATGCCGAGGTCGAGGGTTCGACTCCCTTCCGCTCCACTGCAACACGCGGCAGTCGACGGCGCCGCGGCACGGGCCCCAGCGCACGCGGGGCTTTTTTTGCTGAACCACATGCATCGCACAAGCCAACGCAGAACGGCTGTTCGGCGGATTCTACTTGCGGGATTCATGGCACTGCCGTTTCCCGTAGCGGCCAGCGGCGGTGATCCCCCCGTCCTCTTGCACGCGTCGCCACCCAATAAGTCGGTCGCCCGGCTTCCGGACGGCGAGTTGTGCATCCTGTACATGGTTCGCGGAAAACACTGTGCCTCGATCCGTTCCAGGGACGACGGGCAAAGCTGGGGCACGCCGCGCGTCGAATTTCCTTTCGCTCCGCCCGCGGGAATTCCCGTTTCAATGGTCGATCGGGATGGCGAATTGCACGTATTTCTCATGGTTCGTCGGGGCAACGGCACCACACCGACGGTTGATTACTTCATTGACATCTGGCACGCACGAACGTCGCAGCAACGCCAGAAATGGACACCGCCGAAACGGATTTTTGACGGATACGTGGGCGCGCTGAACGGCGTGACCCAGTTGGAGAGCGGACGGATTGTGCTGCCGCATCAGTACTGGGTGCCCGGCCGTCGGTCGGCGCCGCCCACCGGATCGCACGTGGTCACGGCCAGCTACTCCGACGACGGCGGAGGGACCTGGCAACAATCGCCCGACAGGTTGACCGCGCCCTGCTACGCCGATTATATCGGCAGCAACTACGGGGCGTGCGAGCCCGTGATCGTCCCACTCAACGACGGACGGGCCTGGATGTTGATGCGGACGCAGACCGGGTTCCTTTACGAGTCCTTCTCTCGGGATGGCATTCGCTGGACCGAGGCGGCTCCGACGCGGTTCCGCTCATCCAACTCGCCGGCCAATCTGTTGCGATTGAACGACGGGCGACTCGTGTTGTTCTGGAACCATTGCCAGAATCCGTCACGGGTGGACGGAGCGCCAATCTATACCACACGGGACGCGTTACACGTGGCCATTTCCCATGACGAAGGCACGACGTGGCTTGGCTTTCGCGAAGCGTTCCGTGATCCCCAGCGAAACTCGTCGCCTCCCAGACACGGCGACCGGGGCACCGCATATCCGTACTCGACGACGACGGACAACGGCAACATCCTTTTGTCGACCGGACAGGGAGCGGGTCGGATCGCGCTGTTGCGGATCGATCCCCAATGGATTGAAGCCACGCACCACGAAGATGATTTTTCCCACGGTCTCGGCGGATGGTGCGTCTACAAGCCCTTCGGACCGGTCCGATCTTATTGGCGCGACCGCACGCAGGGCCCTCAACTGATGGATCATCCCATCCTTCCCGGGGCCAAGGTACTGCATCTCCGTCGGCCGGATGCGAAGGTCGGGGACGAGGCCGTGTGGAACTTTCCGGCCGGCGGCAAGGGCACGCTGACGCTGCGGATTCTGCTCAATTCCGGATTCGCGGGCGGGACCGTCGCGCTGGCGGACCGTTTCATTCCACCGACGGATCCGGCCGCCCAGACGTTGGAGTTGTTTCAACTGCCAATCGACCGCGAAGGACAGTTGCCGGGAGGGACAAGGCTCGCGCTCGGCGACTGGCACTCGCTTGAGATGAACTGGGACGCCGACGATCGACGGTGCGTCGTCCGGATCGACGGTGCGCCCGCCGCGATGCTGCCTCGCCGAAATCCAGAGGGAGGTAGACCAAGTTATCTGCGAGTTCGTTCGACCGCCGACGGAATCGACCCGGCGGGTTGGCTTCTGGAACGTGTTGGGGTCGACGTCGCGAAACGGGCGCCGTGAAAAGGCAACGCGCGAAGGGGCACGGAACGCCGCGGAGGGCGTTCCCTACAAATGCACGCCATGTCCGGGCTGGCGAGGAGGTTTTTTATGAAGCCACCGCTACGCAACGACTAAGTCATCCGGCTTTTTCATCATCCATTTTGTCCAACGTTCGCCGCAACGCCTCATATTCTTCACGACATTCGTCGCAAATCGACAAATGGTGCTCCACGGCCTGCAATCCTTCAGCAATCGATTTGCCCGCCAATTGCTGTTCGGCAAACTCGGCCACGGCAGCAAGACACTGCTCGCAGTCGATCTCGCTGTCTTTGGTCCGGCTAATAAGCCGCATCAATGCGTCGATTTGCTGCTTGGAAAGTGACACGGTCCGGTCCTCAGTTGGCGGTAAGGGCAACGACGTCATCGGCGCCGTAGCCGGCGGACTCAAGTCCTTTCTTGAGCTTCTTCCGAGCGTCGTGCGTCAGTTTGTAAACCGCGTTTCGGTTGCTGCCCAGCTGGCGTGCAATCTCGTCCTGCGGCATTCCTTTCAACTCGGCAAGCAACGCGATCCGCTGCTTGTCCGTCAGGTGGAGTTTGATGACGCGTTGCATCGCGTCGAGGATCGCGCGTCGTTGTGCCTGGACTTCCGGGGCGGACTCCAAATCGATGGCGTGCTGCGGCACAAAGTCGGCTCCGGTCATCATGGCGTCGAGTGAAACGTCTTTCCATCGTCGTTTTCGCAATTCGTCCAGCGCGACCCTGATGGCAATGGAGGTCGCCCACGTGAGAAACTGGCTGCGTCCCTGAAACTGGTCGAGCCGCCCGAGAACGCGCATTAGTGCGTCCTGAACAGCGTCTTCGAGCAATGCGTCGTCCGCGGTCCGCTTCGACAACGCCTTACAAAGATTGCGAAGAAGTGCCTGGCGCAGGTCACGCAACGCCGACTCCCGCTGCGCGCCGTCGCCGCCCAGTCCCACTAGCCAACGGTCGTTGGTCCGGCTCATTGCCTGTGCCGCCGATTCGTATCGCTGCCAAGGCCGCAACGTTCGGCCGGCGCAGCATGCCGCCGGCCGAACGCCACTGGATCGGCTCACACCGAGGCCAGTTCCGGGGCCACGGGAAAGTCCACTTCGGTACCAGCCACGTGGTTGACGTAGTTCGTAAAGATGTTCAACGCCACGTGCGCGACGATTTCGACCACTTCGCCATCAGCGTACCCGGCTTGTCGTATCCGGTGAACGTCTTCATCGGAGACGCTGCCTCGATCGTGGACGATTTTGCGAGCGAATTCGAGGGCCGCACGCTCTTTATCATCGCGGGCCACGGCGCGTCGCGCATCGCACGTCTCGGCCTCCGAAAGACCGGCCTGTTGGCCAAGTGCCGTATGCGCGGCGAGGCAGTAGCCGCACCCATTCTCCTCGCCGACGACCAGAGCGATCTGCTCCCGCAGCCGGGCCGGAAGGACGCCGGTCGCGAGCGACTGGCTGAAGCCGAGGTAGGCCTGGGCGACGGCTCGGGAATTGGCCATGGTTGCCACGATGTTGGGGACGGTTCCCATCTTGCTATGGACAGCGCTGAGCAGTTCCGCCGTGGCGGCGTCCGTGGAGTCCCTTCGGACAGGATGGATGTGTGCCATCGTTTGTCTCCCTGTAGTTGATGTTGGTCGACGATTTCCGTTGCTCCTTCGACGCGGTCGGCGCACTGGTTCTTACTTCACAATTCCCGGATACGATTTTCCGTCCGGCAGCACGACATGCTCCGGAGTAACAAAGTTGATGTTGTGGCAGCCGCGTGCTTGCAGGTCGAACATCATGTCGGCGATCCGTTCGGGCCGGCACGGGCCGCCCGTCGACTGCTGGCTGATGTCCCAGTTCTGGCAGAAAACGCAGCGCAGATTGGAGAGACTGAAGAAAATGGTCCCCGACCCGTTCCATCCGCGCAGGCAGTCTTCTTCGCCAAAATGGGGAAATACGCTGGCCACGCGGGCGAATCGTCCCGTATGGCAGACCTTCGTCTCGTCCGCCATCCGATGTACGTGGCAGTTTCGCGGGCACGCGCAGCAGTCCTCTAGTTCGCGGTGAGGGGCCTCCACCCGCCGGGCCATCTCATGCTCCGGAATGCTGGCGCATGCCGGCTCGAAAGGATCGAGCACGAACCGCGGGTCGGAGAATTGTGGACGCTTGACGGCACGCATGTCACTTATTGTAGTAAACGTTTCTGCTGCGAAGCACCATTTGGAGAACTCGATGTCCGAGCATGCCCTACAGATCCACGGAGTATCGGTGCCCCGCTTCGTGTACGGGACGGCGTGGAAGGAAGATACAACGGAGCGCCTGACCGAACGCGCGTTGGAGCAAGGATTCCGAGGGATTGACACGGCCAATCAGCGCCGGCATTACTGCGAGGCAGCGGTGGGCCGCGCCGTTGCAAACGCGATCGCTGGCGGCCTTGCTTCCAGAGAGGACCTGTTTTTACAGACCAAGTTCACATTTCGGAGCGGACAGGATCATCGCCTGCCGTACGATCCGGAAGCTTCCATTGCGGAGCAGGTGGAGCAATCGCTAATAAGCTCGCTGGAGCACCTTGAAACCGAGTGGATCGACAGCTATCTGTTGCACGGGCCCAGCAGCGTGTCGGGCCTCACGACCGAAGACTGGGCAGCCTGGCAGGCGATGGAAGCCATCCACGACAGCGGCCGCGTGCGAATGATCGGGATCAGCAATGTCACGCTCGAACAACTCGAGCGGCTGTGTCGCGAAGCGCGAATTCGACCCTCGTTTGTCCAGAACCGATGCTACGCAGCGACGGGTTGGGATCGCCACGTCCGGCAGTTCTGTGCCGCCGAGGGGCTCATCTACCAGGGGTTCTCGCTGCTGACCGCCAACCGACCGTGGCTGGCCACCTCAGACGTGGCGGAAATTGCGGCCCGCCATCGTCGAACGGTGCCCCAAATTGTCTTCCGGTTCGCGTTGGAGGTCGGCATGATTCCGTTGACCGGAACCACGAATGCGGCCCATATGGAGGCGGATCTCGAAGTCTTGGCGTTTCATCTGGAGCCCGACGAGGTCGCAAGGATCGAGACCGTAGCGGTTCGATGAGAAGAAACTGATCTATTTGACCCCGCCCAGATGGGGCAGATTGTTCGGCCGCCCAACGTGCTCGAGGGTGCAGGGTGCACTTCGTGCTCGATGGATAACTTCATCGCTTCATCCCGACCACGATACCGTAGCCGAGATGCTTGCTCGAGAAGACCCTCTCGGACCTGACGATCCGCCACAAGCCGCGGATGCCCCAAAGACGGACGATGCGCCAGGCGAGAGCCATTTGTCCCATCAGCCCGAGCGGTCTTTTTGATTCCTTCATCCATGAGGCAACCAGAGAGGATTTGTCAACCGTGCTGACGTTAACCAGGCCCGCCCGGACAAACAACCGTTGCCATCCCTCGAGGGTTTCCGGCCGTTCGCCTTCGATTTCCGCAAGTGTCTGTTTGGAATCCTCGGGAGCATCCGATTGCCAGCACAGGTCGTGCACGCCGACACGTCCTCCGGGCATGACCACTCGCACCATCTCCTGGAGAACCTGCTCCTTGTCCAACAAACAAAGGGTGCACTCGCAGATCACGGCGTCGAACGAAGCATCGGGAAAAGGGAGTCGATGCGCGTCTCCTTTTTGGATCTCTATCTGCGAGCCTCTCGACCGCGCCTTCTGTTGCGCTCGGCGGAGCATGGGCTGTGACCGGTCCAGTCCGACCACTCGTGCTCCGCATCGCTCCGTCAAAAAGCAGGCAGTTTCTCCGCTGCCGCAAGCAACATCCAGGACTTCGCTACCGGTTTCGATCTTGCACAGCTCGGCAAGTTCCAACGACAACGCCAAACCGCCCGGATGAAAAACGTCGACTTCCAACATCCCGGTTTCAACCAGGTTCTCCAGTGAAGCTTGCTCAACAGATTCCATGGCATGCCAACCGACGGCTGCAGCGGAGCACGGAAATCGAAAGCATGAGGCTTCCAGCGATTGGACTTCCGCGTATTTTCATTCCTGAACATCGCCGGTCGCGTCGTCGGCATCCGCCGGCGCATCGGTTTCCTTTTCCGGTTCAGCGCCGAGGTCAGGCAGCGCCTCGACCGGCTCCTCTTCGGCATCATCGACCGCCACCTCATCCATTTCGGTGGCGTCGACGCTGCGACGCAGCAGCAAGTAGATTGCCGTCGCCGCGCTCCAGAAGAAACCGGCCCGGAACCCCGTCTGGACGATACTCACCAGGCCCGTCCAGAAAGCGATCAAGCGCACGCCCGATGTTGTCATGCCGCCGTAGCCAGCCTCACTCGCCGCCACGGCCATCCGCGCCGTGCGGTCCGCGCCCGACATGTGGCTCGTCTGGCGGACGATGTCGGTAATCGATCCTCCGTCGCCCCAACCGACGCCCCAGGCGCCGAGGTTGATCACGCCACCGGCAAACAGATCGACGACCCAGGCGCCGAACAATCCCAACACGGTAACAACCAGCGAGTAGAACAACAGGTGCAGGGGACGCTGGTAGACATAGGCGTAGCTGCGACTGAGCGCATCGAAGGCGTCGGTGCCCTCGGAGCTGATCGTCGGCAACAGAAACGGCCAGCCCAGTCCCAATCCGACCATCACGATCGTCAGGAACAGCCCTCCCAGCAGGACGAGGGGCCAGAGGAGTCCCGCCAGCGCGGCAAAGAGCCCCAGTCGCATGCAGAAGCCCAGCACGGCGAGCGGAACGGCTGCCAGCAGGACGCCCAAAAGCGGAAGGAGGGGCGACAGAAAATACGCGGTCCATTTCCCGGCCGCGTAGCGAACCGACGCGTTAAGCCCCAGTGTCTCTTCGCGAGCCAACGCAAGCGTGGCGGTCCGCGTGATGGCTCCGCCGAACAGCGACCACACGGCAATCGTCCAGAGACATCCCAACAAGTAGAAGGCCACGGCCTCGACCGACAGCCTGGGCCCGAACAGGGTCCTAAAGGGGGCGTAGACACGGTTCCAGAATTGAGCAACGGGGCCCCGACCGAGCCAGTCTCCCACAATCGGGATGGCCGTCGGATGCGGCGTGCCCGGTGGCAATGGCCGCGGGCCAGCCTGGTCCCGCCACGCCACTTCACCCGACGTGCTGGCAGTCTGCCACGGCCATGCGCTGTAGACATCGATGGCCTGCTGCAAGGCCTCGTCGCTGGTTCCAGAGAACAGGGCGCCGAGGACCATCCACCCGAAAGACAGGGCGATCAACGCGATCGCCGACAGCAAGAGCACGCGAAGGCTGAATGCCAGTCGCAGCGCGCGGATCAAAATCAGCCACGGGAAGACCTCCTGCCACAGGATCTCGCGCACTTCGCCCGATCGGGACGAGGAAGCCATCATCGGCCGGCCTCCCTCGCCTGCGTCGCTGGTTCAGCGCGCGCGTGATCAGGGCTCGTCATGGTGGGATTCCAAATCCTGAGAATCGTCGTCTTCTTCGGACAGCCGACTTGCCGGCACGCTGTAACGCTCATCCAGCCATCGGCCGAGGTCGAGCAAGCGACACCGCTCACTGCAAAACGGCATCGTGGAAGACTGGGCGGGATCAAATTCAGCGTGGCAGGTGGGACAATGCTGGGCGGACATGACGGTGTGTATCTTCCTGTGAGAAACCTGTGGGAGCTTACCAACTGCCGGGACCCGTCGGTTGTCAGTCGGTTTTCTTCTTGCTGGACGCCGCGGACTTGGTGTCCTTCTTCGAACCGGCGTCGCTGGACGACGACTTGTCTTTGTCTTTTGTTTTGGTCTCCGCGGCCTTCTTCTCCTTTTCCGCGCCCTTCTTGTACGATTCGCTCCGGTAGTCCGTTTGATAGAAGCCCGAACCCTTGAACACGATAGCCGCGCCGGTGCCGAACAAACGGCGCAGCTTATGCCTACCGCATTCGGGACACTTGCGAATCGGCGATGCAGTTATGTTCTGGAACAGTTCGAACTCATGTCCGCACGCGTTGCACCGGTAGTCGTATGTGGGCATAAACCGATCTCAAGTGAATCAGGTAGCAGACTTCTACGTGCGATGTATCCGCCGGATAGAAGTTTGGATCCTCGCCGGCGTGGTTCCATTATCGCTCATCCGGTCCCTCCTGGCCATCGCGATCCGGCGCATCCGGCGGCGTCCGGCCCGGGTGATCAAGGGCCGTCGACACGAGGACCTGGCTGGGTCGCACGACTCGATCGTGCATCCGGTAACCTGCCTGAGCCACGGCTACCACGGTGCCGGGAGAAAATTCATCCGTAGGCTGTTGCGATATTGCTTCATGCAGGTGGGGATCGAAGGGCGTGTGCAACGCGTCAATGGCGGTGCAATGGTACCGCTCGAGCACCGCCATGAGCTGTTGATGGACAAGTTTGACACCGTCCAGCAGACTTGTTCCCTCTCCCGCCTGATTGGCTGCGGCAATGGCTCTTTCAATGTTGTCCAGCACCGGCAGCAGGTCACGAATGACCGGCAGGCTGGCATACTGCTCGCGGCGGCCCATTTCGCGCGCATTACGCTTATGGACATTCTCCAGTTCGGCCTGCAAGCGCAGCACGCGTTCACGCGTCTGCTCCAGTTCCGACTGGATTCGCGCGCGCTCTTCTTCCGCGTCCGGTGCTTTCGGCGAAGCGGGCGCTGTCGCGTCGTCCGATTCAAACATTTCCGAGTCGTTCTGTCGCAAATCCTGTTGCGAATCTGGTTCGTCGGCTCGGTTGGTATCCGGTACGTCGCGGGGCACCATGATCATTCCTCCGACGGTTCCGCATCATCACCTGGTGAAAAATAGTCCTTGAGTTTTTCGAAGAAGCTTTTGCGGTGCGGAGAAACGCTCGCATGTTCCTCGTCCGCCAGCTCGCGCAGCAATTCTTCGTAACGGCTGGAAAATTTCTTGGGCACCTCGATATTGACCTGCACGAGCAGGTCGCCCAGACTTCGCCGGCGGGGATCGGGCATGCCTTGCCCGCGGAGCTTGAATACCTCGCCCGTCTGCGTGCCCGCGGGGATATCAAATTCCTCGCGTCCGTTAAGCGTGGGAACTTCGATCCGCGCTCCCAATGCCGCCTGCGGATACGTCACCGGCACGCGGCAGACCAGATGCTGGCCCTGTCTCTCGAACAAAGGGTGCTCGAGCACCGATACGAAACAGTAGCAGTCGCCGGGCGGCCCCCCATTGGGACTCGGCTCGCCAAGCCCGGCAATGCGGACCCGCATTCCGTCGTCCACTCCGGCCGGAATATTGACTTCGGTGGTGACCTGCTTGAGCACCAGCCCGTTACCGTGGCAATCGCGGCAGGGGTCCGAGATGGAGACCCCTTCTCCATGACAGGAAGGGCACGTGGTCTGGATCCGCATGATCCCGGCGGATTGGATGATGCGGCCGTGGCCGCCGCAATAGCTGCAGGTTTCTTTCGAGGTGCCGGGTTCGGCGCCCGAACCCTGGCAGCGCTGGCACGGTGCGTGCCGCGCGAACTGAACCGTTTTCTTCGCGCCGCTGGCCGCTTCGTGGAGGCTCAGCGTCACATCGCACCGCACATCGCGGCCCCGATGCGCGCGGCGGCGCCCCGTGCGCGGACCGCCAAACAGGTCCCCAAAGATATCGCCAAACGCAGAAAAAATGTCCTCGACGTCAGTAAAGTGCGGGCTCCCGCCCTGAGGACCTTCAAACGCGGCATGGCCGAACTGGTCGTAGCGGCTCCGCTTCTCCGCATCGCCCAGCACTTCAAACGCCTCGGCCGCTTCCTTGAAACGCTGCACCGCCTCCTCGTCGCCCGGATTCTTATCCGGATGATACTCGACCGCCAGTCGCCGATAGGCAGAGGCGATCTCACCGGACGACGCCGTCCGGGAGACCCCCAGAATTTCATAATAATCCCGCTTTGCGGCCATGGTCGCCATGGCAGGGTGACTACGGTTTGAACAGAACAGGAGTAATGTCCAGCAACGCGCGGCGCCGAGTCAAGCTCGATCGCGACGCAGGATCACAACGCTGGTTCGTCGGGCGGCGCCGTCCCCTAGTGGCAGGAGCCTCCCGCGATAACGCGGAAGGCTCACTGGCGAAAAAACGAACCGCCTGCGTGCCGGGCAACGCGGCACGGGAGCCGGCCCCGGCCGCTACGCGCGTGTTCTATCGTACGCTACCGTCTACCGCCCGCTTGTCTTCGTCTTTGCTGTCGAGGTTGGTGACCAGGGCCTCGGTGGTCAGCATCAGACCGGCAATGCTGGCAGCATTCTCCAGCGCCGTTTTTACAACTTTGGTGGGGTCGATAATGCCGGCTTTGAGCATATCGGTGTACTGGCCCGTGTTCGCATCGTAGCCGGTATTGATCGACTTTTGACGCACCTCTTCCGCCACGACACTCCCATCGATGCCGCAGTTATCGGCGATCTGGCGGAGCGGCGCATCCAACACATGCAGGACGAGATCGATACCGATTTTCTCGTCCCCCTTCGCGCTGGACCGGGCGTTCTCGACCGCCTCGCGACAACGCAGCAGCGCGACTCCCCCGCCCGGCAGAATTCCTTCCTCAACGGCCGCGCGGGTCGCGTGCACCGCATCTTCCACGCGTGCCTTCTTCTGCTTCATGTCGGCTTCGCTGCTGGCTCCCACGGAAATGATCGCCACGCCGCCGGTGAGCTTCGCCAGCCGCTCCTGCAGTTTCTCCCGATCATAGTCGCTGTCAGTATCCTCGATGGCCTTGCGAATCTGGTCGATCCGCGCCTGCACATCCTTGGTCGCACCGGCACCCTGCACGATCGTGGTGGCATCCTTGTCGATCGTGACTCGCTTGGCGCGACCCAAATGTTCCAGCGTCAGATTTTCCAGCTTGATGCCCAAATCTTCGCTGATCAGGGTTCCTCCCGTGAGCGTCGCGATGTCGCCCAGCATCGCTTTGCGGCGATCACCGAAGCCGGGAGCCTTCACCGCGCAGATATTGAGAACACCGCGCAGCTTGTTGACGACCAGCGTCGTGAGCGCCTCACCTTCGATGTCCTCAGCGATGATCAGCAACGGCTTGCCCTTCTGACTGACAAGCTCCAGGATAGGGACGAGCTCGCGGAGATTGCCGATTTTCTTTTCATGAATCAAAAGCAGCACATCATCGAGCACCACCTCCATCTCGCTGGGCCGGTTGATGAAGTAGGGCGATATGTACCCCTTGTCGAACTGCATGCCCTCGACCAGCTCGAGCACCGTCTCGGTGGTCTTTCCTTCTTCGACCGTAATCACGCCATCCTTGCCGACCTTTTCCATGGCATCGGCCAACAGGTCGCCGATCACGCGATCGTTGTTGGCGCTGATCGCACCCACCTGGGCAATTTCCTCCTTGCTCGACACCGCCCGTGACAATTCTTCCAGTTTGTCGGATGCTGCCCGCACGGCCCTTTCGATACCGCGACGAATGGACATTGGGTTGCTGCCCGCCACGATGTTTCGAATGCCTTCCTTGAAGATGGCCCGCGCGAGGACCGTGGCGGTCGTCGTGCCGTCGCCCGCCACGTCGGACGTCTTGGAAGCCACTTCGTTGACGAGCTTGGCACCCATGTTCTCGAACGGGTCCTCCAGCTCCACTTCCTTGCTGACCGTCACGCCGTCCTTGGTTACCGACGGACCGCCGAACGATTTGTCGATGATCACATTCCGCCCGGTGGGCCCCATCGTCACGGCCACGGCATGCGCTAACTTGTCCACGCCGCGGACCATTTTCTGCCGCGCCGCGTCTTCAAACATCAATTGTTTCGCCACGGTACTTATCCCTGCTATCGGATTTTGTTCGGTTCAAAACGCAACGTCGGTCAACCGACAACCTTGGCCAGGATGTCGCTTTCCCGCAGAATCTTCACATCGTGACCGTCAATCTCGATCTCCGTGCCACCGTATTTGCCGAAGATCACCTCGTCGCCGACCGTTACGGACAACTCGCCTCGGCTGCCGCTGTCGAGCAACTTGCCGGGACCGACGGCGACAATCTTGCCGCGCTGCGGTCGCTCCTGGGCCGTGTCGGGCAAAACGATGCCACCGGCGGTGGTCTCCTCCGCCTCCAGAGGCTCTACCACTACGCGATCGTCCAACGGTCGAACTTTGATCTTTGCCATCGATAGGCTCCTTCTCATGCCTGTTATGTGTGGATGCTCTGCCCTTTCTCTCAGCACGCAGGTCCCGCCACGGGACCGTGGCAACGGGTTACATCCGGCTACATCATGCCACCCATGCCACCCATGCCACCCATGCCACCCATGCCACCCATGCCACCC
>CAZNKT010000028.1:55965-57083 GCA_964573605.1 uncultured Pirellulales bacterium
CACCCATGCCACCCATGCCACCCATGCCACCCATGCCACCCATGCCACCCATGCCTCCCATGCCACCCATGCCGTGATCGTGGTCGTGGTGGCCTGCTGCGGCCTCGTCTTCCTCTTTGGGAATCTCGGTCACGAGCGAGTCGGTGGTGAGCAACAGCGACGCCACGCTGGCCGCGTTGGCCAACGCCGTGCGGACCACCTTTGCCGGATCGATCACGCCGGCTTCCATCATATCGATGTACCGCTCGCGATCGACATCGTACCCGTCCGACTTGCTCTTCATCCGCCGCACGCGATTGACGACCACGGCTCCATCCAAGCCGGCGTTCGAAGCGATGTAGCGCAGCGGATAGTCGAGCACGTTGCGGATGATATTGACGCCGAGTTGTTCGTCGCCTTCCAGCTTGAGGCTGTCGAGTGCTTTTTCGGTGCGGATCAACGCGACGCCGCCGCCGGGCACGACACCTTCCTCCAGGGCCGCCCGGGTGGCGGCCTTGGCATCTTCCAACAGGGCCTTCCGCTCCTTCATCTCGGTCTCGGTGGCCGCACCGCAATTGATCTGAGCGATGCCCCCGGCCAGTTTGGCGAGGCGTTCTTCGAGCTTCTCCCGATCGTAATCGCTGTCGGTGGCTTCGATTTCGTTGCGGATCTGGTCGGCCCTGCCGCTGATGGCATCTTTCTTGCCGCCGCCGCCCACGATCGTCGTGTCGTCGGTGGTGACGGTAATCTTGCGGGCCCTGCCCAGATCGGAGAGCTTGACCGATTCCAGTTTGATGCCCAGGTCCTTAAAGATGGCCGTCCCGCCGGTCAGAGTGGCGATGTCGCCCAGCATGGCTTTGCGACGATCACCATAGCCGGGCGCCTTGACGGCGCAAACCTGGAGAATCGCGCGAAGCTTGTTGACGACGAGCGTCGCCAGCGCTTCGCCCTCGATGTCTTCGGCGATGATCAGCAACGGCTTGGACGCCTTGGAAACGGCTTCCAGCACGGGCACCAGGTTTTTGGCGCTGGAAATCTTTTCCTCGTAGATGAGCACCAGGCAGTTTTCCAGCTCCACCGACTGCTCGTCCGGATTGGTGACAAAATGCGGCGATAGAAAACCGCGGTCGAACTGCATG
>CAZNKT010000029.1:0-26593 GCA_964573605.1 uncultured Pirellulales bacterium
TGCGCGTTCCCTCCACGGGAAGCCGGGACCCGTCCGGAGCTAGAATGGCGAGGCGGACCTGGTAATGCCCTGGCGATGCATCTTCCGGCAAGGGAAAAGCGTACTGCCCGTAGAACACATCCCCCTCAAGCCAGCGATCGGTGGGAACAGGTCGGTACTACCTGCCGGCAAAGAAAGGATCTATGGACGATGGTTCCCGACAGACGGTTTCGGCCAGTCGGTCTCTTGCCATTCGGACTAACTGTCATCGCGCTCGCGCTGGGCTGTGCGCCAGCCTACCACACTCATTGCGAACGCGGAGTCAATTGCCGATACTGTCCGCCCCCTCCTTTGCCGTACACGCATTACGAAGGCTGTGTCTGTCACTCTTGTTCGGCCTCGTGGAGTCTGGCTGTCACCCATTTCCCGTTGGAAGAAAACCCCGGCGTTACGCAACAACGGCATTTCCGCGGAAACTGACGTTTCGTCCGGTGCGACGTCTCTTCTTTGATTGGGGGCGTGCCGTCGAACTTCTTTCCCCGCCCGATCCCGCACGGACGCCTGCCGTGAATCGCGGCCTTCCGGATTCATCGCTCAAACTCCCCTGCCCTTGAGCCGAGGGACCGGCTGGTTCGCCCGCCGGAAAGGTTGGGCTCTTTACGGGACGCCGGCCGGGCCGTCTCAGCCGCGCTGGCCGGCGGGCATGACCGCGTCTCGATAGCTATAATGTTGCCCACGATGATCGTTCGCCCGTATCAACACGCCGTGAAAGGTAATCTTCAACGAAGCGAATCGTGGATCGACTCTTGTGTGCCATGTCGTTGTTTGGCGTCTTGTTGGCGCTGCTGCCGGGAATGATGGTGGGCCGATCCGCGGCGCAAACGCCTCAAAAGACGAATTGGGCCGCGGTGAACTGTTCGTCAACGAGGAATTTCAGTTTGCAGGAGGACTATGCGGACGTGCTGAGGGCATGTCTTGTCCAGCCTGTCTCTTCCGCGGACGCGCGGCACTGAATTTCGCGTTCAAACTCATGGATCATCCGTGTGAGGGGTTCCGTTGCCCGCCGTTTCGGGCCCGGTACTCCCTCGCCTTGACTGCCATTTTGCCCATTTTATACTGAGACGATTCGGGAAAATGCGCCGGATGGCCCACGCTTTGACTACGAAACGCTGTCTTCAAATCATGGTTGTTGCCGGAGCCGCGTGCGCTGCCGCGTGGCTTGTCGGACGCGACCGCGCGATTATGACCGGTAGCGATCGGTTCGACATGCTGGGCTACGTGGACTCGCGAGTGGCGCAGCAGGAAAATGTCAAAGACGTGCGGTGCTGGAGTTCTTTCTGCAAGTTGCAAATGTTCCTGACCGGCGCGCGGATCGAGGAGGAGGCGATCGGTGTGCGGATTGAGAAGCACAGGGACCTCATCGAATCGATCTGGCGGTCTGCCGCCAGCGGCGCGCGGCGACAGGGAGTGATTGGGCGGGAGGAAGTTGTTTCCCTTTTGCGTGAGCGATTTCCATCTCAGCCCGATCCCGAAAGAGGCGTGGCTTACCGGCTGCAGGGTGGCGTGGAACTGATCCGGATCGACGCCGACGCCGTCCAGGATTACTCGGACACGATCGAACCCTGGCGGCTGCTGCAGTCCTGGGCCTCCAGGCACACCGATGCGGAGGGCAAATTTAACTTGGCGCACGTGTTCGACGAGCAGGCCCTGAACGCCCTGGCTGATTTTCTTAAGACGTACGACTTGGCCATCTTACAGCATGCCCGTCGTATCGCGGCGGACGAGAAGAAGGCCCGCATTGACGCGGTTGCGATGTCGCGAGCCTTCGATCTTGAATCCATGCTGCGCGAGTGATGTCTTGGGGTGCTTTGGGCATGGCTGACCATCAGCCACAAAATTCTTCGCTTCGCGGTGACTGGTTGATCACCGTGCTGGCTGCCGGTTTGCTTGTGGGCGGAGCGTTTGGTTGGCGCTGGCTGCAACGCGAACCGCGCGGGACAGCCATCATTGCCGGTCTTGCGGAGTCGGCCGACGCGGGTCTGGGCGGGATGTTCCTTCCTCGGACGCGGGCGCTGGTTGCGCAGAAGACCGCTTCCCTCGAGGCTTACAACCAGGCGATTCCCGAGGGTGAACTGCTGCGTTTCTTGACGCGTCACCTGGACGGGCGAACCGTGCGGCCGGAGACGCTGCGCGTGATGACGCAACTTGTGACAGACCGCATCCTGCCCGCGCTGTGGCGGGAGAGCCAGCAGGCCAGCGCCGACGGGCGTTTTATTACCCACCGCGCGATGGCGCGGACGCTCCACAAGCATTTCCCCCGCCAGGTACTGGCCAATGCCGATGTGATCCTGTTCCCCGAAGATGACCAGTTTCGCGTGGTCGTGGCCGAACCCCCGCAGGATCATTTCCGCGACAGCGGCTGGCATTGGAGATGGATTGGGCTGTTCCTCGATCGCGTGCCCGCTTCGCGTGCCGGAAAAATGAAGGAATTGGACGTCTATGCCGCGGAAGAACTGAGCGAGTTCTTGTCGGTTTTTGCCATCGGTTGGCTGGAATTGGCCGCCCGCGAAGTACCTCACGGCGACGACATGGATCCGCAAGTCGTGCAGTCGACCTTGGCGCGGATGGTCGACGATGCGCGCCGGGAAGACGCGCAGTTCGCAACGGAAGCGTCGCCCGCGGAATCCTCGGAGGAAGCGCCCCGGTTTTCGGCGGAGGTTAAGAAACGGGTGCTCGACGCGGTCGCTCGGCCCATGTTTCAGGACGTTACCGAACAAGTACAACTCGATTTTGTCCATCGTCCCGACATGGGTTTATGGTTGCGACGTTCGGAGCTGCAGATTCCGTTGGGAATTGCCGGCGGGGGCGTTTCGGCCAGTGACTTTGATGGGGACGGCGATGCGGACTTGTATTTTGCCGGCGACGAAGGCGGTCGCCTGTTCCGTAATGACGGTGGTCGGCAATTCGTCGACGTTACGGCCGCTGCCGGATTACGGCCAGAGGGGGAGAGCCGAGCCGGCTACTTTGTGGACTTTGATAACGACGGCGATGCCGACCTGTACGTCACGTTTGTGTGGGAATCAAACCGTATGTACCAGAACGACGGGAGCGGGATGTACGCGGACGTAACCCACGACGTGGGTTTGACCGATGATCAGCAGGTCACTCACGAAGCGGTCTGGTTCGACATGGACAATGACGGTTTGCTGGATGTCTATACGGCCAACTTCGGCCCCTGGCCAGCCGGCGCCGTCCCGACTATCGGACGAAAGAATGAGAATGCCGGCCCCAATCGACTCTATCACCACCGCATGGACGGCAATCGCCATCGGTTCGTGGAGGTCGGGGGCGAACTGCGGGTGGACGACCACGGTTGGACGCACTGCGTGGGCGCTTGGGACTACGACCAGGACGGCCACATGGATTTGTTCTCTCTAAACGACTTCGGGGCGAGCCTGGTCTACCGCAATCTGGGCGGAAACAGCTTTGCGGAAGTGTCCCGGCAGCTCCATCTCGATGCGACATACAACGCGATGAACTTCACGCTGCTGGATCTCGGGCACGACGGCCATCCGGCCATCTATATCACCGAGATCATGAAATTGACGCACCGCCAGCGGTACCGGAAGCCGACCGAGAACACGCAGATCGTCTTTTCGGCGGAAAATCTGGAGAATTTGCGAGCGCTCGTTACCAATCGGCTGTATCTGCACCGATCCGACGGAACGTATCAGGACGAACACAACACCAGGATTGAACCCGCGGAACTGGGATGGGCCTGGGACGCAACGTCGTTCGATTACGACAACGACTCCGATTTGGACCTGCTGGTACTCAATGGGACGGAAAGCAAAGTCCCAACCGAGCGCCAACCTTCCCGGCGGCATGTGGCCGGACGTGTGTTCGTCATGCAGTATGCGAATGCACGGAACGTCATGTACTGTTCCGAGAACGGTTACTTCTACAACGTTTCAGACCACTGCCCCATTGCCTATTCTGGAAATTCCAGGGGATCGGCGCTATTGGATTTCGATGCCGACGGCGATCTGGACATCGCGGTGAATAACTATTTCGGTCCCGGGCGGCTGTTCGAAAATGTCCAGCAGTCGGGCCATCACTGGGTGCGTTTGCATCTTACGGGACGCAGCTCCAATCGCGACGCGGTCGGAGCCCGGGTTGCCGTCTATTTCGAGGACCGAGTCCGTTACGACCAGGTCGTATCGGGTTCCGGTTTCCTGTCGCAAAACACAAACGCCCTGCACTTCGGTTTTGGCGGCGTTGACCGCATCGACCGCGTTGTCATTACCTGGCCATCGGGCATCGTGCAGGAGCTCCGCGGTCTGCAAGCGGACACGACGCACCGCATCGAGGAACCTTCGTCGTAGGTCGGCGGGCGGCAGTTTCATGGCACAGCGAACCTCGAACTCTTGTCCGACGGAGGATCACGGTGCCGCCGCGCCTTCCCGGCAGTGGCGCTTCGGCCGATGCGTCTGTCCGATTGCGGCTGTCGTCGCGCTGCTGGCCGGTCTCGTGGCCTGGAACCGCCTGTCGTCCCGCGACATCCGTCGTGGATCGCGTGGTCCCCTTGCGCCGGCCTTATCGGCGCTGGCCGAAAAGCCGTCCATCGTCGGGCATTCGTCGGTATCGGCGGACCGCGGCGCGCGCTCCGACGGCGAACTTTCCAACGACGGCATGGGGAAGCTGGCTGTCGTGCCACCGACGGATAACATCAAGAAACGGCTGGCCGACCAGCGGGCCACGCTCAGTCCGCTCAGCGATGGCTGGCAGAGCGAACACCTGGCGGAGCGGGTCTCGGCCCAACTTGGTCACCTGGCGCACGCGATGGCCGAGCCGGATAGTATCGAGCCTTCAGCAACGCAAGCGGTGGCCGCGGCAGATTTTGGCTGCGGCCCGCTACGGCCGCCCGACCTTCGCGAAGAATTCCGTCACCAGGGCCTCGTGGTCAGCCGCCCGCCGGCGGCCCCCCGGCCCACTCCGGCTGCCGTACAGTACCGGGGTCCGAACGGGCTGCGTGAAGCGTTGGAGACGCTGGCCGGCATGGTCGGCGGTCAGCCGCCCCTGCGCGTGAAGTTCAAAGTCGTGGGCGTCGACGTTTCAAACGACATGATTCGCGTCCAAGCCTATTATGAGGCTGCCGGACGCGCGGCAGACAGTGCCGCGCAGCAGACCGCGACGTGGACCACTCGCTGGCGGCGCTCCGCCGGGGACGAAGATCCGCGATTGTTGGAGATCGTTGTGCAAGATTTCGAAGAAGTGAGATTCCACACGGCACGAGCAACGATGTTCTCCGATTGGACGGATGCCGTGTTGGGAGGCTGCGAATCGTACCGCCGGCAATTGCGCTTCGGCGCCGGCTACTGGATGCAGCGGCTCGAACGTGATGTGAGCCCGCGCCTGATGGAAGGGCACTGGGGCGTGGCGTTGGGGGATGCCGACGGCGACGGTTTGGAAGACGTGTACCTGTCCCAGGCGGCGGGACTGCCCAACCGTCTGCTGATCCGACAGGCTGACGGCACGCTGGCCGACGCCCCTCCCGATGCCGGTGTAGACATCGTGGACTGGTCGAACAGCGCCTTGTTCGTCGACGTGGACAACGACGCCGACCAGGACCTGGCCGTACTGACGGGCAGCGCGCTGCTGGTATTTGCCAACAACGGTCGAGGCAAATTCGATCTGAAGACGCGCGTGCCGGGCCAATGGGAATACTGTGTTACGGCCGCCGATTACGACCGGGATGGCGATCTGGATTTCTATATCTGCAATTACTTTGTGGAAGCAACCGACGGCCTGACACTGACCGGGCGCCGCGATCCTTTCCACAATTCGAACAACGGCGGACCCAACACGCTGTTGCGGAACGACGGTGACTGGCAATTTACCGATGTGACCGAGCAGGTGGGCATGGGCGCGAACAATCGGCGGTGGTCATACGCCGCCGCGTGGGAAGATTACGACGACGACGGCGATCAGGATCTTTACGTGGCAAACGACTTTGGCCCCAACAATCTCTATCGCAACGACGGGGCCGCCTTCGTGGATGTCGCCGCAGACAACGGAGCGTTGGATGCCAACTTCGGCATGTCCGCCAGTTGGGGCGATTACGATCGCGATGGCCACATCGATCTCTACGTGGCCAATATGTTTTCCTCCGCGGGAAACCGGATTACCAGACAACAACAGTTCCAGCGCGCGGCATCGGATGAAGCCCGCGATGTTTTTAAGCGCCTGGCCCGCGGCAACACTCTGCTCCGAAATCAAGGCGATGGGACATTCCGTGACATGAGCGAGTCCGCTGGCGTCACGATGGGACGGTGGTCTTGGGGATCCCTGTTCGTAGATATCAACAATGACGGATGGGAAGATCTGCTAGTGCTCAACGGTTTCCTGACGCAGCAATCGCCCGATGATTTGTGAAGTTTCTTCTGGCGGCAGGTCGTGTCGCGTTCACCCACGGAATCTACCAAACGAGATTTTGTATCCACGGATTTTCGTGACGCCGAAACCGAGCTGCTGAAGCTGGTTCGAGCGGGATACTCCTTCAGCGGACACGAACGAAATTGCGCTTTCCTGAACACAGGTGGCAACGATTTTGCCAACGTCTCGGGCGTGAGCGGTTTTGATTTCGATGACGATGGGCGTTCGCTGGCCCTGGTCGATTGGGATCACGACGGTGATCTCGACGTCTGGACCGCCAATCGCACCGGCCCCATGCTTCGCTTCCTGAGAAACGATGCCGTGGCCGATTCCCACTACGTCGCCGTTCGGCTCCAGGGCACGACGTCAAACCGGGATGCCATCGGGGCGCGCGTCGAACTGACGCTCGAAAATCAGCCCGGACAGAAACTCGTGAAGACGCTGCGTGCCGGCGAGGGGTTTCTGGGCCAGTCGAGCAAGTGGTTGCACTTCGGTCTGGGATCGGGGACGCGTGTCGAGCAACTGTCCGTCCGGTGGCCGAATGGAGGTGTTGAAAGATTCGCGAACCTGGCGGCCGATCACCGCTACCGGATTGTCGAAGGGAGCGGACAGGTCGAGCCCTGGTCGGCTCCTGCCGGGCGTGTGCCGCTGAAACAGGTTGCGGGCGCCAGACCCGCCAGTCCCTCAAATGCGGGAACGCTGCTCACCTCGCGTATTCCTCCAGTCCCGCTCGAATGGTCCGGGCGCGACGCCACGACGACACGTCTGGCCGATCATGCCGGCCATCCTGTGCTGGTCAATGTATGGGCCAGTTGGTGTGGGCCCTGCGCAACAGAACTCGGCGAACTGACCCGCGAGCAGCGTGACCTGCAGGCTGCCGGACTGCGCATCGTCGCCCTCTCGGTTGACAAGCTTGACGACGCGACGGGCGATCCGCAAGCCGAGGAGAAGGTATTGGAAAAAATCGGATTCCCGTTCGATAGCGGGTTCGCCACGACCCAGCTCATCGACAAACTCCAGGCCTTGCACGATACCATCCTGCGCCCTCACCGCCCCCTGCCGGTCCCCAGCAGTTTTCTGTTCGACGACCGAGGGCGCCTGGCGGCGATCTACCTGGGACCGATCACGCCGGCCCAAGTGTTGGCTGATGTTGGCGCATTGACGCTCGATGGAGATGCCTTGCTCCAAACAGCACTGCCCTTTCCGGGGCGACGCTACGCGCCGCTGGGCCGAACGCGCCTGCTGAACCTGGCCTTGAAACTGACCAATCAAGGATTCCTGCAGGACGCGATGACGTTCGTCCACGACAACGAACGACATTTGATCGAGGATGCCGACATCGCCACGCTCTATTTCCGATTCGGCAAGGAGTTGCTCGACCGGGACGAGAAAGAAGCGGCCATCGAACAATTCCGCAAGGCACTGGCCGTTGCGCCGGACGATGCCAGAAGCTATTACAATTTGGGAGTCGCACTGCAAGCAGAGGGACAGCCGGAGGCGGCCATCCATCACTTGCAAGAGGCCATCCGCACCGATCCCGAATATGCCAAGGCATACGTGAACCTGGCAGTGCTGCTTGCGTCTCGGGGAGATGTCGAAGTCGCCGAAGCGCATCTACGCGAAGCGTTGAGGATCGATCCCGGCCTGGCAAATGCACACAGCAGCCTGGCTAAAATCCTCGTCTCGCAGCACAAATTTCCCGATGCCATTCGTCATTACCGAGAGGCTCTCGTTGCCGATCCGCAGAATGCCGAAGTGGTGAACAGCCTGGGCGTGGCTCTGAGATTTCACGGCAAGTCCGACGAAGCTGTCGTCCAGTTCCGCGAGGCTTTGAGAATCGACCCCGAGATGGCCGATGCCCACAACAATCTTGCGACGGAACTGCACGCGCGGGGAAACACAGCCGAGGCGATGGGACATCTTCGCAAAGCCTTGAAGATCCGACCGGAATTCGTTCAGGCGCACGGGAACCTGGCGATTGCCTTGCTGGCCTCGCGCAAGCACGAGGAAGCCATTGAACATTTCCGAGAGGTAGTGCGCCTGGCGCCGCGGAGCGAACAGGCGATTATCAATCTGGGAAAAGCACTCACCATGCTGGGCCGCCCGGAGGAAGCCATTGAGAGTTTCCGACAGGCTGTCGCATTGAACCCCCAGTCCTCTGCGGCTCATGTTCGCCTGGGCTTTTCGCTCTCGGCGCAAGGCGAGACGACGGCGGCCATCCACCATCTGCGGAAGGCTATCGAGCTGCGCCCGGAGATGCTCGAGCCCCGTATCGCGTTGGCATGGATGCTGGCGACCCATTCCGATCCTGAGATCCGCAACCCCGAGGAAGCCTTGGCGCTTGCGCGGCAGAACGCCATCGAAACCGCGCACCGGAATCCCAGAGTTCTGGATGTCCTGGCCGCTGCCTACGCTGCAAACCTGCAGTGGGACGAAGCCGAACAGACGGCACAAGCCGCCCTCGATGCGCTCACGCCCCAGCAGAGAGGCCGTTTCGAGGCCATCATCGAGCAGCGGCTGGAACTCTACCGCCAGCGGCAGCCGTACATCCAGCCGGTCGAGTGACAACAAACCGGCAGCAAACACGCCACCGTATCCTGGGGCGATGCTCCAGGAGAGATTTGCCGCGCGCGTTAAGTCAGTATCGCAGTCTGTCGGTGATAGAATCGACAAACGCACGCGTAATGGGCCGCTCGTCGATTACCGTGTACCAAAACTCGCGCTCCCGTACGTAGCCGGCAAGTGCCATCATCGAGCTGACCAGCGCATCCCGCGACAGCTGCATGTCGGCCGGTTGGAAGCGTAGCGAGAGCTGTCGCATGGTATCGGTCACTTCGGCGGCGGCATTGTCTTGCAGATGGCTCATGACAAATACCCCCAGGCCCACGATGTGGCCGTGGATGAAGGGGCGCCGCAGACGTTCCTCCAATTCATAAAACAGGTAGTGTTCCGACCCTTCTTCGACCCGGTAGTGGTCTGCCGGCAGGCAGATCGTGTTGACGCGCATGTACCCTTCGACGATCGTGCGCAGTCCGATATCCGTGCAGCGGGAGATTTGCGCGGCGCTGGCGGCAACGTCCTCGAGCACGGCCCGCGCCTTCGCCACGTCGGTTGCCGAGAACGGAAACTCGCTGCGGCCGGCTTTTTCCGCCAGTTCCCAGTCAAAGGTAGCCGTATGGATCGAGAGCAGGTCGCCCACGCCCGCGATGTTCAGTTCGGCCGGCGCCGTTCGCAGCAGATCGTAGTCGATGATTAACGGATCGGGGCTCGCCGAACCGACGTATTCCACCTGGTGATTCCGCCGCAAGCCGGCCGAAGGCGTCACGAACGCGTCAACGCTAAGGACCGTGGGCACCGACACCAGCCTGCACCGTTTCTTCCAGGCCAGATATTTCCCCAAATCGATGGCCCGTCCTCCGCCTACGGCGAGCACCGTGTCGCCATCCGGCGCGGCAGCAACCTGCCGGTCCACGGCATCGAATTCCATCGAGTCGGCAATCAGAACCGCTTCGGGCGATCCGCCCACACGGGGAGCGGCTTGTTGCCAGGGAACATCCATGGTGGTCACGACAAACCGGCCGATTTCCCTCGCGATGCCGTCGACCGCGCCCGGACCGAAGCGGCTGGAGAGGACATTCGTGTTGCCCGGGATATCGACGCGCTCGATGTCCACGTTTATGTCTCCTGGTCAGGCGTGGTGTGGCGGGCTGCGTACGCCCCGTTGTCGGATGAGAGAGTCGTGCTGGGCGGCCCGGCGTTGCCTCGCAGGATGCGAGGTCGCGCCAAGCCGAAGTACAGCCCCAAGCCGACCGCCACGCCCGCCGATGTGCTCCACAGGGCAAGATGGCCGCCGTCCACTTCGGGAACCGTCAGGGCACAGACGACGAGCAGCGTCCACGCAAAGGCGGCCACGGCGACCGGCGTACGCCATGAGCCCAATCGAAAGGTCGTGTCGAATTGACGCCGCTGAGGGGCCCGCAGCGATGCCCACACAATGCAGGCGTACCCGAGATATCCGGCCGTGGCGGATATCGACGTAATGAGTTCGAGCTTTTGGAGCGTCAACGCCACGAGCACGGCGACACCCCACACCAGCGCAATAGCTCCCGTCGGGCTCTGCCGGTGTGCGCCGACGCGTTTGAGCAACTCGGAAGCGGGCAACATATTGTCGCGTGCCAGTGAAAATATCAGACGTGTCGTCGCCGCCATACTGGCCACTCCACAGGCGAAAATTGAGATAAAGACGACCAGCAAAGCCGCCATGGCCACGTTGTCGCCCAGCCTGGACCGCAAGATATGCAACAGCGGCGTGTCGCTGGCCTGCACGGCCGTCACGTCGTCGATAGCCAGCAAGAAGGCGGCCAGCATCAAGAAACCGGCCACGCCCGAAACCACCAACGACCACAGTACCGCCCAGGGCACCGTATGCCGGGGTTGATGGGTTTCCTCGGCCAGATCGGCGGCCGCTTCAAATCCGGTGAGACACCATGCGCCCATCAGCAACGACAGCGCAAAACCCGCGAAACCTGCCGGCAGGCCCGTGTCGTATCGCGTAGTTTCCAGCAGCACGCTCCATCCATCTCCGCGACGAAGGCCATACAGTATCAGCAGCACGCCGGTAATCAGTACCGTGCCGATAATCTCGGCGGTGACTCCGATATCGTTGACTCGGGAAGCCACCCAGATGCCGGCCAGATGGACCACCGCGATCGACGAGACGACGATCACGGTCAACCAGGGGACCGGCAACGCCTGCTGAAGGGTCGTCGGCAAGACGCCGTGCAGGTAACCGGCCAGCGCATGACAGACCCCGGGGAAGCCGGTCAGGAACTGCAGCAGCAATAACCATCCGGCGAAAAAACCAAAGTGCGGGTTCACCAGCCGGCAGCACCACTGGTAGCCGTAGCCGGAGAGGGCAAATCGCGTCGATAGTTCCGCGATGACCAACGCGACGCATAATTGACCGAGCAGAACGGCACACCAAGACCAGATTACGGCCGGCCCGAACTGCCGCAAACCGAATCCGAATCCGGCAAAAATCCCCGTATTGATCGAAATCAGGGAAAAAGAAATGGCGAAGCTGGAGAAGCCGCCCATCGAGCGCTTGAGCTGCTGGACGTAGCCGTAGGATGCCAGTTCGCGGGCGTCGCTGCGATTCGAATCCGGCATGTCCGATGGCGTCTCGCGGCTCTTCGGTGCTCCCTTGCCCGGGCCGGAGCAAACACATCGGGCAGGCGTTGGGCGGCCAGGAAATGACCAGCGGCCGCACGCAAACGACGGCGCCCACGCACAATGCGTTGGCGTCGATGGCCGTCAGGCCCGTGCGAACGACACCACGAAGGGGCGGCCGGCGGGCATCTCCCGCCGGCCGCGTTCATTCATTGGACGTGTCGTCAACTGCGTTGCCGAGTGATCCGTCAGTGCGCGTCAGTGCCGTTGCCGACGACGGAAGATGGCGAGCAACGCGAGTCCCACCGCCGCCAGCGCCCAGCCAGTGGGTTCCGGAACATTGACTCCCGCACCCGCCGTCTGGCCCCCGGAAAGGATGTCGACAAATCCGCCAATGTCGTCGAAGTCCAGGTCGTTGTCTTCGTCCTGGTCTCCGTTGACACGCGCGGGGATTCCTTTGTCGATGAGATACTGGGCCGGGTCGTTCAACGCCTGCACCAGGTCGTCAATGTCGTCGAAGTCCTGGTCGCCGTCGCGATCCATGTCGCCCTGGAGCCAGCCGAGGAATTCGATGCCTACCAGCGTATGGGATTCGTCGACATCGACATTTCCGACAATCGTCGCGATCCCGGTATCGACATCAATTTCCAACAGGCTTCGTCCCTGAGTTCCTCCTGCCTGATCGATCCCGTACAGCACACCGGTCACCGGATGCTGGGCGAGACCAACAATGCCCGCCGGCGCGCCGGTCTCCGTCCCGTTTTCATCGACGTAGATCAAATTGATGTCGCCGCCGATCTGAGCCCCGTCTCCGGGATTGAGCTCTTTCAGGATCGGTTCATCCTTCAACCCCGCGAGCAATCGTGTTTCTCCCGGCGCTGGATGATAGAACTCCAGCCCCTTGTAGCTGTCCCCCGAGGCAATCTTGGTGGGCGTGCCGTCGGGTGTCATCGTGTAGAGGCCGAGCTGGTCGCTGAAGTAGAAAAGTTTTTCCTTGCGATTCCATGCGAAGTTACGCACGGCATGGAACTCATTGGGACCGCGGCCCATCGCCCCGGTCTGGTACTCGTCCGTATTTTGATCAACCGTTCGCCGCTGCCCGGTCAGCCCGAAAGGATACGCCCATGTCGGGATGGGGCCCGGCAGACCGGATGTAGCCAACACGTCATTCGGCGGAGGATCTGCCGGTGGCGGGTTCGCGTTGTAGATGGATGTCAACGGGAGCTGCTCGTTTTCTACATCGACAATCATCATCGTATGATGATCGCGATAGGCCTGTTCGCCCGCGATTTCGGAGTTCGACCACGATTCGCCACCGGTCGTGTGGTAGAGTTCGCCGTCGATTCCGTGCCAACCGATGGCATCCGTATTGTCTACGTCCGCCACCTGCATCACGAACGTCGTCGCGCCATCGGTCACGTCCACTTCGTACAAGGCCGGTTGGGCTCCGATGTATCCCGTGGAGACGCCCAACATTCGAATTTGAGTCTTGGTGTCTTCCAGGGCCCATCCCGTGGTGGCCAGCAGCATCACTAGCCCGCCCGAAATGCCCCGTAATATCGTCTCCTGCCGAGACACGCACGTCATATGCTCGCCCCCTCTACGAATGAAAAATACGGGAAGTCTCTCCCGTACGGATGAAATTCCTCGATGGTGTGCCATCCAAATGGGTCGTTGCTGCTCTGTGAAGAAGCCCCGCGAGAAAATCCATGTAGGAAACAAGCTACACGTCGCGGGATTGGATGGCAAGGGGAAAGAGAAAATCTTCTACAATTTTTTGTCGTCCCAAAGCACTACTAACAGGGGGGGGCTATTGCGCCTCTGATTCGGGATGCATCGTCGCATGGGAGCGTGCCACCTAGTGTCGCGTCACAACGCGAAGCGGAACGAGAAATCCATTCGAACCATCGAGGCGATTTCCCCGCATGCGCTGGGCACGCTCGCGACAGTGAAAGACAGCGATGGCACAACGTCACAACATCCGCGTGGAATTGTTGCTCCGCGGGAAGGCCGGTTGAATCGCTCCGCGTCCCGGAATGCTCGAATCCAGTTCCTTCATGCCCTACGATGATAAAATTGCTCGGTCTGTCGCTAACACAATCCTCGGGGCCTCCCATGACGTGTCGCCGCTGTCGTACTGCATGGCAACGGAGCTGGCGGCTCGAGCGTTTGGAGCCGCGCGAGTTGCTGGCCGGCGACGTGGTGATCTCGGAGTTCATGGCTTCCAATGACGTGACGCTTTTGGACGACGACGGCAACTCGAGCGACTGGCTGGAACTACACAACCTCAGCGGATCGTCCGTGTCGCTGGAAAACTGGTACCTGACCGATGACGACAATGTTCCGGACAAGTGGAAGTTTCCGGACGTCGTCCTCGAACCGGACGCTTACCTCGTCGTGTTCGCGTCCGACAAGGACCGCGCGCCGGCCGACGCACCTCTGCATACGAACTTCAAGCTCGGCGCGGGCGGCGAGTACCTGGGATTGATTCGTCCGGACCTGACGGTCGAGCATGCCTATGCGCCGGAGTTCCCACCGCAAATCCAGGACGTCGCCTACGGGCTGCCCGAGGGAGGCTCCTTTCCATCGTTTCTGGCGACGGCCACGCCCGGCGAACCGAACAGTCCGGCGCGCAGCTCACGTGTGACGTTCAACCGGGAGAGCGGGGTATTTACCGACCCGTTTTCGCTGGTCCTTTCGGTGGGCATGCCGGACGCCCGTATCTATTTCACGTCGGACGGAACGGAACCGACCGAATTGTCCACCGAATACAGCGCGCCCATCGGCATCGCTTCCACGACACTGGTGCAGGCCATTGCCGTGGCGCCGGATTCTTTGGCCAGTACATTATCCAGCCGGTGGTTCGTCAAGATGGACGATAGTCTGGCGGGAGTCGACTCCCATCTGCCGATCGTGGTCCTCGACAATTTCGGCGTCGGCAGCGTGCCCGGGACCACGACTCGGATCCTTCAGTTTCACGGGATGGCCATCTTCGAACCCGATGACGCCACCGGCCGCACCACGCTGCAATCCGAACCCGAGCTGGTTACGCGAACCGGTATCCGGGAACGAGGCTCCAGCGGGGCCGACGGGCCCAAGAAGTCGCTGGCTGTGGAGGCCTGGGACGAAAACAATCGCGACACAGACATCGCGCCGTTGGGCCTTCCGCCCGAGTCGGATTGGATCTTATACGCTCCGCTGCAGTTCGACCGGGCCTTGATCCAGAACCCGCTGATCTATGAACTCAGCAACCAGTTGGGCCGGTACGCGGTGAGAACACGCTTTGTGGAACTGTATCACAACGTGGATGGAGGCGATGTCGCTGCCGAGGATTATGTCGGCGTGTACGTCTTGATGGAGAAGATCAAGGTCGGACCCGACCGCGTCGACATTTCCGAGCTGCGGCCGGAGGACAATCTGGAGCCGGAGGTTTCCGGCGGCTGGCTGCTGAAGATCGACCGCGTCGACCCGAACGAGTTGTTCCTGAACGATACGGGCGTGCCGATCCACTACGTCGAACCCCAGGCGGAGGACGTCACACCCGCTCAAGCGGACTGGATCCTGAACTTCGTCAACGAACTCTACGCGTCGCTTTCCGATACCGATCCGGAAACGGGCTATGCCCAATACATCGATGTCGACTCGTGGATCGACCATCACATTCTCAACGTGCTGGCCCAAAACCCCGACGCCTTCCGGTACAGCGCGTTCTTTCACAAGGACCGCGGTGGCAAGCTGCAGATGGGACCCATCTGGGACTTTGACCGGACGATGGGTTCCACGGTCAGCCAGGACGACGACCCGTATCGCTGGGAGGGCGCGAGCGATGCCACGAACTTCTTCTACTTCGGAGGGGCCGGACAACCCAAGTGGTGGTCCAGGCTGTTCCAGGACCCGAACTTCATGCAGCGCTGGATCGACCGCTGGTTCGCGTTGCGGGAGACCGTTTTCGCTAACGAAAACATCGATCGCGTCATCGATTCGATGGCGGACGAGCTGGCCGAGGCCGCCGACCGCAACTTTGCCCGATGGAGTGAGTTCGGTCCGCGGGCCTCCGACGAGGGTCATTTTCCGTCCGGGCAACTCGATGGCACCTTTCAGGGTGAAATCGAACACACGCGGAAATGGTTGCGCGAACGAATGGCGTGGATCGACAGCCAGTTTCTGGAACCGCCCCGCATCACGCCCGACGCGCCGCGGCTGGATGCGGGCCGCCAGATCGAAATCGCATCGACCACCGGCACGGTCTATTTCACGCGGGACGGATCGGATCCGCGACTTCCCGGCGGTGCGATGCATCCCGCGGCCGAGGCCTACAATCCCGAGGTCACCTTCGTCTCGACGGATGCCCCGGCGCGCTATCGGGTTCCCACCGGTGGCGCCGGAGAAGCGGGCTGGCAACAGCCGTTGTTCGACGACGCGTCGTGGGATCCCGGACAGAGGTCCGTCGGATTCGACACGGGCATCGTTGACCTGCCGATCGTCGTCCGAGACGGCTTCGAGGTCTACCAGGCCCATTCCGAGTCGGAAATCACCTCGCTCGCCCCGGCCGATCGTTTACTGAGCGGGTTTGGTGTCGTGAGCGAGGCGCAGCGGAGTGGCATCGCCACGATCAATTATTCGGACGGGCACGATGAGGGAAATTTCGGCGGCAGCGTCATGTTTCCCGATGGCGCGGGCCAAGACTTCGCGCTGCAGGCAACGGCGACTCTTGTCGTCCACGAGGCGGGTGATTACACGTTCGGAGTCCGAACCGACGATGGATCACGGCTGATCGTCGACGGGCGACTCGTGATCGTCGATTCCATCACCGGTCCGCCGGACAAGGTCGGCAGCATCTTTCTGGAACAGGGCGAACACTCTCTGGAACTGGTCATGTACCAGCATGGCGAAGACGCCGAAGCGGAGTTGTTCGTTGCTCCCGGAGAGCGCGCGGCGTTCGGCAAAGAATTCCTGTTGCTTGGCGACGTGGACAGCACCGACTTCACACCGCTGATTGCTGCCGACGTCGAAAGCCAGATGCACGGCACGTCCAGCTCGTTCTTCGTGCGCATTCCGTTCGACGCGCCGGAGGCGGAAAGCATCGAGCGGCTGTTTCTCGACATCCAATACGACGACGGCTTCGTGGCCTATCTGAATGGCACGGAAGTGGCCCGCCGCAACGCGCCCGGGCAACTGGCCCACGATTCGGCGGCGGTCTCCGAGCAGCTTGATGCCAGGGCGGTCCACAACGAGCGGATTGATATTTCGTCATACCAATCGCTGGTGCGGACCGCGGGCAACGTGCTGGCTATCCACGGCCTGAACGCATCGTCCGCGGACCCCGATTTTCTCCTCGTGCCGCAGATCGCCGCATCGGTCATTGTCGATCCCATTGTGTTTGACCAGCCCGTCCATTTGACGTCCCGCGTGATGCTCGACGGCCAGTGGAGCGCGCCGGCGGAAGCGCGGTTTTTCGGCAAGGGAGGTCCCGACGACGCCTCGCAACTGGCCATCACTGAGATCAACTACAATCCGCATCCTCCTACGGAAGCAGAGCTTGCCGTCGATCCAGGCTTTAACAACGACGACTTCGAGTTCATCGAAATCAATAACCGCGGCGGCCACGCCGTGGAGCTGGCCGGTATCCGTTTCACAGGTGGGATTGAGTTCACGTTTGCGGAAGAGCAAGGCGGACTGCTCGATCCGGGCGAATTCGTGCTGATCGTCCAGAACCGCGCAGCCTTCGAGGCCCGGTACGGTTCCGAGCGGCCCGTGGCAGGCGAGTACTCGGGACGCCGCTTGAGTAACGACGGCGAACAGCTGCGCCTGGAGGATCGATTCGGTCTGATCGTGCACGACTTCGTGTTCAAGAACAGCGACACATGGCCGCGTCGCGCGGACGGGCTGGGCAGCGCGCTGGAAATCGTCGATCCCGACGGCGATGACAACAACGGTTCAAACTGGCGTGCCTCGGTTCAATACGGTGGGTCCCCAGGCCGGGCTCCCGGGAAAGCTCCCCCCGCGGTCGTGATCAATGAAGTGCTTGCCGGCGGTAACGAGCCGCATGGCGACCGCATGGAGCTCCACAACCTGACCGCACAAACGATCGATATCGGCGGGTGGTATTTCAGCGACAATCTCGAAGATCCATTTCAGTATGCTATTCCGCTCGATACGACACTGAGCGGCAAAGAATTCCTTGTGCTGGACGAAACCGAACTGGGATTCGCGTTGGACGCCGCTCGGGGAGGAGAATTGTGGCTGATCTCTGTCGATCGAACGACACCGATACCCACCATCATGTTTGCTGACCGGGCCGAGTTCGGTGCCGCGGAACCATCGGTGTCTCTGGGGAGGTGGCCTGACCGAGGCGGTGACGACGTCTTGTTCTCCATGGTCAGCCAAACGTTCGGCTCGGCCAACAGCGGACCGAGGTTCGGACCAGCCGTCCTTTCGGAAGTGCATTTTAATCCGGCCGAACTGCCGGCGTTCCGCGAGGACTTCCAGGATGGTATGGCGGACGGATTTTTCCCGGACTCCGGGACATGGGAGGTTGTCGAAGGACAGTATCTGGTGACACCGGGCACCGAGCAGCCCGACGATACGGTCACGCTGGTGCCGTCCCTGTCGGTCCTGTCCGGCCGTTTCTCCATCGGCGCCTCGGTACGGACCGACAGCTCGTCGCCATTCAAGAAGAACGTGGCGATCATCTTCGACTACAAGACGGACAGAGACTTCAAGTTCGTTTCGATCCACGCTAATGCCAACAAACTTCGCATGGGCCATCGGGACGCGGACCAGTGGAATTTCTTGGCCGAGACCCAGCCAAGCCCGCCACTGGAGCTGGACACCGAATTGGAAGTCTCCGTTAACATCGCCGGCACGCAAGCCGCGTTGACCGTCAACGGCCAGCAGCTACTGCAGTTCGACTTCGGCCAGCCGCTCAACGAGGGCCAGGTGGGACTGGGCAGCAAGGGGGGGCAGGCGTTGTTCGACAACGTCGTGGTCACTCCGGGCGATGACGAGGCGTTCGAGTTCATCGAGGTTCTGAATACGACCTCCGATCCGCTCGATCTGACGGGATGGCGATTGAACGGCGCGGTTGATGTGACATTGCCTGCCGGGACCGTGCTGCCCGCGGACGGACTGCTCGTAGCCGTGAATTTCGACCCCTCCGACCCGGTCGCCACCGAGGAATTCCGAACGTTGTACGGCATCGATGCGTCGGTGTCCCTGGTGGGGCCGTATGCGGGCCGCCTGAACAACACATCCGGCACGCTCGCGCTTTCCAGACCGCAACAACCGCTGGAGCCAACCAGCGGCTTGATCCTGGTCGACCGGGCGCGCTACGAGGCGAACGCCCCCTGGCCGACCGCGGCCAACGGATTCGGACCGTCGCTGTCGCGCCGGGCGATGGATGCCTTCGGCACGGTTGCCACAAGCTGGTTGGCCCAGGCACCGTCACCGGGTTCGGTGAGTTTCGTTCGGTCGGGAGACCTTAATGGCGACGGCCAGCTGGACGCCGACGACCTGGAATCGTTTGCCCTGGCACTGCGCGACGCGAAACGCTACGAAGCTCTTTTCGGCAGATCCCCCGTGCCGGGCGGCGATGTCGATTCGGACGGGGATCTGGACTTCGACGATATCGATGAACTGGTGTCGCTCATCGCCAGCTCCGTATCGGAGCAACTGTCGTCCACAATCGGCGCCGGCGACGAGGCCCGCGGCCTGGCGTATGCGGATGGTGATCCGGGCCACGCCCCCGGCGTTTCCAAGCTATCGAAGAGGACCGTCAAGAGAAGCCGCGAGTAGGCTGGCGGCATGCAACCTTGATGTTTTATAATTCCGCGGTCGGGATTTCAGCGAATCGATTCACGCCGCCGAAGAAAATGTCGAAGAGAATGCACCCGGTTCGGGCCGTGACGAGCGTGCTTCTGTCCGCACTTTTTGCCGCGGGTGGTCACGGCTTTGATTCCGTACATCACCGCCACGACGATGCTGCACATCCGCATCACCAACGTGGCGTCCATCACGGACACGGCCGGCACGGTGCGGCGGGCCACCGGCAGGTTGCCCCGTTTGCGGAATGGGCCAGGTGGTCATCTGCGCACGCACACTACACGTGGCTCGGCCTGCCATTACCCTTTTCCGTTCCGCTCGAGAATGATTCATCGGATCCGGTCGACGCGATGCCGAATCTGGCCACGGCGCGGAGTGGGGAAGGAGCATCCTTCGTTGTGTGGTCGGGGTCTGTAGGTCCGCCTCGCCCGCCGGGCGACATGGCCGCGCCGAACGTCGCCGACCAGCCCAGTTCGATCTCTTTTGCGCAAATGTCCGCGATACCTCTCTGCGCGCGGGCTACTCATGAGCGCTCCGGCGTGCAACTGGCTTAATCTCCAGCGCGCCGTTCTCGGTCAGCGTACTTCGGGCCGCCCCCCGTATGTGCGCCGCTTGTTTCAATCTTCTCTGCACGGAGGATCACTATGTTCACCGATTCCATCAAGGGTTATCGGGTCGCGGGCTGTTGTGTCTTGTTATTGGTGGCCGGCTGCGGCCAGTCGGATACGGAATCATCGGGAGAGCAGGACTTCGATGTGACGGCCGCTGCCGCACATGACTCGGACGATGTTCACATCACGGCGGACGATGTCGAACGTCCGAAAAACTACGCCGCGGCCGTTGATCGCATCAAAGCGTACCGAAATACGATTCGCGACGAGATTGCCGCTGGGCGGCCGAGCAAGGCGCACCGGCCGCTCGACGAGGCGAGCTACGTGCTGGAATGGCTGCCCGAGATCGTCCAGGAAAGTGGGATCGCCAAAGAACATTGGGAACAAATCAATGTTTCCGCGCAAACGATTCGCGAATCGTTCGATCAGGTTCACGCCCGGATCGACAACCAGCAGGAACCGGAATTTCAAGCCATAGGGGCTGACGTTCAGCAGGCGATCGGGGCGCTCGAGGCCGCCATGGCTGCCGGCACGCCGGCCAAATCTCTCGACGAAAACGAATCCGGAAGTAAACAGGATACGCCGGGAGCAACGCCATGATGGGTACGAGACGCAACCAAGCGGCGCGTCGAAGAGTGGGCGCCGTTGTCCTGTCGGCCACGCTGTTGATGGCGGGCGCGGCACGCGCCCATGAAGGTCATCCGACGGTTCCCACCAGGGGTGCCAAGGTTGTCGGCGAGGAGCTGTTGTTGTCGGAGAGCGCGGTACAGGCGATCGGTCTGCGAACCGCCAAGGTGACACTCGACGACATGCCGGCCGTCGTCCGCGCCAACGGAACCGTTGCGGTCCCCTGGCGCCAACACGCGTTCGTGACGACGCTCGTGGGGGGCATTGTCGACGAAGTGTTGGCGCGACCCGGAGACTACGTACGCCCGGGTGCCGTCCTGGCTCGTATCAGGAGCGTTGAACTGGAACAGCTCCAGCTGGAAATGCTCCAGGCGGCGGCGGACCTGGACTACACCGAAACGATCTACCGCCAGCAGCAGCACCTCGCCGAGATGGGCACGATCTCCGGGAAAGAATTTCTCGAAACGGCCAGGCAACGAGCGCAGGCGACCATGCGACTGCAGCTGGCGATAATCCGGCTGAAGACCATCGGTTTGCGAGAGTCAGACCTGGATCGAGTGTGTTCGACGGGCGAGACCATTGCAAAACTCGACATCACCAGCTCCAGAGGAGGGCGTATCGTCCACTCGGACGTGCGTATCGGCGAGTCGGTGCAACCGCAACAGCACCTGTTCCACGTCGTCGACAACGGCGTCGTGTGGTGCGTGGCCGACGTGCTTGAAACGGACGCCGCGTCCGTGCGTGTCGGCCAACCGTGTACCATCCGACTGGACGCTATTGGAAAGCAGTTCTCGGGTTCGATCGATGTTCTGGGTTTGTCCGTCGACGCTGACGCCCGCGTGGTTCGGGCGTTTGTGGAGTTGCAAAACGGCGACTTGCAGATTCGGCCCGGCATGTCCGCCCGCGTGGCGATCCGTGTCGGAGGCTCGCGGCAGGCGATCGTGTGTCCGCGGGAGTCTCTGTTTCAGCAGGGAAACGCGATGTTCGTGCTCCTTGAACGCGGTAATGGCAAGTTCGTCCGGCGGCAGGTCAACGCCGTGCGGTTGAGTCGCGACCGCGCTGAGATTTCCACGGGACTGTTTCCGGGCGACTTCGTGACGACGACCGGGACGCATCTGCTGTCCTCGTTGTTCGCTCAAGAGTCACAGAGACCGGTGTCTGAGGAGAAGCGCCAAGCGGCGGGTGAACCGGCAGCCGACGAGCCCGGGCGTTCTCTTCGCGCAACGGGCGTGGTGGAAACGCCGACCGCGAGCAAGTTCTTCTCCGCTTCACGTGTTCGGGGCCGTTTGGCACGCATCCTTGTGGAACATGGTCAGCACGTTCAGGCCGGGCAGAGCCTGGCGGAGATTGAAAGCATCGATTTGCTCGATCTCCAATTGCGAATGCTGGCGGACCAACAGGAACTCAGATGGGCGCAACAGGGATTGGACCGGATTGGCCCGTTGGCCGAGAGCGGCAGTGTACCACGATCGAAGGTCGTGCAGCTTGAGAACGAAGTGCGCAAGCTGAGTCATGCGGTCTCCATGCACCGGCGCCGGCTGAGCACCGTGGGACTTCCCCAGGAGGTCCTCGACAAGCTTCTTGCCGCCGACGCCGTCCGCGATGATCTGTCCGCATTGGTTGTACGGACGATTGACGTCAGCGCGCCCCGCGCCGGCCGCGTTTCCCGTTTCGATGTCCTGCCGGGCCAGGTCGTGCAGCGGGGCGCGTCGCTGTTTGAAATCCACGATCTGGAACAGGTGTGGGTCAAGGCGTACTTGTTCGAGGACGAAGCCCCCGATGCCGTGGTCGGCCGCTCCGTCAAGATAGAGTTCGCCGCGGATGAGAACCTGAAGATGCGGGGACGCATCGTGCGGGCGGCTCCCACACGCGCCGAATGGCAACGGGTATTTCCCGTGTGGCTGGAGCTGGACAATCCGGACCATGCCCTTCGGCCTGGCATGCTGGCGAATGTGCGCATCGACAAGCCCTCACCGTCCATGGTCCGGAAGCGGCCTGCCGCGAGAACGGGCGCACGCCAGCGTCCGGGGCGGTAGCCAATGTTGAACCATGTGATTGCGGGGAGTCTCAAGAACCGAGTGCTGGTCCTCGCAGCCGCCGTGCTGCTGTTGCTGTACGGCGGATACCAGACCGCACGTCTGCCGATCGATGTCTTTCCCGATTTGAACCGACCCACGGTCACGATCATGACCGAGGCGCACGGATTCGCTCCCGAAGAAGTCGAGACGCTGATTACGATTCCAATTGAATCGGCGATGACCGGAGCGACGGGCGTCCGCCGTGTGCGTTCGGCATCCGGGATTGGACTGTCGATCGTGTGGGTGGAGTTCAACTGGGGGGGCGACATCTACGTCGACCGGCAAATCGTCGCCGAAAAACTGCAACTGGCCCGGTCGACTCTTCCCGATGACACTCAACCGGTGATGACGCCGATTTCCTCGATCATGGGCGAAATCATGCTCATCGGTCTGCAGGCGGAAGGCGAAGCGACGCCCATTGAGATTCGCACGGTGGCCGATTGGGTGATTCGCCGACGCTTGCTGGCCATCAGCGGCGTCTCTCAGGTCACGGTGATGGGTGGCGAGATAAAACAGTATCAGGTTCTGACGTCGCCCGATGGGCTGGCCACCTACGATGTCACCATCGATCAACTCGCCAGAGCCGTGCGGCGGTCCAACGTCGCGGTGGGGGGAGGTTTCCTGCTGGAAGACCAGCGGGAATCGTTGATACGAATCCTGGGCCGGGCCCGCACGCTCGACGATATCCGAAAAACTGTCGTCGATCCGGATCCTCCGGTGCCCGTGACCATCGGCCGTGTTGCCGATGTGAAGTTTGGCGGACCCGTCAAACGGGGAGACGGCAGCGTCAACGGCCAACCGGCGGTCATCTTGTCTGTGCAGAAGCAGCCGGGCGCAGACACCCTGTCGCTGACAGCAAAGATCGATGAGACGTTGGACGATATCCAGCGCGCGCTGCCGCCCGGGATCCACATCGAACGCGAGCTGTTTCGGCAGGCGGAATTCATCGATGTCGCTATCAGGAACGTGTTGGAGGCGATCCGGGACGGCGCTATCTGGGTTGTCGTGGTGGTCTTTCTTTTCTTGTGGAACTTTCGTACCAGCACGATCACACTCACGGCCATTCCGCTATCGATCATCATCACGGCCCTGGTGTTCCATTATTTGGGAATCACCATCAATACGATGACGCTCGGCGGACTGGCCGTGGCGATTGGTGAACTTGTCGATGATTCCATCGTGGATATCGAAAACATTTTTCGACGGCTCAAACAGAATGCTCAGCGAGAACGGCCCGTCCACCCCCTGCGAGTCATCTACATGGCGTCGTGCGAAATTCGCAACAGCGTGGTCTATGCCACGTTGATCGTCGTCCTGGTGGTGGTACCGTTGTTCTCGCTGCCCGGCCTGGAAGGCCGCATGTTTGCGCCGCTGGGTCTGGCTTATCTGCTCACTTTGCTGGCTTCGTTGCTGGTCTCCCTGACGGTAACGCCGGTATTGGCTTCGGTGCTGCTTCCCCGGGCAAAATTCATTGAGCGCCCGCGCGACGCCCTGTTGCTGCAGTGGCTCAAACGGTTGGACCGGCGATTACTGAATTTCACGCTGCGACACGCCGCGGGTGTCTTAGGCTGCGTCGCGATAATCGTTGTCCTGTCTCTGTCTGGCATCGTGTGGATGGGCGGCGAATTTTTGCCCGCGTTCAACGAAGGCACATTGACGATTGGAATGCGAACTCCTCCCGCCACGGCTCTGGAGGAATCCAACCGCGTAGGCACGCGTATCGAGGAGTCGCTATTGACGATTCCGGAAGCCATGCACGTTTCCCGCCGCACGGGTCGCGCGGAGCTGGATGAACACGCTGAAAACGTGAATATGTCGGACATCGAGGTGGGCCTTATGGAATCGCTGCAGCCGCGTCCCGGCGTGGGATACGCCGTGTTGCGGGCCATTCCAGGCTTGCATCGCCTGGGCTACAGGCAGGTAGGGCGGAACCGCGAGGAGATACTACACGTGATCCGTGACATGACGGCTGTCATGCCGGGCGTGCAGATCAATATCGGGCAACCCATTTCGCACCGCCTCGACCACATCATGTCGGGCATCCGGTCCCAGATTGCCGTCAAGCTGTTCGGACCGGACCTTTCGCTATTGCGCAGCAAAGCGAATGCGGTTTTTCAGATCATGAGCGAAGTGCCCGGCGTGGTCGATTTGCAGATCGAGCAACAGGTGGACGTTCCCCAGGTGCGAGGCACTATCTTGCGCGAGGAAACCGCGGCTTACGGCCTCATGCCGGCGGACGTCGCCGAGGCGTTGGAAACGGCGTTTCAAGGGCAGACCGTCGGGCAGGTGCTCGAGGGGCAACGCACCTTCGACCTGGTTGTCTGGTTCGACGAAGACGCCCGGTACGACATTCAGGCGATTCGCTCGACGTTGTTGGCCACGCCGAAAGGGGCCAGAATTCGGCTCGGAACCGTGGCCAACATCGTCGAAACGCGCGGCCCCAATACGATCAACCGGGAAAACATCGCACGGCGGATTGTCGTGCAGGCCAACGTAGCCGACCGTGATCTGGTGAGCGTTGTCGAGGACATCCGTAACCGCATACGACGCCACATCGATCCGACGCTTCCCAACGGTTACTACATCGAATACAGCGGTCAATTCGAGGCGCAGCGGCAAGCGAACCGGCGGTTGTTCATCCTGGGTGGCATCTCCGTGATCGGCGTGTTTCTACTGCTGCTAAAATGCCTCGGTTCGTGGCGTGCCGCGCTCCAGGTCATGGTTAACATTCCGCTGGCCGCCATGGGATCGGTGCTGGCCCTGCTGCTGACCAACTGGCCCGGCTGGGAAGCGCTCGAGGGAGTGGCGTTTTGGCAGTGGCCGCGAACGTGGCTGGAATCCATCAGCGTGTCGGTGGCTCACTGGGTCGGTTTCATCACTCTCATCGGGATTGTCTCACGCAACGGGATTTTGATGATTTCGCATTACATCCATCTGATGAAGTACGAGAAGGAACCTTTCGGCAAGGAAATGATTATTCGCGGCAGCCTGGAGCGCCTGGCCCCGGTGCTGATGACTGCGTTGACTACGGCGATTGGCCTGCTTCCGCTGGCACTCGGAGAGGGGCAGACCGGTAAGGAGATTCTCCACCCGCTGGCGGTGGTCGTGATTGGCGGCCTGATAAGCTCCACGTTGCTGGATCAGCTTGTCACGCCCGCGCTGTTCTTCACGTTCGGCCACAAGGTGTACAGGCCCGCTGGAGAGGCCGCCGACGGCGACTGGTGGAAAGACGTGGAGGCTGCTGATAGGTAGCGCGCGGACATTCGGTGAAGCGGCGGCGAGGCCTACGATTGGTCCACGGCATCCGGGGGGCGGTTGCCGGCCTTCCGGCGACCAATCCGCCGTCCGATGGTGATTGTGCCGATGCCGACGGTCAACAGAACAATGCCACTGCTCGCATTCACGACGGCGGCATGCAAATCGTTTCGCGTCCACACCGTGCCGATAAGGACAAGTACTCCCAGAATCGTAAAGAACAGTCCCAGCACACGCAGTGATGACGCGTCGCGCTGCTGATTGCTGTCGCCGCTCGCTCTCTCGTCGGTCATGGGCGCTTATCTCCCCAGCCAGATATAGACGGCGATATAGGGCAGAAGTACCACGGTTGACCAGATACGCAAATCTCTCCACCATCGCTGATCCGGCGCGCCGCGAAAAACGAATTCCCGCCTCAGCACCCACACCCACACCATCGCGACCACGTACAAGCCCATGGTGCACGCCACAGCGACCGACATCGGCAGACTGCCCAGCCAGGCGTCGACCGGTCCGTGCAGCGCCTTGATCGGCGGCCCCAGCGCGTCTTGAAGGGCTTGCTGCGCCCGTTCCGACCACGACCCGTCGTCCGCGCCTGCCCGCACGATGGCCGCGGCG
>CAZNKT010000029.1:26693-55679 GCA_964573605.1 uncultured Pirellulales bacterium
CGCCCGTTCCGACCACGACCCGTCGTCCGCGCCTGCCCGCACGATGGCCGCGGCGAACTGGAAATGATCCGCCGGCAGAAACGAGTACGGCATGTGGGTGCCTCGCTACGGAGTTGACCTCGGCGGTTCGTCATCGTCGGAAATCACGAGGCCGTACACCAGGCCTTCCAGCTTTGCGGAGGGCTCCTTGCGCGTCAGGAGACTGACGATCACCGTCACGACCAGCGCGAACCAGAACGACCAGAATGAAACGTACAGATACGCGGCTTCGGACATGAACACGGCTTCGCCCAAAACATTGAGCCCGAATGTCAGGCAGAACCCGATCGTCAGCCCGGCAAGACCGCCCCACCCAGTGGCCCGATGCCAGAAGATCCCCAGCAACAGAATCGCCAGCGTCGGACCCTGGAATAGCGACAACAATGTTTGAATGACATCGTACAGCGTCGTCGACTCCTCGAATCGGGGTGCGTACCACGCAGCGGCCAGCAGGACGCCGACCGTAAGCATGCGGCCCAGCACCAGTCCGAATAAATCCGACATTTGCCGTCCCACGAATCTTTCGTGAAACGGCCGGTAGACGTCGCTCGTAAAGATAGTGACACACGAGTTGAGATACGAGTCGACGCTGGACATCAGCGCGGCAAAGAATGCGGCGAACATCAGGCCCTTGAGACCGGCCGGCATCAGCGCGTTGATCAACGACGGGACGGCGGCTTCCCCCGGCGCCAGCTCGGGGATCAGGGCCCGCGCCGCCATGCCCGGCAGGAACACCAGAGCCGGAATCAGTAACTTGAAGATGCCCGCTGTCAGCATTCCCGCTTTGGCATCCCACTCCGTGCGGGCTCCCAGCGCGCGCTGCATGACCGCCTGGTTGCCCACGAAATACGCCGTTGACATGATGATACCGAGACTGAAGACCATGCCAGGCCAGGGGTATGCCGTGCCGGGCTCATGGGGCAGCAACAGGCGAAAATAGTCTTGGTCCAGTCCCGGCTGGGCGAGAATGTTTTCGACAAGACCGGACCAGCCTCCGATCTCCCACATCCCCAACACCAGCAGCGCTGCCGTGCCGACGAACATCACGACAAGCTGCATGACGTCCGTCATCACCACGGCCGCCAATCCACCGCTGGCCGTGTAGATGCCCACCACGACCGCGGTGACCCAGATTCCGACGAGGTGGTCCCAGCCGAGCACATTGTTCAGGAAAACCGCCGATGTCCACAGCATGATCGACAGCGTACCGAGCATGAACAGCAACAGCACCAGCGCGTGAATCCAGCGCGTTCCCGCGTTGTAGCGGCGGCCCAGAAACTCAGGCAGCGTAAAAACTCCCGCTCGCCAATAGTACGGCACAAAAATAAACGCCGCGATCAAAAGGGCGGGCACCGAGCCAATCCAGTCGAAATTAGCTTGGGCGATCCCGCGCTGATACGCGGCGTCCGCCCCCGTGATCAGATCGATGGCTCCGATGTCGCTGACGACAATCGACATGCCGATCGCCCAGAAGGGCAGCGCGCGTCCCGCCAGAAACAGATCGCTCGCCGAATGCACGTACTTGGCAAAGTAACTGCCGATGATCAGCACGCCCGCCATGTAGACGCCGATGATCACGTAGTCGATCGAGGCCAGGCCTTCCGCGAGCTGGTTCATGAGGTGCCGCCGTACAAGCTAAGAATTCAAGCTTACGCCGGAATGTACCAGAAATCGCACGACGGCCAAGGGGCGTCGCGGTCGAGTGGCTCCTGCCGCCCCCGGGCGGCACGGTACCACCGGGAACAATGAGAACAGCGCGTAAAGTTCGTTCCACACTCGGATCAACGTGGTGGCTCGCCGAGAGCCGGCAAACGAGTAGACTATACACAAAGCTTCCCGGCACCGTGCGGTGGCCGATGTTCCAGGGGGAAGTACACGCGATGGAGACGTCTGCCACGATTCGAGGATATCGTCCCGGCGACGAGGACGCCGCCTATTACGTTTGCCTCAAGACCGGCAACCACGGGCGGGATGGCGAGCCGTACTACCGCGAGGATCCCGGCGCGCTGGGACGGATCTACGTCGGCCCGTATTTGGAGTATGAACCTGGACTGGCTTTGATGCTGGAAGATGAAGCGGGCGTTTGCGGCTACGCGTTGGGCGCGTTGGACTCGCGTGCGTTCTACGATCGCTACGAACGGCAATGGCGACCCGCGTTGTGCCAACAATTCCCCGCGCCCGCGGGCGATCCATCAGCGTGGAACCGCGTCCAGTCCGTATATTTCAGCTACCACCATCCGACGTATTTTTATCCCGAATCCTACGCCTCCTATCCGTCGCACGTGCATATCGACCTGCTTGAACGCGCGCGGGGACGGGGCCACGGCCGCGCGATGATGGAAACGCTGCTGGACCGACTTCGGTCGCGGGGCTCGCCGGGCACGCACCTCGGTCTGAGCATGGTCAACGAGAACGCCTACCGCTTCTATCTCCGACTGGGGTTCGTTGAGCTCGAGCGGGTGGGCGAGGGTGAAAACGGCTCGATCTACATGGGAAAGCAACTGGCGTAAACCGATCGATCCATTGGTCCAATCATTCATCAGCCTCCGGGCGCCAGCCCACGGTTGCTGGAGTCGCCGCACCAACCGGGCGCCAGCGCGTTGCGGCTGGTTCTGCGCGGTGTTTTGGGCAAGTTAGACGCAGTTCCCTTGCGGCATCCATGTTCTGCAGAATGATGGCTCGTTTATGAATCATCGGTTTCGCGGGCGTCGCCGAAGTCGCCAGACTTTGGCGGAACGGCAACCAGCCAGAAGCGTAGAAGTTCGGCTGCCGGCTAACCCCGCGCGCTGATGATCAGCAGAGGAGAGTCCGTGCGGTGGGCCAGCCGCAGCGCGAATTGTCCAAATACTTTTCGGCGTCGGCTGAAACGCTGGACACCCAGGATCACCAGATCGCTGTTGGCCGCGTGCTCTGCCACGGTTTCGACGGGCTGGTCACTGCACAGGATCAGCACCCGGGCGCGGCCTGCCGATAGATCGGCCGCCCGGCTCACCACGTCGCGCTGTGCGGATTGCTGATCGCGCAGTGTTGCATTGCGGGGCAGCACCCTGAGAAACGTGACTTCCCGCTGTCCGGTGCGCGACAGGCTGCCCAGCATCCGTGCCAGCAATCGGTCATGTCGGCCCTGGCCGGCGGTGGGGACCAGGATTCTTCTGGCCGGCGCCAATTGCCAGTTTTTCGGAGCGCGGAGCACGACCACGTCGCAATCCGCGCCGCTCATCAGTTGGTCCATCGGAGTCCCTTCGGCGCCTTCCGCGATGAAACTGAGGCCCAGCAGCAAACTTTCGCATCGGTGCAACCGCGCTACCCGCGCGATCTCGGACCATGGCTCTTGGGCAATGGTCGTTAACGCGTCGGGGTAGACGCCTGCTTCGAGGGACGCAGCGATGGATTTGGCCAGCACGGATTGCGCGTTCTCAATGGGGGCCGTACCGTGCCGCAGCTTCCAATCCGACGGTACGACGACGACCGACAGCATCAGGACGCGCCCCGTTTCGGGCGGGGCCAATGCGCCGGCCACGGCAGCCAGTCCCCGAACGCTGTCGGGATTGACAATCGGTACGAGCACCAGTGGGCTGTGGCCCCGCAACTGGACGATTTCCGGGTCGCGCGACGCTTGGGATGCGTCCGTGATGCGTGCTCGCTGGGCGAAGAGCCCCAGAAACAGCAAACCGCCCAGCGACAGCCAGGTGGCGGTGATGAAACCGGCGCGGGGCACGGCGATGCCCTGGTACATGGCCAAGGCGACGCATGCCAGACCGCCCAGGACGGGGACACCCGGGTACAGCGGCACGCGGAACGGCGGCGGGCGACTGGCGCTTCGCTGCCGCACCAGGATGGCGATCCAATGAGCAAGCGCGAAGCTCAATAGAAAAATCAAACTCGACGCGGCACCGGCGGCGGCCACGTCGGGGGTCACCAGCAGCAGGACGATGACAATGACGGCCGTGCCCACGATCGCGCGCACCGGCGTCGCGCGACGCCGGTGCAACCGGGCCAGGGACGCTGGCAGAGTACGGTCCACGGCCATGGACATGGCTACCCGCGACGCCGCGAACAAGTTGGCCTCCAGGGCCGACAACATGGAGAGAACGCCGGCGACGATGACCAGCCAGTAGCCGAAGCTACCCATGAAATTCGCCGCGGCCAGCGGCACCAATGTCTCGGGGTCGCGCCGCGCCACGTCGACGACCTTTTCTCCGTGGGGGACGCCCACCGTGGCGATCAGCAGCAGCAAGGGCAGATAAATCATCAGGGCCAGACCAAGCGACAGCAACATGGCCCGCGGGATTGTCCGTTCCGGTCGCCGGATTTCGCCCGCCACGGCGGCAATGAGGTCAAAGCCCTGCAGGGCGATGAACGAAAAGCCCATGGCTTTCAGCAGACCGTCGCCCCCTTCGGCAAAAAAAGGTCGCAGTGATCGTCCGATGTCGGCAGCGGATCGCCCGCGCAGCGCCCAGGCTCCACCGGCGATGAGCACGAAGAACACGACCACTTTCCCCGCATTGATCCACTGCCCGCCGGCGGCAGGTTTCCACGCCAGGCGTGCGGAATAGAACAGTGTGGCGGTTGCGGCCAGTCCGCAGATCGTCGAGCGTGTGGCGAATTGCGGCGGCGTCTCGCCAAGCAGCGCACCGTAAAGGTCTTCGCATCCCACCAGGGCGAATTCGGCGAAGCCGAATGCATAGAGCACCGCCGCGACGATGGAGGCAAACCACACGACCCACCCGACGGAAAACGCTGCCTCGACCGACAGCACCATCTTGGCGAAGGTGTAGGTGCCTCCCGAGTACGGAAACTTGGACGACACCTCCGCGAAACTCAGTGCCGTGAACAGCGCGATCAGCCCGTTGAGGGCGAAAGCCAGCATGGCACTGGGGCCGGTGACGGAGAAAACGGCGCCGGCCAGCGCCAGTATCCCGCCGCCGACGATGGCGCCGACGCCTACTCCTGTGGCAGCGGAAAGTCCGAGGTGCCGGCGAGATTGTGTATCGGTGGTCACCCGACGAGAGGCCTGTCCGTGTTACGGGTGCACTACAGGTTTTCGATAATCTCGCGTCGCGATATGAGCGGTTCGCTTTGCCTGGTAGACAGTTCACACGCGTCGAGCCACCGGTCCCGCAGTTTTTCCTTCAGCGCGTCTCGTTCCGCTTTTCCATCGGGGAACGGAGAGACTTCACCTCCGGCCCGGTGCATGTGACCTCCACCGGTTCCCAGTCCTGCCAAGACTTTTTGTACCAGCAGCGTTGCGCTGTCTCCTTCGTGCTCGGTGCGCACCGACACCAGAAAATTACCGTGGACCAACGCCCCGCTCAGCACCCGATGGATGCCCCGGCATCGAACCAACAAATCGGCCAGCTCTCCCACGATCTCCGCTCCCTCGGCTCGGGGAAGCAGGCACAAGGCCGTATTACCGAACACACGAGTGCTCTGAATCGCCATCGCCAGATCACTGAAGTAATCGCGTGACAAAGGAGCGCTCTCGATGGCGGCCAGCAATGCCGGGTCGGCACGTTCGGTCAACCACAGCAGTACGTCTCGATCGAGCTCCGTGTAATGCGTTTCGAAGCTCCTCGTTTCGGTACGGATGGCGTATAACATTGCGGTCGCCAGCTTCTCACCAGGTTCGATTCCCTGCTCCTGCAAATAGCTGGCCGCAATCGTGGCCGACGCTGCCACATCGGGCCGCACGTCGACAAACGCCACCTTTTCCGTCGGCGCGCCATTGACGTGGTGGTCGATGATGGCGACCGGTTGGATTGCTTCGCGTGTCACTATGTGATTTGCGGATCCCAAACGACAATCCACCAGAATCACACCGGTTCGCGCACTTAAAACGAGTTCGCTGACCAGCTGAATCGGGGGCGTCAGCAGATCGACCATATGCCGGTTTTCGGCGCGGACAATCTGGCCCCCGCCAACGAGGTCGACGGGCAAGTTCAATCGTTCTTCCAGCAGGGTGCGCACACACCAACCCGTGGCGATGGCATCGGGGTCGGGATTATCGTGCATCACAATCAGCAGCCGATCGAATTCGTCCAGGACGCTTAGCAACCGGCGCGAGCGGGGGTCGGACCGGGCGGAACCCGGCCGGCTTGAGCGGTGGAATTCACTGGGAGGCATACCATCATCCTACCTTGGTTGACAGTCTGCTAAAAGTCGCCGCTGCCGGCGCCCGCGCCCGATCGTGCGGATCACGGAAAATGAAGCGATTGCCGCCGTGCCAACATGCGCGAATGGAGCGGTTGCTTCACCCTGGGCAGGCCGTTGTGTACGATACGATCATGGCGGAGAGGCACGAGGACGTTCTGCGAATTCATCGGCAGCCTGCGGTCCGGCAAGCCACACTCGTGCTGGCCTTCACGGGATGGATGGACGGCGGCGATGTTTCCACCGGAACCGTTCACCGTTTGCTGGAGTTGACGGACGCGCAACCCTTCGCGGACATCGATCCCGATCCCTTTTTCATCTATAACGTGCCGGGCTCCATGGAGGTGGCGTCGCTTTTCCGGCCGCCGATTACCGTCAAGGACGGGCTGATCGAAACCGTTGACATGCCCGCCGCCACGTTTTATTGCCACGAACCAGAGAATCTGCTCCTGTTTGTCGGCAAAGAGCCGAACCTGAAGTGGCGATTGTTCGGCGACTGTATCTTCCAACTCGCTCGACAAGCGGACGTGCGGCGAATTCTGTTTGTCGGTTCCTACGGGGGCTCCGTGCCGCATACGCGAGAACCGCGGCTGTATGTGAGTTGCTCCAATGAGCGGCTACTGCGCGAAATCCGAAAATACGGCGTGGGACTTGCCAACTACGAAGGCCCGGGTTCCTTTACGAGTTACCTGATGGTACAGGCGCCAGCGGAAGGCGTAGAAATGGTTTCGCTCGTTGTGGAAATACCCAGCTACCTGCAAGGCGCCAATCTGTCCAGCATTGCGGCGGTTACGCGACGATTGGCCAAGATTCTCAAGTTGCCTCTCGACTTGGATTCCTTGCGTGCTGCCAGCACGCGGTGGGAATTGGAGATTTCCAGCGCCGTGGAGAAGAATGAGGAACTCGCGGCTCAGGTTCGACAGCTCGAAGAAGCTTACGATGAAGAACTGCTTCAGCAGGAAGCTGATGAGCTTTGATATCGCCGCGATCAGCCCAGCGTGGGTCGTCAGCACCGGACGCTAAATATGATTTTGTGATCCTGGGAACGCGTTTGCGGTTCGTGCTTCAGGCAATGGCTGCGCGGACGTGGCAACATTCCACCGTCAGCCCTCAACACGCCAACCGTCTCACGAAAAGCAAGCCGCGAATTGATGAAAGCATTGGGTTGGGACTGAGCCCTCAGCGCTATTCGTTGGTAACCAGCCGCGAAAAGGCGCAAGCGTGTAGCCGCGGGCGAAAGCCCGCGGGGAAACGTGTGTCCTGCCTGGCGGCCCACGCGTCTGGCTGCCGGTGCGTCGCGTGAGGCCGAATTCGGGCCAAAGTCTGACCCGCACGATCGTTTCGGGTATTATCAGAGGCGAGGGCCGAGATTCCGCACCTGGTATCACCACCGGCTCGGACCTCACGCCGAACGCCCGGACCCCCTCCATTGAGATTGGACAACGATGATAAGAGTGTTCCGATTCCTTGAGCGCGCTCGACAAAACTCCCCCACGCGGTGGCCATTGGGCAGCACCCGACGGGGGCGGCGCGCCGCCAAGCCGCCCGCGGGCATGTGGCGGAAACGGCCCACGTTGGAACCGCTTGAATGCCGTCTGGTCTTGGACAGCACGGTGGTATTCAACGAGATCATGTACAACGTGCCGGGCAGCGACGACGGCATGGAGTGGATCGAGCTGTACAACCAGATGGGCGTCGATATCGATCTGTCGGGCTGGTCCATCGCCGACGGCGCACGCTACACGTTCCCCGACGGCACCATTTTGGAGGGAGGAGAATATCTGGTCGTGGCTTCCGATCCGGCCGCCTTGCGGGCGTCCGCCGGCGTGCAAGACGCAATTGGGCCGTTTGACGGCGGGCTGGCCAACGGAGGCGAAACGGTGCGCTTGCGGAACCACGCGGACCGGATCATGGACGAGCTGGACTACGATGATCGCGACCCGTGGCCGACGGGACCGGACGGATCGGGAGCTTCGCTGGCCAAGATCCGCCCCGACGATGCGACGGCATCCCCGGAGCACTGGAGGTCAAGCGACCAGGTGGGCGGCACGCCGGGCTCCCGCAACTTTCCCGAGGATCCCACGGCCGATCAACGGATTGACTCGCTGATCGCCGGCAAGGCTCCGGCCACGGTATTGGTTCCCACTGCCGGCGATGCAATCCTGGGGACGACGTGGACCGCGCTCGATTTCGATTCCAGTGGTTGGACGCAAGGATCGTTGGGTGTTGGCTTCGACACGGACGCGCCGCCGGGCGAGACGTCGGGATTGCTTCGTTACTATCCGTGGGATTCGGGTGCCGAAGATTTGTCAGGAAATGGTGTCCTAGGCAGGATCATCGGACCTGCGTTCTCGCCAGATGTGCCGCCCAACGTGGCATCGGCGCAGTCTCTGCAATTTGACGGCGTTAAAGACCGGGTCAATATCATCGACGAGCCGGACCCCGTCGATTACACGCTGTCGGCATGGGTCAAACCCGCGCAGGTACGCGAGTCGAGTATTGTCGTGCGATTGGGCGCGGGTGGTACCAGCGGCATCCTGTCCCACCAGCTACGCCTGAACGACGCCGGGCACTTCGAGCACCAGGTTTTCGACAACATTCAGTTCCACACGGTGACGGGAACCACGGTCGTCCAGCCGGGGCAATGGTATCACGTCGCCGGCACGGCACGGAGCGACGGAACCATACGGCTGTTTGTCAACGGCGTTGAAGAAGGTAGTCCGAGCGAGATCGGCACGGTCTGGGGCGAGGGCCGGCGATGGCTGGTGGGGTCCAACTTTGGGCCAGGCACTTCGTATTTTGACGGGTGGATTGACGAGCTAGCGATATGGTCCGGCGCTTTGTCCGCCGCGCAGATACAGAACCTGGCGCAAGGGACGGCGGCCATCGATGTGACCGGCTATACGGGGCAAACCGGCACCGACGTCCGCGGCACGATGTTCGGCAATACGGCCTCTGCCTGGTCACGCGCCGAATTCAACGTCGTTCCGGGCACGATGTACGATCAGTTGACGATGGACGTGCTGTTCGACGACGGGTTTGTGGCCTACCTGAACGGAGTCAAAGTCGCCGAAGAGAACGCCCCCGAAGTGTTGTCGTGGGACGCGGCCGCCACGTCTTTGCGCCCCGATGCGATCGTGCTGGCCGGTCACACGATCGACCTTTCGCAGCATGTCGACCTGCTGCGGAGCGGCAGGAATGTCCTGGCCTTGCATGGCCTGAATATCGATGCCAACGACAGCGACTTTCTGAGCAACGCGCGGCTCGAAGGTCGCGTGGCACGTCCCGCTCGCGAAACACTGCCGATCGTCATTAATGAGATTGCCGCGGTCGGAGATGGGCCGTTCTGGATCGAATTGATGAACACGGGCAGCGCCGACGTTGACCTGGAAGGAATGGTGCTGACCAGTACCGAGGGAAATGCGCGGGAATACGTTGTTTCCGCGCCGACGATTTTGCCGGCCGGAGATTATCTGGTTGTGGATCAGGCGACGCTGGGATTCGACGTCGCACAAAGCGAACGTGCGCTGCTGTACGCGCCGGGCAAGAAAGCGGTGCTCGACAGCGTGAGGGTCCTGGACCGGCCCCAGGCGCGGCTCCCGGACGGCCGGGGCATCTTTCAGACTCCTGAACCGGCGACGCCGGGAGACGCGAATCGATTTGCGATCCCGTCGGAGATCGTAATCAACGAAATCATGTACCATCACCGGCCGCAATACGCCGTGCCGGGCGATTCGCCGGAAACGAGCGTGCCTTTCGCGGTGTCCGATCAGGAGTGGGTTGAACTATTCAACCGGAGCGATAATGTTGCCGTGGATTTGAGTGGCTGGCAACTCGACGATGCGGTTCGCTTTACTTTTCCCGATGGAACCGTGCTGCCGCCGGGGCAATTCCTGGTCATCGCCAAGAGTCCGGCCGAATTGGAAGGAGTGTTCTCCGACATTTTTGCGGCGGGAGACGTGTTGGGACCATTCGCCGGCAAGCTTTCCAACAGCGACGAGCGGCTCGTGCTGCTCGATGATACCGGCAACGTCGCCGACGAAGTCCATTACTACGACGGAGGGAGGTGGCCCGGCTACGCCGACGGCGGCGGAGTGAGCCTCGAGCTGCGGGACCCTCGGGCCGATAACGCCGTGGCCGAAAGCTGGGCGGCGAGCGACGAAGCTTTTGCGCTGGGCCGTTCCGAGTGGCAACACTACGAGTACACGGCCACGGTCGAATCCACTCAGTTCGATCCCGCGATTCACTTTCACGAACTCGTGCTGGGTCTGTTGGACGCGGGCGAGGTTCTGCTGGACAACGTTCAGGTCATTGAAGAGCCCGCGGGTTCGGCGATCGATCGCATGCAAAACGGCACGTTCGACGAAGATGCCGTCGGCACTTCACCCGATAAGTGGCGGATTCAGGGAACGCATTTCCGCAGCCAGGTCGCGCCAGACCCGCGGGACGGCTCGAACCAGGCGCTGCACTTGGTCGCCGAGGCCACGCTTACCGAATTGAGCAACCATGCGGAAACGACACTGGGGGGCGGGGCCCAGGTTGCGGTCGGAACGACCTACCGCATCGCATTCGACGCCCTGTGGGTCGCCGGTTCCCCCCAACTCCATACGGAACTGCATTACCGCGACGCGGCCCGGACCACCATCATCGATAGGGCAGAGCAAAGCGGGACGCCCGGCGCCACGAATTCCACCTTCGTGGCAAACGCGGGTCCCGTGTTCGACGGGTTTCGGCACGGACCCGTGGTCCCCCGGTCCGGAGACGAAGTGACGGTCTCGGTCGCCGCCCACGATCCGGACGGCATCGATTCGGTAACGTTGATGTATGCCGTTGACGGCGCGGCGCCGTTCACCGCGGTTTCCATGGCGGTCGATGCCGACGGGATGTATTCCGCGGTCATTCCTCCGCAAAGCAACACGACGGTCGTGCAGTTCTACGTGCAGGCCCAGGACCAGCTCGGCGCCGTGGCCACGTTTCCCGCGGCCGGCCCCGATTCGCGGGCGCTTTACAAAGTGTTTGACGGCTTTGAGCGGGACGCGATGCGCCACAACATTCAAATGATCATGACGCCGGACGACATCGCCGAACTTCATGACGTCGTGAACATGATGGACAACCAGATGCGGGGAACGACGGTTGTCTACAACGGCGAGGAAGTATTTTACGACGTCGGCACAAGGCTCAAGGGCAGCATGTTTACCCGTGATGGGATACCCAACACGGGATACCAGATCCGCTTCCATTCGGAACAGCGATTTCGCGGCGTGCACAAAACGGTAGGATTGGATCAGAGAAACGAACGCGAGATTCTTATCAAGCACATAATCCAGAGCGCCGGGTTGCCCGGTGCCATGTATGACGACGTCGTCATTCTGGAGACGCCCACCAGCATTGGCGGCGGTCCCACGCTGCTATCCATGGCACGGCACACCAACGTCTATCTCGAATCCCAGTTTGTCAATGGAGGCGATGGAACCGTATTCAAACTGTCCGGAATTCGAGTGCCAACCGCGACGCATGACGGGACCCCGGAAGGGTTCAAGCTGTATCGTCCCATCGGGGGAGCCGGAATGGACCTTCAGGACATGGGCGACGATAAGGAACTCTACCGCTGGCCCTACGTGATCAAAAACAATCGTGAAAAGGACGACTACAGCCACATTATTGATATGGCCAAGGTGTTTAGCCTGGAAGGCGAAGCACTGCGTGAGGCCGCTGACGAAGTGTTGGATGTCGACGAATGGCTGCGGGTGTTCGCCATGCTGTCCCTGGGAGGGATCACGGACGTCTACAGCTACGGCGGCGCGCACAACCTGAAATTCTATGTGCGGCCGGAAGACAACAAAGTCCTGGCGATACCGTGGGATTGGGACTTCAGCTTCAATCGTTCGACGGAGGCCCCTCTTCGCGGCGATGCCAACACGGCCAAGCTGATCGACTTGCCGGGCGTCTATCGCGTGTACCTGGGGCACTTGTGGAACCTGATCCAGACGTCCTTCAATATGGACCACATGGCGTACTGGACCGATCACTACGAGGCGATGTTGTCCGCGCAAGGCTCCACCTATCAGGGATATCTCAATACGATTGGCAGTCGCGGCGACTTTGTGCTCGGCCAGTTGCCCGCACAGATTCCATTTGAAATCACTTGGGGACGACTTCGCGAGTCCGAATCGACGGTTGTCGTGGAAGGGCGCGGCTGGATCGATGTTCGAGAAGTCCGGCCAGCGGGAATCGCCGACCCGCTTGATGTCCATTGGCTGGACGATGAACGATGGCGGATAAGCGTTCCGCTGCAGCCCGGCGATAATGCCATTGCTTTGGAAGCCTACGATCATCAGGGGGCGCTGGTCGGTGACGATTCGATCGGCGTGACGGCCTTCACCCGTCTCGGCGATTTGACGGGCGACGGCCTGCTGGACGCGGCAGACATCGACGCCATGGTTCTGGCTCTGCGGAATCCGGTGGCCTACGAAAGCGGTTACGGACTGCCGGCGGCCGCTGGCGGAGACGCCGACCAGGACGGAGACATGGACTTTGATGACATCGATGAACTATTGGCTCTGGTGGCAGCGGCCAGTTCGGCGTCCGCGTCCGAGGCGGACATCGCGCCATCCTCCGAGCGGCGACCGCTCGCCTCAACATACGCGGCCGGCCACCACGCGCCGGCGGCTCCCAAGCGCATCGCCAAGATGCGGGACGACGTGTGGGCGGAAGAGCGAGACTGGGTCTCGCGGCGGTCACCGATCGATGCGAACGAGTCGCCGGCAGGAAACCGTCGATAATCGTCGGTCACGGCGCTGGATGGCTGCCGGCCGTGGTGGGCGCGTCGGCCGCCGGAGCGCTCAAAAACGCAATCAAGTCGACGAATTCCTGGTCCGTCAGCGTCTCGTGCAGGCCCTCCGGCATCAGGCTCCTTGGTTGCACCTGCTGACTGGCGATCTCGGATTTGGTGACGACGACCTGCCGTCCTTCTTCGCTGCCCAGCGTGATGGTATCTCTCGTCTCCGCCAACGGAATTCCACTGCGAACGCGACCGTCGGTGAGAATCATCGACACGGGCTGGTAGCGCGGTGCCACGATGCGATTCGGTTCCAGGATCGATTCGACGATGCGGGCCAGTGACAGGCGAGATCCAACGCCCGTCAAATCCGGCCCGATCTCCGTGCCTTCGGTACCCACACAATGGCACTTTGCGCACTGACCTTTGGACGCGGAGAAGAACAGCCGGCGGCCGCGCTCGGGATCGCCGGTATGGGACAGCGCGGCTTCGGCGAGCTGTTCGTGACGCGGAACGGCGCTGCGTCGGCGAAAATTCAGCGAAAACCCCGCCTTCCGGCGGGTGGCTTCGAGCACGACGAGAACACGGTTCCGTCCTTTGTGAAGCCTTACATTGAATCGGGCGGGTTGCTCGTCGGCAGGGAGCACCCCCTGTTCGAACGCCAGCCCGCCGTGCAGCCATACGCCCAGCGCGACGTCGGCGCGCACGAGCATCTGGGCGTCGATGGTCTCCGGCACGATGATATCCGTACGCGCCATCCAGTAGCGACGGCCCGTGGCTGGGTCGGCCAGCGCAACGTGGCTTTCGGGACCGCTGCCGGTCGTTACCCTCCATGACAGCGATGGCATCTCGCCTGACGACGCCGCGGCATCGGCGGCCGCGACTTCTTGCAGGACGTCGCCTGCCGGCCGGCTGGAGAGTGGACCGGCAATGTGCCACCGCGTGAGCATTCCGCTCGCCCCGTGAATCTCCGCCGCGGCACGCGCCATCTGCGCTTGGAGCTCCGCGGGCACAGACAGGTGGGCGATCCAGTCGTGCAGCAAGCGGGCTGCCTGCCGGTCCACGAGCTGGGTTGCCAGCGGTGGCATCTGGCCCACGCCGCGGCGCGACACGCGCAAGTACAGCACGGACCTTTCCGGATCGCCAGGGGCCACGAGCATCGCGCCGGGCACGTTGAAATCCGCGTGCAGCGGCCGGCTGCCGACCAGCTTTGTTTCCTCGAGGGGGGTGCCGTGTTTAAGTGTAATGAGGGCATTGCCCCCGCCCGCACCGACGTGGCAGTGCGCGCAGTTGGCGTCCAGATACGAGCGCGCCCGCGCGTCGAGGTTCGCCGCCGCATCGTCGGGAGCGGCCAGTCTTGCCAGCGAGTCAGGCGCATCCGTGAGCCGGCTGCCGAACAAACCCTCCTCCTCGAGCCGTCGAAGCTGATTCCTGGCCGGCGTCAAGTTGTCCTCCGGACAGTTAAGCTGTTCGGTCCGAACTCCGAGCACAAACCCGGCCGCGCGGGAATGGCACACCATGCACTCCGTTCGACTGACGACGCGCCACGGAATCTGCGTGGAGTCCGAAGTGGCGGCGGGATCCGCGATGGTAACCGACAGCTCAAGCCCCTCGGCGGGGGCCAGCCGCGCGTCGTCCTGCGCGTCGTTCCAAACATAGGAGTAGCCGCTCCACTGGCCCTCCTGCAGCGTCAGAATCTGCGTTTCGATCCTGCGTCGCGCGGTCAGTGGGGCGTCGATTGACGGAACGCTCAACGTCTTGACCAATACGGCGCCTTCGGGAAACGTCCAATGGCCCGACGCTGCGAAGGTCATCTGGCGAGTGCCCGGCAGCGCGAGGTGTCGCCGGGCGTCTGCGGTGTCGCACCATTGCGGAGTGTTGACCGAATAGGACACCACGCCGGGCGACGGGGCCAGTTCCGTCAGCGATGCAAACAGGCCCGTTGCGCTCAACCGCAGCGGAAACGGCGGTTGCGTATCGCGGGGGGGAGCGGGAACCAATTCGTGAATCTCGCCGGTCAGATGGGCGACGAGATAAAAACGGCCGTCGCTGCCGACGGCAAACGAACAGGGGCGCAATGTCGTGTCGGCCAGTTCCTGCCGCCAGGTAACCGTATCGCCTTCGTGCCGCAGACCCCAGATCTTTCCCGTTTCGTAATCGCCGTAGATGTACGCGCCGGTCAAATCCGCGAGGCGGCTGGCGCGATACACCAGCCCACCGATAATCGAACGTGATTCGGTATGGTGATGCTCCGTCAGGGGGGTCAGGAGCGGCGTCGGTCCCTTCTGTTTCAGCGGATGAAAAGGATGTGCGCCCTCGTTAATACTCCAGCCGTAGTTTCCTCCCGCCCGCACCAGGTAAATCATTTCCCACAGATCCTGGCCGACATCGCCCACGTAAAGGTTGCCGGAAACGGCGTCGAAGCTGAAGCGCCATGGATTGCGCATTCCGTATGCATACAGCTCCGGGCGTGCGTCCGCAAAGCTCAGAAACGGATTGTCGTCCGGTATGCCATAGGGCAGATTTCCTTGCGGGTTGTCCACGTCGATCCGCAAGATACCCGAGGTCAGATCGGACAGATCCTGTCCGGTGTTCCAGGCATCCGAATCCGACGATCCGTCGCCGCTGGTAATGTACAGTAGGCCGTCAGGACCGAATGCCAGATCGCCTCCATTGTGACCGTCCGACTTGTATTCGAGCACCACAAATCGTGAATCAGGAAGTGCCCGTGGAGGCTCCTCCCGCGACACCTCGTACCGCAGAATCTGGTTGCGGGAAACAGAGCCCTCGGCGCGCACACGCGCATTGTTGGTGAATACGTAGACATAGCGCTGTTCGTGAAAACGCGGATGAAAAGCAATGGAATAAGTTTCCTGATCCATCTTCAGGAAAGTCTCTGCCGATTTGGCGTGTTGCCGTTCGGCAAAACTCACTATCCGCCCGTCACGCTGCGCGAGGAAGAGCCGTCTTCCGCTCGGTCCCTGCACGAGGTGAACCGGCGCTTGGAACGTGAGATTTGGAAAGGCTCTCCGGGTGGTGTAAGGAGGTGCCGCTTCGGGTGATCCGACCACGCGCGACGTCGTCCACGGCGTGCGCCGCGGCACGGGCGGCGGCGAATTGTCCGGGGGAACTGGATTCTGGGCCGAGGTACTGAGCGTTGCCCCGAACATCAAACCGATCGCCGTGACCAACCATGCCAGCCTGAAGCGGACTGGCACGGTCGTGCGCCGCGGCCGGCTGTCGCAAGAATGCACACGTTCGTTTGGATAAACAACCATCGAAGCGTCACGGCCCGCGTTTGAATCGCAATGTCTTTCCCCCGACATTACAATCTACGATAACTGCTGCTTGCCCTCCAGCAATGACCGGTGTCCGGAGAAGCTGATATGCCCGAGCGATTGCCGATTCGCCGACGCCGCTTTCTCCACATGCTGGGTGGGTTCGCTGCCGGTTCGTCGTGGTCCCGTCAGGCGCCGAGCCAGGCCGGAGAAATGCCGGGAAACGATGCACGCGGATCAGACTTTGTCATCGACACCCATATGCACGTGTGGAGCCGCGGCGGCCGGCGCTTTCCCTTCGCACATCCCTACCAAAACGACTTCGTGCCTCCGCAGGTCGACGGCACCGTCGAGACGTTGATTCGGGACATGGACGCGCACGGGGTGTCCCATTGTGTGCTCGTGCAGGTCATTTACCACGGTTGGGACAATCGGTACGTCGCCCACTGCGTCCGACGTTTCCCTGACCGCCTGCGGGCCCACGGCCTCATCGATCCAACGGATCGGCACGTCGCCGATAAGCTCGAATACTGGATGGGCGAGCAGAAATTGTCCGGGATGCGATTCAGCCCCATCTACTACAAGGGCAAGGACAGTTGGATGGACGACGCGCCGGCGCACGCGCTTTGGCAACGGGCCGAAAAACTCGGCGCATTGTTCAATTTTTTCATTTCCCCGCCACAGCTGCCCAGGCTCGAACGCATGATTCGCCAATACCCGGGCGTTCCGGTCGTGATCGACCATCTCGCGCAGATGGATTTAGCAGTGGAAGACCCGCGGCCGCAACTGAACCAGTTGTTGCGGCTGGCCCGGTACCCCAACCTGTCGGTTAAAGTATCGGAACTCGCCTCGGTTTCTGCTTCGGGTCGTTACCCGTACCCGGATGCCTACCCGTGGGTGGAGCGTGTATTCGATGCTTTCGGTCCCGACCGTCTGCTGTGGGGGACCGGTTATCCGGGCCCGGCCCGCGCCCATTTTCAGCGTCCCACTCTCCAGGAGGAGATCGATCTGATCCGAAGCAAAATCCCGTTTTGGAACGCCGACGAGCGGGCAAAAATACTCGGTCGCAACGCCGCGCGGCTGTGGCGCTTCAAGCGCATCTCGTAACCGCCCAGGGACCTCGGTCTTGGCCCTAAAGAACACGACCGACTACACTGGATGTTCCGCCGGATGTGCCCGCCGCCGCGGGCGGATGTTGGGGCACGGCGCTGCCATGCATCGGCACCGGATGCCGGGCCGCCGGCTGGCGAGCAACCGTGGTCGCCCCCGTGGCCTGTGGACGCAGGTGTCGCCGCCGCGGTGCGTGTCATCGGGCGGTCGGCAATCCACCATAAATGCAGGAGATCTCCATGATGAGGTACACGGTCTGTGTCTTAACGGCTGCCATGCTGACAAGCGTTGGTTCCCTGACGGCCGATGCGGCCGTCTCGGGCCCGCTGGCTCAATACGTGTCCAAAGAAGACGCTTCCTACCAGTGGCAAGAGACGCGGCAGGGCACGTTTGGCAAGACAACCTACACGGAAATCGTGCTTACCTCGCAAACCTGGAAGGGCATTGCATGGAAGCACCAACTGTACGTGATCAAGCCGTCGACGGTTGATAGCAGCGCGCGGCACGCGGTACTGGTTATCGCCGGTGGCCGGTGGCGCGACGAATTTGGGAATGCCAGCGGGGACCTGAAGCTGCCCAGAGAAGCTCCGATCTTCTCCGCGGTCGCCGAACAATTGAAAGCGCCTGTCGCCGTGCTGTTGCACGTTCCCTTTCAGCCGATGTTCGATGGCAAGGTCGAGGACGCGATCATTTCGCTGACCTTCGAAAACTTCTTGCGGACGGGCGACGCGGAATGGCCGCTGCTGCTTCCGATGGTCAAGAGTGCCGTGCGGGCGATGGACACCGTACAGTCGTTTTGTAAGGACCAATGGTCGCTGGATATCGATGCGTTCACCATTACCGGCGCTTCCAAGCGGGGATGGACGACGTGGCTGACCGGAGCGGTCGACTCGCGGGCCAAGGCGATTGCTCCGATGGTGATCGACACGCTGAACATGCAGCCGCAGATGAAACACCAGATCACGGCCTGGGGCGATTATTCGAATAAAATCCACGACTACACCGAGCGTGGATTGCAGCAGCATATGGCCACGGAAAAAGGGCGTGCCTTGCGGGCCATCGTCGATCCGTATGCGTACCGGCAATCGCTGAAACAACCGAAGTTGATCATGATCGGCACCAATGATCACTATTGGCCCCTCGACGCGTTGAACCTCTATTGGGACGATCTCGTCGGTGAAAAATACATTCTGTACGTGCCCAACAATCGGCACGGACTCCGCGATTTTCCACGCATTGTGGGCAGCCTGTCGGCCTTGTACCGGCACGCGGCCGGCGGTCCCAAAATGCCACAACTCACGTGGCAGTTTGAGAATGATAGCCAGGATCTGGTGCTCCGCGTCCAGTCGGATCCGCCGCCTGCCAAGGTGCAGGCCTGGGTCGCCGATTCCGATTCACGGGATTTCCGCCAGGCCGTGTGGCAGTCGCGTCCCATGCAGGCGGACGGCACGGGCCATCTGTTTACGCTGCCGCTGCCCAAACAGGGGTATGCCGCCGTATTCGGTGAAGCCATCTATTCCTCGGGCGACCTGCCCAGCTACCTTTCCACCAACGTCCGTATCCTCAATCCGGAGGGGATGGTGGCCGCGGAAGGCCTGGCGTCGCGGGGTGATCGGTCGTTTTCGCACGAGTCGGTCGCGTCGCCGCAAGGCCGGGCCGGAGGATCGTAGGCCCGGTCGTGGCGGCGGTACGGGCCGCTCACGACCAGCGGGAGGGAGCCCATTGACGTACGCGTTTCCGGAATTAACATAAAAGTTTTACCCGTATTCACTTATGGCAAAGCGTACGGCGCCGGGGACTTGGTGCCTGACGTGACACGGCCCGGCAGGGTGGACCCAGCCGGTTGGCCGGCATCGGTTCCGCGAGCGTCCCTGCGGTCGGCACCTGCCTGGGACGGCTCGGCCCGCCCGCCGCACGGCCCTTCATCATTTGGAAGTTCCGCCGGATGCTCTTCCCGCCGCCTGCGCCGCGCAGGCGGGCCGGACAGCGCGTACGATTTTTTCGGGAGACGCCTACGCGATGAACCTGCCCAACATTGAGTTGGTCGCGGAAGGAAACCAGGCCGTGCTGCCGTCGGAACAATTGGCGGACGTCGCCGTCGCGGTGCCCCGCGATGTCCAGCGTTTTGACGGTCAGGTCGTCGTATTTCTGGACGAGCTTCTTCGCGATCGTCATGTGGAAAAGCATATTCGCTGCACGAGCCCGCGCGGTGAAACTTTCACGTTTCCCGCGGAAGACCTTGCGGGCCATTGCCTGCTGAGCACGAATGCGCCATCCTGGAAGCTGGTCCCGGCCGGCCGGGACCAGCTCGCGGAGATTACCGTCCCACGTTTTGTGCTCCGCGAAGTCCAGCGCATCGAGCTGGGGGTCGTGGCCGAGGATGAAGCTGGCTCGGACGAAGTTTTCACGAACTTGACCGACGCGCTGCTCCGTCCCAACAGGGTGCGCTTTCTTAATCTGACCAACGCTTATCTGGAAGTTTTTCCGCCGGGAATCTTCGACCTGACCAACCTTGAATCGCTTAACTTGGGTAAAAACCGGATCCGCGAGCTTCCGCCGGAGATCGGCACGCTGCGTGGTCTGCAAGTGCTCAAACTGTCGCGTAACCTGTTGCGAACGCTTCCCGGCGAAATCGGGCGCCTCAAACAAATGACCGAACTGCACGTTTCACGCAATGAGATTGAGAGCCTTCCGGAGAAGTTCTGGAATCTCGAAAACCTTCGATTGCTGAATCTCGGCAGCAACCGGCTCACGTCCATTCCGGACGATATTCGATCGCTTAAGTCACTTCGCGAGCTGGAGCTTGACGAAAACCCCATCCCTCGGGAGGAGCGGCAACGGATCGAGCAGCTCCTTCCGAACGTATCCGTAGAATGGTGATGGAAAAAAAAGACAGCTATGTGATCCGGCACCCCTGGCTTCTCATTCTCTACTTATTGGGTGTCACGTTTACGACGTTCCTGTTGCCGCAAGCGATCAAGCCCGCCGGAGTGGCCGTGCTGTTCGCGATCCAGCTGGTCGTGCTGGCCGCGTATGGACAGCTCGATTGGACGGTGCTGCGGATTTTCAAACGACTGCGCTTTTTGTTTGTATTCCTGGTCGGTGTCAACGCGTTGCTGCCGGGTGCCGGCGGCGAAAGCTTCTGGATGGTTCCCGGCGTCGGTCTGAAGATTAACATTACCGGAGCGTTGTCCGGCATTTTGATGTCGTCTCAGATCGCCCTGGTGGTCCTCACCACGCACGTCGTACGGACGGTGGGTGACGAAACCTCGTTCATCAACGGGCTGCGATCGTTGCGCGTCGCGCCGCTGCTGGCATATTCTCTGGACACGACCATGGCGATGCTGGCCGGATCGCTGCGCGGCGGAGGCGGCGGAGGCGGCGGCATGGGCACGGGCGGAGGCGGAGGCCGTCATCGTCAAGGATTCTGGCGGCGGTGGTTTGGCCGCGAGGGAGGCGATGGATGCGGCGACGGCAGTGGTCGTGGACGCGGTGATGGCAGCGGCGGGCACGATGCCGATGCGTCTTCAGTGGTGCCGGCGGCTGGCTCGGGCGGCATGCTGGCGTTGTTCCGGGCCCTGAAAGATCGCGATTTGACGCCCTTTATCGAACGCATCGATGCGGGTCTGGCCGACGCGGCCAGTCACGCCCATCGATTGGGCCTCAGTGAAAAGCGGGCCCACGATGTCGGCGTTATCGGCGGTATCGCGGCCGCAATGATGGCCTTCAAGCTGGTCAAGATTCTACCCGGCATGCCGGTGATGCAGGGCGCCAAGACCATCTTTTTCATACCGCTCTACATTCTGGCGGCCGACCGAACCCATACGCGATGGGGAGGAACGATTGCGGGCGGAATCATGGGATTCATCGCCTTTCTCAACGGCGACAGTCGGTATGGAATCTTTGAGGTTCTCAAACACCTGGTACCCGGCCTGGTGATCGACCTCATCTGGCCATTGGTGCGGCGCGTGCTGCCGTTGGCCGCAAAATTGCGGCTGCGCGTCGGCGGCTGGACACTGCTGGACGGCCAAATCATGGTGTTCGTGCTGGTGGGCTGGATCGCGGCGGCCGCCAGAACTTCCACACAGTTCGCCATGATCCTGGCATTGGCGTCGGACAACGCGACGCTGCTGGTCTTCCCGGCACTCAAGCTCATCCCCAACGCCATCGCGGGCACACTCAGCGCGCTGGTAAGTTATCCGATGCTGAAACACCTGGGATCCGACGCGGTGGCCCAGCGCGGGGCGCGGGGCGCGGCGTCCGATACGGCCGACACGCAGCAGCCAGCACCATCGGGCGGCCCGGCGCCCGGCGGCGAGCAAACGCCCGAAGTCACAGAGCCGACCGAGGATCAAAAGATGGACAGCAACCAGTCGCTCAGCAGATCGACGTGACGCGCCGTCAGTTGCCGTCGACAAACAGGCACTTGGTCAATCATCCGCACGTACCGAGTATAACCCGCCGTTCCGTAGAGTAGATGAAGGAATTGCCGTGACTGAAAATGCACCGTTTGACGACGACCAGCGGCGCCATGTGCAGAGCGAGCTGATGCGCGAGTCGCTCGTCGGCCAGCATATCGGAGCCAAAACCGGCACCAGCCAGGAGATCTGCATTCTCCCGGACATGAACGTGCTCTCGATCGGAGGCATGAGCATTCTGGACCGCGGGCGCGAGGCGCTGATACCACTGCTGGAAGCCATCCTGGAGTGCCGCCAGAAACATAAGTTTGTCATTGGCGTGGGCGGAGGCGCGCGGCTGCGCCACACGTTTCACATCTGTCTCGACCTGGGATTGCCCACCGGCGCGCTGGCGATGGTCGCGGGAGCCGTCGACGAGCAGAACAGCCGGATGCTATGGTCCTTGCTGGCCAGCAGCAAAGGAATGTCGCTGAACAAGGAAAATTTCCTGGAGCTGCCCCTGTGGCTTGACGAAGGCATGATCCCCGTGATGTCGAGCATGCCGCCCTATCATTTCTGGGAGCCCCCCGCCGGACGCCAGGGTATTCCCATGAACGGCAACGACCTGGGAGCTTATCTGTTCGCTGAAGTGCTGGGGGCGCGCTCCATCATTTTCCTCAAGGACGAGCGAGGACTCTATACGGCCGATCCCAAGAAGGATGCTTCAGCCGAATGGATACCGCGTATCGGCGTACGTGAGCTGTTGGACCGCCGGATGCCCGAATTGATCATCGAACAGGCGTGCCTGGAAGCCATGATCAACGCACGCCATGTCCGCCGTATTCAGATCATTAATGGACTGCAGCCCGAGCTGTTGGGCAAGGCGCTCGACGGCGAACACGTAGGTACCATCATCGACGCCGATCTTTGAGCATGACACGGAGTACGCCATGAGTCAGAGCAGCGCTTCTTCCCCCGCCCGCAAGTCGATTCTCAATCCGCTGGCGGACATCAATCTGAACACGCCGCAGACTCTGGAATCGATCTATCCGGACGCCAAACCCCTGCGGATCCTGCCGGATGTGAACGTAATCAAGATCGGCGGTCAGAGCGTCATCGACCGCGGCCGCGAAGCGGTGTGGCCGCTGCGCGATGAGATCGGCGAGATTGTGCAGAAGCACCGGCTGTTGATCGGCTCCGGAGGAGGAACCCGGGCCCGCCACGCTTACAGTCTCGCGCTGGATTTGAACCTGCCCACCGGCGTGCTGGCCACGATCGGTCAGTCGACGGCCGTGCAGAACGCGCGGATCCTGCAACTGGTGCTGGCTGAATTCGGCGCCATTTTCATCATTCCGGAAGACTTTCAATCCCTGCCGCTCTATTTCCGGATGGGCTGCATTCCCATCATGGCGGGAATGCCTCCCTACGAGTACTGGGAAAAACCACCCCGGGAAGGGCGGATCCCACCGAATCGCACCGATTCCGGCGTGTACTTGACCGGGGAATGCCTGGCCGCTCGCAAGGTCATTTTCGTCAAAGATGAAGAAGGGTTGTATTCGGACGATCCGAAAAAGAACCCCCGCGCGGAATTCATTCCGCGAATCAGCGTCCAGGAACTGCTTGCCCGGTCGCTGAAGGACATGGTGGTGGAGCCCGTGGTCCTGGAAAACATGCTCAAGGCCGTGAATGTCCGCGAAATCCAGGTCATCAACGGGTTGGTCCGCGGTAACCTGACGCGGGCCATCGAAGGGGAGCCGGTCGGGACCACGATTTACGTCGCCGACGAGTGATGGGATTCGGCCGGCTCGCCGGCCGCGCTTCGGTGGTTCCGCACAACCGGTCCTCTGCGGATCCAGCCGTCGAGGCCGTCATTCAGCTGCTTGCAGCACGCTGGTCTTGATCAGACAGGTGACATTGTGGCCGGGCGCCAAATGGAGGTCGCGTACCGAATCCAACGTGACTTCGGTCCACAAGAACTGTCCCACGTCGACCGCCACGAACGCCCGTCCGGGGAGCTTCACGACTTCGCGGATCCGCCCGTGCAATTGATTGCGGATGCTCAACCCGGTCACGTCATGCTCTCCCACGACGACATCGCGGGCCAGGAAACGCACGTAACAGGATGGCGTTTCCACCCGCAGATCGTTGGGCAACCGAAAGTGCTGCCCGTTGACGCTGCCCTCCAAATGACCATTGATTCTCTTCAGCTCGTCCACTCGCAAAAGGTTGGTGGGACCCGGATGCGACCGCATTTTGCGCGTCACGGCCTCATCGAGCGTCTCGCGAGTGGGGCCCGCGTTGACAGTGCGTCCTTCTTCGAGCACGACGACATGGTCGGCCAGGCGCCGCACATCTGTCTGGTCGTGGCTGACGAACAGCGTGGGAAGATGGTATTCCTTCACGACCCGCTCGAGATACGTCAGGATCCGTTCCTTCAAACCCAGGTCCAGAGCTGTCAGCGGTTCGTCCATCAGCAGCAGTTCGGGACCGCGCAGGATCGCCCGCCCCAGCGCCGCCCGTTGACGCTGCCCGCCGCTCAGCGTGCGCGGATACCGATCCAGCAACGCGCCGAGTTCCAGTATTTCGACGACCCGATCGAATTCGATCCGGCGCGTCGGCCGACGCCGGGCACCGTAGCGAAGATTGGCGCGGATCGTGAGGTGCGGAAACAGTAAATGATCCTGAAACACGAACCCGATCTTTCGCCGATCCGGTCGCACAAATAGCTTGCGGCGGGTATCCACCAGCACGGTGCCTCCCAGTTCAATTCGCCCCTGCTGCGGACGCAGCAGACCGGAAATGAATGCCAGCGTGGTGCTCTTGCCGCTGCCCGAAGGCCCGAACAGCGCGGTGACTCCGCCCACGGCCCGAAAATGCACATCAAGGCCGAATCCTCCGGGGAAACGGTGTTGGCACTCGACAATCAGTCTGCTCATGGCAGTCTGCTCATGGCGTTAAACTGAATCACTTGTAGGTGAATCCTCGAACAAGGCAACGGAGCAAACCCGGATCTGGGCGGACGTGCTTAAGGAACCCCAGGCGAAAACGAGGAACCAGGTCGAGGAACATTTTCCCGCAAACCTTTCGGATGGCTGTTTCTCTTTCCGTTTGGGAGGGCGCTGCTGCGTTAGACGGCGTAAATGCGTTCGCGGCCCCGCCGCTCCATGATTTCGCCCAGAATCAACGCGCCGGACGCAATCAGTACCGACACAATGACCACCCGGTAAGCCTGTTCGGCCCCTCCGGGCGATTCCAGCAAGCTGAAGACGTACAGTGGTATCGTTCGCGTTTTCCCGGGAATGTTTCCCGCGATCATGATCGTGGCGCCGAACTCCCCGACGCTTCTGGCAAAAGAAAGCACGCAACCGGCGATCAAGCCATGCCGCGCCAAGGGCAGGGTGATGGTAAAGAACGTGTCGATTCCACTGGCGCCCAGCGTGCGGCTGGCACGCTCCAACCTCTCGTCCACCGCCAGGAACGCCAGACGCATGGCACGTACCATGAGGGGAAACGAGATGACACCGGCAGCCAGAGCAGCTCCCTTCCAGTCGAAAACAACGCGCAGCCCAAACCACTGTTCCAGTCGGGAACCAATCCACCCCTGGCGTCCGAAAGCGAACAGCAGCAGGTATCCCGTGACGACCGGCGGTAGCACCAGTGGCAGGTTCAGCACGGTCTCCAGAGCGTTTTTGCCCCAGAATCTCTTGCGGGCCAGAATCCAGCCCAGCACGATCCCGGCAGGCATCGACGCGACGACCGCTGTCGTGCCGACCAGCAGACTGAGTCGGACGGCTTCCCATTCGGCCGGTGACAGTGCCCACGTACCCATGGCTCGGTACGCCTCGAAACCGGAGGCGTGTGAAGGGGTGGTTGAACAATCAGCGGAACAGTCTCTTTCCAGAAAGCCGTCCCTCGGTCGTATCGAGATCGCGCCGTGCGGCCGAACTCACCGTCCGCCATCCACACGTGCGAAACAGGACCCTCGATGCCGACCAGCGCAGGTGACAACAACCGCCCGCGCCTCCTGACTGTTACTCCCGCTCCTGTGCAAAGGAACGGGACAGACGATCCTTGAATCCGTCTCGGGCGAATAGGTCTATGCGGCCGCTGCCCGTTCCATCACCCCGGCATCAATATCCCGCACGCGCCGCGCATGGCCACAGGGCCGGCAGCACAGTGATGCCGCCCCAGCGCCACGCGCTGTTCTCGCACGATGGGGCCTCGACACACGCCCGGTTTTGGCAATGCCCAAGAATGATGACGGACACCTGCTCGCGATAATCCATTCTAATCAGCATCCGGAAGGCTGCAAGATTTCCGGCCCTTTTCCAGGCACTCAGGCGGAATGACCGCGGCGGACAACGCCGTTGGCGGCCGTCGCGGCACGCTGCGGCCGCCGAACGGCCCAGCGCCGCCGGCAACGTGCCTACTGGCGCGCTGCTCGGCGCCGAGACCGGCGGGTTTGCCCCGTTTTGGGAACCTGGGGATACCATGCGGGCGACGGCTTGCGGCTCCGGTGTCGAGAATGTGACAATCTGGTATGCGAACCGTGCGAAACGGTGCGCGGTCCGATGGGCGGCGCGCGATCGAGCACAACGCGATGTCGCCACACAACGGTTCCCCGCGATCGCATGACCCGACGAACAACGACGCGGAGGAAGGAACCAGGCGATGCCCGAAACATTCTCGTTGGTAGGAAAAACCTCCCTCATTACGGGGGGGACACGTGGGATTGGATTGGCCCTGGCGCGAGGATTCGCGGACGCCCGGTCCAATGTAGTCATCTGTGGACGAAAACGGCAGACGGTTGACGCCGCGCTCGAGTCGCTCCAGGCGTTCGGATCCCGCGTCCAAGGAATGGTCGCCGACGTGGCGAGCGCCGATGACCTGGAACGACTCGTCCATGATACGGCTCAGTCTTTTGGATCGATCGAAGTGCTTGTCAACAACGCCGGGACGAACCCGTACTTGGGGCCTATCGTTGATTCGGACAATTGGGCGTGGGACAAGACGTTCGACGTTAATTTGCGTGGACCCTACCTCCTGAGCCGAATGGTAGGCAGGATGATGATCGACGCAGGAAGGGGGTCGGTAATCAATGTCGCCTCAGTCGCCGGGCTCGAGGCGGCCCCCATGATGGGAATCTACTCGGTCACGAAAGCCGGCATGATCATGCTCACGCGCGTGCTGGCACGCGAATGGGGGGGCCACGGAGTTCGTGTAAACTGTATTTGCCCGGGACTGTTCAAAACGGATCTGAGTCGCGCCCTGTGGTCCGACGATCGGCGTCTGCAAATGTTCACCGCGCGGACCGCGCTGGGACGTCCCGGATCCGTGGAAGAACTTGTCGGCGCGGCCGTTTATCTGGCATCGGACGCCAGTTCTTACACGACGGGCGCCATTCTGCAGATCGACGGTGGCATGGTGATGTAAAGAACTTGTTGGATTCACCTCCGCAGTGTAGAAAAAAGATACTGGTTCTCTGGGAATCGTTTCCACCCACACCACCACTCCGGCCGCTTTCCCACCGGAAAAGGGGCATCCTGCCCCACCGCGAAGCGCCTTCATCCGAGGAATGCCATGCTGTTACGAACGCTAGCACTTGTGGGATGCATCGTGGGGGCGGCGGGACCGCCGGCCCGGTGCGCTGACGTCGGGAGTCAAGTAGACAACTTTCGACTGCAGGACTTCCGCGGACGATGGGTCACGCTGGAGGAAGTCAGCAACGGCAAGTTGGTCGTCGTGACTTTTCTGGGAACCGAATGCCCGCTGGCCAAGCTGTATGGCGCTCGGCTTTCGAACCTTGCCGAAGTCTATGGGCCACGGGGAGTGAGTTTCCTCGGCATCAATGCCAACCGGCAGGATTCGATCACGGAGATCGCCGCCTACGCCCGCATCCATCAGATTCCGTTTCCCATCCTGAAAGATGTGGGCAACCGCGTGGCGGACCGCATGGCGGCCGTGCGCACTCCCGAAGTGTTTGTATTGGATGCGGACCGGTTTGTTCGCTATCGAGGCCGCATTGATGATCAATACGGGGTGGGTTATGTCCGCGACGCTCCCAAGCGCGAAGACTTGAAACTGGCGCTCGACCAGTTGCTGGCAGGTCGGACCGTGAGTCAGCCGAATACCGAGGCGGTGGGTTGCCTCATTGGTCGTATCCGCGAAGCGGATCCCACGGGAGCGGTGACCTTTTCCAGCCACATTGCGAGGCTGCTGCAAAAACGATGCGTGAAGTGCCATCGAGAAGGCGACATTGCACCGTTTGCGTTGGAGGACTACGACGAAGTGGCGGGATGGGCGGATACGATTGCCGAAGTGGTACGTGATGAACGGATGCCACCCTGGCATGCGTCGGCCGAATATGGCCAATTCGACAACGCGCGGAGGCTCAGTGACGAAGAGAAAGAGCTGATCTATACGTGGGTAGAGGCCGGCGCGCCGGAGGGCGATCCCAACAACCTGCCCGCGCCGCTGACCTTTACCGAAGGATGGCAGCTTCCGCAGGAACCCGACGTTGTGATTCCGATGTGCGACGAACCGTTCCCGGTGCCGGCCGAAGGCGAGGTGAAATACCAGTATTTCACGGTGGATCCCGGTTTTGAAGAAGACAAATGGATCGCGATGGGCGAAGTGCTGCCCGGCAACCGTGCCGTCGTTCATCACGTGCTTGTCTTCGTCCGGCCGCCCGGCTCCGGGCAATCACGGAGAGGTGAAAGTGCCCTCAGTTATCTGGTCGCTTACGTGCCGGGTTTGCGAGCGGCTCCGTTGCCACCGCACATGGCCAAGCGCGTGCCGGCGGGATCGGAACTCGTCTTCCAGGTGCACTATACGCCGATCGGTTCCGAACAGGAGGATATCAGTGTGCTGGGATTGGTCTTTGCCGACCCGAAAGACATTACCATGGAAGTCGTGACGACTCACGTCATAGAGACCGGCTTTCGTATTCCCCCTCACGCCGAGAACCACCGCGTGGCGGCGACGTCGGGAAGTTACGACGGCGAACTGCTGCTGCTGTCCATGGCACCTCATATGCACTTGCGAGGCAAGTCGTTTCGTTATGCGGCCCTCTATCCCGACGGCAGCCGGGAGGTGTTGCTGGACGTCCCGCGATACGACTTCAACTGGCAGACGACGTACCGGCTATCAACGCCCAAGCCGCTCCCACCGGGAACACGCGTGCACTGCGTGGCGTGTTTCGACAACTCGGAGAATAATCTAGCCAATCCCG
>CAZNKT010000030.1:0-49539 GCA_964573605.1 uncultured Pirellulales bacterium
ATGGCGAAGCCCGCCGTCACGATCGCGTCGTAGAACTCCCGCGGGTCGCCGAGGCACTTGCTGGGATTCTACGGTTTTCAGTCCCTCGGCTCAAGTTCGCCAGACAGGCGGAAAAGCGCGGCAATCACCACCCAACACAGGGCCGCGGCCCGCTGTTTACCGACCGCCTCACGCGCCGTCGCAATCACCAGCAGTCACGGCGGCGATCAGCGATCAAAAGATGCCCATCGCCATCAAGCTGTAGCGAACCACCAGGCCGGCCGCTACGACACTGACCATACTCATCAGCTTGATCAGAATGTTCAGGCTGGGACCGCTGGTGTCCTTGAACGGGTCGCCCACCGTGTCGCCGACCACACCCGCCTTGTGTGCATCCGATCCCTTGCCGCCGTGTTGGCCGGCTTCGATGTACTTCTTGGCGTTGTCCCAGGACCCTCCGGCGTTGGCCATGAAGATGGCCACACAGAAGCCAGTCGTCAAAGTTCCGACGAGCAATCCGAGCACTCCGCCCACTCCCAGCAGCAGGCCCACGGCAATCGGCAGCGTCAGGCCCAGCAGCGAGGGCATCACCATCTCGCGCTGGGCGGCTTTGGTGCTGATCGCCACCGGCGCGGCATAGTCGGGCAGCTCGGTGCCTTCCATGATGCCCGGTTTTGCCTGGAACTGCCGCCGCACCTCTTCGACCATGCCTTTGGCCGCGCGGCCCACGGCCTTCATTGTCATCGCGCAGAATACAAACGTCGCCATCGCGCCGATAAAGACTCCCACCAGTACTTTGGGGTTCATCAACGAAGCGTCGTAGTAGGTCGTAAAATTGGGCAGCGTCGCGCTTTTCAGCTCCACCAGTTTTGCCCCTGTTGCGGCGAACCTTATCTCGGGTGGATCCAATCCTTCGGCAACTTCAATGTCGAACATGTCGTCCGGGACGGGCGCCGGCCCTTCTTGGAAATCGATCGCGCCCCAGGCTTCGTCAACTTCCGGATCACGGATATCGTTTGGCATTGCCAGGTATTTGTGCACGAGCGGTTCACCTTCTTCGAGACTCGTTCCGGTGTTGGCGATCAGGAAACCTTCGGAAAGCTTGTAAAACCCGGGTTTTCCCGCTTCCTCGCTGGCCACGACCGAATTGCCCCAACGGTCAAATCCGATCCGCACCTCCTCGACGTAGGCCGCCAGCAGGGCCAGGGCGGTGAGGGCGGCCGAGCCAATCGCAAAACCCTTGCCGGTGGCCGCCGTCGTGTTGCCCAGGCTATCCAGCGCGTCGGTACGCTCACGCACGATCGGTTCCAGCCCGGCCATTTCGGCATTACCGCCCGCGTTATCGGCAATGGGACCGTACGCGTCGGTGGCCAGTGTGATGCCCAGCGTGCTGAGCATCCCCACGGCTGCGATCCCTACGCCGTACAGTCCCAGCGCAAAGTAATTCATGTTGGCGTATTCCCAGCCATTGGCGAATCCGAATGCCAGGAGCGTGCCCGCGCACACGACGAGCACGGGAAACCAGACACTCATCATGCCGTCGGCCACGCCGCCGATGATAATGGTCGCCGGTCCCGTCAGTGCCTGCTCCGAAAGCTTTTTCGTGGGCGCGAATTCATCGCTCGTCACATATTCGGTCCATTTTCCGATTAACCATCCGGCCAGCAGTCCCACGACCACGCTGTAAGCCACGCCCGGCACGCCGAAGAACGATTCGGTTCCCTCGGTGCGCGGCATGAGCCACCACGCCAAACCCACGGCCGCGACGACGACCAGGCCCGTGGACAGGTTGATCCCGCGTGCCAGGGCCCGCAGAAGGTTTTTCTGGGTCGCCCCTTCCTCGGTGCGCACCATGTAGATGCCCAGGATCGACAGGAAGATGCCCACAGCGGCGATGGCCATGGGCAAGAATAAAGAACGCAATTGCGCCTCTTGGGATTCCAGCCCGGTGCTCGCCAGCAATTCCTGGTTGGCAAATGCCGCCACGCCCAACGCCGCAGTGGCCAGGATCGAACCGCAATACGATTCATACAAGTCGGCCCCCATGCCTGCGACATCGCCTACATTGTCGCCCACGTTGTCGGCGATCGTGGCCGGGTTGCGGGGATCATCTTCCGGGATGCCTTGCTCCACTTTGCCCACCAGATCGGCACCCACGTCCGCCGCCTTGGTGAAGATGCCGCCTCCCACGCGGGCAAATAGCGCCTGCGAGCTGGCGCCCATCCCGAAACACAGCATGGTGACCGTGATCTCCACAAGATCCTTGATGCCAATCAGCCAGTACAACGCGGCAAACCACAACGTAATGTCCAGCAGTCCCAAGCCCACGACGGTCAGACCCATCACGGCGCCGGATCGGAACGCGACCTGGAGGCCCTGGTTTAACGATCTTTGGGCGCCGGCCGACGTGCGACTGCTGGCCCACGTTGCCGTCTTCATCCCGCACCAGCCGGCCAGACCAGAAAAAAAACCGCCCGTCAGGAAGGCGAACGGCACGTAGTGACTCTGCGCTTCCAGAACAAAGGCGGCGTACGCCAGCAAGATCACGATCACCACGAAGAAACATGCGACAATTTTGTATTGTTGCCTTAGATAGGCATTGGCCCCTTCCCGTACATAGCCCGCAATCTCCACCATGCGGGGATTGCCTTCGTCCGCCTGCATCATCTGTTTGAAGAACAGCCACGCCTGGATCAGCGCGGCCACCGAGCCCACAAGCGCAATCGTCCATACCATCAGTTCCATGTTATCCGACCCTCTTTCTTGCTAACGTTGCGGATCTTTCGGCCGATGGGCTGCACAGCGGACGCCGCACAATCGTCCGCGAGAAATCCACGACCTGCTCAACTTAACCAGTATGCGTTTGCGGTGGGCACTTCTGGTCGGGCACCGGCCAGCAGGGCGCGCTCGACGGCGGCAAGCCCTCCCGGGAACCGCATCGAGAGGCCCCACCGCGGCGGCCGTGCGACCAGCCGCGGCACCCTGTGCTGGCGAACCTCCTGCGCGGCCGGCAGACGGTTGATCGCGCGGCGGGTGCCTGATTCACCACCGGACCAGGACCGGATGGGCTCCGGAACATGGGCACCATGCCACCTCCACGCAGGCTCGCGGGCTGGGGTGTCTGGCGAACGTGCTGGAGAGAGCCGTTGCGGCTGGCCCGCTCCCTGCGATTGGGGGGCTACCACGGTCGTCGCTGGGACACAAAGTTCAAAAACAACAACACGTTACGCAAGGCAGGAGTCTACTGAATGGTCCGCAAACCTGTCAACCATACTCGCCCACCCCCAGGCCACGGGCCGCCGGTCGTGGCCCGATACGTTCAGACCCGGCCTGCTCGATCTGCGGACGCAACCTCAAGGCGGCCCGCAAGACGGTCGCGTCCATGGCCGCTGGCAGGGATCCTCGGCCCGGACCCGCGGCACGCGCCGGTACCTTGAAACCGCAGGGCGTGCCGTCGGCTGCCGGAACTTGACAACCCCCGCCGCGGGGCTCTAGTTTCAACCTCGTTGGAAACGCCGTGGCGGACCGCCGTATATTTGGCTTATTCGTTTTCATCCGCAGGCGCGAAAAGTCCTGTATTCTCACGGATGCGCGGCGACCAATTCGTACAAAAATCTGCTAAATCGAGTAAAATAACAGACGGAACCGTCGGTCGAACAATCCCAGGCCCGCGCACGCCGGGTCGCAACGACGCGGTGTGTCCGGCTGAGTTCGGCCTTGCGTGAGGTCGATCGTCGTCGGCCGATGCGCGTGCCCCGGCGGCAACGCCAACGGCCCGGCAGGGCGCGCCATCCCCAGTAATGTGACACCCGGACCACCGAGAAGACGGCCTTGCACGCTTTGAATCCAGAGCACACCTTCATGCCCACTCGGAGGCGCCGTGCGACACAAGGCGCACCGCACCGTTGCCGCTTGACGCGGGCGCTCGACATAGAGCCGCTCGAAGCGCGGATGCTGCTGGCAGCCGATTCGGAGGTGCCCGCCGTCGTCGATGGGGTGGCCACGGCGGCCACCGAAGCGCAACCCGACCTGGTAGCCTTCGCCCAAGCCATCGCCGATTCGAACGCCAAGTTCTACGGTGCCGCTTGGTGTCCGCACTGCACGGCTCAGAAGGCCCTGCTGGAAGACGGGGCCCAGTTCCTGCCATTCATCGAAGTGACCAACCCCGATCGCACCCGCAATGCTATCGGTGACGCGGAGATGATCGAGGTCTATCCGACGTGGGAAAACGGTGCTGGGGACAGGCACTTGGGGGCGTTCGATACGCTTGAAGAATTGTCCGCCTTCACGGGCGTGTCGATCCCCGTATCCAATACCCCGTCCCTGGCGCCGATCGAAGATGTCACGCTCCAGCGCGGTTCTCCGCTGCATATTCCGCTGGACGGTTTCGATCCGGACGGCGGGCCGCTCAACTATACGGTCACCAGCAGTAACGAAGCTCTCATTTCGACTACCGTGCTGCAGGGCAATCGCAGCATGCGGATCACCGCCGGTACCTACGGCGACATGGTGTTCCAGTTGTTCGAGGGACGGGCCCCGCGGGCCACGTCGCAGATCATCGAACTCGCCGAGTCGGGCGACTACGACGGGGTGACCTTCCACAGGATCATCGACGGCTTTGTCATTCAGGGTGGCGACATTACCAACGGCGACGGCACTGGTGGATCGCGGTTGGGCGACTTCGACGATCAGTTCCATCCCGATCTGCAGCATAATCGGACGGGCGTGCTGTCGATGGCCAAGGGCGGCGACGACACCAACGATTCCCAATTCTTCATCACCGAGGGACCGACGCCCGACCTCGATTTCAATCACACCATCTTCGGGCAGCTCGTCGAGGGAGAAGCCGTTCGGGAAGCCGTCAGCAATGTGCCGACGACGGGACCCAATGGGAATCCACAGGACCAGCCGCTTCGTGATGTCGCCATGGAGTCCGTGGAGATTTTCGTCGACCAGGAAAACGGGATCGTGATGCTCAAGGCCCTGGGAGGGGCCCAGAGCGAGGGCGGCACGGCCGACATTACGGTTACCGTGACCGACGAGGACGGCAACAGCGCGGAGCGCACGTTCCGTGTCACGATCGGGCCTGACACGACCGATGCCTATCCTTTCCTGACCGAACTGCCGTCAGAGTTTGAAACCACGCAGGACAATAGCTTCCAATTCCAATTGGAAGCGATCGATTTGGAAGGAGATGAACTTTTCTTCGCCTCGGCGCCGCTGGAAGACCATACGCTGGATGTCGACAACGAGACGGGACTGGCGACACTGACTCCCGCCGAGGGCTTCATCGGAACGTTTGACATCCTGGTGGGTGTTCGAACGCAAAGTCCGGTCGGCAGTCGCGACCCGTGGGACACGCAATCCGTCGCCGTGGTTGTACGTCCCGCGGCTCCGTTGGGCGTCGACCTTTTGGCCGTCTCCGATTCCGGTCCGACTGACAACGACAACGTGACCTTGGCCGAGACCCTGGAGTTTGAAATTTCCGGTACGATCGACGGGGCGACGGTTACCTTGTTGTCCGATGGCGTCGAGATTGGCCAGTCGGATGCCAGCGGCACGACGACGAACATTTCGGTAGCGGGACTCCCGGAAGGACGGCACCGTGTCACGGCCGTCCAGACAATCGACACTACGCAAAGCAACGCATCGGCGGTCCTGGAGGTGACGGTCGACAGGCAGGCCCCCGTGTTCACATCGACGCCGATTACGGTCGCGACGGCGGATCAAGTCTACGTTTACGACGCCGATGCCGAAGACCAGCTTGCTGGCGGAGTTGCCTATCAGCTTGCATTGGGCCCGGATGGCATGATCGTCGATCCGGCAACGGGTGTCGTTCAATGGACTCCCAAAAATTCCCAATCAACCGACGTGGAAGTCGTTGTGACGGCCACCGACGCGGCCGGGAATGCGACGGACCAATCGTGGAACCTCGCCGTCAATCGGCCGCCCGAGATACTGTCGATCACGCCCGAGAACGTCGCCGAAGGCGATACGCTGACCGTGGATGTCGATGCGATTGATCCCAACGGCGGATTGGATACGCTGACGTTCAGTCTGGATCAGGGTCCCGCGGGCGCGGCGATCGACCCGGCAACGGGGCTGTTTGTCTGGACCCCCGCAGAAACCGATGGGGGGCAGATCATCGATGTTACGGTGCGCGTGACCGACAGCGGCGGATTGTTTGCAACCCGCGCGTTCAGTTTTTCCGTAATCGAAAACAACTCGCCTCCCGTGTTCGCTTCGGTGGATCGTCAGTTGGTGCAAATCGGACAGACATTGGACCTCGCTCTGACCGCGACCGACGCGGATGATCCCGTGCAGCAGGTGCGCTACCGCCTGGGCAGCGAAGCGCCGTCGGGTGTTGAGATCGATGCGCTGACCGGGCGGCTGACATGGACGCCTTTGGAAGAACAGTCGGGTGAATTCGCGTTCGATGTGATCGCCAGCGATTCCGCGGATCCGCCGGGCGAGACTTCACTGCGCCTGGACATCGACGTGAACGATGCTCCCCACATTGATCAGATCGGCGACAAGACCATTGCAGAGGGGCAGACGCTGTCCTTCGAAATCAACGGAATGGATGCCATTCCATCGGGTGGTGAGTTGACGTTTGAATTCGTGTCCGGCAATCCCTCGGGATCCCGTTTGAACCGCATTGACCGCGATACGGTCGAATTTGTCTGGACGCCCGGTGAATCGCAGGCCCCGTCCACTTACGCGGTGACGGTCCGCGCCACCGATCAGCCGGGGACGTCGGCCACGCAGACCTTTACCATTCGGGCGACGGAAACCAACCGCCCGCCGCAGATCGCCGATATCGAGGATCGTGTCGTGGCGACGGGCGGCGTGGTGGATTTCGTCGCTACGGCCTCGGATCCGGACCGGCCCACGCAGCAAGTTACCTTCGCGCTGCTGGGAACGACTCCGCCGGGCGCGTCCATCGATCCGGTCTCGGGCCGGTTTCAATGGACTGCCGACGAGCCCGGGTCGTTCGATTTCACCGTCCAGGTGACCGACGACGCCGACAGTCCGATCAGCGAAACAACCACCTTTACGGTGCATGTCGATGGGCCTCCGCAAATAGTTCCTATCACTGCTCAAGAGATTGACGAGGGTTCATTGCTGGAAGTGGCCGTCCAGGCGGACGATCCGACTTCCGGAGAATCGTTGTCATTCGCACTGGAACCGGGCTTTCCTGCCGGCGCGTCGATCGATCCAGCGACGGGTCTGTTTCGCTGGATACCGGCCGAAGCGGACGGTCCCGGAGCTTACGACGTGACCGTGCGGGTGGTGGACAATCGCGGGCTTGCCGACACGCAATCGTTTTCCATTGAAGTCAAGGAGGTCGGTCGTCCGCCTGAAATGGAGGCCATCGGCGATCAGGAGGTAACGTCCGGCCGGACGCTTTCGCTCCGCGCGGTGGCCATCGACACTGATATTCCCGATCATCAAATTGTCTACAACCTCGAACCAGGAGCGCCGGCCGACGCACAGCTCGATCCGAACACGGGTCAGTTTGAATGGACACCGCCGAGCGGAACGGTCGGAACGTTCGAAATCACGATCCGGGCCGCTGAAGTCGGCAATGCGGGGCTGTCGAGCACCGAGACGTTTCGCGTCCGCGTGAGCGGAGGCGTGACCGACGACTCCTTTGGTTTCTTCCTGGCGGCACGATCCCAGAATCTGCCGAATGCGTCCTTCTCCTCGACGCGGACCGTCGACGGACCGATCGGGCCCAGGACGGATCCCCGTGTTTTGAATGCGCCGGTCAATCCCGAGACGACGGCATCATCACAGATTGTCGTGCCGCTGATTTCGCCTCCATCGTTGCTGTCCCGCGGCGCGGAAACGCTGCGGAGCGAGGGCGCGGCGGGGGGCGACGTCCGCGTCATCCAACAGCAGATGGCCCGCAACCGTCGCAACAACGAATCGTCGTCCGAGGATCCATCGGGAGACGTCACGCCAGCGTCTTCCGAGTCGACCGAGGAAGACGGCACCACGGAAGAGCCCATCGAGATCGACCTGCTGGACGGCCGTTCCGGAGCCAATACGGAGATTCCCGGCGAACTGGTCGATGAGGCCATCGCCGACATCGTCACCGAGTGGAACCGTTAGGCTGCCTCGCCAACGCGTCATCCGCCGCCTGGGTCGGCACGCGTCAGGGCGCGGCATCCAGCCACAGTCGTCCGGCCGGGATTTGCCTGGAAGGGCATGGGCTGGGTACCTTGGATATAGGGGCCGAGCCCGACGCTCGCGGGAGCCGCAACACGTATTGGAGAATCTCGCCATGACACGTCATGCCGTTTCGATTGAAGGCCGCCGCTTGGGCCGACCGCCTGGGAGTGCCTGTGCGGGCCATTGTCGGTCGACGAGCCGCGGCGGCGCGGGGCCGATGTCGAGCGCTGCCACCGTGTGTCTACTATTGATGTTTGCCTGCTGCACCGCCAGACGGGCGGCGGCCGGAGAGAAACTGGCGGACGCCCGAGAGGTGGAATTCTTTCAGGCTATGGAAGAAGGACAGATCGATGTGAGGTTTATTGCCAAGAACGATCGCGCGGCGAACATCCTGATTGCCAACAAGACCCGCCTGCCGTTGAACGTCAAGCTTCCGGCCGCGTTCGCGGGGGTGCCGGTGTTGGCCCAAGTCGGCGGGAATGTCGGCGGGAACTTTGGCGGCGGCGGCGGCACCACCGGTGGCGGTGGCTCGCAGGGTTTGGGTGGCGGCTTCGGCGGCGGCGGCGGCGGTTTGGGCGGCGGTCTGGGCGGCGGAGGATTCTTTAACGTAGCGCCGGAACAGGTGGCCAAAGTGTCGGTTCCCTGCGTGTGCCTGGACCATGGCAAGCCCGACCCCTCGCCTCGCATCCCCTACGTCATCCGGCCAATCGAAAACTACGTCAGCCGGCCCGAGGTGGTGGAGCTGGTCAAGGGTTTCGGTGCCGGTCAAATTCCGCACGGCGCGGCGCAGGCCGCTGTCTGGCACTTGAACAACGACGTCAGTTGGCAAGACCTGGCCCGGAAGCGCGGGCCGCGGAGAACAGCGCTGGGGCCGAAGCCACCCTATTTCACGTCTCAGCAATTGCACGTGGCTGTCCAGGCCGCGCAGGAAGCCTTGCGTCGCAGCAGAGTGGACGCCGGCGGGTCGACATTGGCCACGCAGAGTGCGTCCGGCGCGTATGATTGACCGACGTCACTGCAGTGGCGCGTCGCCGTGCAGGCGAGCGAGCAACTTGCGGATCTCCTGCTGGTACCCGGCCCGCTCCTGTTGCCATCGCAAACGCAGGTCGTCCTGCTCGGCATTCCGCCGCGCAAATTGACGCTGGCGTGCCTCGAGGTCTTCGGCCTGCTCGGTCAACCGCTGCTGCTGCTGGGTGACCCATTCGCGCAGCGACGCCCGTTGCTGCTCCAGCGCTTCGTGCTCGTTGAGAATCCGCGTGGCCAGGCGCTCAAGCTTCTCCCGCTCTTCAACGAGTTCCGTCTTGGTCAGACCGAAGTGATTGGCAAGTTGGGCTCGGGCTTGGGCCAGCGTCTTTTCGGCGGCCTGCTGCCCCACCGTGTCGGTCACCTGGGACCAGACCTGTTCGGCCGCCACTCGGGCTTCCAGTACCTCCCGTTCTGCTTGGGCCATCTTGTCCCGCAGGCACTGCACCGCCCTTTCGCGCTGCTCCAGTTTGGCGGCTCGCCGCTGCAGCGCCGCGGACCGCCGGACCCGCAATTCCTCGGACCGGCCGTTTTTTTCGGTCAGTTGCTCGCGCTGCTCACGCACGCGCTGCTCCCACTGCGTCCGTTCCGCCTCGAATTGCTGCAAGCTCTCGGCCAGATCCCGCTGCTCTTTCTCCAGCATCGTTTCCAGATTGCTCAGGTACCTGCGACGAACGTCTAACTGGGTGCCCTGTTGTTCGTAGGCATTTTGCTTCTGCGACAATTCCGCGGCGGCCAACGCGATTTCGGCTTCACGCTGCCGCACGGCTTCGGCCCGCCGAGACAGCTCGGTTTCCACCGCCTGCGTGACGCCGTCCCGCGTGACGATGCCCAGATCGTGCAATCTCCGATCGAGCAGGTTTTCTTTCTCAGCGAGTCGGGCTCGATCTTCGTCCAGTTCCTGACGACGCTCCGACAGCCAGATTTGCGCAGTGCGGATTTCGTTTTCGATGGCCGCGACGCGGGCGTTGACCTCCGATTGACGATGATCGAGGTCGAGCTGTTGGGCTTGCAGGTGGGCGGCCAGCTGGGAGGCCTGCGTGTGGACCTGACGCACGAAGTCCTGGGCGGGGTCCGCGCCGACCACGGCCGCCGGGTCGTGCCCGGAGGGATAAGGCTCGGCGGACGCGTGCCGCAGCGCGTGCGCATGGTCGAACCGGGTATCGGTTCTATCGCGTCGCTTCGCTGCTGTCTGTTCGGCGGAATGGTCCATCCGATGCCCCGTAAACTTCACCTGATTGCCCAAGTCCGCGTAATCGGACAACTCGGACGTCACTACTGTCGGCAGCAGGTCCAGGGAATATTTACTGCATCCACGCAATTCCGCCGGGAAAGCCGGAGCGGATGCTGCGAGGGGTACCGTGATGGCACGGCCGTGCTGTCATGCGGAGGGGTTGTTGCAGGGCGCGGTGAGAGCACTCGGATAAACCAGAGCGGGACTGCGCTGGGCCGAATGGAGCGCATCGTGCTGCAACGAAACGGCGGCCCCTCCGCGTCATCCTTTTGCGGCGTCCAGCGCCTCTTGCAGACGGTTCTTCGGTTGCAAACCGACGAAACGTTCCACCACCTCGCCCCCCTTGAAGATCATCAGCGTCGGAATGCTGCTGACGCCGTAGCTCTGAGCCGCTTTGGGACTGTCGTCGACATTGACCTTGGTTACTTTGACCGACCCTTCGTTTTCGCCGGCAAGCTCTTCCACAATCGGGGCAATCTGCCGGCAGGGCCCGCACCAGGGAGCCCAGAAGTCGACGAGGACGGGATCGGAGGCCTGGAGCACTTCGGCTTCGAAGTTGGAGTCATTCAGTTCAGCAACGCTACCCATGGTTCAGGTTCCCTTGCTGCGACGGATGAGAATTGGTTCCGGATCGGGGGCCGTGCTCCACGAAACACGGTCTCGCAAGACCGCGCGACACCGGAGCCGGCGGTCACCAAATCACGTACGACCGGGCAACCCGGACTCGGCACATCTGGCAATCTTATCGACCGGCGGGCTGCGTTACTGGGCACCCCGCGTCCCCTCCTGGTGAGGGGCGGGGCCTTCGGCACGATCGCGTGGCTGCGGAAAAACCAGCCCACGCATCTTGAGCTTCGCAAAATTATAGAGTTGGCACTGCGCGTGTCAACGAACGGTCGGTTTGTCTTGCAATGGGGGTCTGATAAGGTGCGAGTCATGCAACTGGCCGTCGTGCACTACCATCTGGAGCGGGGCGGGGTAACCCAGCTTATCCGCAACCAGTTTGCCGCTTTGGCCGCCGCCTCACCGCGGCCCCCGCAAATCGACGTCGTGTTGCTGCATGGCGGGCGGTGTGGTGGCTGGCCGGAAGGCGAGCGGCACAACGGTCTTTCGGACCTTCAGATCCGGCTGCGCGCCGTCGAGGGGTTGGACTACGACGCCGGCATCGATGCGGATACGCTGGCCCGGCGCCTGCGTGCGGCATTGCACGAGTTCGGTGGTAACCGGGACACCACGGTGGTGCATGTCCACAATCATGCGTTGGGCAAAAATCCGGCCCTGCCCGGGGCGCTGCGGATCCTGGCGGGCGATGGTTTTCGCTTGTTGCTTCAGATTCACGATTTCGCGGAGGACTTTCGGCCGGGAGTCTACCGAGGGTTGTGCCAGGCATGGTCGACCGGAGACGGTGCCGATCCCGGACGAATCCTGTATCCCCAGGCCGAGCACATACACTACGCGGCGTTGAACAGCCGGGATTGCGACGTTCTGCGGCGTGCCGGGTGTCACCGATCCCGTCTGCACCTGATGCCCAATTGCGTCGTTGAACCGGGCACGCTTCCGGCACGCAACAGCGCACGGTTGCGACTCGAGAGGCAGTTCGGCGTCGCGCGTCAGCCTGCATACGTGCTCTATCCGGTGCGGGGGATTGCCCGGAAGAACGTCGGCGAGTTGCTGTTTCTCTCGGCCCTGGCCGCCGGGCAGGCCCACTTCGGCCTGACGCTGGCGCCGGCCAATCCGCGCGAGCGGCCACTCTATCAACGCTGGAGGCAGCTCGCGGGCGATTTGCGGCTGCCTTGCCTGCTGGAGGTGGGCGGACATAACGGGTTGGGCTTTCTCGAGAATCTGGCGGCGGCCGACCGCATCGTCACGACGAGTCTGGCCGAGGGTTTTGGAATGGCGTTCTTGGAAAGCTGGCTCGCCGATCGGCCCCTGGCCGGCCGGGATCTGCCGGAGATCACCGTCGATTTTCGTGCTGCCGGCATCGACCTGCACGCGCTGTACGCACGCATCAGCGTACCGATGGACTGGATCGGATGGCGGTCGTTTTCCGACGCGCTTTCCGCGGCGTATACCCACGTGCTGTCCGCGTATGGCCTGGATTTCCCCGCCCCACAACAGTTGCAGGCGGAAATCAAGTCACTTGTCCAGGCCGACACCGTGGACTTTGGCGTGCTGGTTCCGGAACTACAGGCAGCCGTTATCCGACGGGCCCATGATGACGCCTCACAGCGCCGCGTGATACGGGATTTGAACCCCGGCCTGTCCCGCACATGGCAATTGCCGACGCCGGAGGAAATGAACCTGGTGCAGCAGAATGCACGTCGGGTCCGCGCTTCGTATACTGCGGACGTGTGCGGCAATCGACTGCTGCTGGTGTACCGCAAGTTGCTCGATGCGGACGCGGGTCCGTTGGAAGCGGAGTTCATCTCCAGTCGTCGGATCCTGCAGGAATTCTTGCGGCTCGACAGGTTTCACCCTTTGCGATCGGGCTTGTACTGAGCGGCTTGTCGGCCACGGCACGCCGCCCGTCGCCGGCCTGCCGGCACGGGATGCCTCCGGCGTATCTGTATCGGCGTTCCGGGCGGAGCCCGTGCGGATGGAAAAAGTGCGATGAATGTTGAATCCGTCGAGGCGTTGTTTCGCGCGCACTTCCGCCGCCTGGAAATCGTTCCCACGGGAGAACAACCTGCGTTGGCCCCCTTGCCCGACGTGCGTGCCGTGTTGCTGGATATTTATGGAACACTGGTGATGAGCGCGTGCGGCGAGGTGGGAACGGTGGCTACTTCGGCGGAAGCCGTGGTGGCCGCGCTGGCCTCGGCGGGGGTGGCCATCGACGACGAGGCACACGGCCGGCGCATCGCCAATGCGGGAGCGCGACAACTCGTCGCTTCCATTTCTCAGTGGCATGCACAGTGGCGAGCCCAGGGAGTCGAGCACCCCGAGGTGGACATACGGCGCGTGTGGGAGTCGGTCATCGATGAACTGATCGCGCAGAAGCTGTTGCCGTCCGGTGCCCGGCAAGCGGACCACGAACGCGTGGCCGTGCATTACGAAGCACGCGTCAATCCGTGCTGGCCGATGCCCGGCGCGCGCCGGTGCCTGGAAAAACTCCGCGCGGCGGGGCGGCGGCTGGGCATCATCAGCAACGCACAGTTCTTTACGCCCGCGATGATCACCGCGCTGTTCGGCAAATCGCTGTCGGAATTGGGTGTGGACTCCGGACTGCGCTACTATTCCTTTGAGCTGGGCGAGGCCAAGCCGGGCGACCGGCTGGCGCGGCTGGCCGCGGAGGGCCTTCGCGGGAGGGGCATTGCCGCGCATCAGGTGCTGGCAATCGGCAACGACATGTTAAACGACGTCCGTCCGGCGCATGACGTAGGATTTCGTACAGGCCTGTTCGCGGCAGACGCCCGCAGCCTGCGGTGGCGCGCGACCGATCCCCGGTTGGCCGGACTGCGGCCAGATATCGTGCTCACCGATTGGTCGCAGTTGACCGAATGCCTGCGGCCCGGATAGGGTACATACTGCTGCCTGTCCGGGTGCTTCGCATTGCTTGAGTCATGTGAAATGTGATGGTCTTGCCTCAATTTCGGGGGCAGCTACGGGGTGGCGCGGCCGCGGCCGGCCCTCGATTTGCTGGTCGCGCAAGGTGCAACACGATGGGGTGTAACATAGGCTTTGTTTCAACGCGGTTTGCGGGCAACGACGGCGTGTCGCTGGAGAGCGCCAAATGGGCCAAGGTACTGTGGGACCATCGCAACATCAGTTATTGGTACGCAGGCAAGCTGGACCGTAACACCGACATCAGTTTGCAGGTTCCGGAAGCGTACTTTTACGATCGGGATAATATCGAAATCAATGCCGAGGTCTTCGGTCGGCACACACGCAGCGCGCGAATTACGCGACTGATTTACGACAAGAGCGACTATTTAAAGCGCAGTATCTATGAATTTGTCGCCAAGTTCGGAATCGAAATTCTGATTGTCGAAAACGCGCTGTCGATTCCCATGCACATACCGCTGGGCGTCGCGCTGACGAATTTCATTGCGGAGACCGAGTTTCCGACGATCGCGCATCACCACGATTTCTACTGGGAGCGATCACGGTTCATGGTCAACGCGGTGGGCGACATCCTGTCCATGGCCTTTCCGCCGTCGCTGCCGTCCATCCAGCACGTGACGATCAACAGCACCGCGCGGCAGGACCTGTCGTGGCGCACCGGCTGCTCCTCCGTCCTCGTTCCAAACGTGCTCGATTTCGAAAACCCGCCGCCGGAGAACGAACCGTATGCCAGGAGCTTTCGCCAAGACATCGGACTCGACAAAGACGATATCCTGTTTCTCCAGCCGACGCGTGTCGTACCGCGCAAGGGAATCGAGCATTCCATCGGCCTCGTGGCGCAGTTGAAAGATCCGCACTGCAAGCTGATCGTATCGCACGAATCTGGAGACGAAGGCCATGACTACCAGAACGCCCTGAAGGAAATCGCCAGCCAGGAGAAAGTCGACTTGCGATTCATCGATTCTTTCGTGGGCGACGTGCGGGCCAGAGGTCCCGGCGGAAAGAAGATCTACACGCTCGAAGACGTCTATTCGCAAGCAGATTTCATCACGTTTCCGAGTCTCTACGAAGGATTCGGCAACGCCCTGCTGGAGGCGTTCTACTACCGCAAACCAGTGCTCGTCAACCGGTACTCCATCTTTATCAACGACATCGAACCGCGCGGTTTCCGCTGCGTCAGCATGAACGGTTTCCTGACACGGGAAACGGTCGACAGTGTCCGCCGCGTGCTGGACGACAAGGCGCATCGAGAAGAGATGGTCAATCACAACTACGAGCAAGGCAAGTCGTTTTTCAGCTATTCGGTCCTCCGCCGCCGTCTGCGGTCACTGGTAACCAACGTTACCGGCCTGGACGAGTTGTAGTCCCCGCCATCGTCATCCGCCCCAGCACGGCCAGCGCGCGACACGTCCGCTGGCGATGAAAAAGCGTTCATCGCTATAATGGCGCCGGGCGGGTCGTTTGTTGCAAACCATGAGGAACAGTGATGGAGTGCCATGGCCGATTTCAGTCAATTGGGCGCGATCACGACGCTACACGATCTGGATACCGTGGGGCTGGAGTATACCGAGAACCTGCTCCGGGAGACGACCCAGGAAGCGCGGATTGGGCTCGTCCTTCCGGTGACCGCGTCGGACATGCGGGCTCCGGCCTTCGCGCGGATCGCTGGTGAGCTGCAGCACGCCGACTACGTGCACGAGATCGTTGTCGTGCTGGGCGTAGCGCCCGAGGTGCAGGATTATGTGGATGCACGGGCCATCATCGACCGCATCGGCCGCCGTGCGTGCGTGCTGTGGTCGGACGGGCCGCGGATGCAGCAATTGTACCGCGTGCTGGACGACGCCGGTTTCCATCTCCGCACGCCGGGCAAGGGCCGCAGTGTATGGACGGCCTTCGGCTACCTGCTGGCAGACCCCCGGATCAAGGCCTTTGCGCTGCACGACTGCGATATCGTCAACTACAGCCGTCAGATGCTGGCTCGGCTGTGCCTGCCCATGGCCCATCCCAGCCTGGATTTCGAGTTTTGCAAGGCCTACTACGCCCGCGTGACCGACCGCATGCACGGCCGGGTGGTCCGGCTGCTGGTCGCTCCGCTGGTCGACGCCCTGCTGGCCACCGTGGGACCGGACGCCTTCTTGACCTTCCTGTGCAGCTTCCGCTATCCGCTGGCCGGCGAATTCGCCGTCACGGCCACGCTGGCCCGCTCAAACCGCATTCCCTGCGACTGGGGCCTGGAAGTGGGGACCCTGGCCGAAGTCTTCCGAAACACGTCCGTCAAACGGGTGTGCCAGGTCGATTTGTGCGGCCAGTACGAACACAAGCACCAGGCGTTGTCCAAGGACGATTCCAGCAAAGGATTGCTGAAGATGGCCAACGACATTCTCACGACCATCTTCCGCACGCTGGCCAGCCGAGGATGTGTTTTTCAGACAGGACACTTCGTGACGCTGCGGGCGTCCTACCTGCGTTTTGCGCAGGATGCCATCCGCAAATACGACGCCGACGCACTGATGAACGGCATCCAACTGGACCGCCACGCCGAAGAGCAAGCCGTAGAAGCCTTTGCCCGTCAGATCGTGGTGGCCGGCGACGCGTTTCGCCAGGATCCGGCTGGCGGCGAAGCCATATCCAACTGGGCCCGCGTGTTGGCGGCCGACCCTGACTTTCCGCAGCGACTCCGCGCCGCCGTGGCGGCGGACGGCGACGAGTTCGGGCCCTGAGCGGACATTGTCCTGGCCTGGCTGGTGACATAAACTGGAGAGTTTTCAGGGAGTACCCAACCGCTGCCCGTTGCAGACGCCCCGGTCGTATCCGCCTCATGCCGTCCTACAAGCTGACCCACCTGAAGGAGTTGGAGGCCGAGAGCATCCACATCATCCGCGAAGTAGCCGCGGAATTCGAGAATCCCGTGATGCTCTATTCCATCGGGAAAGACTCTTCCGTGATGGTGCAACTGGCCCTGAAAGCCTTCTACCCCGGCAAGCCCCCCTTTCCGTTGCTTCATGTCGACACGACGTGGAAGTTTCGGGAGATGATTCATTTCCGGGATACCTACGTCAAGAAACAATTGGGGCTCAATCTGCTGGTACATACCAATCAAGAAGCTGCCCGCCGTGGTATCAACCCGTTCGACCACGGAAGCAAGAATTACACGGACATCATGAAAACCGAAGCCTTGCTGCAGGCACTTGACCACTATAAGTTCGACGCTGCTTTCGGCGGCGCGCGGCGGGATGAGGAAAAATCGCGTGCCAAGGAGCGCGTATATTCGTTTCGCGACAAGCATCACCGGTGGGACCCCAAAAACCAGCGTCCGGAATTGTGGAACCTGTACAACGGTAAGGTCAACAAAGGGGAAAGCATCCGCGTGTTTCCGCTGTCCAACTGGACGGAACTGGATGTGTGGCAATACATCCACCTGGAAAAGATCCCGATCGTCCCGTTATATTTCGCCGCGAAAAGGCCCGTCGTGGAGCGGGACGGGGTGCTGATCATGGTCGACGACGATCGCATGCGCCTGGAGCCGGATGAGAAAATCCAAGAAAAGGTGGTCCGCTTTCGCACGCTGGGTTGCTATCCGCTGACCGGCGCGGTGGAATCGACCGCCGACACGCTGCCGGACATCATCCAGGAAATGCTTCAAGCCAAGAAATCAGAGCGGGAAGGCCGCGTGATCGATTATGACCAGGCGGGATCGATGGAACAGAAAAAGAAGGAAGGTTACTTTTAGCGACGATTCCATAACCTTTTTCGCTGCCACATTTGCCGGTCATGGAGCGGCCAAAGGGAGTTGTGGAACCGCCTCTCATCGAAGCGGATCCCGGCTCGCGGTGCCCCCAGCGGCCAACCCCTGCAACCGACATGTCCCATCAATCGGAATTGATCGCCACCGACATCGAAGCCTATCTGGCGCAGCACGAGAAAAAGGAACTGTTGCGGTTTCTGACGTGCGGGAGCGTGGATGACGGCAAGAGTACGCTCATCGGCAGGCTGCTGTACGACTCGAAAATGATCTACGAAGACCAGTTGGCGGCCGTCCGCCGTGATTCGGCGACCCACGGCACCACGGGCGGTGATTTCGATCCCGCCCTGTTGACCGACGGATTGCGGGCCGAACGCGAACAGGGGATCACGATCGATGTGGCCTACCGCTATTTTTCCACGGCCAAACGAAAATTCATTATTGCCGACACGCCGGGCCACGAGCAGTATACGCGGAACATGGCCACGGGCGCCAGTACGTGCGATCTGGCCATCATCCTGATTGACGCACGCAACGGCGTGCTCACGCAGACCAAGCGGCACAGCTTTATCGCGTCGCTGCTCGGTATTAAACACGTCGTGATCGCCATCAATAAGATGGATCTGATCGAATATTCGCAGAAAGTGTTCGAGCAGATAAAGAGCGACTACACGGCGTTCGCCACGAAGCTCGACATGGGCGACCTGCACTTCATCCCCATGTCCGCGCTGCACGGAGACAACGTGGTGCAGCGAAGCGAGAACATGCGCTGGTACCAGGGCGGTCCGCTGATGCATTTTCTGGAAAGTGTCCACATTGCGTCGGACCGCAATTTCATCGATCTGCGGTTCCCCGTGCAGTATGTCAACCGTCCCGATCTCAACTTTCGCGGCTATGCCGGTACGCTGGCTTCGGGTATTGTTCGGCCCGGCGACGAAGTGATGGCCTTGCCCTCGCGGAAGTCTTCCCGTGTGCGGACCATCGAAACGTTCGAAGGACCGATCGATGAAGCGTTCCCGCCGATGGCGATCACGTTGACCCTGGAAGATGAAATCGATATCAGCCGCGGGGACATGATCGTTCATCCCGGCAACGTGCCCGCGCTGAGTCACAGGTTCGACGCCATGATCGTGTGGATGTCCGAAGAGCCGTTGCAGGTTGGCATGCCCTACGTCATCAAGCATTGCAGCAAACTGGCCAACGGGGCCATCTCCGCGGTGCGGTACAAGATCGACGTCAACACGTTGCGCCGAAAAGAGGCGTCGCGGCTGGAATTGAACGAGATTGGACGGTGCGCCGTATCGCTGAGCCAGCCCATCGCCACCGATGCGTACAAACGCAATCGCGTGACGGGGGCATTCGTCGTGATCGACCGGATCAGCAACGTCACCATCGGCGCCGGCATGATTCTGGACCGGCATTCCGAAGATGAGGTCCGCGATCCATGGGACGTTGAACCCAAAAGCGAACAGCTGCACGAAGAACTCAGCTCAGTGACGCTCAGTGAACGCACGCACCGCTTGGGCCAACAGCCCGTGACGGTCCTGCTGACCGGCCTGGCCGGCGCGGGCAAGACCACGATCGCCCACGCCCTGGAACGGCGGCTGTTCGACGCGGGACGCGCCGTGTGCGTGCTGGATGGGCAGAACATGCGGCTGGGGATCAGCCGTGACCTGGGTTTCACGTCCGAAGAACGTTCCGAAAACCTCCGCCGCAGCGCGGAAGTGGCAACGCTGATGAACGCCGCCGGACTGATCTGCATCGCCGCATTCGTCGCGCCGAATGAAGATGTGCGGCAGAAAGCCCGCGACGTTATCGGGCGCGACCGGTTCCTGGTCGTCCACCTGTCCGCGCCGGTCGACGTGTGCCGGCAACGCGACACCGAAGGCCTGTACCCCAAGGCCGATTCCGGGGAGATCGGCAATTTTCCGGGTGTCTCCGCCGAATACGAAATGCCCCACAACGCGGATCTCGTGCTGCCGACCCACGAATTGCCCGTCGATGAATGCGTGCGGCGGATCGCGCAGCTGCTCGAACAGCGGCAGTTTGTGGGCTGATCGGCACACGCGGCCGCGCCGTTTAGATGTAGTACATCGGTGACTGCTGCTGCCGCACGCGGTCAGCCAGATGCTCGAGGCTCGTCGCCGCCAGTATCTCGCGCTGCCGGTCCGCAATCTGCTGAAACGTTTCCAACAGGACCCGTACCGAGCCGCTGGGGTCCGACGCCGTGGGCGTGACCCCCGGAGGACCCTCGATCACCGATACCACATCACCGAGCGAAATCTCCGCCGGCGGCCGCGCCAGGCGGTAACCCCCGGCCGCCCCCCGGACACTCGTCACCAGTCCCGCGCCCTTGAGCTGCAGCAGGATTTGGACCAGGAAGCGAGAGGGAATACCGTGCTCCTCGGCGATCTCGCGGATCCGCACCGGTTGACCGCTGGGGAATCGCGACGCCAACTGAATCATCGCCAAACAGGCGTATTCGGTCTTGGCCGATCGCTTCACCGGTTTTCCCCCTCCCGGGTGCCGTCGGTCCCCCCCATGCGCGCCCGGATTTCGGCGGACCGAGACCGCCGCTCAGATACCGCTGCCGTCCTGCTCCAGCGGCGCGTGCAAACCGCATTCCGTCTTGGACGTGCCGCTCCAACGCCCGGCCCGCTCGTCTTCACCCTGCGCGACCGCCCGCGTGCACGGCCAGCATCCAATGCTGGAATACCCCTGATCGTGCAGCGGATTGTAAGGAATCTGCCCATCGGAGATGCGTTTCCATACCTGTTGCTTGGTCCACCGCACAAGTGGATTGATCTTCACCAGGCGGAATCGCTTGTCCCAACCCAGCACCGGCGCGCTCGCTCGATCGGGACTCTGCTCCCGGCGGATGCCTGTTATCCAAGCCTCCATGCCTTGCACCGATTCGCGAAGTACCTTCACCTTGCGATCGAAACAACACTGGTCGGGATGCGTCTTGTAGAGCGGCCCGCCCCATCTAGACTCGTACTGGGCGACCGGCAATTCGGGCTGCTTCAACGCGACCTCGATGCCGTACCGCCGCGCGATCCGATCGCGCAATTCCAGGGTCTCGCGAAACTGATACCCGGTGTCGAGATTGAATACCGCCACCCGCGGTTCGATCGCGGCCAGCATCGACAAGATCACACACCCTTCCGGTCCGAACGCCGTGGCCATCGTCAAACGGGGGAAATATCTTTCCACGGCCCAGCCCAGGATTTGCTCGGGCGAAGCGGTCTCCAGCCGGCGGTTGTTTTCCGCCAGTTCTGCCATCGTCTCGGCGGGCGGCTCCCGGTCGGCAGAACGCGCCGCGGCGACAGCCACACCATGGGACGGGGCGGAAGGTGTCGACATCGTCCAGCTCGTTTCTCTAACACGCCACACGACCGCAGCCAAAAAAATACCCTCAATCACGCGCGTCCGACGCGCGTTGGTTCCGAATCAAGACGCCGAACCTAGGCCGCGTGGCGGGTGATCCCGCACCCCGCCGCTCGACCCGGCACCACGTCGGCCCATGCCGGACAACGGCGTCGCCGTGGGCAGCATGCGTGCCCGGCCGCCTTGCCCCCAGACCCATCCGGGCGGCCGTGTCGGATGCCAAATCATACTAATGTTTGTCAATTAAGTCAACAATGGATTTGGATCTTAGGTTCCTATCGGTCGTCGCGGGTGCGATTCTTCAGTTTGGGCCGGTCATTCCGGTGCGGCTGGGGGCGGAGCGGGACGTCGCGCGGCTCGCGCTGGCGGAAGTTAGTCGGTGGACGTTGGTTGACGGTTCCGCTCCGGGGCGTCACTATCGGGGCCATGAGTGTCTTTCTGGCGGTGGATCTGGGGGCCAGCAGCGGCCGCGTGATGGCCGGCGTGCTTCGGGATGGGCGGCTCGAGGTCTCGGAAGCCTATCGCTTTGCCAACGGGCCGGTGATTGCCGGCGGGCACATGCACTGGGATCTGCTCGCGCAGTGGGACCATGTGTGCCGGGGTCTTGCGGCCGCGGCCGACCGCTATGGCGGGCGGATCGCGAGTGTCGGGGTTGATACGTGGGGCGTCGACTTCGGTCTGTTGGGCCGCCACGATGAGTTGTTGGGCAATCCCTACCATTATCGTGATCGCCGGACGCAGGGGATCATGCCGCGGGCGCTGCAGCTGGTTGATCGCGAATCGATGTTCGCGGAAACCGGAATTCAGTTTCTGGAATTCAACACGGTGTTTCAGTTGCTGGCCATGAAGTGGCAGCGTTCTTCGGTTCTGGAAGCGGCTGAAACGTTGATGATGATGCCGGACTTGTTCCACTGGTTGTTGAGTGGTGAGAAGTCTTGCGAGCGTACCGACGCATCGACGACGCAGTTGGTCGACCCGCGTGAAGGGAACTGGTCTTGGACGTTGCTGGAGAGACTGGATTTACGGCCGTCGTTGTTTCAATCCTTAAGCGAGCCGGCGACGCGATTGGGGCCCTTGCGGACCGACGTGGCCGGTCGCACGGGACTGTCGGGCGTGGACGTGGTCTTGCCGGCGGCGCACGACACGGCCAGCGCCGTGGTGGCGGTGCCGGCGGCGGCCGGCGGCGCGGATTGGTGCTACATCAGTTCGGGCACCTGGATGCTGATGGGCGCCGAGGTTCCGGGGCCGGTGATTACGGAAGAGTCCGCCCGCTTGAATTTCACGAACGAGGCGGGGGTCAACGGCACGACGCGGCTGTTGAAGAATATCATGGGACTGTGGTTGTTGCAGGAATGCCGCCGCATCTGGCAGCGCGACGGGCGCGACCGCGGGTGGGAAGAAATGATCGGCCTGGCCCGGCAAGCGCCGGCCCTGCAATCGGTTGCCGACGCCGATGACGCGAGATTCCTCGCGCCGGACGACATGCCTCACGCGATTCGCCAGGCATGCGCCGACATGGGGCAGCCTGTGCCCGAGACCGACGGGGCCGTGATCCGCTGCGCGCTGGAGAGCATTGCTTTGAAGTGCCGGCGGGTGTTCGAATGGCTCGAACAACTGGCAGGCGGACGGATCGAAGTCATTCACATCGTGGGCGGCGGGACGCGCAACCGCATGCTGTGCCAGATGACCGCGGACGCCTGCCAGCGGCACGTGCTGGCTGGACCGATCGAAGCCACAGCGACCGGCAATGTACTGATGCAGGCCGTGGCCGCCGGCGCCATCGGTTCGCTGCACGACGCCCGATCGGTCGTCCGCCGAAGTTTCTCGCTCGAGCCATACGAACCCCGCGATGCGGGCGCATGGGACGAAGCTGCTTCGCGGCTGGCATCGGCCGAGGCACGGCGTTCGAATTCTGATTCCTGATTTGGTGGGGAGGACAGTAGATTCATGGTGCGGGTCGGGATCGCGGGTATCGGTTTTATGGGCATGATCCATTACTTGTCTTACGCCAAGGTGCGCGGCGCGAAAGTTGTGGCCATGGCGGACTGTGATCGGAAGAAGCTGTCGGGGGATTGGCGCTCCATCAAAGGGAACTTCGGCCCGCGGGGCAAGCGAATGGATTTGAAAGGCATTCGCACGTACGATCAGACCGACGACTTGCTTCACGATCCGGAGGTCGACCTGGTGGACGTTTGCCTGCCGCCCGCGCTGCACAGGGACGTAACGATCGCCGCCCTGCGGGCCGGCAAGCACGTGTTCTGCGAAAAACCGATCGCTTTGCAGGCCCGGGACGCGCGGCAGATGGTCGCCGCGGCGGAGCGGGCGGGCCGGCAACTGTGCGTGGGACACGTGCTGCCGTACTTTCCGGAGTATTCCTGTATCCGGGATCTGGCCGACAGCGGGAAGTACGGCCGTTTGATGGGCGGCAGTTTCAAACGAGTGGTCTCCAATCCTCTGTGGATCGCCAACTACTTCGACGCGGATGTCATTGGCGGCCCGATGTACGATCTGCACATCCACGACGCCCATTTCATCCGTTTGATGTTCGGCATGCCGGACCGTATCTTTTCCGCCGGACGCCTGCAGGACGACGTGGCCAAATACTTCACCACCCAATTCCTATACGACGGCAACCAGCCGGTGGCCGTCACGGCGACGTCGGGCGTTATCGACCAGCAGGGACGATCATTTACGCAGGGGTTCGAAATCCATTTTGAACGTGCGACGGTGCTGTTCGATTTCGCGGTGATTCGGGACAAACCCGTCGCGCTCTCGCCACTGACCGTGCTCGACGAGTCGGGCACGGCCGCCCGGCCCCGACTGGGTTCGGGCGATCCGCTGCGGGCGTTTGAAGCCGAGCTGAAGGATGTGACCCGGGCGGCCCGCCAGAACCGACCCGCGGGGATGCTCGACGGCACGCTGGCCCGCGACGCGGTCGTGTTGTGCCGCAAGCAGTTGCAGTCGCTTCAGAGCGGCCGGGTCGTGAGAATCTGAACCCGGGTGCAGCCGCGGCGCGCGAATCGCCGTGGCGCCGCAAGTGGCGGCCCCAGGATAGAGTACCGCCCCCATTCGTGGAATCCTGCACGCTAACCCAAGTTCCCCAGCAACCGGCAGAAACACTGGTTTTTGTAGGGTTTGAGCCCGAAAGTTTCCACTACATTTCCGATTGTTTAATGTTGGCGGGCCTTGCGAGTCCAAGGCGCTGCAGGAGGATCTGTTGGTGGTCGGTGGGCCGCGTGACGCACCGTTTCCGGATCTCGATTCCTCTTCGGTAAGCTGAATGTAGGCTTTATGGCCAGAATGGCACACCGCGGATTCGTTTGCTAGCTATGCCAGCTGGATGTGGGCTAACTGACTGAGCGATTGTTATCGATCCGTAGAACTCTTCGGACTGGCATTGCCGATATTACCAATAGCGTCTAACAAAACATCATGGATGCACCACCAAAAACGCGAGTTTGCCGACGAACCGGCGGTTTTGTTAGAGGCTCTAAAGCTTTCGTGGAAAACCACAATCGAATCCTCCTTGGACGACAGACAGTTTTTTTTGCCTCTAACTCCTAAGAGTTTAGTAAAAAGGCGGCGCGCATTGTCCAGTCGTATGCCACGGAATTCTGAGAGTACAACGAGTACCCCAGGCCCATTTCGCAAGGAAGCGAACTGTGACACATTTGTCAGGAGACGAGGCGGGTGTGAAGTCCGCGACAACGCCCCAATGCATCTCTTTGATACTGCCTGCATGGAACGAGGAGGATGCGCTGCCTCGAGCTATCGCAAAAGCGGAATCAGCCCTACGAGCAATCACAACCGACTATGAGATCATAGTCGTCGATGACGGCAGCCGCGACGGTACAGCCGAATGCGTGGAAAGTCTCGCCGCGGGACGACCGGCAGTACGGCTCCTACGCCATGAGGAAAATCGTGGCTACGGCGCCGCACTCCGCACCGGGTTTGCGGCAGCGAGGTGCGACCTGGTCGTCTTCACCGACGCCGATGTGCAGTTTGACCTCCGTGAGCTGAGCCGTTTCGCACTGCTCGCTGAGAACTACGAAGTCGTCTGCGGCTATCGAATCGACCGCAAAGACTCGCCTCTCAGGTGCTTTTATTCCCGCGTCTACAATCATTTGGTGCGCGCCTTGCTGCGTACAGGAGTGAGGGATGTCGATTGTGCTTTCAAGATGTTTCATCGAGAGACGCTACAACACCTGACCATCACAAGCAATGGTTTCCTGGTAAACTCGGAACTGCTAACGCGGCTTAGACAACGAGGGGGCTCTGTCGTGGAAGTGGGCGTGACTCATCGCCCGCGGATTGAGGGGCAGAGCACGGTGTCGATTTGGCATATTCCGGTCGTACTGTCCGCCTTGATCCGGTTTTGGTGGAACCATGTTCAGTTTCCCGGTCCAGAGGAAGCGGCGTCACAGGCGCCTCCGGCCGATTCAGAAGATTCGGTGAGCGACAAACGCCTCTTGTGGCTGCAGGCCGTGCTGTTCGCCGTGGCGGCTCTCTTGCTGCTGACCGGGCTCTCTTATCCTTTGATCGACCGCGACGAAACACGCTACGCGGAGATCCCGCGCGAGATGCTCGAATCCGGTGACTGGTTGGTCCCTCGCCTCAACTTTCGGACGTACTACGACAAGCCCGCTCTGCTGTACTGGCTCTGTGCGGCCAGCTACTCGGTGTTCGGAGTCGCCGAGTCGTCGGCAAGGCTTGTTCCCGCTTTGTGCGGGCTGGTTACCCTGGCGGCAACGATGTGGTTCGGAAACCGTGCGTTCGGCAGTCGTGTGGGCCTGCTATCCGGAGTCGTTCTGTTGTTATCGGTAGGTTTTCTTGGGGCGAGCCGCATACTCTTGATCGACGGCCTGCTCGCGTGTTGCGTCACGTTGTCCCTCGTTACGGCTTATGAAGCGATTCGCACCGGATCACTCCGGCTCGGATGGTGGCTTTGTGCGGCCGTGGCTTGCGGCCTGGGTTTTTTGGCGAAGGGGCCGGTCGCTCTCGTGCTGTTCATTCCACCTGTGTTTGCTCTCGGCTGGCTCTCACACCGAACGACTCTGCCCAGCGTCGGTCACTGGCTGTTGCACGGAGGGATCGTCGCAGCGATCGCTGCGCCATGGTTTATCGCGGTTGAATCTCGGGCGCCCGGTTTTGCGTACGAATTCTTCTACCGCCACAACATCGAGCGTTTTGGCGGCGCCTTTCACGCCAAGCCGTTTTGGTTCTTCCTGCCGGTGGCTCTGATTGGGGGCCACCCCTGGTCGTTTATCACGATCCCCTGCCTCGACTACCTGACATCAGGCGCAAAACGGATTCGGGAACAACGGACTCCGGCTATGGGATTCTTGGCGCTATGGAGCCTCTGGTGCCTTGCGTTCTTTACGATGTCCCGCTGCAAACTGCCCCCGTACATCTTGCCGGCGGCCCCCGCGATGGCGTTGCTCTTCGGGAAGTACCTCGACAACCTACTGTGGTCAGGCGACCAAAGCTGGTGGAGTCACTACGCAAAGCGATGGGCCCCGTGGCTGGCTACGGGCACAACCTGTGTCGTGGGAGTCAGTTTCGCGGCACTCGGGCATGTAGGTGGACATGAAACGACGCCTCACGGCTGGCTAGTGATCGTGGCCTTGTTCGCAGCACTCGGGACTGTCGTCGTACTGTGCAAGTATATTAACAGTCCCTTCGTGGGTTGGGGTGTATGTGCTGGATCAACTTTGATAGTCGGCTCAATCGTTCTGCACCGCGAGATACCTCGTTACGCGGCGGCGGAAACGGTATTTGGGCCAAATTCGCCCCTGGTCGCTGAGGTCCCCGAAGCAACAAATGCGCCCGTTGTTACCGTTGGACACGAGTGGTCTGGAATACCATTCGATTTAAGACGCAACGACATTCGGAATTACGATCGGATAGACCCACAGGTGTTGACTGATTATGCGGCTGAAAATGGCAACCTATTGGTCGTCGTATGTCGCAATGATGCTGCTTGTTTATTGCAATCTGGCCTCCCTGCTCACACACACTTGACCAACCTCGCTGAGCGGGGTCCCGCGCGATTGATGCTGCTTGAGACTGAAGTGGAAACTGCAACCGCCGATCGACCGGATAAAAAACGGGGGAAGAAGCGCTAGCATGGGCTTCGTTCTGCTCTTTGCATCTGATCGCTGCGTGATGCACCGGCCGGCGGCAGCGACTGGGGTGCACGCCCCCGCTGGCGACCTTTGGAGGACAATAGTGGCATCCGTGGCCATAGTTTTATGGGGGCGCTACCATTCATCACGGCGGCTAAGATGTCCGATTCTCGCGGCGCAAAGGTGGGGTGGTACGCCGCTTCTCTCATGACGCCGCTCTCCAGAGTTTAACGACAACGCGCACTATCCCTCACAGGTCGCGCTCAGTTGGTGGACCGCGTAATTGGCTGCAAGCGCCGTCGCCACCACGGATGGCGACCAATCGAGAGGGACGCTCTTGCCGTACGCGACTGGCGATACCACTGGAGTCTTTGGCGAATTCACCTACTAGGTCGCGGGGCTCCTGAGTCCACCTGTCGTGGTCGATGCTGACGGTTATCACGGTCACGCGGGCAACAGCACGTTGAATCAGAAATCCGTATTGTAGCAGTCGATTCTGGAACTAGGCCATTAGTACTTCGGGGCTTTCTCCGAATGCTATCGACTGTGGCGACTACCAGCGATGCTCATGCAAGGTATCCAGGCAATCCGTTCAGCCAACCCAGGTATCACCAGCATCGCATTCTTGTTTTGCCTGACAATCCTCTCGGGTTGCCGCTGTACGAAATCTGCGTGTGATCCGGGGATCGTGAAGCGGCAGGTCTATTGCCGTACTGGCCACCCGATCGAGAGCGTCCCGCCCTGCCAGCAGTTGATCCCCGCGAGAGTCGTGCTTGCGGATGGTCTCTCAGAGGGAGAGGCCGTGGAGACGGCGCTCTCAAACAACTCCGCCTTTCAGGCAACAGTCGCGCTGCTCGGAATGGCCGCTGGTGACGCGATCCAAGCAAGCCTGCTCGCAAATCCCCAGGTGCTGATTTACTTTCCAACCAGCATCAAGGAGGGGCAGTACACACTCTATGCCCCGATCGAGTCGTTTTTCCTTCGCCCCGTGCGAGTCAAGGTCGCCAACCGGGAATACCGGACAATTGGACGGCAACTCGTCCAAAACGGACTCGATCTAGCGCGGGACGTTCGGGTGGCTTACGTCGATTTCGCGCTCGCTGCCGAACAGGCACGGCTGGCGGAAGAGGCCATCGAGATCCGCCGTTCGATTCTTGACCTCACGACCCGACGACTTCAGGAGGGCGATATCAGTCAACTTGAATCAATTGCGGCCCGCGTCGATGAACGAAACGCCTCGGCGGCGGCTGACGTTCGGCGACAAGACGTTTCTATCGCTGAAGCGCAGGTCGCGTCACTGATTGGACTGCCATTTGTCGAGCAGCCGCTACTACCAAGTGGCCTGCCTCGCCCTAAGCTCGAAACGATTGACGAGGCGGAACTCATCGGCCGCGCGCTGGCCTGTCGTCCCGATTACCATGCCGCTCGCTGGGCTGTGGCCGCCGCCGCCCAGCGCTCACGAGTCTCACGTTGGACATTCCTGCGGCTTGATGGGGTTCTCGACGTCAGGTCGAGCAACGGTCCGACACGCACCGGAGGTGGCCTTCGGTTCGACCTGCCAATCTTCAATCGCAATCAGGGAGGAATTGTCCGAGCCGACTGGGAATTGAACGCGGCATTGCACACACGAGACGCTCTACGCGACCAGATCGTCCTGGACGTCCGAACGGCTGCGCGGCAGTACCAACAAGCAAGCGACAATCTCGTCGTACTGGAGCGAGAGGTGGCGCCCGCGCTGGAAGCATCGCTTGCGATCGCGAAGCGCGGCTTCGCGGACGGGGGCACCGATTACCTGCTGGTGCTGCAAACTTCTAGTCAGTATCTCGATGTGCAGGGCCGCATACTCGACCAGACGGCGGCCCTCGCACGTGCAGCGGCCCAACTGGAGCGGAGCGTCGGTTGTCGCCTCGACGGAGCAACGATCGACGCCGAGGCGCTCCTGCGAGAAACTTCGCCACCGGAAGAACTCGTGGCGCCGTTGGTCGATCCAGACACGGCTTCAGAAACTATTCAGCCAGTGGGCGATTAGCAGGTCCACAACCGCTCAGGCTACGGATTGCCTTGGCGAGATATCTTTGGGCAATCTGGCGAATTACAATGATAGCTTCGTGTTTTTCCGACTTCTAAGCAGCACATTGACCTTGGCCTCCCAATGCGTGATCGAACTTTCCACTCCCCACTTCGCAAACGCAATGCCCTGTTGGCAAGCGTTTGTCTGCCCGTAACGTGGTGGGTGGTCGGGCTTGGCATGATTTTCTCAGTGGGCTGTGAGTCTGCAGAACATAGTGAGGGCAAGTCCGATGTAAAACCAGCGGTCGTGGAGAAGCTGCCCGTCGAAACCGAATTGGCCACCGTGAGGCTCACCGCTGATGCGGAGCGGCGGCTTGGCATCCAATCCGTCGCCGTCGAAAAGCGCAACGTCTCACAACGCAGAACACTGGCGGGCGAAGCAATGGCGCCGCTCGGCAATTCCCTCATCGTTTCGTCCCCCGTGCCGGGCATCGTCGCTCAACACGGCGAATCGGCGGTGCCACTCCCTGGAGCGCAGGTGGAGCGGGGCGATGTCGTGATGGATTTGGTCCCACTTCTATCACCCGAACGCGACGTGATGACGCCCGGGGAGCGCGTGCAACTCGTGGGGGCACGCGCGAACCTCGTCGCCACGCAAGAGACGGCCCACGGCGATGTCGAGCGGAGTCGCGCCGAAGTGGAGGCGGCCGAAATAGCGCTTACCAGAGCCGAGAAACTCTTCGAGGACGGGGCTGGGGCCCGCAAGGCGGTCGACGACGCGACGGCGCAACTGAATATCGCTGAATCCAACCTGCAGGCGGCTACCCAGCGTGAGCAGCAACTTTCCCGGATGCTCGATCAACTCAAGCCACAACATTCCACAGAAGAAGCCACCCCGCTTGAACTCACCGCTCCGATGAGCGGCGTCGTCAGAGGCGTAAATGTTCGCGTGGGCCAAACCGTCTCCGTGAACAGCTCTCTATTCGAGATCGTCAACCTGGAAACAATTTGGGTCCGGGTGCCGGTGTTTGTTGATTTGCTCCCCACGATTGCCAAGGATAAGAACGCGACCCTTGTTTCCCTAAGCGGACAGCCTTTCCCCAAGGAGACAATCCGCAACGACGAACCCCTACAGGCACATCCTATTGCAGCGCCGCCAAGCGCCGACCCCCTCTCATCCTCGGCCGATCTTTACTACGAGATCGACAATCGCGCACTTGGCCTGCGTCCAGGGCAGCGCGTTGGCGTGGACCTGCCGCTGGTCGGCGCCAGAGAGGCTCATGTCGTGCCGTCCGCATCAATCATCTACGACATCTACGGGGGAGCTTGGGTTTACGCCGTAACCGGCGAACGAGAGTACACCCGCCAGCGGGTCGCGGTGATGTGGGTCGAGGGGAACGACGCCATCTTGCAGGCCGGTCCGTCAATGGGCGCCGAGGTGGTGAGCGCCGGGGCCGCCGAGCTTTTTGGCACGGAATTCGGCGCAGGAAAGTGACAGGGGCCTGATGAGTTGGCTGATTCAAACATCCCTGCAGTTCCGTTTGCTGGTCGTCATGCTGGCGATCGTGCTGGTTGTCGTAGGAGTTCGGACGGCGGACCACATCCCACTCGATGTGTTTCCGGAGTTCGCCCCGCCGCTTGTCGAGGTTCAGACCGAAGCGCCCGGAATCGCTACGGAAGACGTCGAAAGCCTGATCACCGTCCCCATCGAGAACGCGGTCAACGGCATTCCTTATGTGCGGACGGTGCGGTCAAAGTCCGTCTTGGGGCTGTCGAGCGTGCGCTTGATATTCGAGCCGGGAACCGATTTGTTGACAGCGCGGCAGCTGGTCCAGGAACGCCTCGCTCTCGCTGCGCGACAACTGCCGATGATCGCCCGCTTGCCGGTGATCCTCCCGCCTCTTTCCTCTCTGAGTCGGTGCCTCAAGATTGGGATGTGGTCGGACACGAAGTCCCAGATGGAGATGACCGTTCTCACGAAATGGACCATCCGCCCACGGCTGATGGCGGTGCCGGGAGTGGCCAATGTCGCGGTGTGGGGCGAGAAGGAGCCAGAGCTGCGGGTTGTCGTCGACCCGGATCGGCTGCGCGCCAACAACTTGACTCTGGATAGAGTCCTGCAGACTGTCCGCGACGCGACGGCAGTCGGGGCGGGTGGGTTTGTGGACACACCGAATCAGCGACTCGCGTTGCGTCACGTACCAGCCGTGTATTCTCCCGAGCAGTTGGGCGACATCGTGGTTGCCTTCCGGGTCCCGACGAGTGCGCCGGGCGTCGCAACAGGCGCCTCGGGGACCCCGCTGCGGATAAGAGACGTTGCGACTATTTCTTACGACCACGCCCCTCCTATCGGCGACGCGATAATCAACAACCAACCAGGGCTCTTGCTCATCATCGAGAAGCAGCCCTGGGCGAATACACTTGACGTGACACGGGGCGTCGAAAAGGCCATGGAAGAGCTGCGCCCTGCGTTCTCCGGAATCGAATACGACACAACGATATTTCGTCCGGCGACCTTCATCGAACGAGCGCTGTCCAACTTGACTCACTCGATGGTCGCCGGATGCGGCTTAGTCGTCATCGTTCTGCTGATGTTTCTATTTGACTGGCGGTGCGCTGTCATCAGCGCGACCGCCATTCCGCTCTCTCTGCTTGCCGCAGTTATGGTCCTTGCTTGGCACGGCGGAACGGTCAACACCATGGTGCTCGCCGGTCTGGTGATCGCACTGGGCGAAGTCGTCGACGACGCTATCATCGACGTTGAGAATATCATCCGCCGCCTTCGTCTCAACGCCGGCGCCGACAAACCTCGCAACGCGTACTGGGTCGTGCTCGACGCGTCGCTCGAAGTGCGCAGCGCGGTCGTCTACGCCACGGTCATCGTCGTCTTGGCGTTCTTGCCGGTATTCTTTCTCACGGGCCTCGCGGGGTCTTTCTTTCGTCCGTTGGCGTCTGCGTATATTCTCGCGATCCTCGCGTCGCTCCTAGTCGCCTTGACTGTAACGCCCGCGATGTCCCTCTTGCTGCTCCCCAGCTCCGTCCGCAAGAGGTTGGGAGACGGCCCCCTCGTCGCCAGCATCAAGCGCGCATATCGGTCTGTCCTGTCGGGCGTTCTACGGCGTCGCGGGGTCGCTCTGGCGACAGCGATCTTCGTGTTCTCTGCGATCGGCACTACTGTGCCATGGCTCGGTGAAGAACTTATGCCCAAGTTCCGCGAAACCGACTTTCTGATGCACTGGGTTGAGAAGCCCGGCATCGGAGTCGATGCCATGGACCGAATTACAGTGCGGGTCTCGAAGGAACTGACGCAGGTTCCGGGCGTGCGCAACTTTGGTTCCCATATTGGTAGGGCGACTGTGGCCGACGAAGTGGTGGGACCCAACTTCACTGAATTGTGGATCAGCATCGACGAAGACAACTACGACGCGACCGTCGCCCGAGTGCAGAAGACCGTGGATGGCTACCCGGGACTCTATCGGGATCTGCTCACCTACCTCAGCGAGAGAATCAAGGAAGTTTTGACAGGCACCAGCGCGTCGATCGTTGTTCGCGTTTTCGGTCCTGACCTCGACCAACTTCGTCAAACGGCCGCAGACGTTGCCGACCAGATTAGCGCCATCGAAGGAGTAACCACTCTGAAGGTGGAGCCGCAGGTGCTGGTGCCGCAGATCGCGGTCGATTTACGGCCGGAAGCGGCCTCTCAGTTCGGCGTTGCGCCAGGCGTCTTAATGCAGAGCGTCACGACGCTGGTTAACGGCATTCGGGTAGGCGAAATCTATCGCGACCAGGTGATTTATCCTGTCGTCGTCTGCGGTGAGAAACGACTGCACAGCGACCTGACAACACTCTCAGGGCTGATGGTAGACACGCCGTCGGGTGCACAAGTCCCTTTGTCGTCTTTGGCCTCGGTGGCAATTGTTCCCGCCCCTAACGAAATCAAACGAGAAGGAGCGTCGCGACGGCTCGACATCACGTGCAACGTGGCCGGTCGCGACTTGGCGGCGGTGGCCACCGACATCGAAGCCGCTGTGCGGAAAAACGTCAACTTTCCTCAGGGCTATCACCCCGAGTTTCTCGGTGAATACGCCGAAGCGAAAGCGTCTCTCCAGCGTCTGCTATTGCTGTCATTCGGGTCGCTGCTGGCCATCACCGTCGTTCTGTACATCGATTTCGGCAGCTGGCGGACCGTCTCGTTGATCCTCCTCGCCTTGCCGCTTGCCTTACTCAGTGGAGTGTTGGGCGTGTTCGCCGGCGGCGGAGTCGTTTCGCTTGGCTCGCTGGTTGGCTTTGTGACGGTGCTGGGCATCGCGGCGCGTAACGCCATCATGCTGGTCAGTCATTACCGGCATTTGGCGGCAGAGCAGCCCGAACTCGACCGGCACGGCCTGATCCTCCTTGGCGCCGAAGAACGCTTGGCGCCGATCCTAATGACCGCGCTCACCACCGGGCTTGCCCTAACGCCGCTAGTCTTGACAGGCGAACTCCCGGGCCAAGAGATCGGGTACCCAATGGCCTTGGTCATACTTTGCGGCCTAGTAGGCGCCACGACGGTGAATTTGTTTCTTCTCCCGGTGCTGTACAGTTTATCCTCGCCGCGTGGCTAACTGGACCACTGGCCGCGTGCAAGTCGGTTTCGAACGTCAGCCAAGTTGGTACATGCTGGCATAGGCCCCCGTATATTCCCACGGACGCGCGTCGCGGTCTGTCCGCAGACGTTCATCCTCGCAGCAGACAAAATAGGAGCGTCGCGTATGCTGCCGCAAAAATCCGAGCGAACGCGGGGTCCATGGCAAGGGGCCGCCGCCGGTCGGCCAGACGATCTCCAGAACCGAGGGACGAAGGCTGCGGCACTGCCCGAGCACATCATCGCACACGGCGGCCAGATCCCGAACCGGCAGGTCCAGCGTGGACCACCACGCCAACCGCGCCCGGCCATGGCGACGGGGACGGGAGAAAACAAGCTGCGCGACATCGTGTCCGTCACGACGGATGGCATATTTCAGATAATGCGAGTCGGGGAACCGGAAGTTGATCAGGTCCACCGTGGGATGAAAAACGCAGTTGCTCTTCGGATCAGCCGATACCGACACGGATTCAAACTTCTCGACCTGCCCCCATTCGGTCGACGTCCCGGCGGCGCGATAGCGCAAGGCCATGTGGGTTTTTCCAACCGCGCGCAGCAGCGTGCACGCCGGGCCCGCTCCGTATTGTATCAGGCGATGGTGGCGGCTTAGGCCGGCGAGTGAGCCGAAGCCGATCCGGTATCGGTGGCAGGAGTGTTCGATGAGTTTGCCACCGCTGAGCATCGAAAAGATACTTGCGGCCTTTGTCGGCACGCCAAAGGTCACCGAAACGCCTTGCGTGTGCGCCCAGCGCCGCAATTGCGTAAACAGGGCCATGGGAACAAGCATTCCGGTATCGGGATCCTTGACGCGCCGGAACGCGGGCTCGACGGAAAAGAATTCTCCCTTGCCTCCGCGGACCGTCCGCTCGCCGAATCGCATCATAACGGGAATCAGGCTTGAAAAACCTATCACCTTCCCGTCGTGCTTGGCGATGGCGAAGTAGCCCGCGCCGAGGGGATTTTCGCGGAACCAGTACAGCCAGTCTTCGACGCTTTGATTGGCCTCGGGCGAAAGAGCCTCGGTCTTGAGCCGACCGTAGAGTTGCAGCCCGGCGAGCACGTCCTGGTCAATGCTTCGCGTGTAGCGGACCGAAATGCTGCTCTGTGGCATACGCGACACTTCAGCGCTGGGCATCTGCCCGGCCGCCCTTCATGGACTGAATCATCAGGCCCAGTTCGTACCGCCGCCGCGCCTCGTCGGCACCGGCCGCGTCGTCGACGGGGACTGCTTCGTAGCCGCATGCTTCGAGCGTCGGATTGACGATCCGGGCCAACGCGCTGATCGTGGCGGGCGGCCAGTGCTGCCAGCGACGCACGCTGCCGGAGTCGATGGTGGATTTCCCGTACGTCTTCCAGTCGCCGAGTCCGATTGCCGATGTTTGCTTCATCGCGGTGGTAATCAGTTCCGGCGTCCATGATTCCCCCAGGAACTCCACGACCTGCCGCATGGTCCGACCTGGATCGGCCACCAGGTCTTCATAGCGGACCAGCGTCGCCACTTCGGGCCGGCGATCGGCGAGCGACCCGATCGACGCCGCCAGTTCGGCCCAGGCATGCGCAAAGGCTTCCAACGGCCGGGGATAACGGACAATATACTTATGCAATTCGGGCAGGTAGCCGCCATTCTTTTCACACAGCTCCTGGAGGCTTCCGACGACATCGAGGCCGTGCCGCTGAACACACACAAACTGCACGTGTTCGGCGCAGATGCGTTCAATGCTGTCCAGATAGAACGCGTTGAACGCCGTTTTTTCGGCCCACCGCGGTTTGCCCTCACGCGAGGCGTATTCGCGGAGGAATCCAAAAATGAAATCCCGCAGTCGCTCGAGCACTTGATCTTCGGCAAACCCGGCGAAGCTCAGTCCCGCCAGCACGCCAATATCCACGCCCTGTGCGATCGTGTCGCTCTCCAAAAATCTGGCCATCCCGCAGAACAGATTGGTCTCGCCGGGACAGGCGATCTGGGGATGGGCGTTCAGCAGGCGCCGGACAAGCGTCGTGCCCGAACGTGGGACCCCCACCACAATGATGCCCTCGCGCTGGTTGCTCACACGAATCGTGCCTCAACGGAAATTCACGAAAGATCCAGTCGGGGAGTTCCCTCGTGGGTTACGTCGTCCATGCGGATCCCTTCGCCGCTGCCCGAGACAATGACTTCGCGCGGCTTGGGGTGGCTGATGAAGTACAGCGGGCTGGCGGTAAGCCCGTACGCGCCGCTGCTGCCGATGGCGATCACGTCTCCGGCTTGGAGTGGCGGAAGCGTAATGTTGCGTGCCGGGATATCAATGCTTGTGCACAGGGGTCCGAACAGATCGTACGTTTCCCGCTCGGTGTCGTGCGGCGTTCCGTCCGTCTCAACCTTGAACATGGGATAATTTCGGTGGATGACCGACCCGAAGTGCCCGCACGCTGCCAGATGGTGATTCATCCCTCCGTCACATACACACAAAAGTTTGCCTCGCGAATGCTTGCGTCGAATGATCCGCGTCAGGAAGTATCCCGCTTCTCCGACCAGGTACCGGCCGAGTTCCAGCACGCATTTCGCGCGGCCCAGCGCCGCGCTTTCCCGCATCCGATCCACCATCGGGTTCACGCGGCTGGCAATGGATTCCAGATCGACGGGCTCGTCGCCGTCGTGGTAGGGAATGCCGATGCCCGCACCGAACAACAGCCACTCAGGATCCAGCCCGTAGTCGCTCGAGACACGACCGAACAGGTCGATGTAATTACGGAAGTTTTCCACCAGCGAATCACCGTCCAGGCACTGTGTGCCGGCGTAGATGTGCAGGCCCTGGACAGAGACGTGCGGCAGCTCCTGGATGCGGGGAACGACGCGGCCGAGTTCTTCTTCATCGACACCGAACTGGCTGGGCCGTCCAGCCATGTTGACACCAAATCCGCGGGGAATTTTCACGGGGCTGATGCGGATCAGTATCGGCAGCTTCACGGCCTGCTGCTGGCACAGCGCGTCGAGCAGCCGCGCTTCGTCGAGCGATTCCACGACGACTTTCGGGCAACCCAAATCGACGGCTGTCCGCAATTCGTCGCGCGTCTTGGCGGGTCCCGAAAAGCTGATGCGCGTGATGTCGTAACCGCTGGATTGGCCGCCCAGCAATTCTCCCGCGCTGGATGCATCGAGCAGGGCGACATGCGGCTCCAGCGCTCGCAGCAAGGCACGGTTCGGATTCGCTTTGACGGCGTAACTGAGAAGAAACCGCGATTCGAAGGCGCGCCGGATCCGTTCGATGCGTTGGGTGATATGATCGAGAAAATAGGCGTAACAAGGCGTACCAATCTCGGCGGCCACGCGGCAAAGCGCCGCGGACAGCTCGCTATCGCGCGTGGCGGAATCGGCAGCAGCCATGAATCATGCTCCCGGTGATGGGGCGCCGGGCCGGCGACGGATTGGCGGCCCGGATCGACGCGGCCCGGAGGGCGGCCCTGCGAGGTCGATTTCAGCCATTACCTGCTCCCCGCGCGGCAACGTCTAGCACGCCCGTTTGGCCTCCACGAACTGAAGTATCTTCTGCAGCGAATCGAGATTGTCCAGGTTGACCTCGGACGGACTCATCTTGAAAGCCCCTTGCGTCTCCAAGTACATGACCAGATCGACCATGGCAAAGGAGTCCAGGATGCCGCCGCTGAACAGTGGGGTGTCCAGTTCGATTTCGGACGCGTCCAAATGAAGATTGTCCTGCAGGTAATCGAGCAACTGTTGTTGTGTAACGCCCATCGAGACTCCCGTGACGCTGGCTGGTGGTCCTGCTGGCCATGGCCCGTTCCGCTGGTTGGCGGCGGTACGGAACCCTGCCTTGACGGGCCCCGCCATCCGCGAGGCTTCCGCACGAATCATCGCTGATTCCCGCTCCGTTTTCATCCATTGTCCGTTGCATGGTTGGCCCGTGGTCAACCGCGGGCGAGGCAATCGTTGATGACGGCGGGACGGTCTATCTTACCGCTGCCGGTCCGCGGCATCTGCCCTTGCCAGACGTGAATTTTCTGCGGAACCATGTACGTAGGCATGTGCTTGTGGCAATGCTCCGAAAGCGATTCGATGTCCGCGCCGGCGTTGTCGTGGGTTCCCACGGCGACATGCACCGCCTGCCCCAGCATTTCGTCATCCACGCCGAAGGCCACGACTTCGGCGACGAGCCTGCTCTGATGCACGATGTCCTCGACTTCGGTGGGACTGATCCGGAATCCGCTGCATTTGATCAAGGAATCCATGCGGCTGACGAACCACAAGCAGCCGTCTTCGTCGAGCCGGACCAGGTCGCCGCTGAACAGCACATCTTCATCACCGATCAACGGCTTCAGATGCGCGCTTGGCCGGATGCGCTCGGCGGTGGCTTCCGGCTGGCCGTAATAGCCCTGGCTGATCAGGCTGCCTCGATGGACGAGTTCGCCTTGTTCGCCGGGGCCGCAGATCCCTTTTTCGGGATCGACCACGAAGATTTCTACATTGGGAATCGCCTGTCCGATGGCCCCTTTCTTCTTTTCGAACAGCTCCGGCGGGAGGAACGTGGAACGGAAAGCTTCGGTCAGCCCGTACATCAGGTAGATTTCGGTGGCGGGAAAGACGCGGGGCAGGGAGTCGAGAATGGGACCGGGTATTTTGCCGCCGGAGTTGGTGATATAGCGCAGGTTGTCGAACGCTTCGGGTTGTTCTTCCAGGAAGCGGACGAGCTGGATCCACAGTGGCGGAACGGCCGCGATGCCGGTCACGCGCTGGGCGACGGCCGTGCGCACGATTTCCACGGGCATCACGACGGGCTGGAGCACAACGGTGCCGCCCACCAGAAACATCGTGGTCAGCTGGCTCAGTCCATAGTCGAAGCTGAATGGAAGCACGCTCAGCACGCGATCGTCGTCGTGGTTCTTCAGATATCGGGCGACGCTGCGAGCGCCCAATACCAGGTTGGCGTGAGTAAGCATGACCCCTTTGGGGCTGCCCGTGGAACCGGACGTGTACAGCAGCGCGGCGAGGTCGCTGTCGATGGGACCGCGCGCCGGGGGGCCGTCCGACTCGGGTAGCTCGCTCCACGCAACGGCCTTGGTGTGCGCGGGCGGCCGGCCCTTGACGACGACGTGCTCGACCGCGTCGAGCAGTCCGGCCCGCTGCATTTCTCCGGCCCGACGCTGGTCGGTGAACAGGCACTGCATACGGCAGTCCTGGATGACGTACTGGAGCTGGTGCAGGGTCCACTGGAAATTGACATTCACGAAGACGGCGCCCAAGCGCGCCGCGGCGAACATGGCCACGATTTCTTCGACGCTCTTGTGCAGATGAACCCCCACCCGATCGCCCCGGCCGATGCCTTGCGCGTGCAACCATGCTGCGGCGACATCCACGCGTTGGCCGAGTTCCTCGTAGGACACGGTGTTCCCGCCCAGAGTCACGGCAGGATGCCCGGGCCGCCGCGTACTCTGCTCTGACAGCAAGTCGTCAAACGTGAAGGTAAACATGAGGCGGGCGACCCAGGATCGCGGGTTGACGGTAGCCCAGCCGCCTGGCCGGACCCGTCCGGTTATGCGGCACGGCGGGCCTGCTGGATGTTCAGTTGCAGCATCATGTCCTTGTATTTTGTGCGCTGCAGACTGTTCATCGCCCGTTCGGACAACCCCAATTCCTGGGCCCGAACGAGCGAGGTGCGCGCCTCTTCCAGATCGCCCTTGGCCAACTGAATGCACGACAGATTGAAGAGCTGCATGGGGCCGGGACCGGCGGAAAATGTCTTCTGGATGTCCGCCAGTGCTGCTTCATGGTCGCCCAGACCGCTTTTGACCATGGCCCGAGTATCCAACAGCTCCGGTCGCGGACCGGCCAGTGCAATGGCCTTGTCGATCATCTGCAGAGCCTTATCAAGCTCCTTGCCCCGTAGCGCCAGCTCGAAGGCCAGATTGTTCCACACTGCCATGCGCTGCGGGGGCCGCAGATTGTCGCGTCTCAGCAGATCGTAATAGACGTCTTCCATGTCGTCGTACCGCTCCTGCGCTTCGCGGAACAGAGCGAGCTGGAACGCCGTAGAGATAGCTCGAGATTTCTGTCGCTGAGCCCGTTGGAACCATGCTTCGATGGTGGCATCGAACGGTTTGCCATCTTCGCGAGGCCGGTACCGTACGGCATCCACGGCGGCCCGCAGTACTGGCTGGAGCGTCTGGTCGTTCAGGGCTGCTTCCAGCATCTGAAATCCTTCGTTGATGTCACCATGCCGGGCGAGATACTGAGCCAGCAGCAGCGTGCCGCCCTGCGGGCTGAGTTCCGCCAGTTTGCGGAGCACCTTTTCGGCCTGTTCGTACATCTCCAGCTGCGTGCACAACAGTCCCACCTGCTGTACCGCCCGGGCATCCTTGGGGGTCAGCGGAGAGGGCAGTAGTTTGATCAGCGCATCAGCAGCTTCTTTCGTCTTGCCTTGTTTGGCCAGAAGCTGCGCTCTGCTGCGCAGTGTTGCGGGATCGTCCGGAGCGATTTGTTCCATACGCCGGACGATCGTCGTGGCGGAACGCAGGTCGTTGCGATCCAAGTACATTTGGCAGAATTGGGCCGGAATGCGCGTGTTTTCGTCCGCCCTGGCCATCAAGTCGTTCATCAGCGTGCGGCACTGTGGCCAATCGCCAACCGACCAGTAGAGCAAGGCTAGGCGGAACTGCTCGTCCGTGTTCAGTTTTTTCTCCTCCTGAAGCGATTCAAACATCCCGATCGCGTCTCGCTGGAAATTCGGCTCCGGCCGCTTGGACAAAAACATGGCGGCGGTCCGTTTGTCCGCCAGAGGCAATTCTCCATCCACGGCATTTTTTTCGAGTAAGTCCAGCGCTTTCTGCACGCGCTGTTGATCGCCCGTTGCCATGATCTGGGCGGCGACACGTCGCGCCCACGCGACATGGCGATTGGCACTGCCCGGCAGGTCTTCGGATCCGGACAGGATGCGGTCCAAAAAGAACATGACTTGGCGAAGGCGCCGTGTGTCGAAATGGTTGAGGTAAAACGTTGCCAGGCTGCGGAGCACGGCGGGATCGTCGGGCTGCAGTTGGAAAAGCATTTGGTAATGCCGTTCGGCTTGATCGAGGTCTCCCAGCATTTCGTAGCCCTGGGCCTGCACCCGCGATACCTCGTCTTCCATGACATGCAGGCTTGCGCGGCGCAATTCGGCTTCGGCTTGTTCCTCTTTGCCGGTGGAGACCAGATGTCCGATCAAGGCCAGCCAGGCCTGCGCACGGCGCGGTTGCAGCGCAACTGCCTTGCGCAGTGCCTGTTCCGCCTCGTCGTTCTTGCCGGCCGTGGCCAGAAGTTGGGCGTGCCACAAGTGGCGACCGGGATTCTTGGCGTCCTGGGCCACGACCTGATCGGCAAGTTGCAGTGCCTGTTGGGTGTTGCCCAGCTCGATCAGATTTTCCGCCTGTTGCTGTGGCGAGACGCTGGCCCGTTGCTCCTGGCCCAAACGGGCGAGCAGACGTTGCGCCTCTTCGCGCCGTCCCAGTTGCGACAGGATCGCATGCAGGTTCTGGACGACCGCGGGGTCGGGCGGACCCAGTTCGAGGCACCGTGTGAAACTGTCCGCCGCGGCTTCGTAGTTGCCACGCAGTATTTCCGCCTGACCCTGAACCCGATAAAGATCGTGCCAGTCTGGCCGCGATTTCTTGGCTTCATCGATTAATGTCTGGGCGTCGTCGAGCAGCGACAGGTCATCTTTCCGCCCGGTTTGCACTTGATACACCAGTCGGGCAGCCTGTAAGTACCGCCACACGGTATCCTCATTCATGTTTTGAACTTCTTTGATAATCTCCTCCATGGTTTCGTCGTCGCCCGATTGCAGGGCCAGTTGGAACAACGCGGTCTTGGCACGCAGGTTATTGGGCAGCAGGCGCGCTACCTGGACCATACACCGCTTGTAATCCTCGACAAAACCAGCTCGCGCGTAGTTCCGCCCTAAAACTTCCCATAGGGCGGCCTGCTGGCGATCGTCGTATTTGTCCAGTCCTTCTTCGAGTGCCCGCAGATTCTGTCGCTGCTGGACGCGGTCCTCGCCTTCGTTTTTGCTGGCCAGCGTGAGCTCGGCTAGCCGCACGACATAGGAATCGCCCAGGTCCTTGCGGGCATCCTCCACCAGTTGGGCGATCTCATCTCGACTCGTATCTGGATTACGCGCCGCGACATCGATCGCCCCGCCCCACACATTTTCCCTGTTCAAGGGAAAGCGGGGGTTGTCCGCAAATTGCTTTTGAGCCTCTTCAAACAACGTCAGCGCATCCTGTACATTCGCCTGCGGGTTGCGAATTGTCAGTTGGATTGAAGCGATCCACACGCTGGGACGATCCGCAAAATCCCGCCGGGCTTCCCGCATCTCCCGCTCCGCGCGATCGTACTGATCGCGCTGCGCGTAAAGTTCGGCGCGCAACATCTTCTTTTGGTGGGGCTCGGCGTCCGGGCGCTGCTTGAGCACTTCGGCCAAATGTTCTTCCACGGGAAGTTGCTTGAGCTTCTCGTCCGACAGGACATCGGTCTGCGCCTGGGCGGTTTGGTTACCCTGCAAACGCGCCCGGCTGCGCTCGAAGCCGTCCTGGGCCAGTGCGCTAGCGGGGTCGGCCAGCATGGCCCGTTCGTAGGCATCCACGGCGCGGTCGAATTGATCCAACGCCTCATAGCTTCTACCGAGCAGCAAGTCGACTTGGATGGATGACCGCGAGCCCGGCGCCGCCGTGGGTCGAATCTCCTCAAGCGTTCGTGCCGCTTCCACCCAGTTGCCTTCTTGCTGCCAGATTCGCGCTTGGAGATAGTCCAGCAGGTACGGCCGCACGTTGACCGATTCCATCTTCTCCATGGTCGCGCGGGCCGCGTCGAGGTCGTCGGCCTGGATTTCCAATTCGGCTTTTTGGGTGAGCAATTCAGGATGATCGACGACCGCTTCCAGGCCACGGTCAATAATCTCCCGGGCGTCACTCAGCCGGTTGTCGGCCCGGGCCATGTTGGCCAGGGTCCGGTAAAACCGGTCGTCGTCGGGGTGCTCCGCCAGACCTTTCTCCAGGATCGACGTGGCTTCTTGTGCGTCTGCCTCCCGGGCAAACTCGGCCGACAAGAGTAGCACATCGGCATCCTGGGGCGCCTGCTCGCGAGCCTTCGCGATGAACCTCTTCGCCTTCTCCGGGTCGCGCCGCCACAGCGCGCGGCCCCGTTCGAGATTGGCCTTAGAACTGTTCGGATTGGCTTTGACCATCTGGTCAAGGATGGCGTCGGCCATTTCTCGGTCGTTGCGGATCCGACGCTCCAATTCCGCCAGCAGCACGTACGCTTCGATCTCCTTGGGCGCGGTGGCTTCGTCCATGTTGAACTCTTCGGTTGTCGGGTTGTAACCCACCATCCCTTGCAGAACTTCGACGGCCGTCGGTTGACCGCTACCGCCACCCGACGCGGCGGGCGTGTAGAGTTTCAAGCCTTTGAGCGCCTGGGCGTACTGCAGGTTCAGTTCCGGGTCGTCCGGGTCTTCCTTGAGCAGAAACTCCAGGTGGTCCTTGGCATCCCCAAAGAGGCCAATTCTCATGCTAAACTCAACCGCCAGCCTGCGCGCTTTCCGGTGAAACTTCTTGGCCTCCTCATCTCGTTGCGGATCAATCGTACGCACGGCGTTTTCCACCGAGCTGTACGCGACGATGATGTCATCTCGATTGGCGTCGGGCGACTTGGTAAATTCGATCAGTGCCTCGGCCATTTTCACGTAGCCGGCATAGTCGTCGGGACGAAAGTTGATGTACTGGCGGTACAGCGATGCCGCTTCCCGCAACTCTCCGTTCTCCTCTGCTTCCTGGGCCAGATGCAGCAGGTTGCCGGCGTTGCGGTCGATCTGGTATCCGTGGAGGAAGTAAACGCTGCCCGCGACAATGGCCAGGGCCAGCAGCAGCCATGCCAACAGCTTGATATTGAGCTTTCGTCGTCGCATCAACGGAATCCTGTTTTGTTGGAATCGTAGGACGTCACCGCGAGGGCATTTGCCTCCCGCCGGCAGGGGGGAGATGAAAGGCGAAAGCTGCGGCGCACAAGGGCCGTCTCGGAGCGTTGGGCGTTTTCGATGCCGGCCGCCTTGGCCAGCGTCAGCGCACTTTCCCAAGTACCCAAAAAGGGCCCTTTTATCGTACCCCGGCCACCCATGCTGTCAACGAACGAGAACTCGTCCGCACGACCGGCAAGCTTTTCCGCAACGGCGTCCGGAGTGCCACCGGCCGCGATCACCGGACGTAACGGTTGCGCGGGCGCCCGGACCATGCTTCTACGCTGGATTTCATGGTTCGGATTGGGAAGAATCGCAAAGTTTGCGCGAAAGTTTGCCGATCAGATGGGCAGGGTCGATTGCATCGACATTGACGAGGGGGGCTCGTTTGGTCTGGAGGCCCGCCGGCCGGGGCTTTTCGCCGCGGGCGGTCGGGTCGGAACAACGGGCTCAGCATGCGCCGTGAACCGTCACCGAATCTGACCGTCCTCGCTTTGCTGGCAGTCGTGCTAGCGAGCGGAGGCTGCCGGGCGTTTCTCGCCCCAGCCGCCCCGCTGCCGGTCACGCCACCCAGTCCGTCGCCGGAAAGCGATGTTCCGCGCGAGTTGGCCAAGGTTTCGCTGCCGCCTTACGTCATCGAACCGCCGGACGTGTTGACGATCGACGCGGTCAAGATCGTGCCCAAGCCGCCGCATCTGATCGAAACGTTTGACATCTTATCGATCAGTGCCACCAATACGCTGCTGGACCAGCCCATCTTCGGGCAGTATCAAGTCGATGCGGACGGACGCGTGGATCTGGGCATGGCCTACGGCAAGGTGTCAGTCATCGGTTTGACGATCGATGAAGCGCGCACCGCCGTGAAGGACCACCTGAGTCAGATTCTGGCCGAACCCGAAGTGTCGCTGGCGTTGGCCGCCACGTCGGGCGTCCAGCAGATTGCCGGCCTGCACCTGGTGGGCCTGGACGGCACGATCAGTCTGGGCGTTTACGGCAACGTGTACGTGGCCGGCATGACCATCGAAGAGGCCACCGAGGCGGTCGAGAAGCATCTTTCGCAGTTTCTCGACGAACCGGAGGTAATGGTCGACATCTTTTCGTACAGCAGTAAGTTCTATTACGTTATAACCGAAGGCGCGGGACTGGGCGACAACGTACAGCGTCTGCCGATCTTCGGCAACGAAACCGTACTGGACGCCGTCGCGCTGATTGGCGGCTTGTCGCAGTTGTCATCGACCAATATCTGGATTTCGCGGCCTTCACCCAATGGCGTGGGGTGCGAGCAGTACCTGCCGGTCGACTGGGGTGACATCACGCGCGGCGGACTGACCGCGACCAACTACCAGTTGCTTCCCGGTGACCGGCTGTTCATTGCCCAGGACAAGCTGGTTGCCTTCGACACCCTGACCGGCAAGATTACGGCTCCGTTCGAGAGGCTCTTCGGATTCACGATTCTGGGATCGCAGATGATCAACCGCGTACGCAACGCGGGACAATCGCGGCGCTTCTTCTAATGGATTCTGGCAAACAAAAGGGGGCAGACAAACAAAAGAGGGACAGGCACGCCGCCTTGGAACTGAGAATAAACGACAACTTTGACTGGTGGCGGCGAGCCAGTCCCCTTTTTTCAGCTACGTAGCGCGGCGTCCCCAACAAGTCCAAAACGAAACATACGACCTAAGTACACGAGGAGACGCAACATGGCCCATTACGCGACTTTTGGAAGGCGATGCCTGGCGGCGTGGTGGACGGCAGCGACGCTGCTGTGTTGGACGGGAAGTCTTGTTTCCAGGGCCGCCGGCGTTTCGCTGCACGACCGCGGTCCGTGTCCCGACGTGGTGGACGGAGTGTGCATTCCCAACCGGCGTAATTTTGGATGGTATGCCCCCAAGTGGCGTCAGTGGCCGGGGGATGTGCCGACACCGGTGCGGGACGAAACGAGTGTCATCCAGCGCGAAGTGCCCGAGGAGGTACCACCGTTTGAGCTTCCCCCGCCCGAGCAGGAGGCGGATCCACCGGGAATGCAGCGATCCCCTCGCGGCCTGCCCGCGGAGCAACCGGAGAGTCCCCCCGCGTCGGACGCGACGACCGACGACGCCGGGGATGCGCCACCGGCGCTGCCGCCGGGCTTGCAGGACAAAGGGCTTCCACAGGGCACGCCGGTAGATCCCAACTTGCTGTTGCCTGTCGAACCCGACCCGTTTCCAACGACACCGCCCGCGACCGACGGCGCGGCGCTGCCGGCCCGCGAGCCGGCCGGGCCGGCAGCAGCCCGAACGGAGACGATACCTGCCAGCCTGACGGCTCCGGCAGCCGGTGCGACGCCGTCGCAGCCGTCGCGAGCCGAAGCCAATCCACTGCGCCGCGCCTCCAAAGACCACGTCCAACACGGGCCGGCCGCGCCGCGCGCGTTCGTTGCCGCTTCCCCCCCGCGCCGTCTGACATCCTGGACGCCCTCGCGGCGTCCCAATCCGCTGCGATCCGATTAACCTGAACCATAGGCCGGTCGCGGTTTGACAAAGATTGCGGGCGGGTCTAGTTTGAACATTAGGTCGGGGATCTGGTTTCCGTAGACTGTTCGCGTTGTCGTCGGCCGGGCGACGGCTGGCCGCCGTGTTCCCCCCGGGCCCTTTTTTATCTCACGCCGGTGTTCCTTCATTACAGGATGATTTCCATGGCGCGCATTGTCCCGATCAGTCTTGGCTTTGTCCTGATCGTTTTTCTGGCTGTCGTACAGGGCAGATGGTCCGACCGCTGGACCGACACCTCTGAAGCGGCCCAGCAACTCGCCGCGCGGCTGGAGAACGTGCCTACTCAATTTGGAAGCTGGAAAGTGAAATCGGATTCTTCAGAAACGCTTGATGATCGGACGCGAGAGGTTGCCGGCGCCGTCGGGCACCTCAGCCGGGTGTACGAGAATGAGAAAACCGGCGACGAAGTGTCGGTGTACCTGGTGTGCGGCCATTCGCGGAAAATCACGGGCCACACGCCCGACAAGTGCTACCCGGCATCGGGCTTTACCGGCATCAGCCGGCAGATGAAGCAGCCGATTTCGATCGGCGAGCAGGAGGCTGAGTTTTTCACGAAGAGTTTTCGCAAAGAGTCTCCCGAGGGGATCCAAGTGCTGCGCGTTTTCTGGAGCTGGGCCGACGATAATCCCGGGCAGCGTGGCCAGTGGGTCGCGCCCGATCAGCCTTGGCGGGCATTTGCGTTTGTCCCAGCCATGTACAAGATGTATTTAATCAGTCCCATCCGCAAACGCAAGGAACGGCCGCACGAAAGCCCGTGCGTGAACTTTGCCGAGGAATTCATTCCGCGGCTGAATCAGCAGCTGTTCCCGGACGCCGACCAGCCGACAAGTGAGCCGGCGTAAGGGAGGCATGAAACCACAGAGGGCACAAAGGTTGCTGCGACGTGGCCTCTCGATGGCGTTTTAACCGCAGCGGTTGTCGAACGCAATCGGCCAATCGAAGGAAACGTCATGTTCTGCGAGGAGACCTCAGCAAAACCCCGCCCCGAAGCAAAACCCCGCCCCGATAGGGCACACCGTCTCTGGCGTGCCGCCCACCCGCCAACGCGTTTGGACTTCGCAACACGGAACGCCGAGGCACGACCTGACAAACCAGCCACGAAGTGGCGAAAGCATTTAGCCGTGGGCCGATGCCCACGGCTCTTTGATGCCGCCGCTGCGCGGCCAACGATGCACTTCGACCCCGTGGTGCGGAACTCCACGCGGCACTAGAACATGTCGTCGCTCAGGACGATGGGCGAAAGATCGTCCGACCGTCTACCCTCGGGCGTCATCAATTGCTGGTAGGTGCGGTACTCGATGTCTTCGCTGATGGTCCGCATACGACCGTCGCAGAACATCACCACCACGACGCCGGGGTGGTTGCTTGAAGGGCGGGCGTAGTTGTACGCGATCTGTTCCGACTTGTAATCGCCGTTGGCATTCAAGTCGTTGCCGTCAATGTTGCTGTTGATTTGCCAGGACGGCAACGGCGCGTTGACCGGCGAGGGGTCGTTAGAATCTTCTTGCCACACGAATCCATAGTTGTATTTTTGTTCGCCCGTATTGCCGGTCGATACCGTGACAAGGTCCTCAGTCCACGTCCAAGCGGGAACTTCCACGGACTCACTGAGCAGCAACGTGTTGGACGCACCATCCTTGATGTGTCCCATAGTCATGCGCGTGGTCTGGACGTGCTGGACTCCGTAATGAAACACGCCGTTGGCGGCCTTGCCGTCGTTGCTCGGATCAGTCAGGTTCGGGTTGTAATAGCCGCAATTGACCAGGTAGGACATCGGGTTCTGGGCCAGATCCGTGGTGTCGCTCGCGCAGACCATAAACTCCAATCGTGGTCTGGGAATCCCGGCCGTGGCCGGATCGCCCTGGATCCATTCCGGCAAGACGACGCCCGGTCCCGCGGCCACCGGCGTCAGGTTGGGATCGGTCCACGAATCCCACAGGTCCTGACGTTCGATGTAGGGGAAGAGCATGACGACCCAGCTGGCCAGCTTCCACGTCTTCGGGTCGGTGGGATCCTCGGCCGGCCCGACCGAATTGACATAGCCCGGAAACCGGCGCTGGTTGTCGTGGTAGCCCGCCAGCGCGATAGCCAGTTGTCTCTGATTGTTCTGGCACTGCGTACGTCTGCCGGCTTCGCGGGCCGCCTGCACGGCCGGCAAGAGCAGCGACATCAACACGCCGATAATGCTGATCACGACCAGCAGCTCCACAAGCGTAAAGCCTCTTCTTTTCCGACGGACCATAGCCGTTCTCCTTGTCGAATGAATCGGAACTGTTCCGGTGTGCCTTGCCGTGCCCCGCGAAGCGCACCCTATATTGTCCCAAAATAGCGGGAAAAGTCCAGAATCGAGCGACGCGCGGGCGGCGGGCCGAAGTTTTCCCGGGATAAATGCTCGTGGCGGCGGTGCCGCGGGGTCGGCGGCGGCGGCGATTTCGAGCACCGTGGACCTGCGCGCCGGTCCCGCGGCGCGGCGCCGGCGGACGCGCCGCTTCAGCCACCGATGATCGGCCGAATCAGCTCGCAACCGATGGCCGTCATCTGTTCCTTGAGCCGCTGGAAGACTTCCGCTTCGGGGCAGGTGCCGATGATGGCTCCCCCCGACCCGGCGAACTTGGCCGTGGCGCCTGCCTTCCGGGCCCGCTCGACCATTTCCAATTGTCCCGCCGGAATCTGGCAGATGGACCGGCGCAGCTCAAAATTCTCGTCGATCAACTGCCCCAGCCTCTGTGGATCATGGCGGTCCAGCGCCGAACACGCCTCGGGGACCAGCGCGGCCAGCCGCGCCATGGCGTCCACGACGTGGCGATCGCCGCGCCGGAACCGGGACCTCAGGTCGTTGTGCACCCGTTCGGTAGGCCCGCTCAGCGCGGAACGGTAGGCGATGTATAGAGGCGGCAGCCGGCCTTCTTCCATGGGCGTGTAGTGCCCGCATTCGAATCCGTCCACGACGTCGACCCTCTGCTCGTCGAAATCCATGGCCACGAGTCCTTCATAGACCTGAATGACACGGTCTTGCAGTCCCGCCCCGATGCCCAGCTCATCACTCTCCACGGAAAGGGCCAACGATGGCTGGACACGTCGCTGGACGGCGATGTCATAGAATTGCATCAGGCAACGCAGCGTGGCCTCGAGGATGGCACTCGTTCCGGCCAATCCATCCTGGCG
>CAZNKT010000030.1:49549-50428 GCA_964573605.1 uncultured Pirellulales bacterium
AAAATTACGGTTCGAGAGGCCGATTCCCCGCTGGTCGCAGTATTCGACGAACTTCTTAATGGTGGCCTTGACCAGCCGCACTCCGCCGTAGTAGCCATGCAATTGCACGTCGCGGACCAGGTCATGGACGGTGCGGAAACTGCTTCGATCTTCCTGGCTGAGCACCAGTTCCACATCGTCCCATTCGTAGAGGACGACGTCCGCCCAAAAGTTACGCACGATCAGCGAGAGCGTCTTGCCGTGATACCCGTCTGAGGGGTTGCCGACGAGGCCGGCCCGTGCGAACGCCCGTTTGCGGATCAATTCCACCGGTTCAGCTCCACGCTGGTGGATACGGTGCAACGCACCAATAATGTTTCCGCCACGGAACCCGCCGCCGGAAGGTCAACGATGCGATTCATGCCGAGGATCACGCGGTTGATGCAACATTGATTGCAGTGCGCTGCGTAACTGGTCGCCGCACTGGGAGTCGGCCAACGCGCATTCGATAAACGCCTGAAAGTACGCTTCGAAGTTTCCCACGTCGTAGCGGCGTTCGGCCGACCCCAGCCGCAGGCCCATGATCTTACCGCCTTCGCGGATGGCCATCCGCAAGGCGTCGGTCAATTGGATCTCGCCACCCTTGCCCGGCGATGTCCGCTCAAGCTGGTTAAAAATGCTGGCCCGAAAAACATACCGCGCAGCGACGGCCAGACGGCTGGGCGCTTCGGTCACGCTGGGCTTTTCCACCAGGTCATCCAGGGGGAAGACCTCGTCGGCCTCTCCTCGAGGGCGGGCGATGCCGTAGTGCACGACTTCACTGCGGGGCACTTCCTGCAAGGCAATCACTCCGTCGGCACGCGTCTCTTCGAACACGTTGATCATGCGGCGGCAAATGTC
>CAZNKT010000030.1:50438-54808 GCA_964573605.1 uncultured Pirellulales bacterium
CCTTCTGTCCCTCCTGCGCGTGGGCCCCCATGGCGCCCAGCGCGACGGCGAAGGGTTGCTCGCCCACGAATGCCCGCGCGCAGAGAATCGCATGGCCCAGTCCGAGTTGCCGCCGCTGCCGCGTGTAAAAATATCGCATGGCGTCGCGCTCGAACTGCAATTCGGCCAGCAGCTCCTCCTTTCCCGTTTCGCGAAGCGTCGTGATCAATTCGGCATCGATGTCGAAATGGTTTTCAATGGCCGTCTTGCCGGGGCCGGTGACGAACAGTACTTGTTCGATTCCCGAATGCGACAGTTCTTCCACGACATGCTGTACCGTCGGCTTGCGGCCCACGGGCAACATTTCTTTGGGCTGGCACTTGGTAAGAGGCAGTAGGCGCGTGCCGCGGCCGGCGACGGGGACTACGGCAATGGTGACCGGCATGGGGTTTCTCGCGCGCGGCATATCACGGAATGGCATCCGCCGGATCGAATGGCGCGGCGCCGGGGGCATCCGTGTCGGGCTGCTGCAATGAAGGCGATGCGTCGGAAGGAGTGTTCAGCAGGTCGAGCGGGTCGGGCAGGCCGTCGTCGCGCGGCGTTGCCGATTCGGTGGCGTCCGGCGCGACGCCGGGCAGTTCGATGGGCGGGCCGTCAACAGCGCCGGGTATCGGCAAGGGAGCGTCGGCGGCGGGAGGCAGCACGCCGGCCTCGTCTATGTCGGACATGTCGGGCAGTGGCGCGGGTCGATCCTGCGGCGCGGGCAACGTGTCGCGGCGGCGGGCCTCAATTTCCGCGGCCCTCCGGCGAGCTTCGGCGGCTGGCCCGGACTGGCCCGTCCGATCGTACAGGTCCGCAAGACGGCGATGGGCGGCCACGAAATCGGGATCGATTTGCACGGCTTCCTCGAGCGAAGACAACGCGCTGCGCGTCTTCCCGTCAAGGTCATATGCCACGCCGCGTTTCATGTAGGCGGCCGCGCTGTTTGGCTGCAGCCGGATGACCTGGTTAAAGTCCATGACTGCCTTGTCATATTGTCCGAGCTGAACATAGGCCAGGGCACGGTTGTTGTAAGCCTCGGGATAGCGATCATTCTGCTCCAGCGCCCGCCCATAAATGGCCACGGCCGGATAGTACTGCCCCAGCGCGGCCAGGGTGTAGCCTTGCCACATGTAGGGACGCACATCCGCCGGACTGATCCGGCTGGCATCGCGAAAGTCATCCAGCGCCATCTGGTATTCGCCCAGGTAGTACCAGGCAATGCCGCGCCGGAGTAAGGCTTCGAGGCTGTCCGGATTCAACGCCAGCGCCTGGGAGAACGAAGCAACCGCCTCGTCGTAGTCCTCCAACATACGATATGCGATACCGCGGATGATCAGCGCGTTCGGCTCCTGCGGACTGAACGCCAGCAGCCGTTCGGCGTCCTCGGCGGCCCGGCGGTAAACCTCCGCGCTCTGCTCAGGATCGGGGATCCGATTTCCCACCTGGATCATGGCCAGCGATCGGGCCACCAGCGGATCGAAATACTCGAACGGGCGCTGTTCGGCTTCCGCGACTCGTGCTTCGACTTCCAGGGCTTTGGAAAACGCCGCGATGGCCTGGTCGAACACTTCGGCCTGCAACGCGACCACCCCCATGGCGTAGGGAAACGTGGGGTCGTCCGGGTCGATCGTCATGGCCTGTTCTAGGTCCTTCATCGCGGATTCCAACTCGGCCGGATTGCCGCGGGCCAATCCGCCATGGGCACGGCCTCGGGCTGCCAGCGCTTCCGCGTTCTCGGCATCCAGTGCGATGGCCCGGTCGAGAATCTTGATCGCCGCATCGGCAAACCCCAAGTCGACGGTCGCCGCGCCCAGGTCGGCAAGGTATTCGGGATTCTTGTAGTCGATCTCGGCGGCCTGCTGGAAACTCTGTCGGGCCGACACCAGATCGCCCACCTCGCGGGACGCCTGGCCGAGCCCATGGTGCGCCTCGGCCAGCAATATGTCTCCACCGGTCTCTCTGGAGGTGAGCTGAGCGATCGTACTCGGGTCCAGAGTCTGGATGGCATCTTCCTGCCGCAGGGCCGCCTGGAAGGCCTGCTGGGCCTGGCCGTATTCTTCGGTTTCCAGGTAGGCCTTGGCCAGCGCGATCTGTGCCAACAGATAGAGCGGATGGCTTTCGTTCGGCGTCAGGCGCAGGACCTTCCGCAGCGCGCCGATGGCATTCTGGTAATCTTCCTGTTCAAGCAGCCCTTCGGCTTCCGTGAACGCGCTTTTCGCGGCGTCCGGGGGCTCGTCAGAGCGGATGGCGAGTTGACCGCTCGCACACCGCACGGGAACCGCGACCAGCACGGCCAGGGTGAACAACGATCGCACAACGCGAACACATGTTTTACGGGAGTCCGCCCCGCCAGCGTTCGGATCGTGCGTATCCCGGCTGATGGGAGCCAAATTCATGGATCGATCCTTGCGTTACATTCGCCGAAAAGGCAACGGCGCCATCCGAGGCCGGGCTCAGCGGAATATCCCGACAGCCTCCTCGGGCCCCCGACAGCCCCCTCGGATCACTTTCCCAGGCGCACTGATGAATTGGACAATTATAGGATATTCCGCGCGGTGTTTTGGGCAGGATAGATGGTGCTCCCATTCGGGACCCACGTTCTGAAGCGTGCTGGCTGGTTCATGAATCATCCGGGCCAAGCCCCTGGGACGTTACGACGCTCGGCGGTCATGCGTTCGAACCCGTCTTGCCGGATGCCCGTAAAACGGGTGGTCGGAGCGTCCTCCCTTAGCGTCACAGCGGCTCGGTATCCTAACGGCATCCCGGCGCGGATTGTGCACCGCGACGGATTGCCGCGTGAGCGAACGTATCGGTTGTAACGCCTGAACCGCTGTGGAGGGGCCTGATCCTGTTTTCGCTTGACGGTGTCAACGGGCGGTCCTAGGATCAAGTCAGTAACCGGCAATGGTTTACAGGGCGCCAAGCGATAAGAACGGTTCCGGGCGGACGACCGCACCGCGGCGGACGACGTTTAGAGCCATGGATCGCGCACGGCAGCGGCATTTTTCCAGGCTCGGGACGGCCACGAGGTTCATGACGGAAGGGCTGCCACGGCAGGCGGAGTCGTGGGGCTATCGTCATCGCGGGCGTGAGCCGTCCAGGCGAGGGAATGCATGTTCACAAAGATGTTGCCAGCTGCCGTCCTATACTTGTCTGGCCAACTGGCGACGCCCTTTTTCTTGCCGCTTCGCGTCGTCCAACCCATCATAACCGCGGGGTACCCGGTCATCGCCCGGTGGTGCCTGCTCGGTGGAGGGCTTTCAACCGGTGTGGTTGTCGCGATGCGTGCGATCGGTTGATCAGCGCGGACCGCGACGGCCCGGATACCCTGGCGGCGAGTGAGCCGTGCCGGGGCCAACCAAACCGACAACACAGCGTTCATGACACTCGAGTCCACCATCTTCGTTGTCGCCGAGAGCTGCCTGGCGTTCTTTGGTGCTCTGTTGGCGTGTCTCTACCTGACCCCGGTTATGCGGAGCCGCGCCCAGCGGTGGGGGTTTGTGGACCGTCCGGACGGCGCCCGCAAGGTCCACGGCCGGCCCACATCGCTCGGCGGAGGCCTGGTCGTGTTGGCCAGCGCGTTGATCGCCATCGGTTTCGCTTTCGCCGCGGGGTCGGTGCATGATGCGCCGTTGCTCGACGCCGTGCCTTCGGAGGTTACCCAGAAGATAACGCGCTACCACCGGCTGGGTTACACGGACGAAGCTATCGTCGCCGCGCTGGATCGGCCCGACGCGCCGGTCGACCTGGAAACGGTGCGCGACGTCGTGCTGGAGTACGAAATCATTCGCCTGGACCGCGAGCACCGCGAGGACAACATTTTTCTCACGGCGCAACAGCTCGCGGAAGTGCTCGGCCTGAATCGACGTGTGGACGAGGCGCGGGTTCGCGAAGTGTTGGCCAGCCACGTCAGGCAACCGGAACGGTTGATGGGCAAGACCTCGCTGTTCTACTTCGGGTTGCTGGCGTCTTCGGTATTAGTGTGCCTGGTCGGCGTGGTCGATGACTGGGTCGGTCTGCGGGGAATCTACAAGCTGTTGGGCCAGATCGTCGCCGCGCTGGTGCTGATCGCCAGCGGGCTGGTGATGCGGCAGGTGGCCTTGTTTGACCAACCGCTGGCGCTGGGCATTCTGGCGGTGCCGTTCACGCTGTTCTGGCTGTTGGGGGCTATCAACGCGATCAATCTGCTGGACGGCATGGACGGGTTGGCATCCAGCGTGGGTGTCGTGTTGTGCCTGACGCTGGCCGCGTTGGCCTTAATGAATCCTCGCTTTTATCAAGCCGAAGCGTTTATTGCGCTGGCCATGGCGGGCGCTTTGGTCGGATTCTTGAGGTTTAACTTCGCGCCG
>CAZNKT010000031.1:0-54268 GCA_964573605.1 uncultured Pirellulales bacterium
GGTGGTCGAAGCGGCCGACGGCCGAATCAAGGTCATGGCAGGCACGGGGTCCAACAGTACGCAGGAGGCCTTGCGACTGACGCGATGGGCCGCCCAGGCCGGCGCCGACGCGGCGCTGGTCGTGGCACCCTACTACAACAAGCCGACCCAGGACGGCATGTATCTTCATTACCGAGTCTTGGCCGAAGAAGTCGGGCTGCCACTGTGCGTGTACAACATTCCCGGGAGGACCGGCCGCAATGTCGAGCCCGAGACCGTGCTGCGCCTTGCCGAACTGGACAATGTGACGATGGTCAAGGAGGCCACCGGATCGCTCGACCAGGCATCGGCAATTGTCTCTGGCACCGATTTGACGGTCCTGAGCGGTGACGACAGTTTGACGCTGCCGCTGCTGTCCGTCGGCGGTCGCGGCGTGATCTCGGTGGTCGCCAATATCATCCCTCGCGACATGATCGCGCTGGTCGACGCGTTTGACGCGGGAAGAATTCAAGAAGCTCAAAAGTGGCACCACAGACTGTTTCCGCTGTGCCGGGATATGCTCGGACTGGCTACCAACCCGATCCCGATCAAAGCGGCAATGAAAATACTCGGGAAAGACACCGGCGAGCTGCGGATGCCCATGACTCCGCTTTCCGCAGAACAAGAGAGCCGGCTCAAGAAAACGCTTGCCACCTACGGCCTGATGGAGGCGGCCTTGGTCACGTGACCGCCGCGGGTCGGGCGTGGTCAGGGTCTTGATACTTTGCGAGTATCCAACGCTCTCCGGTGGTGAGTTCTCCATGCTGTCGACGCTGGACGCCGTGCGGCGGGCTGGCTTCGAACCGCATGTCGCTGCTCCGGCCAGCGGCCCGCTACACGAGGCGCTCGCCTGGCAGGATGTCCCCTGGGTGCCGCTATCGCTGCACGCCCCCGACGGAAGACGACTGCCGGTGCGGGCGATTCATCAACGCCTCGCCGCGCTGGTTAACCGGGAATCTCCACGACTGGTTCACGCCAACAGTCTGGCCATGGGACGTTTGTCCGGGCCGGTATGCGCCGAGCGGCACGTGGCGAGCCTCGCTCATCTGCGCGATATCGTCGGTTTGAGCCGGGCGGCCATCCGCGACTTAAACCGCCACCGAAAGTTGATTGCCGTTTCCGATGCCGTCCGCCGGTACCACGTGGCGGCCGGTATCTGCGACAATCGAACCGTCGTGGTGCGTAGCGGCGTGGACCTGGACCGGTTTCGACCGCGGTCCGCGAATCCTGGTATTCGCTTCAAGCTCGGACTGCCTCCAAATACCGCCTTGGTGGGCGCGGCAGGTCAAATCAGCTTGCGCAAGGGAACCGATACCTGGCTGGCCGCCGTGCGAATGCTGGCCGCGACGTTCCCTTGGGTGGCGTTCGTTTGGATCGGCCAGCGGTATTCCGCCAAGTCCGAGGCTCGGGCGTTGGAACAGGACTTGCGTGTGGCCGCGGATAGCGACCTTCGAGGCCGGTTGTTTCTTCCCGGCTTCTGCCGAGACATGCCCCAGTTACTTCCCGAATTGAAGGTCTTGATGCACGCGGCGCGGCAGGAACCATTCGGGCGCGTATTGATGGAAGGCGCCGCGTGCGGAATACCGATGGTGGCCACCGACGTGGGTGGGACGCGAGAAATGTTTCCGCCCTCTGTGGATGCCGCCGCGCTCGTCCCGCCCAACGAACCTCAATTGCTGGCGGCCGCCGCGCGACGGCTGCTTTCCGAACCCGGCCGCCGAAGACAGATTGCGGAAAACGCGCGACGACACGCCACAAGCTGGTTGGATGCCCGCTCTTCGGCAGCCCGTCTCGTTACCCATTACCAGTCACTGCTGGCCTGACCGTCCAATCGCCGCGGGTCTTCATCGCGTCGCTCAACGTCGGGTTGTCCGATCGTGCCGATCGGACCGCGCGGGCGATGATCCAAAAGCCGCGGGCCTCGGTCCGGCGGCGTGTCGGCACCGGATCCTTCAGGATCCGAGTCGTTCCGGGTGCTCCAAAATCTCTTCCGCTCCCGGCCGATAGGAAAACGTAGTCCCCCGCCGTGCGTAGCGAAGTACGCCGGCCTTTTCGATTGGTGGAAGACAGTAGATCGCCGTGCAACTGCGCGAGTTGGGCTTGGCAGACCGGTCACGCATCGCCGTAACTGAACACCAGAACAACCGCCCTTATTGGCCTCGAAATTGGCTCCGAAGAGAAAATGTCTGTCCGGGCGCGGGCGATCAGAGCAACACCGGTTTGCCAAGCTGCCGGCGCACGACGACGAATTGGCCGGCGTGCATCATCGGATGTGTCCCGATCAGCGTGAACATGTGCCCTACCGTGGGGAAGTACTCGCGGAATGATTCCGGGCTGGGGGCATCCAGTTGCTCATCGGCGATTGCGTCGAGCGCGGACGTGGTGGCCGCGCGGGCACGCTGGAACAATTCGAGGTATTCCTGCTTGGTCTTGAATTGGGAGGCATCGTCGCTATGCCGGTTTTCCTTGGCATGGGTTTCCGCAAAACCTTCCGGCAATTCTGCCCCCTTGCCGGGACAGATCTGATCAAGCAGTTGCACTTCCGAGCTGATCAAGTGGCCGAGCTGCCAGGCCAGGTGGTTGCAATCCGGGCCCGGTCTCCGCAGCAAATCCGCGTCATCCAGGTCGCTCAGATACGTGTTGAGCACAAACAAGCTCACATCCATCGACGAACGAATGGCTTCCTTCGTGTTCATGGTATTTCGGCTCCTCTCCAGGCGTGGTTCCACGGCAACGCGATTGCCGCCGAATAAATCTTTCAGTGTTTCCTTCGTCGTCTTTTTTCACTGTCCCAGAACTTGTATCACGCGCATGTGGCAGTGTATCCGGACGTTTCGTGGTGGGACAGCCATCCAAGGTGTGGCGGTGACGTCAATCTTCGCGTTGCCGGCTACTGTAGTGAGGCTGGGAATCGCGTACCAACCGAATGCAGGCTCCGCGGCTGTTGGGCCCTGCAATCGTGTAGCGGATGGGGCGGTGGGCGTGCCGGCGACGAAGCCCCGCTACGAGCCTTCGGGCGTCCTGCGCGTGAGGCAACAGCGCGAAGATGGTGGGACCCCACGACGACTGACCGACGCCGCACACGCCCAAATCTCGAATCGATGCGACCAGATGTTGCAGGTCCGGCGTCGCGAACGAACCGCCTTGCAGCTTGGCGAAACAATTTCCGGCCAAAACACCGTACGCGTAAAGCGCTTCGCTGAATGCCTGAAAGCGACCCTGTTCGGCCGCCGGCTGCAATTGTTCCACGGCCAGATGGCGGAGTTCACGCGACACGCTGTCGGGAACTTGCGGAAGCCGTGCCATCGCGTGCGCTTCGGCGCTTCCCGAAAGCCCTACCTGGTCTTCGGGACACGCGAGGACGAAGCGCCACTGGGGCGGCAGCGGCACGCGAGTGACGAGATTGCCCAGAGCTTCGCCGGCTTTTTTTCCCTCTTCGATCAGAAACCCCCCGCGCAGAAAGCCATGCGTTCCGATCGCCGAACGTCGACCGCGACCGGCCAGACCGGCGAGTTCGGGCGCCGTCAGTCGGCCTCCCCTGAACAAAGTGTTTAAGCCGGAGACAACCGCCAACGCGAGCTGTGTTCCGGAGCCCAAGCCGACATGGCGGCGGCATTCGGTCCGCACCTCGATCCGGCAGGCGAACGCTGCGGGAACCGACCATGCGTCAAGCGCGCGGCGGGCCCATTCATCGACGGCCTGCCCGAACGGGCCGACGACGCGCATCTGCTTGTCTCGGCGCAACCGTACTTCGACCGTCGGCCGATCGACCATGATCCCCACGCCGCCGTATTGCCGGCCCGCGGCGTGATGCAAGCGAAACAGCCCGCAGTGCAATCGGCTGGGTGCGATTACGCGAACTTCCGACCCTTCGGCAATGGTTGCCTCCGCCCAAGACGATGGGCTCGCAGCGACCGAGCGGTCGCTTGCCCGGTTGTTTGACGGTACGGAAATCGGTCAGCTCCCGGTAGGTTGTTCGACGATCTTCGCAGGCCTGGCACTCTCGAGGTGTTCGTGAACGAATTCCGCGAGAAACGCAAATGCGCGTCGTTCCTGTTCCGCGGCGGTCTTTTCGACCAGGACGGCCAGATCCGCCAGCTCGCTCAAAACCGTTTCCCGAGGGAGCCAGCGCAGCCGCGTGGCAAGGATCGCCGCTTCCACGACGGCGTGCTTGGCCCGGTTGAATCCGAAAAAATCGCGCAGTCGCCGGTGGCCCACGACCTTCGCCATGATGTTCGCCCGGTCGTAGCGGTCGTCCAGTGTTTCGACGCGGAACGCATACCAGCGGCACGCCTCTGGCAGAATGAATCCCCGCACGCACGTGGCTGGCTCGCATTTCGGAAATGGGTCCAGGCGATTCACGGCCGAGCGGGCCAGCAACCCGACGTCGTCGGTCACGTGGAAAACACCCTCACCCAAACGGCGCAGATTCCCGAACGTTGTCGATGTTTGGTATGGCCGCAGACGCAGTCGGGAAATGGCTTCATCGACGATCGGACCCATCGGAGAAACGTGTGGCGATCCGTCGTTGTTGACGGTGGTCACGATGCCTTCCAGGATGCGCTCGTCTGCTGATCGCTCGTGCGTCATGGTCGGTGTGCCGCGGCGAAGCGGGTCGCGTCAAAAAGTAATGGGCTGGCTTGGAAGCGCGGCCGGAACCGTATGGGAACAGAGCGCGACATCGTCGCCCTTCGGGCTCGCCGGAGGGGAAAACCCGGCCAGCGACAGGAAATTGGCCAACAGCGGATAACCCGCTTCGGTCAGCACCGATTCGGGATGAAACTGAACGCCGAATACAGGCCAGTCACGGTGTTGCAGCGCCATGATGAGGCCATCGTTGCTTTCCGCGGTGATCCGCAGGCAGTCGGGGAGGTTGCCTCGATCGACAATCAACGAATGGTAGCGGCCTACCGTCAGCGGGCACGGCACTCCGGCGAACAAATCCGCCCGGTCGTGGGTAATCACGGAAGTCATGCCATGCATCGGCTGCGGCGCGCGGATCACGCGGGCGCCGAAGGCCGCGGCCACGGCTTGATGTCCCAGGCAGACGCCGAGCACGGGAATGGAGCGGTGGACACTTTGGACGACGTCCAGGCAGCAGCCCGCTTCGCGCGGTGTGCACGGCCCTGGAGACAGGACCACGGCGGCGGGCCGCAGCGCCGCGACGCGGTCCGCATCCACCGCATCGTTGCGGACCACCAGGACGTCCACGCCCAGCCGACGGAAGTACCGGGCGAGGTTGAATACGAAACTATCGTAATTGTCGATGACCAGCAGCATGGACCACCCGTTCCGAGGACAGGTCACAACGCCTGCGATGGATCGTCGCGGAGTCAACGCACCGCTAACGCCCGCAACATACCTTCGGCTTTGTGCCAGGTTTCGTCGTATTCCCTGGCGGGGGACGATGGGGCGACAATTCCGCCGCCGACGGGAATCTGCCACCATCCGCGGCGTGAGGTAACGGTTCTGATAAGAATACTCGTATCCATCGAGCCGTCAAAGCCGACGTATCCCAGGCACCCGCAATACGCCCCGCGTGCGGTCGGTTCCAGTTCCGCGATGATCTCCATGGCACGTATCTTGGGCGCCCCGGTGACGGAGCCCCCCGGAAATGTGCGTTCCAGCAAGTCGTACGGCGTGGTGCCGTCGGCCAGACGGCCGCGGACCTCGGACACCAGGTGCTGGACGTACGCGTAGGTTTCCAGCGAACACAGCCGAACCACTCGCACCGAGTCGGCATCACAGACGCGGGACAGGTCATTGCGGACAAGGTCCACGATCATGACGTTCTCCGCGCGGTCCTTGTCGCTCTGGCGGAGGTCGTCCGCGGCAAACAGGTCGGCTTCGGGCCGAGACAAACGGGGACGCGTGCCCTTGATGGGACAGGCTTCCACGCATCTGTCGTGCACACGCAGGCATCGTTCGGGTGACGTGCTGCACACCTGGAATGTGCCCGCGTCCAGATATGCGGCGAACGGGGCCGGGTTATGCCGGCGGAGCCGTTCGTAGAGCACCGCCGCGTGGACACCGGCCGGATAGAGCAACCGCTGCGATAGATTCACCTGAAATACATCGCCCGCCCGGATGTAATCGATCACCTGCTGCACGGCCTGAAGATATCCGGACCGCGTGAAATTGCTGCGCAAGTCCGGAACACCTGGGACCGGATAACTCGGCGCGAGCCGCCCGACGGGCAGGCGATCAGCGCGGGGCTCACCGCCATCCGGCAGGTTGCCGGATGGCGTGGTGAGCCACTGCTGAAACTGCGCCAGCCGCTGCCGCGCCCTGCGCTGCCTGGACTGCGGGTCGGTTTCGGGAAGGCCCTGGGACACGATCCAGCATCGGTTCTGTTCATGGTCGAAAGCGATGACCACGTCGTACAGGCCCGCGGCCACGGCCGGTACGCCAAATTCGTCGTATCGTGGGGCCGGCAGGCGTTCGAAACTCCTGCCCAGGTCGTAACTGAACAGACCCGCGACGCCACCCTGGAAAGGGGGCAGGTCGGGGACCGGAACAGCAGACAGGCATTCGCTGCTGCTGCGCAACATCGCGAAGCCGTCCGGCTGATCGGCGGGCGACTCCACCCAGTCGAACGGGTCTGCGGTTACGAAGGAATAACGCCCGCGGCCGCCCGCGGAAACAATGCTGTCCAGGAACAGGCAACGAGGCCGGACGCGAAGCCGGCGAAAGACGTCAATTGGGTCGGGGGGCGGTCGCAGCTCGGCGACTGCCGGCGGCGGAGACGCCTCATGTGCCCCGTTGGTCGGGCTCGTGAGCATCATCCGAATCTCTTCCCGCCAGGTGGCATTGCTCGGCCACAGTCAGCATTCCCCAATCGAGCGCCTCGTCCTGTGCGTAGGTCTTTCCCAGTTGGAGAGCGACGGCGGCTTTGCACATTTCGTATCCCAGATAGAACGCATGTTGAGGATCGATTGCCGCGGGGCCGGTCCGGCCCGCCCGGGATTGGAGAACTCTGTGGAACAGCTGAAACGGATCTTCATCGTGCAAGTGCATCGAAGCGCTGACGATATGCACTCGGCCGTCCTCGGCGAAGATCCGGAAATTGTGGTCCTTGATCGTCGCGGCCAGCCGATCCATTTCGGCCGCACCGATCGCCAGGGGCTCGGGCCCCCGCAGCATCACCAACCCCGGTTCGAGATGTTTCGGAAGGACATGCTGCCGACAGGCGTAGTATACGAGTCTGCGAGCGAGGTGGCATTCCGCAATCGATGTTCTCGCCCAGTTGATGACCTGCGTGGTAAGCACACTTTTGATATCCGTCTCCTGGCAGATGCCCAGTAGCAAAACGTTGATACCGGCAGAGTCCACGTCGGTAAGCTCGGTGAGATTGCCGATCCCCATCATCATCGGGGCCTCGGGATAGCGTCGGCGGACTTTAAAATAGCGAGACAGACTTTTTGCCAGGCCGAAACCGATCGGTTCAAGGACGGGATCGATGCGGAAGGGAATCCGAAGCGCATCGAGGTACTCGACGGTACGGTCAAGTCCGCACAGTTGGGCCGGGTCATCGGGAATGGCGACCACCTCGCAACCCCAGTCGCCCGCGGACTGGCGGTTCGTCGCGTTGACGGAGAGGACCAGTTCGGCGCCACTGCGAACCGCCGCGTCGACTTCGGATGGGTTCATGCTGTCGACTGAAACGCGATGGCCCTGTTCGCGGAGCGCGCGAACCGTTTCTCCGACACGGGACCACGTCTCTCCGGGATCGCATCCCACATCAATAACGTCCGCCCCGTCGGCGGCCATGACCGTGGCCATGTGAAGGATCTCGGCGAGCGGCTTTCGAGGGCAGTGATTGATCTCGGCAATGATTTCGATGTCGTGCGCGCCGTAATCGTCAGTAGGCGGCGCCTTGCCGAAGAATTCCGGCAACCGTTTCAGATCGTGCGGGCCACGTTCCACGGGCTTGCCGGTGGCCCGTTCGATAGGACTTAAGTCCCCGGCGCAATACCCCGGAATGATGATCCGGCCGGCGGCGGCCGGCGGGGAGATGCGCCGGGCGATCCATTCCGGCGTCATCAGCGCGGCCACCGTAATCCCCAGTACGTCGACACTGTAGTCGAAGCCGGCCCGTGGCGCCGTTTCCGCAACGACTTGGCGCAAGGCACGCTCGGCGAGCCGGCCGGTCACAAAGTGAATTTGTTCTTTTTCCATGCCGTGGACGAGGGCGGAGACGCCGTCACGCACGTCCTCCGTTAATTTCGATGACCTGTCCCGTAACGAATGCCGCGGCGGGGGAGGCCAGGAAGCGGCAGACTTTCGCCACGTCCTCCGGCGTCCCCCATCTGTCCAGAAGGCTTTCGCGCCGAGCTCGTTCCTGCCAGGCCTCGGATGCCTGCGCGCCCCACGCCGTTCGGATCCATCCGGGTGCCAGACAGTTGACACGCACCTCCGGAGCAAGCGTCTTGGCCAGGCTGCGGCTGAAAGCCATGACCGCACCCTTGGCCGCCGCAAACATCTCGCCGCTGTCGCCTTCCATGCCCGTGGCGGCCTGGTCCCAACCCATGTTGATGATCGCGCCGTGGCCCCGCTCTTTCATTCGCGCACCGATCCGGCGGGAGAGCCTGATGGTTGCCACGACGTCGACCAACCACATTCGCTCCAGTTTCCGATCGAACCCCCAGTCGGCCTCGGCGGTGGTCAAGACATCCACCCCGGCATTGTTGATCCAGACGTCGATGGGGCGCCATGACCAGGCCGTGCCGGAGAATGCATCCTGCGCGGTCCGCGTGGAAAGGTCGACCGTCGCCGTCCGGACGTCGGCTCCGATCGCTCGAGCCTCTTCGGCGGTATGCTCGAGCGCGTCCTGCCGGGATCCCGTGTGCAGCAGGACCGCCCCGCCTGCGCTGGCGATTTCCAGTGCGATGGCCCGTCCGATGCCGCTTGCCGCTCCGGTCACGACCACATGGTATCCAGCCAACTCGCGACCGCCGTGCTCAGCCATGGAACGGTTCCGACAGGAAAGGCATACGAAAAAGCTTCGAACATCAAAGAGCCGGCCAGGCCGGGTCACTGCGCGGTCCTCCACGGCGTGCTCGTGGCAGCGGCACACGGCATCGGTGGCACGCCGAGAGTCTGAACGTTTGGCTATTTTCCACGGACGCCATCTAACTGCACGCGTTGTGTGGCCGGACGGGCGGTCTTGTTACACTCTCAACGGCTATTTTCAACAAAGGCTTCACTGTTGACCAGCCGACGGCCGACGCTCCAACAAGGTCCGGTTGTCGCGCCGGGCGTCGGTACATAGGATTTGATGCCCTGAGACCGCGGGTCCAGGAATCACTTCGCCCGACATGGGCCACCGACAATGCGCTGGCGGGATTTTCGTTTTCCACTGGTCGTCCTGATCCTCGGGTTCGCCGTACTGGCGGTCTTGTGGTGCACGTCGTTGGTGGAGTACGACGATCGGAATTTCCTTACGATTCCGGTCGTTCTGACGACGGTCATTCTCTTGTTCGTGTGGTTTCAGCGCGGCTCCGCCGCGCCGGCGCGCATTAAGCGAATCGCGTTGTGGACATTGTTGGCAACGGTGGCGACGCTCGCCGCCCTGTTTCGCCTGGCCGGGTTTTCGGGCGATTTTGCTCCCCGATTCGTCCCGCGATGGCAACCGCGTCCCGATGAAGCTCTGCGACTGCCGTCCTCGATCGACAGGCACAATCACGGTGCCCTCGCCGATCCGCGACCCACTCCGTTTGACTATCCGCAGTTTCTGGGACCGGGCCGCAACGCGGAGGTCACCTCGGTTCGCCTGGCGCGCAGCTGGAAACAGAGGCCCCCAAAACGCATGTGGAAAAGGTCGATTGGTGCCGGATGGTCCGGGTTCGCAGTCGTGGGCGAGTACGCATTCACGCAGGAACAGCGGGGCGCGCGAGAACTCGTGGCATGCTATCGCGTCCCCACGGGGCGGCTGGTCTGGTCCCACGCCGACGAGGGTCGGTTTCGTTCGGTGGTTGGTGGCGACGGTCCCCGGGCGACGCCGACAGTCTATCAGGGCAATGTCGTCAGCATGGGACCAGAAGGCAAATTGAACTGTTTGGATGCAGCCACGGGCCGCCGCCTGTGGTCTCGCAATATCCTGGTCGAAAACGACGTGCCAAACCTGCAGTGGGGTCGCAGCGGGTCGCCGCTGGTCGTTGGACAGCAGGTGATCGTCAACGTGGGAGCCAGCAACGGGCGTTCGCTGGTGGCTTACGACAGAAAGAGCGGCGCTCTCCTGTGGAACGCGGGTGACGATGTGGCCAGCTACAGTTCGCCCGCGCTCGCTACGCTGGGTGGCGTTGACCAGGTGCTGATTGTCAATCAGGACTGGCTGGCCTCGCACCGCTTGCGCGACGGGCGACTCCTGTGGCGTCATCCATGGCCGGGCAACAGCGGGTCGAATGCCAGTGCGTCGCAGGCGATCGGCGTGGACGACCGCCACGTATTTGTTTCCAAAGGCTACCACGTGGGCGCCGCCCTGCTGGAAATCCGTATCACCGACGACGGAGTTTTTTCGGTGGAGGAGGTGTGGAGCAAGCCATCCGTGTTGCGCACCAAAATGACCAACGTCGTGATCCGCGATGGCCACGTCTACGGGCTCAGCCAGGGCATCCTCGAGTGCGTCGAGTTGGCATCCGGTCAAAGGAAATGGAAGCAAGGTCGCTACGGTCACGGCCAGATCATACGGATCCATGATCTGCTTTTGGTCGTTGCTGAAAACGGCGAAGTTGTGTTGCTGGAAGCATCGCCCGACGGGCATCGGGAGCTGGGGCGTTTTCAAGCCATTCAGGGAAAGACGTGGAACAATCCGGCGCTGTCTGGCCCCTATTTGCTGGTTCGCAACGCCCAGGTAGCCGCCTGTTACCGATTGCCGCTGGCAGAAATCCGACGCGGTCACACACCCGTGCCGCGTCAGGAGTCTCGCCCTGCCGATCCTTAAACGGACGACGCCGCTGCAAACGTTGTTGATTTCGAGCGCCGTTTTGCAGCGAGAAACGGACCAGGCCCATCGCCACGCAGACCGTCTCCATCCGGCGACGTTCGCACCCGACGGGCAGGTGCCTGTCGTACTCGCCCATTCCGGTGGCACTACCCGCATTGCAGCGTCAGACGACCGGGAATATGGAACATCCGACGCCGACCTGTTCTAGTCGGGCGCACGCGCAAGCAACCAGTCTTCCAGGATAACGTGCCTCAAATGCGGAGCCCGAAACAGCGAGGTCTTGGTGGGCAGCAAGGCGCCCAGCCAGGGGCGACGCGCCATGCCCGAAACGGCCCGCCGACCGATACTGCCCAGCGAACGGCCGGACACCTGCTGGCGGACATTGTCGCTCAACCGCTTGAACGTCGCGGGAATCAGGTTCGGTTCCGGTCCAATGTGGATCACGTTCGTGACTTTGGCCGAAAGCGTTTCATAGACGGCGTCCCACAGACGCTGTGGATGGTCCGACCAGCGTTGGAGCAGGTCTCGTGTATTCAGTTCACCGTAGCGCGTCTTTCCGTCGATCAGAGTCACTACTTCGGGGGTGGCCGCTGTCGGTCCGATCGGAATGTTTTGGAGCATGACGCCGGCGCGGTTGGGTATATTTCGTTGCCACACGATCGGCGTGTGCAGGGGAGGCCAGCGGTGCGGATTGATCCTCAAGTGAACCGCGCGGGGCAACAGGTCGTACATCAGTTTTGCGAAACGGCGAATCGATGCCCGCTGGCCCAGCAACAGCAGGGAATTGGGAGACAGGACGGCCGAAATCGCCACGACTCCGCGACCTTCGGCGGTGATCCGCAGGCAGAGACGGTGCACATCGTCTTCCACCAGAGCCGGACCTCGCGAAAAGATAATCCCCATGGTCACATCCTGGGCCAGCGCGACACAGTCCCCGGCCAGACGGATCGGTACCGTCAGGACGTCTTCCAGCGAGAAAAGCCCGCCGGTCCCCACGGCCGACAATTCGCCGAGACTGTATCCGAACGCCAGGCGGGCCTGGGACACGTCGATGTCGAACTGGTCGCGCAGTATTCGCATGTGTGCGAACTCCATGGCGACCACCAAGGCCAGGGCTTCGGCGTAGTTCCGCAACGACGCTTCCCGGCCCTCCCGGACACGCCGCAGCAACTCGGTTTTTTTGTCCGTCAATTCCGAACAGATGCGGCTTGCTTCGGTGAGGTACTGTTTTACAACGGGGGCGTAGGCCGGGTGTGCCAGTAGTTCGCTGCTGCGACCGAGGTTCGTGACGTTGTAGCCTCGGAAGGCCAGGGCTGTGCCGCGCAGGCCGGCGCGAAGCTCGTCGGGAAGCGGAACCGCGAAGAAGTCGTTCATATTTTCATTATGTCGGGCCCCGCCAGGCGCGAAAGTCTTTGCGCGTCTCGTGTGCCTGGAGAGAGATCCGGTCTGGCCGCACAATGCCTACAAAGCCTAGTTTCGGCGCGTTCCCGTGCGGTTTGCCCCCGGCTGAATACCGTTTACACTTAATACTACGGCGCTAAGAGCCTATCCAAGTACCCTAAGAACGATGCTGGCGCTCGCAAATTGGCGCCATCACCGCAGGTAAGTGGATAGGTTCTAAGTCGAGAGTTGCAGAAAGGGCGCTGGCTCCAAGAGGATACGGCGTTGCCTCTTGAAATCCAGCGTGGGTCGATGCCTGTCCCCTTTCTGAGACCCGCCGCGCGTCAGGGCTGTGCCGGGAAGATCGTTCGGGTGTCCACTCAACCGTTTACGGCCGTTGTTTCCGGCCTTCCCCGGTCCGGAACGTCGATGATGATGCAGATGCTCCAGGCCGGCGGCGCCCCACTGCTGACGGACGGGCAACGTACGGCGGACCAGGACAATCCGCGGGGTTACTTCGAGCTGGAAGCTGTCAAACGTAGCAAACGGGATGCCTCGTGGCTCGAGCAGGCGGCGGGAAAGGCGGTAAAAATCATTCACGCGTTGCTTTACGACCTGCCGCTCGACCGCCACTACCGTGTGATTTTCATGCAGCGGCGGGTCGAGGAAGTGTTGCGTTCGCAGCAGGCGATGCTGCAGCGCGGCAACCGGAAAGGTGCGGAAATCGCGCCGGAGCGGCTGGCCCGCGCCTTCCGGCGACAGCGGGACGACGCGATCCGCTACGTGCGCGAGCACACTTGTTTTGACGTCCTGGAAGTACATTACGACCAGGTGATTAGCCAGCCGCGGGATCAGGCGGAGGCTATCCGACATTTTCTTGAATGGGATCTGGACGTCGACCGGATGGCCGCGCGTGTTGATCCGTCCCTTTACCGACAGAAGCGATAAGCATTCACGATGATTTGGCGGCTCATCGCAGTCCTGCTCCTGAGCGTGATCGTTCTGTTCGGCGCGGAGCCGACGGGCGTCGCGTCGGCGTCGCCACGCGTCCATCATGCCTATATCGGCCCGGGCGCTGGGATCGCTTTGGTCGGTTCGTTCCTGGCCGTTCTGACCGCCCTGTTTTCGGCGGTGGTGGCGATTGTGACTTGGCCCGTTCGGAGGATCTGGCTTTTTTTTCGAGGCCGACGGGCGATGCAGGACGCCCACGTCCGGCGCGTAGTGATCGTGGGCCTGGACGGCCTGGACCCGGATGTGGCCGAGCGTTTCCTGGCCGAAGGTCTGCTTCCCAATTTAAAACGGCTTCAACATACAGGCAGTTACCAGCGTCTGGGGACAACGTTTCCGCCGCTGTCCCCGGTAGCGTGGTCCAGTTTTTCGACGGGAACGAATCCTGGCAAGCACAATATTTTCGATTTCCTGTCTCGCAACCCGAAAACGTACGGACCGTCCATTTCGTCAGTACGCATTCGTCCGCCGCGCCGGACGCTTCGCGTGGGGCCGTACCGAATACCGCTGTCGCGTCCCGAAATTCGAGGACTGCGACGCAGCAAGCCGTTTTGGGCGTTGCTGGGCGAAGCAAGTATTTTCAGCGCCGTGCTGAGGGTTCCGATTACGTTCCCATGCGATCGATTCGCGGGCGTGCAATTGGCGGCAATGTGTGTCCCCGATCTGCTGGGTACGCAGGGCACGTTCACGCTCTACACGGACAACGGCGACTCGGCCGGCGCGCCATCGGCGTCCGAACCCGACCCCGGCGGACGGCGAATCGCCGTGCAGCGCGACGGCAAAGTGGTGCGCTCGTACCTGGAAGGTCCGGCCAATTCGATCCGACGGGACAACCGGACGCTGCGGATCGATTTTACATTGCGAGAAAACCGCGACGGCTCCGCGCGGGTCGACGTCGCCGGACAACGTTTTCGCCTGCAGCCCGGTTCATTTTCCCCGTGGATTCGGTTGGCTTTTCCGCTGGCGCCGGGAATGCGGCTGCGAGGCATCTGTCGCCTGCTGCTCAAGCAATTACACCCGCATCTGAAGCTGTACGCGACGCCGATCCAGATCGATCCCGATCATCCCGCCATGCCGATTTCCCACCCTACGGTCTATTCGAGCTACCTCGCGCGATCCCAGGGGTCCTTTGCCACGCTGGGGCTGGCCGAAGATACCTGGGCTCTGTCCGAGGACGTACTATCAGACGATGACTTTCTGGATCAGGCGTACCAGATTCACGAAGAACGCAAGACGATGTTCTTCGATGCCTTGGACCGCGTACGCCGTGGCATGATCGTATGCGTATTTGATGGTCCTGACCGTATCCAGCACATGTTTTGGAGATACCACGACGCGGATCACCCGGCGCTGCGCGGACGTCCGAACACGCATCCCACGGCGATTCGCGACATGTACGTCCGGATGGACAAGCTGGTGGGCGAAACCTTGGACCGCCTGGAGGACGACACCGCCGTGTTGGTGATGAGCGACCATGGGTTCAAGCCTTTTCGCCGCGGCGTGGATTTGAACCGGTGGTTGTTGGACAACGGTTATCTCGTTTTGAAAGGCGGGGCGCGGTGTTCCGAGCGCAGCTACCTGGTCGATGTCGACTGGGAACAGACCAGGGCGTTTGCCTTGGGACTGGCGGGATTATTCGTCAACCAGCGCGACCGCGAAGCGTGCGGAATTGTCGAAGGTGGCCGGCAGCGCGACGCACTGGTCGCGGAAATCGCGCGGAAGCTGACCGGTTTGACGGATCCGGACACAGGCGCCGTGGCGATCCACGAGGCGGTTCCGCGCGAACAAGCGTACGCAGGACCTTATACCGAAAACGCCCCGGACGTTATTGTAGGATACGATGTGGGATACCGGGTCTCGTGGGAATCCGCCGTGGGAAAGACCGCCGCATCGGTCTTTTCGGATAATACCAAGGCCTGGAGCGGCGACCACTCGATTCACCCCGAGCGCGTGCCCGGTGTGCTGTTTTCGAATCGCAAACTCGCTGAGGGACCAGCGGATATTACTGATGTCGCCCCAACGGCGCTCGAGCTGCTGGGATTGGGTCGGCCCGCGTATATGGACGGCAAATCGCTTCTATGCAACGGCGAGGTTTCCTGAATCGTCTTCTGTTGGGCGCCACCGGCGGCTGGTTGGGTTGCGGCGCGGAGCGTCGCCGCGCGGATCAGCGGTTCGGGCGCCGGATTGTTGCGCTGGCTTTCGACGGGATGGATCCCCAGGTGCTTGCGGATCTCATGCGGCGCGGACGGGCGCCGAACTTTTCGGAATTGGCGTCACGCGGCATGTTCTCTTCCATGGGAACTAGCCATCCGCCCCAGACCCCGGTGGCGTTTTCCAATATCATCAGCGGCTGCGACGGACGCGTGCACCACATCTTCGATTTCATTCATCGGGCGCCCGCGCCGGACGGACCGCTGGCGGTGCGGCCGTATTTCTCGACGTCCCGCACGGACATTTCAAGCCAGGTGCGGGGTCTTTCACTGGGAAAATGGCGGCTGCCGCTCTCCAGCGGCGAAGCACCCCGTCTGTTGCGCCGAGGCCCCGCCTACTGGCAGCCGCTGGTCCGGGCAGGACATCGGACCGGCGTCTATTTTCTGCCGTCCAACTATCCGCCGCAGTCGGCGGCGGGTCCCGGCGAGCTGGAGACCACCAGTGGCATGGGAACCCCCGATGTGCTGGGTGGTCTCGGCCAGTTCACGCTGCTGTCTCCCGATGCGCCGTTTCGCGGACGGGAAGTCACTGGCGGCAAGTTCGTGTACGCCAACCTGTGGGGAGACAACCACCGGGTCGAAGTAGAGCTGGAGGGCCCCCAAAACTTTCTGATCGATCCGCAGCGCGTCGAAGGCGATGTCCCTCGGATGAAAGCCCGCTTCACACTGGTCCGTGACCCCCGCCGCGAACTCGTGAAATTGCAGGCAGGCGACCAGCAGGTGTTGTTAAAACAAGGAGAATGGAGCCGCTGGATTTCCCTCGAGTTTCCTACCGGCATTCCCGGTTCCGCCGCGCTCGACGCGCTGCAGGCAACGGTCAGCCTGCCCGGAATGGCACGGTTCTTCGTCAAGAGCGTCCATCCCAAATGCGAGATCTATGTCAGCCCGATCAACATCGATCCGTTGCGCCCCGTGAACACGATCAGTTGGCCCGAGGAATTGTCACGCGATCTGGGCCGGAACCAGGGTCGCTATGCCACTCTGGGCATTCCCGAAGATTACAACGCGTTGCAGCAAGGAGCGCTGACTGAAGACGAATTCCTGGCCCAGTCCTATCTGGCGCACGAGGAACGCGTTGACCAGTACCGGCAATCGTTGCGGCATTTTGACGACGGCTGCCTGTTCTATTACTTCGGCACGACGGACCTTGTCAGTCACATGTTTTGGCGGGATCGTGATCCGGATCATCCAGGTCGGCGACCGGCAGAGAGCGAAAAATATGCATCCGTGATCGATGACCTGTATGCGCACATGGACGAACTCGTCGGCGAAACCATGCAACAGCTCCGCGATGAGGATACACTCATCGTGATGTCGGATCATGGATTCACGAGTTTCCAGCGCTCGGTCAATCTCAATCGTTTATTGATGGAATGGGGATATCTTGTTCTGCAACGCAACGTACGCCCGGAATCGCTGAACTACTTTCTGGGCGTGGACTGGTCCCGCACGCGGGCGTACGCCATGGGACTCAACTCGATTTATGTCAATCTCCGTGGTCGCGAAAAGCACGGAAACGTAGCGCCGGGTTCGGCGCAGTTCGAACTGCTCGACGCAATCACGACAAAGCTACTCGATCTCCGCGACGAAGCCAGGGGCAACGCCCAGCCGATAGTATCGGTGATCAACGTGCAGCGCGAGTGGCCCGGCGTGGACATCCGGGTGGCCCCCGACCTGCTGATTGGGTACGCTCACAATTACCGCATTGGATGGGACGCACCGCTGGGGGGAATGGCCGAAGAGCCGTTCGCGGACAACCTCAAACGATGGAGCGGCGACCACTGCGTGGCTCCGGAACTGGTTCCGGGAACGCTGGTGGCCAGTCGGCCGCTCGAGACGAACAGCCCCCGGCTCATCGATATCGCGCCCACCTTGCTGGCGATGTGCGGCGTTCCCGTTCCGGACACAATGATGGGGCGGCCCCTGGTTACGTCACAGTCATGAATGGCACGTATGCGCCCATCGTACGCGTGCGGGAGTTTTAGGCGATGTTCTCGTCCAACACAAAGGTGAAGGTCGACAAATCACTCTATGCCCGGTTGGGTCAAATCGCTTCGGCCGGGGGATACTCGAGTACCGAGGAGTTCGTCACCCACATTCTGGAACGCGAAGTGACACGTTTTGAGGAAGCCGAGGACGACGAGGAAGTGAAAAAGCAGCTCCGGGGTCTGGGTTACATCGAGTGACGTGTCGATTATCAATACGGCCAATCACGTCTTGACGCTGGCGGGCGACATGCTGCTGGCGCCGTTTGCGCGATACCCGCTATGGGGGCTCGCTTTCTGGGCTGCCGTCAGCGGCGTCGTCATGACGCTGGTGTTCGGCGTCACGTCCAGCCAGCGGCGGCTGGCGGACGCCGCCGACCGCACGCGGGCCCAGTTGCTGGCCATCAAATTGTTCAAGGACGATCTGACCGTGACGTGGAAATGTCAGATGGAGTTGCTGCGCGCGACTGCCCGGCGTCTGACTCTTTCCCTCCCACCGATGCTCGTGATGCTCGTGCCCTTCGTCATCGTACTCGCGCAGCTTGCCGTCCGCTACGAAAATCGGCCGCTTATCCCCGGTAACACCGCGCTGGTTGAACTGCGCGTGGATGCCGCCCAGTGGGACGCGTGCCGGCAGATGCGCCTGCGCGCGCCGCGGGGGATCGAAGTCGAAACCGAAGCGTTGCGCGACCCCGTACAGAAAACCTTCTGCTGGAGAATACGCCCACACGAACCGGGTCATTACGTGCTGAATTGTTCCAATGGCCATGGGGCCGAAGCGACCAAGTCCGTGGCGGTGTCCGCGGACAATCTGCCACTGGTCAACGTCACGCCGCGGCGCGCGGGCGGCGGCATCCTGGAGGCGATCCTGTTCCCGGCCGAGCCTGCGTTGGACGGTGCGGGGCCGATACGCAGCATCGGCGTGACCTATCCTCGCCGGACAACGCCCGTCTTGGGACTCGACGTGCCGTGGTGGCTCACCTTCTTGGCCGTCTCGATGATCACCGCGCTGCTGGCCGGGCGGGTAGTGGGCGTACGATTCTGATCGCCCCCACCAGCTGACGCGTGCCCCGCCACAGCGATCGCGGGCCACGCGTGACGGGCGGTGCAAGATGATGCGGCAATGCCCGTTGCTGGCCGGCCCGGCACAGCGCAAGGACGTCCGTCGCTTGATTTTGTGACATCATTGCACTAAGATCAAACGCGCATCTCCACGATCGTCACGCTTCGCCCATGGATGCTTGAGACCATGTTGCAATTCACCGGCCAGGGGAAAGCCCATACATGTAACGGTCAGACGCGACGGGACTTTCTGCAAGTGGGCGCATTGAGTGCGGTGGGCTTGTCGCTGGCCCGGTACGTGCAGGCGCGGGAGGCCGGCGGAGTCCGTCCGGATCGCGACGACCATTCGGCCATCATGATTTTCAACCTGGGAGCCCCCAGCCAGCTCGACACGTTTGACCTGAAACCCGACGCGCCGTCGGAAATTCGTGGCCCGTTCCATCCCGTTTCCACGCAGGTGCCGGGCTTGCACATCTCGGAAATTTTGCCCGAGCACGCCCGCATCGCCGATAAGTTCTCCGTGGTGCGGTCCTGCTACCATACGGGCCCGGCGGTCCACGACGCAGGATGGCAGATCAATCAGACCGGCCGGCTGTTCACCGGTGGGATCGAGACGCCGCACGCGGGAAGCGTCGTGTCCTACCTGCGCGATCGGCGCAGTGACCTGCCGTCCCATGTTCTGTTGCCCGAGCCCATGGGAAGGGGAGGGGGTAATTTGCCCAGCGGTCAATCGGCGGGGTTTTTGGGAAAGGCGTACGAACCTTTCGCGCTGATGGCCGACCCGTCGCAACCCGGATTCGAAGTCCCCGACATGTTGCCCCCCGAGGAAATCGGCCAGGCCCGCCTGGAACGCCGACGCCGGATGCGCGACATCGTCGATCGGACCATGGACTCGTTCGAAGCCAGCCAGGACGCGCGGTTGCTGGACACCAGCTTTCACGAAGCCTATCGGTTGATGACAAGCCAGCAGGCCCGGGAGGCTTTCGACCTCGAGCAGGAACCGCAGGCCGTCCGCGAGCGCTATGGGATGAATCGATTCGGCCAATGCTGCCTGCTCGCCCGGCGGCTGATCGAGGCAGGCGTGCGGTTTGTGACTATCAACACGTTTCTCACCGTGTTCGACGAGATCACGTGGGACATTCACGGTTCGAAGCCTTTCACCTCGATCGACGGAATGAAACGCATCGTCGCGCCGATGTACGACCGTGCTTACAGCGCGTTAATCGAAGATCTAGACCAGCGCGGGATGTTGCCCAAAACGCTTGTCAGCTGCCTGGCGGAATTCGGTCGCACGCCGAAAGTCAATCCCGCGGGCGGCCGCGACCACTGGCCTCAGTGCTGGAGCGTAACGTTCGCGGGGGGCGGCGTGCACGGAGGGCGCGTCGTGGGACGCAGCGATCCAATAGGCGGAGTGCCCGACGAGCGGCCGGTCAAGCCGGCGGAACTGGTGGCCACCATCTTCCACAGCCTGGGGCTGGATCTCGAAACCCACCTGCCGGGGCCCGCCGGACGCCCGTTCCCCCTCGTCAATTATGGAACGCGCGAAATTGCGGAGTTGTTTTGAGAGTGCCTGAAAAGAACAGCCCATGCCACCGCAAACCTGCCTTTCCGGACGGTTCCCGCGTACTTCTGTCAGGCGGGCTGTTCGAGGTGTGTGCGCGTTTGCCGTCGCAGCCCGATAACGGGACTGCCGGACAACCCACGCCGCCGCACCGGACCCATCCGTGATGTGCCGGACCAGTGGAGACGCCCAGCATGGCCGCAGTTGCCCATACCATGAATCGACTGGCAACGTTTTTCGTCTGGAAGCTGCCGTGTTTCACCACGATTTTGTTGGTGGCGCTGGCGGGAAGGTTTGCGGGCGCGTTTGAGATCGAACTTCTCCCGGCCGAGGTCGAACTGGTGGGACCAATGGCACGCCATCTGCTCGTTGTCGAGCGGCGGGAGGGCGGCAGATACGTGGGCACGGAGCCAGAAGAAGTGCCGTTGTCCAGCAGCGACCCTTCCGTGGCACGCGTCGAAGGAAGCACCGTTTACGCGGCAGGGGACGGAACGGCCATCATCACGGTATCGGTCGATGGCCATCGCGCCACAGCGCGCGTCATCGTCCGCGAGACCGGACAAGCCCATGTCTGGAGCTTCCGCAATCATGTGCAATCGGTCTTTTCGAAAGTGGGGTGCAATTCGGGCGCCTGCCACGGTGCGCTGGCCGGCAAAGGGGGCCTGAAACTCTCACTCCGGGGCTACGACACGCAGCGCGATTACATGACAATTACGCGGCAAGCCCGCGGCCGTCGGGTGGAACTGGCCGATCCGGCCCGCAGCCTGATTCTTGCCAAGCCAACCGGTGCCGTGCCGCACAAGGGCGGGGTGCGATTTCAAGTTGATTCGCCGGAATATCGGATCGTGTCCGAATGGATCGCCGGAGGCGCGCCTCCGCCACAGGCGAATGATCCGCGCATTCAGTACCTTGAAATCCTTCCCGATCGGGCCGTTCTCGGCCCGGACGCCGAGCAACAGCTCATTGCGCGCGCCCATTTCGACGACGGCACCGTCGAAGAGGTCACACAGTGGTGCAAGTTCTCTTCGGCGGACGCCTCCGTGGCTCAGATCGATGATCAGGGCCGTGTCTCGATTGTGGGACCCGGTGAAGGCGCGGTCACGGCATGGTACTTGAGTAAGCTGGCGATTGCCCGCGTGGCATCCCCGTTTGACAATCCGAGTATCGCGGAGGCCATCGAATCATCGCCGCGGCACAACTTTCTCGATCGACTGGTTCTGGAAAAGCTCGCCGACCTCAACATCCCCCCGTCGCCGCCGGCTGCCGATGAAACGTTTCTGCGACGTGCGTACCTGAACACGATCGGCCGGCTGCCGCGCGCCGACGAGGCTCGCCGCTTTCTCCAGCACGACGCGGTCGACAAGAGACAGCGCCTGGTGGATGCGCTGTTGGCGCGTCCCGAATTCATCGACTACTGGACCTACAAATGGTCCGATGTGCTGCTGCTTACTTCTCAGCGTTTGCGTCCCGCTCCACTGAAGGCTTACTACCAATGGATTCGTTCGGCCGTGGCGGAGAATAAACCGTGGGATCGGCTTGTTTGGGAAGTGCTCACGGCACGGGGGAGCAGCGTGCAAAACGGAGCCACCAACTTCTTCGCGCTGCACCAGGATCCCCAGGAGATGGCCGAGAACGTGTCGGTTGCGTTTCTTGGTTTGAACATCAATTGCGCCCGCTGCCACAATCACCCGCTGGAAAAGTGGACGAACGATCAATATTACGCGATGGCCAACCTGTTTTCTCGCGTGCGGGCGAAGGGTTGGGGGGGCGACTTCCGTTCTGGCGACGGCGTCCGAACCGTGTACGCCGCTCCACAAGGCGAATTGATTCAACCGTTACATGGAAAACCACAGCCCCCCACGCCGCTGGATGGTGAACCGCTGGACTTCGAGTCGAGCGTGAACCGCCGCGTTTATCTCGCAGAGTGGATGACATCGCCGGAAAACGAGAACTTCCGCCGCTCCGTAACCAATCGTGTGTGGGCCAATTTTTTCGGCCGGGGACTCGTGGAAATGGTCGATGATCTGAGGATCTCCAATCCGGCCAGTAACGAGCAACTCCTTGCCGAAGCGGCCAATTACCTGGCCGAGCACGACTTTGATCTGAAATCGCTGATGCGCCTGCTTCTCAACTCGGCAACCTATCAGCGGAGCAGCCATGTTCTTGCCGGAAACAGCCAAGATCATCGGTTCTATTCGCGTTTCTTCCCCCGGCGTTTGATGGCCGAAGTACTCTTGGACGCCGTCGCGGACGTTACCGGTGTTGCGACGTCGTTTACAAGTATCGAATTGGGAGCCGGGGAACGGCAGAAGACCGACGCCTATCCGCTCGGTACACGGGCCATTCAATTGCGTGATGCGGCGGTCAGCTCCTACTTCCTCAAGACCTTTGGACGCAACGAACGGCTGATCACGTGCGAGTGCCAGCGGTCGAATACGCCGAGCATGGTACAGGTCCTGCACATTGCCAATGGCGACACGATCAACGAGAAACTTCAGCATCCGGATGGACACGTCGCACAAATGATCGCGCGGGATATACCTTTCAAGCAGATCATCGACGAAGCGTATCTCTCCGCGCTGTCACGTTTTCCGACACCCCACGAAGCCTCACAATTGCTGGCCGAGCTCGCTCAAGCCGACGGGGAAGAGCGTCACATTCTGGTCGAAGACCTCTACTGGAGCATCCTCAGCAGCCGGGAATTCCTTTTTAACCATTAATCCCGCAGCGTTGCCCAACAATGCGAAACGGATTCATTTCGAGTACCGCGCGGCAGGAGTGGAGTGCCATTAATCAGTATTCAAAATGCGAATCGGCGCGAACAAAGCACAGCAGGATGGCGCGCCGGCTGATTGGGTCGACGGCACTGGCACATTCTGAGCCCGCCGACCACGGGTGCGTTATGGTGCTCCGAGCAGCCGCACCTGCGTCGGGGATTCGGCGTGCATCCTCCGAACGCGGGGACTTTGGCCGGCCGGCCGTGCCGGGGAGCCGGCCTCATTCCTCGCTCTTAACAGCGATCGCCTTGCTAGGGAGCTGTCTTTTGTCAATCGGGTTGCCGGGGACCGCGGCTGGGAAGGAAATGGTTGCCGATTTTGCATCCGGCGTCGCGCCGTTGTTGGATAAGTACTGCACGGCGTGCCACGGTGCTGATGAGCCGGAGAGCGACCTGGACTTGAGTTCGTTTGCCGGTCTGTCCCGGGGCGGGGAGGGCGGCCCCGTGATTGTCGCAGGCGCCAGCGCCGACAGCCGTCTGATCCGCGTCCTCCGCGGCCAGGCGGAACCTGCCATGCCTCCCGAGGATTCCGAAGCCCCCACGGAAGAGGAAATCGCGACGTTGGCAGCCTGGATTGATGGCGGAGCCCGACCCCCCGATGGGCCGTCGGTCCGGCCGGCGGAACTGCTGGTTCCGCACATCGAACCTCCGCCCGATATCGCCCATGCCGTCACGGCTCTGGCCCATCACCCGGACGGACGTCGGCTGGCCGTGGGACGCTTTGCGCGAGTCGAGTTGCTTTCGCTGGTCGACGGTCAGGTGCAGCACGTCTTTGAGCCTCATCCCGGGAAAGTCCACGATATCCAATTCGATGCGACGGGCAGCCGCATGATCGTCGCATCGGGAGTCAATGGAATGTACGGCGAAGCCCGTGTCTGGAACCTGGAAGACGGCCAGTTGATTGCCAGCTTTCGCGGACACGCCGATACCCTGTATGCGTCGCGTATCAGTCCGGATGGCGGCATCGCGGCCACGGCGAGTTACGACGGGCGAATTATTTTGTGGGACATCGCGAAAGCGGAAGCGATTCGAGAGCTGACCGGGCACAACGGAGCCGTCTACGATATCGCCTTCAGCCCGGATGGCAAAGTGCTGGCGAGTGCCAGTGGCGATTCGACGGTCAAGGTCTGGCAGGTCGCCACCGGCATTCGTCTCGACACGTTAAGCCAGCCGACCGGAGAGCAGTACACCGTTGTCTTCAGCCGCGACGGGAGTCGGATCGTGGCGGCCGGAGCCGATAACCGCATCCGCGCCTGGAAACTGGTCTCCGTCGACTCGCCCGCCATCAATCCGCTGCAAGTGGCACGATTCGCCCACGAGCGAGCCGTGGTGCGCCTGGTGTTCTCGGCGGATGGGGGAATGCTCGCCTCGGCCGCCGAAGACGGTTTCGTCAAGCTGTGGGACGCGGCAACCTATACGGAACTCCATGTTTACCCTCGCCAACCGGACGTCCCCAGCGCTTTGTCCCTGGATCCCAGCGGCAAACACCTGGCTGTCGGCCGTATGGACGGCTCGCTGGACAACTACCCCGTCCAACGCACGCTCGATGCCCGCTCGACGGCTTCCGTTTCCAAGACGCGGACATTCGACGTGATTCCAGGGCAACCCGCCGAACCGCAGCCGTGCGAGGACGCGGAACCCAATGACACTCCGCAGGACGCACAGCCAATAGCGGTCCCGGCCGTGCTGACGGGCACCATCAGCAAAGGCGGCAGCTCGGCGGAACCGGATACCGACTATTTCCGCTTCGAAGCGCGCGCGGGCCAGGCGTGGACGCTGGAAATCCGCGCTGCGCGAGACCAATCGCCTTTGGATTCCTTTGTCGAAGTGCTGGACAGCGAGGGCCAACCGATTGTCCGCACCTTGCTGCAGGCCGTACGCGATTCGTATCTGACGTTTCGCGGCAAGGACTCCCGCGCCAGTAGCGACTTTCGATTGCACAATTGGGAGGAAATGGAAATCAACCAGTTTCTGTACTTGCAAGGCGAAGTCGTCAAACTCTTTCAATATCCTCGCGGGCCGGATTCCGGATTCTGGGTGTATCCTGGGGAAGGCAACCGCTGGACATATTTCGACACGACCGGCGCGACGCACGCTTTGCACGAACCGTGTTATATCGTCAAGGCTTACGCGCCCGATGCGGAAATCGTGCCGAACGGATTGCCGGTCTACGACGTGCATTATGAGAACGACGACGCCAGCCACCGAAGATGGGGCACGGACTCGTTCCTGATGTTTGTGGCGCCGGGCGACGGCACGTACTTGGCCCGGGTGTCCGACGTGAGAGGTTTCGGCGGGGAGGAGTATGTGTACCAGTTGGCGATTCGTACGCCCAAGCCTGATTTTCAAGTCCGGTTGGAGAACCAGTCGCTGGCTGTGAGCCCCGGTGGCGGAAAGACCTTCGGCGTGGTTGTTGACCGTGAAGATGGTTTCCAAGGTGAAATCCGCGTGGACATCGAGGGGTTGCCCGACGGGTTGTCATCGACCGCACCGGTAGTTATCCAACGGGGTCATCAGTCGGCGCAATGCGCGCTGTACGCGTCCCGGGACACGGAAGCCAATACCCAGCCGCCGATCGAGTCGGTGGTGATAACGGCCACCGCCGTGATTGGAGGGCAGGAGGTGACGCGCACGGTGCAACCATTTTCGGAAATCAAGATTGGCGAACCACCCAAGATCAGGGTCACGCTCGAAAGCCATACTCCGCAATTGGTGATCACGCCTGGTGAGACGATAGATGCCACGCTGCGAGTGGAGCGTAATGGGTTCGATGAGCGAATCAAGTTCGAGGCCCATAATCTGCCCCACGGTGTCTACGTCGACAACATTGGTTTGAACGGTATCCTGATAACAGAAGGCCGGACAGAGCGTACGATTCAGTTGACCGCGGCGGGCTGGGTGCCTGAAACCGAACGCGTGTTTTGTATCGAGACAGAGGCCGCTGGTGGGCAAGTGTCGCCTCCCGTGACTTTGGTTGTTCGTCGGCCCCCGCAGCTTTCGCGGAGCCACTGAGCCGGTTGGCGCTCAAGAAGGACCGTCGCTCCCTGCGGTCAACCCATCCGCCCCGGCGGCTCGGCATCGCCGTCGGCTGCGTTGTTCGTTGGTGCCCTCCTGGCGCTTGCCCCGAGTCTCGGAAAGCGGGGCGCCCCCGCCGCTCCGTTTGTTGGCCGAATTGGTTTTTCTGCTATATAATGCGGGCTTAGGGCCGTTGATGGAACGGGGATGCAGCAAACCATGGCGGCCGAGCGCGGCAGATGCCGGTGCAATGGGTTGCCACATCGCCTTTTCCTTCATGTGCCATGGTGCGACGCATACTCCGACGACTCATGCGAGGCCGCCGGGAAACGTCGCCTCGCCGACGTGCGCCTCGCGTCGTGGGAGGCGAGCATCTTGAGGATCGGCAACTCCTGGCCGCCGATCTCATCGTGTCCGAATTCATGGCCCGCAACAGCGGCGGGCTTAGAGACGCCGGCGGCGATTCCCCGGACTGGGTGGAGATCCACAATCCGACCGCACAGCCCGTGGCCATGCAGGGATGGTCTTTGACGGACGATCCCGCTGTCCTCGACAAATGGTCGTTTCCGGACATCGTCATCGAACCTGGCGCATACCGTGTGGTTTTTGCTTCCGGCAAGGAAATCGCGCAACCGAGCCTTTCTCTGACGCGCGACTGGCACGGCGTGGTAGATGATACATTCCGCGTCGATCTCCCGGACGGGACCTACACCGTTCAAACGACCATGGGGGACATCGACCGAGTGCGCGACCGCATGGCGGTTTATCTGCAAGGACGGTTGGTGGACACAGTCAATGCGTTTGTTGGCGAATACGTCGTCAACACCTATACGGCTGACGTCACCCCGGAGACGGGCGGGCAACTCGCGATTCGCATCCAGGACCTCGGCGGCGACACGGGCCGCGCGGTCATCAACGCGCTGGTTATTGAGCGCGTCGACGGAGACGACGTCTTTCGTTTCGATTTTGGCGTTTCCGATTCCCCCGTCGAGCCCGGCTACATTCGCGTCGACGAATCGCATGTCTATGCCGTCGAAAACGGTTTCGGCTGGCTGCCCGGCGAAGTGTTCAACGCACGTGACAGAGGACCGGGCGGGGGCGAGCTTCACGCCGGGTTCGCTTTAAATGGAGATGGAGAATTTCTGGCGCTGGTCGCACCGGACCAGACGATCGTGTCCGATTTTGGTGGGGGGGACGCGCCCTTTCCCGTACAGCATCCCAATGCGTCGTTTGGCTGGGTCGGCCTGGGCAACGAGGTCGATCCACCGATACCGGGTTACTTCCCGACACCTACGCCTGGCGAAGCCAATTCGGACGACGACGCCATGGTTGGGCCGCTTGTCCTCGATGTGACGCATAATCCCGGTGAACTTGCCGACGACGAGGACCTGGTCATCACGGCCCGCGTGGATCAGCTCAACGCGCCGGTCGATACAGTCAGGCTTGTGTATCGGGTTATGTTTCGCAACGACAACGTCGTGGATATGAACGACGACGGGATCGGGGCGGACGTGACGGCCGGCGACGGAATCTATTCCGCGGCCATTCCGCACCGCAAGAGCACGGTGGGAGAGATGGTCCGCTGGTACGTCCAGGCGCTGGACGCGGACGGCCATGGGGCGCTCGCTCCCTTTTCAGGCTTACCGGCCGACGGCCAACCCTTTGGGTTCGGCCAGGATTTCGAGGAAGGCGCGGCTCAAGGTTTCGATCCCAGAGCGGGTACGTGGGAGGTCACCGGCGGCCGTTACCGTGTGACTCCCGACGCAGACAACGACACCGTATCGCTGATCAACGCGGTGGATCAACTGCCCGAGTCCATACAGATTTCCGTGGTGGCCGCGACGCCGGAAGAAACGCCGCATAAGAACAACGCGGCGATCATATTTGATTACAAGGGTCCGGAAGACTTCAAGTTCGCCTCCGTGCACGTCACGCAGCAGGCCTTGCGGATCGGCGCGCGTGACGCTTCCGGATGGGACACGATTGCCCAGCGCACTCTCCCCGATCTGACCGCGGGCGATGAAGTGCTGATATCAATCGAAATCGTGGGAACCCTGGTGTCGGCGCGGGTAGGCGACCTGGCCACCATCGTCAATTTTCGCAACGATCCACTCAACGACGGTCAGCTTGCCCTGGGCACGAAAGGCGGCGAAACGTTTTTTGACGAATTGGCCGTGTCCTCGCTCCAGGATTCGCCCGAGGATAGACCGGTGTACTACGGCTCCATCGTCGCGGATACGGCGATTCAGTCGAATCTGCCAGTGCTGCATTGGTTCGTTGAGAATCCCCAACGCGCCCGGTCGGAATTGGGTGCCGGCACGTCGCTGTATTACGATGGTACGTTCTACGACAATATTCACGTCGATAGCCATGGGCAGTCCACGCGAGGTTTCCCTAAACCTTCCTACGATTTCGATTTCAACTCCGGAATGAGATTTCAATTCTCAGATGAATTCGCGCCCATCAGCGACTTCAATCTGCTTACCAATTGGGCGGACAAGACGAAAATTCGCAACACCCTAGCATACGAATCGTACGCGGATGCCGACCACCCCGGTCACCTGGCGTTTCCCGTTCGCGTCGAGCAGAACGGGGAGTTCTACGGCGTGTACGACTGGGTGGACGAAGGCGGTGAGGAATATCTCGAGCGAAACGGCCTCGATCCCCGCGGCGCCATGTACAAAGTCAACAATTCGCTCACCAGCGTCACGAGCGACGTCGAGAAACGGACGCGCAGGCATGAAGATCGATCCGATCTTCAAGAATTGGTCGACTACGGTGACTCCGCGCTACCGTTTACGATCGAGCAGCGCAACACGTGGTTCTTCGACAATCTCGACATCGCGTCCTGGGTGAACTTTCTGGCGGCCTTCATTCCCAACGGAAATATCGACTGCTGTCACAAGAATTACTACGTTTACCGGGACTCGGAAGGTACCAGGCAGTGGCACATATTTCCGTGGGACGTTGACCTGAGTTTTGGTCACAACTGGAATTCATCGGAAGGTTACTTCGACGACGACCTGATCTGGTCGACGGGATTGTTCATCGGCAACAACGCCGTGACATCCAAGCTGTTTGGTATCCCCGAGTTTCGCGAGATGTACCTGCGCCGAGTACGGACGCTGCTGGACGATCTATTGCAGCCCCCTGGAACACCGCAGGAAGATCTGAAATTCGAAGCTCGCATCGACGAGTTGATCGCGCAAATCGGTGATGATGGCGCATTGAATCAGGCGAAGTGGGGGTTTCCGGTGATGTTCGCTCCGCGGACGCCCGCCGAAGCGAGCGACGATCTAGACAGCCAGTACTTTCCCAATCGCCGAGCGTTTCTTTACAACCTCGCCGATCTACCTCCCGCGCCGCTGGAGAATCCGCAGATCAACTTCGGAGTCGTGGATTCGAACCCGACCAGCACGATGCAGTCGGAGGAATTCATTGAACTCGTTAATCCGCACGACGAAGCGGTGGACATTTCGGGTTGGCGATTGAGCGGCGCTGGCGTGCAGATGACATTCCGCGGCGGAACGGTCCTGCCTTCCGGCGGCTCGCTCTACGCCACGCCGGACGTGCGAGCGTTTCTGAACCGCCAGTCCGGCCCGCAGGGCGGACAGAGGTTGCTGGTCCAAGGGAACTACCAAGGGCGCCTGACGAATTCTGGTGGTTCGCTCGAACTGCGGGACGACTCCGGTAGGCTGGTCGCGGCCACCGTGTTTGAAGGACAGGCCTCTCCCTACCAGCAGCATTTGCGATTGACGGAGTTGAACTTCAATCCGTATTCCGCGTTGACCCAGTTCGGTGATGCCAATGTTGACAACGATCAATTCGAATTCGTCGAATTGCTCAATACCGGTACCGACCCGTTGATGCTGGAGGGCGTCGCATTTACGGACGGGATCGATTTTACGTTTGGTGATACAACCTTGGCCGGTGGCGAGCGAATCCTTGTCGTTGGCGATCAAACGGCGTTTGAATCACGTTACGGACCGGAACACGCGATCGCGGGTGAATTCGACAGCGGCAGACTCAACAACGGCGGCGAAACGGTGCGCCTCGAGGACCCGAATGGCAATGTCGTGCTGGAATTCACGTACCGTGACGACAATTCCTGGCCACGACGCGCCGATGGAATCGGCTCCTCCCTGGAGGTGATCGACTTCGAGGGCGCGTATGGGGAGCCATCGAATTGGCGGAATTCCACGGAGTTTGGTGGATCGCCGGGAACCGGAGGCAGCGGCCCCGTCGTGGACATCGTGATCAACGAAGTTCTGGCCCGGCCGACTCCCGGCCAGCCCGATGCCATCGAACTGCATAACGTCACGGGAGCAGCCGTGGACGCAGCGCACTGGTATCTGAGCGACGACGCCGATGACCTGTTCGCATACCATCTGCCCAGCCCGTCCGTGATCGAGGCCTCGGAATACGTGGTCGTGGAAAGCACGGAGTTCGGCTTTGGCCTCGATGGTACGTTTGGCGACCAGCTATGGCTGTTGGCAGCCGACGGCGCAACGGGCCGGCCGACACGGTTCGCCGACGACGTGCGGTTCGACGGCAGCGAGACGGGGACCACCTTGGGCCGCTGGCCGGACGGCCAGGCCGCCGCGCCACTTCTGCCCATGGCTTCCCCCACGTTGGGCTCGGTCAACGCGGGACCGGCCGCAACGGATGTGCTCCTGTCCGAAGTACACTACGATCCGGGCGACGGCCAGGAAGATCTCGAATTTGTCGAACTGGCCAACGTTTCGGAGACGTCGATCGACCTGGAGGGGTGGAGACTCAGCCAGGCCGTCGATTGGGAGTTCCCGGCCGGCGCGACGCTCGAATCCGGAAAAACGATCGTGCTCGTCGGATTTGATCCGGCCGACGGTACCCTCGCGGATCGATTCCGCACCCATTTCGGCGCGGGCCTGACCGTCCCCCTGATGGGACCCTATGCAGGCGATCTGAGCGACTCCGGCGAAGCGCTGGCGCTGATGCGGCCTCTCGTTCCCGGCGGCGGTTCCGGAGGGTTTGTCGTGGCGGACTTTGTCGCCTTCGAGGACCAATCGCCGTGGCCGGTAGAGGCCAGTGGCGGGGGGCGGTCGCTGCATCGATCCGCGCCGGCAACGTTTGGCAACGCGCCGGAGAACTGGCTGGCCCGCGTGCCTTCGCCGGGCGATTTTGTCCGAGCCGGAGATGTGGACGGAAACGGCCTGCTCGAACAGGCCGACCAGGAAGCGTTCGCGCTGGGGCTGAAACGTCCGTTCGAGTACCAGGATACGTACGGCTTCGCCCCAGTCTGGCGCGCCGATATGAACGCGGACGGACGCCTTGACTTCGATGACATTGCGGGCTTCGTCGATATCGTGGGGCTCGGCACGCCGTCCGTGGAAGATGTCGAGCAGTCCGGCGCGCCAATCGAGAACTACCGCGTGATCCAGCGATTTGTCGGCTTCCTCCGTTCGCCACTGCCGCCCTCGCTGGACCCGTCGTTGCTTGCCCAGTCTGACACGGACGGCGACGGTGATATAGACTTCGACGATATCTCGGGCATAATCCGATAGAATCTCGGCGCGAACCATTGACATGGGCTGTCGTGGACCAAGCGTCATGAGGGCCGGCCGGTGGGTCTCCTCGACGACGGCTTGCCAGGGCACCGCTTCACGCCACCTGACGGGGCCGATTACCAAAGTCATCGTCGGTTCGGACGCCGGAGGGAAATTCGATGATCCATCGTCGCCAGTGGCTTTCGCAAAGCCTGCTCGGCGGGTTGCCGCTCAGTCTTGCCGGTCTCTTGTGGGCGCGGACCGACGAACGTACACGGGCCCAAGAGCCCATGACCCTTCGCCCGCTCCGTGCGTGCGTGCTGGTCTTTTATTACGGCGGTCCCAGTCACATCGATACGTTCGATATGAAGCCGGAGGCGGGTTCGGAGATCCGCGGTCCGTTTCGCGCCATTTCCACGGCGGTGCCGGGCGTGCGTGTTTGTGAGCATCTGCCGACTTTGGCGCGTGTCATGGACCGTGTCGCCGTGATTCGCAGCATGCATCACGCAAATCGTTCGCACGATTCCGCCTCCATCGAAACACTCACCGGCCATGCGCCACCGGGCGGCGACCGCGAACTTTTCGCGCCGACGCCGCAGTTTTTCCCTTGCCACGGCGCCGCGGTCCGCTCCCTGTGGCGCCGGCGGCGTGTCGAGGTTTCCCATGCCGCCCTGCCGTGGGTCTTTCACAACGTCGTGGATGTGCCTTGTCAGGGGGGAGGCTTCTTGGGCCCGGAATTCGATCCGCTCCGGATCTCCGGTGATCTGCAGAAAGGCAACTACCGCGCCGACAGCCTGTCGCTGCCCGCGGGATTAAGACCGGCGCGCGTTGACGAGCGCCGTTCGCTGCGGCGACATTTCAGTCGTGGGCCGTGGGAACCGGCCGATATTCGCCAGGCCGAGCGTTTCGAGGCATTTTATAAGCAGGCCTATTCGTTGCTGGAGGCGGAATGGTTTCGGGAAGCCCTGGACGTTGAGCGTGAAGATGACAAGACCCGCACGCGATACGGTCTCTATGAACGACCGGCCGTGGAGGGGGGCGTGGGGGCACACAATGCCGCCGGCGCGCATCTGCGAGGCCAGAATCTGCTGCTCGCCAGGCGCCTGGTTGAAGCGGGCGTACCATTTGTCAATGTATACGACTATCGCCAACAGGGGCAGAATTGGGATACGCACGCCGACAATTTTCGACAACACGCCGACCATCTGCTGCCACCGGCGGACCGGGCACTCAGTGCGTTGATCAGCGACCTGGAAGAACGAGGCCTGCTTGCCGATACCCTGGTCGTCGCGCTGGGCGAGTTTGGACGCACACCGCGGATCAATTCCCAGGGCGGACGCGACCACTGGCCCGATTGCTACAGCGCGGTGCTCGCGGGAGGGGGCGTCGCGGGAGGTACCCTGTACGGGTCGAGTGACCGGCAAGGGGCATACCCGGAAAGGGACCCTGTCACCCCTGGTGATCTGGCCGCGACGATTTTCTGGCGATTCGGACTCAACCCGCACGCGGAGATCCGCGACCGCTTAGGACGGCCTCACCGCCTGTCAGACGGCCGACCGCTGCGGGAGCTCTTTGTATGACATCGAACTGCCGGCGGTGCGTACGGTTGCAATACGGAGGCCACCGCCTTGTGCGAACGACGCGCGGCGAGCCCCAACGATGGGACGGAGCCCGGCGGCTGATGCCCATGCTGCGCGACGCCAGGAATGATCATTCCGTCTCTTGGTCAACGGATGGACCGCGCGACTCCAAAGCTTGCGCGCCGCGTCGGGCGAGCGATCCATCATCTTGCCGATCTCGGCACACGATTGCTGCTCCAGTAGGGTCGAAATCGCCTGCGCCGCAACAGAACGGCCAGGAGGGCCGCCAACATGACCAGGGTAACCGACCCCGGTTCCGGCACCGGAATGTATACGACTTCAAACATCAGATCGGACGCCCCCGATACGCCATCGGCGTTCCCGCGGATGTGCGGCGCGTTGGCAAAGATTCCACCAAAGATATGGCCCACGACGGTTTGCTCTCGAAGCTCATCCATGCGGAGGACGCCGTTGTCATAGGTAGCCATTCCCGGCGCGACCAGAAACTCGGCATTGGCCCCAAAACGAAGCCGGTTTTGATCCAGATCCAGAATTCGGGGAAATTCGCCGATCAAGTGCTGTTCATACAGCCCGTCGGCGTTGCGAATCACCGACGTGATCTGGTTTGTCCACGGTAAAGCGTCGTCCTGAACGAACTGCTGCGACGTTTGGTCGTATTGCAGCAGCGTGATTCCGCCAAACAGGATTTCGTGCATGGAATCAGTCTGTTCGGAAAACAGGCCGACCTTGGCGGAATGGTAGTTGTTCATGCCTTGCTTGAATGCCGAGGGACTATTGGGGTCGGCCATGGACGGGATACCCTGGGAGTCGATTTCCACGGGAACCGTCCAGGCTCCAAACGATTCCGTAAACACACCCGACAAAACAATGAGTCCTTGTTCGAGTTCTTCCGCCTGGTTTCTCTGAAGCGCCGGGAAAACATTCAAATCACGGCGGCGGAAGACGTCTCGCGGCTCGGTCACGGAGACATTGGCAATTTCCAGCGTGTTGCCGTCGTCGACGATTTCGAAGCTACGGACCTGATTGGTGTACTGGCCGTTGCGATTCGGTATATACCCCCCTCGGAACGACTGACCAAACACGAGGTGAAGGCGATCATCGATGGCGTACATGGCGCCGCCAGTAACGCGGAAGAGATCGTCCTCAAGCGTACGGATCGAGTCCTTCGCATGACCGGTATCGTTGATCACCCAATCTATAATTCCAGGCAGGTCAATCGCAGACAGCACATTGTGCGTATCCAGCCCGCCTTGCGCGGTGGCGCCGTAACCTCCGGCCGTGTAGAGTCGATCATGTAACTGAACGAATTGATTATTTGTGGTCGTCAGCGCCGCTACCTGCTCGCCCGTCAGACCGGCGGACGCACTGTCCAGCGCGCGGTGCCATGTTGTACGCGCTACGGGATCAATGACCCATACATCACGGTTCTGGTCCTGTTCAGGGAAATTCGCGGCGCCGCTGGTCTCGAACCCGTGCAGCCCGTTGGTACGACCGGCCAGCATGACCCACAATCCTTGATGTTCACCAACGGCGTACGAATGGAGTGTCGGCAGTTCAGCCGACCCCATGTCGTATGGTCGGATTGCAATTTGATAAGGCAGCTTTGCGTCGGTATTCACAGGACTAAGTGTGGTGGTCTGATGTGCAGCCGGTGTGGAAGAGGCTCCCATCGCTGCCATCAACAGGGTTGCCAGACAGCTGGCAGAAACGCGGATTTCTCGGCGCGGACGCATCAGTGGTGGTACCTTGTTGCAGTTCGGTTCTCAATACAGTTGGGCTTGCCCGGACCGGCGTTGGACGACGCACCGGCGCTGGCGAACGCCCGCGGTGCGTCCGACCGCTACAGGCTGGCGAACCAGGTCCGCCGGCGTGGACCGCAATGCGGCAACACGCCATCCGTACGCTGGCACTCGGTGGAAACCGAACCGGCATGAAGCGGAAGGATTTCTTCCGGATCGCAGTGCGTTGAGACGAAGCACAGGAAAGGCGCTGTAGAAAGAGCGGCTCGATATTCTTCGTCTGTGCCCCGCCTGAAATGCGGCTCGCCTTGTTCAGGGGCGAGTCAACGATTTGAATAGCTTCGTGAGCCGACTCCTCAGATGACGGCCAGCCGCCGCGGATACGGCCTCGTGGGGCGGGCGGCTGTTGCAGGGGCGAGTGGCGCACCGTAGCGGCCAGCCGCTAAAATCCAGGCTATAGAGCGGCCTGGACAATGTCAAGTTTGCGGGCGGAAGCGGTAATGACGGTCCGCGGCGGATCCTGGCGTGCGGGCTGCGATGCCGGCCGTTCGAGAGACTCCTGGACGACCGTGCGTTTCCGCGGGAATCCAAACAGTTTGGATCAAAAACTATTGACCATGAGCGGGCCGCGACATAATGGAAGGCAGGGCCTCGCTGTGGGTCGCGTGATGTACGGTTGGATAGCCGCGAGGGCGTGAACCGCGATGACAACCTGGCGTGAACGATTGGCGGGGCTCGTCGCCATCGACCCCCGTTCTTTGGCGTTGGTACGTGTGGGGCTGGCACTGATCGTGTTGGTCGATGCCGGCCGGTGCTGGATCGATGCCGATGCCTTCTTCGCCGACGACGGCTTGCAGCCGATTGCGGTGTGCCGCCAGTACCTGTCCTCGCCCTATTGCTGGTCCATGCATTTTCTGGGAGAGTCGACGTCGTTCCATCGCGCGATCATTTCGGTTGCGGCATTGTCCGCCGCGGCCCTGTGCCTTGGTTGGAAGACGCGGCTGGCCACAATCATCTGTTGGGCCTGGACATTGTCTGTGGCGCATCGGTGTCCGCTGGCGGTCAACGGTGGCGATGTGCTCGTACGCGTGCTCCTTTTCTGGGGCATGTTTCTACCGCTGGGCAGACGTTGGTCTCTGGACGCGCGGAGGGCCGGTCGCACGTCACACAGGGCAGGCAGCATACGAAGCGTGGCCAGCGCGGCGCTATTGATCCAGGTGGCGGCGGTGTACGCCGTGGCGGGCATCGTAAAGATCAACGAAGAATGGCTTTCGGGCCGCGCCGTGGAATACGCTTTGCGCTGGGATCAATACGGCCGCCCGCTCGGCCGGGCGCTGCTGGAATTTCCGGTCGTCCTTCCCTGGCTGACGTGGGCCACGCTGGGCCTCGAACTGGCCGCCCCGGCGCTTCTGTTCTGGCCATGGCGGACCTGGCAGGTACGAATCGTCACGGTGTCAGCTCTGGCGATATTTCACCTGGGGCTCGCCGCGACCATGACGCTGGGATTCTTCCCCTACGCGTCCGTTGTGGCGTTGTGCGCTTTCCTGCCATCCCGATTCTGGGACAGTCTGGTCCTCGCGGCGGAACCTGGGATGCCGCGCTGGAGCCACTCGGCATCCAGCCGTTCCGCCGCGCGCACGCCGGGCGAAACACATGCGGCAACCCGGCATGTGGGACGGCGTGTGGCGAACGCGGCGACCTCCGTATGCTGTGGTTTTTTCCTGGCGTACGTAATGTTCTATAATCTCGCCACGCTGCCGTTTGAAAGTTGCCGCGGACTGATGTCCCCCAGCCTTCGAACGATCGGCCACCTTACCGGTACGCGGCAGCGCTGGGCATTGTTTGACAGGCCCAGCAAGGCAGATGGATGGTTCGTAGCCAATGCGCGCCTCGTAGACGGCCGCCGCGTGGACATTCTGCGGAACGGGCGAGTGGTCACGGCGCGCAAGCCGAGGGACATTTCCGAGATATTCCCAAACCATCGGTGGCGCCACCATTTTCGCTACTTGACGTGTTCGGTTCCCGATGCCTTTCGGCAGGAGGCCGCGGAATTCTTGGTTCATCGGTGGAACGGGCGACACGGTGCCGACGAACAGATCGTATCGTGCGATCTCGTATTCCATTCGGAACCGACTTCGGAAGATGTGCGCCCGGGCGATTATGTGAGCCGCGTCCTCGCACGTGTCGAACGGGGCGACGAATCGCTGCACGGAAACTTTGCCGAAGCACTCGACGAACTCCGCCTTGGACGGGTGCGGGGCTACTGAATAAAGCGGCCGGCCGTCATGCGGCGCACGTCAGCCATGGCAGGCATTGTGCGTGGTCGGCGGCCAGCGTTTCCAACGTCACCTCAGGGACTCGCGTTCCACTGGCGTCGCGCCTCGTAGCACACCACCGCCACGCTGTTCGACAGGTTCAGGCTTCGTACCTTCGGCTCGACGGGAATGCGTAGCGTATGCGATGCATTCTCCTGCAGCATCGACTCGGGGAGTCCTTGTGATTCGCAGCCAAAGACCAGCGTGTCACCTTGGCGATAATCGACGCCGGAGTATTCACGGCGCCCGTTCTTGGAGAAATACCACCGCGTGCCTGCCCGAAGTCGCTCGTTGAGCGCCAGCCAGTCATCGACAACTTCCCAGTTCAGGTGTTGCCAGTAATCCAAGCCGGCACGGCGCAGATAATAATTATCCACACGAAATCCAAGGGGACGAACGAGCCACAGTTTGGCATTGATGGCCACGCATGTCCGTCCGACACTCCCCGTGTTATGGGGTATCTCGGGCTGGTAGAGCACAATGTGCAGGCATGGTTCTGTGAGCATGCGCGTGAGGACCCGCAACAAGTCGTCCACGTACTGGAATTGCCAGGCGTCCGGCACTATAATTTGCACCTTTTGTGCATTCAAGGCCGCCGTTTGTCATTTGATTTCACTCCGGCGGTCGGCGCGGATGGAGGCGTGCCGCCGGCGTTTTCGCGGGGAAACAGTGGCCTTTTTCGGAAACTGCGTTGCCATTGATCGCGCAGTGCGGACCGGGACGCGGCAACGGTACACGTCCGACGGGAGGAGAGCGGGTTATGGGCTGCGGATTTGGAATCATTGGATGCGGCATGATCGCGGGTTTTCACGCCCGTGCGATTGAGGATTTGCGGGGCGCCAGACTTGCCGCCTGTTTTGATGAGCGGTATGCGGCGGCGCAGCGCTTCGCAGACCGGGAAGGATGTCGTGCCTACCGGTCGTTGACCGAGATGCTCGAAGATCCCGCCGTGGACGTTGTCACAATCTGTACTCCCAGCGGTGCCCACATGGAACCGGCCGTGGCATCGGCGCAAGCAGGCAAACATGTCATCGTGGAGAAACCACTCGAAATCACACTCAAGCGCTGCGACCGCATTATCGACGCGTGCCGCCGCACGAAGGTCAAATTGTCGACCGTTTTGCCATCGCGATTTCACGACTCCGCAGTCGAAATGAAACGCGCCGTCGACGGGGGCCGATTCGGCACGTTGACGGTCGGAGACGCCTACGTCAAATGGTATCGTTCGCAAGAGTACTACGATAGCGGTCAGTGGCGCGGTACGTGGGAACTTGACGGGGGCGGCGCGCTGATGAACCAGGCGATACACAGTGTCGACCTGTTGACGTGGCTGATGGGACCCGTCGCGGAAATCCGCGCCCACACCGCAACGCTCGCACACAAACGGATTGCCGTGGAAGATGTTGCCGTGGCCACGCTGCGATTTGCCAACGGCGCATTGGGCGTCGTCGAAGCGTCGACGGCCATTTATCCGGGTTATCTCAAACGCATCGAACTCCATGGAACACGCGGCACCGCGGTCATGGAGGAGGAAGATATCAAAACGTGGGACTTTGACGGCAAGGACCGTCGCGATGTGACCATCCGCCGCAAGATGCGGCAGCGGACAAGTACGGGCGGGGGCGCGAGCGATCCCTCCGCGATCGGGTATCACGGGCACCTGCGGCAATTTCAGGATTGCCTGCAGGCGATCAAGCAAGGCCGACCGCCGGCAATTGACGGTCGCGAAGGTCGCCGCAGCGTGGAAATCATCCTCGGCATCTACAAAGCCGCGGAATCAGGCCGGCCCGTACCGCTGCCGTTGGCTCGCGATCCGGTGCTCAAGGCCCGGCGGCGCTGATCCCGTGATTTTTTTGAGTGTCGAGCCGTCGAGTCCCGATGTCCGGCCCGCGAGTTGCCGGGGATTGCTCTTTCTCCACACGGCGCAACGTGCCAAAATACGCCCCCCCACACAACTCCGCGCATGCCCACGGATTTCGGCCCCGCCATGCCTTCATTCCGCACCCGCCGCAGGATCTCGAAGACGTTAACAACGCAAATGACGACCTGCCGGGACTACCTCGTCTATTGTGTCGTTCGGCTGGCAATCAGCACCGTTCAGGCGTTGCGAATGGAAACCTGCCGGTCTGCGGCACGGGGGCTGGCGACGCTGTTCACGACCGTGGTTCCAGTTCGCCGGCAGGTCATTAAAGAAAACCTCCTGCAGGCGTATCCGCATATGCCGATGCCGCGGCGACGGCAGCTTGCCTGGAAGATGTGGGAGCATCTCTTCCTGATGGTCGCGGAAGTGGCCCACGCCCGCCGCAAGATCCATGTGACAAACTGGCACCGGCACATAAAACTCCGCAACGGCGCGCAGGTGGCAAGATTGCTGCTCGAGGATCGGCCCACGGTGCTCGTGGGAGGTCATTACGGCAACTTCGAAATGTCCTGCTACTTCCTCGGTCTCTTCGGATTCTCTACCTATGCCATTGCCCGGCCACTGGACAACCCGTTCCTTCATCGCTTCATCAACCGGTTTCGGGCCTCATCAGGGCAGTATATGCTGGCCAAAAACGGCAGCGCCAAGCAGATCGCTTTGCTGCTCGAGCGTGGTGCGACACTGGCGCTGCTGGGCGACCAACACGCCGGACGACGCGCGTGCTGGGTCGATTTCTTTGGCCGCCCCGCATCAACCCACAAGGCGATTGCCTTGTTCTGCCTGACCGCCGGCGCACCGCTGGTCGTCAGCTTTGCCCGCCGCCTGAATGAACCGCTGGTGTACGAATCGGCCATCGCCGGTGTTGCGGACCCCCACGACCCCGCCGTAAAGAACAATTCGATCGCCGAATTGACGCAGTGGTACACCGACCGGCTCGAGCAGATCATCAACCACGCTCCGGAACAATACTGGTGGCTGCACCGGAGGTGGAAAGGCAAACCTCCGTCCGGTTGGCAATCATTAAAGAACCGTTCGGAAGCGGCATAGTACGGCGCTCGGCTCGGCGCTGGCCGCTCGCCCCCGTGTTGTTCAGATCCTCAGGGACTCCCGATGCCTCGATGGAAAAATGCAGCCCGGCTGAACGAGTGTCCTTCGGGGACCGTGATCGAGGTGGTCGTTGAATCGACGGTTATTGCCATCGCCAACTTGCAAGGGCAAATTTACGCGATGGATGGCGTGTGCCCCCACCAGGGAGGCCCCCTAGGGAAAGGTCGGCTGGCGGATTGCATCCTCACGTGCCCCTGGCACGGCTGGCAATTCGATGTGCGTAACGGAAGTTGTAAGCTCAGCAGCCACCTTGCACAGAGGTGCTTTCCTGCGCGGATCGAGGAGAATAGGATTCAGCTGGATATTGAAGCCCTTTCAGAGACTGGCTGAGCGGGGGACCATGGACAATTGTCGGTTCGTGAGAGTCCGCCGGGCCTGATACGGACTGTGGTGCCATCGGGGAAATCGTGCCGGCGCCGTGCCGAGAATCGGAACCGTGTATTTTTTCCGCCCTTTCAACAACGCCGATCCGCCGCATCTGGCCCGTATCTGGTGCAGCCAGACTCCGCATCACCGACTTTTGCAGCCAATGACCGCGGTGCTGCTGGAGGAGAATGTCTTCTCACGACCCCATTTTGATCGCCGGGGTCTGATTGTTGCTATGGACCAAGGGCACGCCATTGGATTTGTCCACGCTGGATTCGGCGCCGATTCCGATCACTGCCACATGTGCTGCGATATGGGGGTGATCTGCATGCTGATGGTTGAACAGCAAATGGATCAAAACGAGCGTAACAGGGTAGCGCTTGAATTGCTGGCCCGCGGCGAGTCGTATCTTCGGTCGCAGGGCGCCAAGGTTATCTATGGCGGTGGAATCCACCCCCTTAATCCGTTCTACCTCGGACTGTATGGCGGGAGTGAACTGCCCGGAATTGTCGAGTCGGACACATGGCGTTGCGCCACTTTACGCGAAGCCGGATACAAGGAAATAGACAGGGTGTGCATCCTGCGACGGGACCTGGGAGAGTTTCACCGCGTGGTGGACCGACGACAACGCATGTTGGCGCGGCGGATGGCCATGAGGGCGACAGCCGATCCGGCCGCGCGGGACTGGTGGGAAGCCCTGACACAAGGCGATCTGGTACGCACTCGGTTTCGATTGGAGTCCTCCGTTCACGTTGCGCCGGCCGCGCTGTGCACGTTTTGGAATATGAGGCCTCTGGCGGACGCGTGGAGCGCGCCGGCTTGGGGACTGCTCGACGTGTTCGTGGAAGCGTCCTGGCGCAGACAGGGACTGGCAACCTTCCTGTTGGGCAAAGCCATGCGGACGCTCCAGGAGGAAGGAGTAACGCGGATCGAAGCCCAGACCATGCAGTACAACACGCAGGCGCGCGAGATGTACCGCAAGCTCGGATTCGTAACGCAGGACGAAGGGATCGTGTTCCGAAAAGAAGCGTGAACCGCGGACGGCGCCGCAATCAGTACCGTGTGCCCGGACGAGTTCCTCGCCAGTCAACCGTTCTGAAGAAAACTGTCTTCCGAGCGGCCCCATTCCAGACCGACGCGGTGACAACCTGTCCCGTGCCGGGAAATGTGGCGGACAATGGCCCACATCTGGCGCTCCGGGAAGACGATTTTAACGTCCCGATCCATCTTCAGGTCGGAAATGTTATTGACCAGCAACGCCAGGCCCGTGAGGGATTCGTCGTGTACGACAGCCGGCTGGGACTCATTCTCGGAAGTCCACAGGATGACTTCCCGGGAGTCACCGCTCTGTCGGGGCCACTGGCGGCGATCCGGCACGTACACCTGGCAATGTTGATCGAATTTCCGTTGGGCGTCTGGCATGGCTAGTTCTCCGTGCAGGTATTGAAGCTTAGCTTGCGAAAAACGCGCTCGCGCCGTGCTTTTCCTCGCGCGAATTTGAACCTCGAAGGGCGCGGTGACGACCGTGCACGATGGGGCCGGTCGCGAGAATCGATTTGGATGAGATGATTATGCGGCCGCCCGGCAGGAACGCCTGATCACTTCCCCGCCGCGAAGTGCGACCCCGCGCCCCATTCAGCGCTGCAAGGACCGGGAGTGAAGTTGAGTCAGATGGTTCACCAGCGAGCCCGCCGGATCCGCTCCGTCCGTTGGACGCATCGCTTCCGACAGCGGCATGGCCGCCCCGGAGGAGCGGAGCTGTCCCACGTAGCTTCGCAGTATCCGACGGTGAGCGTCGTCGGTCTCCAGCAAATAATGCACCCAGGCCCATGCCTCCGCGTAGTCGCGTTGCGACAAATCCGAGACCGATGTAATGGATTCCAGGCGTCTCAGATCGGGGCTCCAGCTTTCCTGCTGCAGTGCCGAGACGATTTCGTGGACGTGAGGCATGTTCATGCCGCGGTGCGCCAGTGGAACCTCGAAGTATTCGGCAAGGCCTTCGTCGAGCCATAAGGGCAGCGCGGGAATCGCGGCGTGCAGGTATCCGTGAGCGACTTCGTGGCGGAGATCCTCGGCGACGCGCTGGTTCCAGTGCGCATAGACGACTCGGTGGCCGTCACTCTCCACATAAAATGCGCGACGGTCGGGAAATTCCGGAAAACGGCGGTTCATGAAGGACTGGAATTTCTCGCGCGACGCGAACAAGTAAACGTGTACGGGCTGTTCCACCGCGGGCACATCCAGCAGGTTTGAAATCGCGTCGCGTTGCGCGCTGAGTTCAGCGAGGATCGGATCGCGCTTGGCCAGCCGAAAATCCGTGTGCAGCACGAGCGGTCCGCTGGCGGTGAGATGGGCTGCCGGCAGGGAGGCCGACTTCTGTAGCTGCCTGCAGCCGCAAAGGACAACCAGCAGGCACAGCCACGTCGACACCTGCCACATCGATAACGGACAAAGCCGTTCCGCCTGCTCTGTCGTCATCGCATCCTCCATGAACACAGACCTCCAAGTCTGGCGGGCGGTACCCCCGGGGTTCGGCCCGCCAGGAAGAATTTAGCTGAGCGGGGCCGAATGGCGAAGATCAATCCATCGCGGAGTCCCGAGCCGCGATCAACGCATCGAGTTCCAACTTGAGACGATCGAGAATTTCGTCATATCGGTAAACGCCGACAGATTCCGGACCACGTTTCAGATTGACGGCGTTCGGTCCGCACCAGAGCCCCAGATCGGCGTCGTCCGTTTCGCCGGGTCCGTTGACGCGACAGCCCATCACGGCGATGGTGATCGCGTGTCGAGAGGCATAACGCGTCATCTGTTTGACCGCGGCGGCCAGGTCGACAAACGCTTCGTTCTCGACCCGCGAGCAACTGGGGCAACTGATGATGTTCAACGTGTCCTGGCCGTAGTCGACTACCGTTCGAACTCGGCCGTGTGCAATGTCGTCCAGGATCCGCCGTCCCGCCTCGATTTCTTCCGGTTTGCGAGCATTGGGGACCGTGAGAGAAACGCGAATCGTGTCCCCGATTCCCCGGCTGACAAGCTGTTCGAAGGCAATCCGTGTCTTGATGATTCCGTCCGGAGGCATGCCGGCTTCGGTGACGCCCAAGTGCAGCGGGATGTCGGGACGTTGGTCGGCAAAACGCCGATTCGCTTCGATGACCTTGTGCGGGTCCGAATCCTTCAGCGATACACAGTAACGGACGAAGCCGAGAGAATCGAGAAATTCGCAGTGATCCAGAGCGCTGGACAGCATGGGAGCCAGCGAATCGCCGTTCGAAGTGTTCCGCAACTTTTCGGGATCGACGCTTCCGCAATTGACCCCGACCCGAATGGCGCAATCGTGCTGCGAGGCGAGGTCCGCCAGAAAACGGACTTTGTCCTGCCAGGTCTTGGTGCGCTCGTGATGGTAGAGGTGTCCCGGGTTGTACCGGATCTTGTCTACGTGAGGTGCCACTTGCGCCGCGAGGCGGTAGTTCTCCTGCAAGTCAACCGCCAGATTGCCGTTCGTCTCGCCCCGAATCCGAGCAAGGGCGTCGGCATCCTTGCGGCTGTCGACAGCAATACGCACGACGTCGGCGCCGGCGCGTTCCAGCGCATGGACCTGGGCGATCGTGGCCGCAACGTCCTGAGTGCGCGTCGCTGTCATACTCTGCACGGCGATCGGTTGACCGTCTCCGATGGTCACCGTTCCGATCCGAATCGCGCGCGTCGGATTCCGGGCGATATGCATGGCTGCGAGAGTATCGAAAACGTAGGCGAAGTCGCCGGATTCTGGCGGGAGCAGCACCTGCCGCCGAAGTCGCCATGGTTCAACTGATTGACGCTTTTCCGCCAAAGACCGGCCACTTCGGCCACGACTCGAACGGGTCCACTTCATTGTATTGTCAACGGGCCGAACCGGGCTACCCGGTCCCAACCGGCTCGTCGACCCGCACCGCGTGACCCTGCCGGATGACAACAGTTCGAGCGATTGGCCCGGGGCGAAAAACGTTGGACGTCGGGCATCGAATCGGTGGCGGGTAGCGATGAGGGCGCAGCATGCCAAATCAGGTTGTTGCCTTCTGTGCGAAGTAGAACAACATGGACAAAGCATTGAACAGAAAATGCACAACAATCGACGGCAAAATTCGGTGTGTGCGGCTGTAAAGGTAGCCGAGCGCCAGGGCAAGCACAAACAGGGCCACGGGGTCGGGACCGTGTGAAGCGTGCATCAATGCGAACAGGCCGGAACTTGCGAAAATCGGAAGCCGGCCTCGGCGAGATCCCGCGTCTGCCTTGCTTCCAGCGGTCTCGTCGTCCGCCACCGTCCCCCTCGCGCCGGGAGTAGCCGCGTCCGACGCGCCGTCACACACTCCTCGCTCGGCAACCGAGGACCCATCGCCATCCGACGGTTCGTCTCTGGGCGTTCGAGGATCGTCGTCTGCCAGGAGCCACAACGTCTCCATGCGTTCGAACCAACCCTGCACCACGAGGCGAAAAAAGAATTCCTCAAACAAGGGCGCCATTACAATCGCGGCCAGCAGCGCGACCGCAATATTTCCAAGGTTTTGCTCGTCGTCGAGCATGGTCTTGATGGGATGCTCGGATGGAAACCACACAACGAGGATGGCCTGGATAGCATAGACAACAGGCGTGACGGCGGCGAAGGCGGCGAAGCCGAGTCGGACGTCGCTGGCCGCCTGGGCCGAATCCGCGGGCAGACCCAGGTCCTGTCTTCCGGCGCGGGCCAACCAAACAAGAATGGCCACTCCGGCCGCCGTTGCCAACAGGTTGGCCGCGGAGCCAGCCAGCGAAACACGGTTCAGCTCCTGGCTCGTCAACTCGTTCAGGGGGGTCGAAAACGTTGCACCGACCGCTAACAGCAGCCATTGGTTTATCAGTAAGCCGGTCACCGCGCACAGCAGAACGTGACCGATTCCCCATGGCACGACCGGCGCGGGTTGCCACGCGATCAGCGGGAGTCCCTCGCGCCACCGCGTGGCCATCCGCGCCCAGGTAACCATCGCGCCGGCCAGCACCGCGGACGCCACAACGGCAACGACTATCAGAGCAACGTCCGGCACGGCACATCCGTCGGAAGCAAGAACCAGCGGGGGGCGGCGCGGATCATTTCCGCAACAAACGGATCGCAGCCAGTACGTAGCCGATGCCTGAGTAAACCGTAATCACTACGGACGCCCAGACCAGCACGGTTACCGAATGTGTCAGCCACACCGGAGCGAACCCATCCGCGCCCATGGCGTCGATCGGGCGATACGATAGGCGGAACAAGCACATGGCGATGGTCACGCATTGGACGACCATCTTCCACTTGCCTGACGTGGTGGCTGAAAAATCGGTACCTCGCTCTTCCAGAAAACTACGCAGGGCGGTAACGAGCAACTCCCGCCCCACGACGACGACAGCCATCCAGGCGCGGAGCAGGGAGTCGGGATCGGCAGCCAGGAAAATGAAGGAGCCGCACACGATGATCTTGTCCGCGAAGGGATCAAGAATACGGCCCAGCACGGTCACCTGTCCGTATTTTCTGGCCCAATAGCCATCCACCCAGTCCGTGGCAGCGGCGACCGCGAACAGGACCAGTCCGGCCACGTAGTATTGGCACTCGAGAAGAACGAAGAGCACAACGGCCAGAACGAGCCTGGCAGCGGTAAGCTGATTGGGCACGTTGACGACCGTGCTGCTGACAGACCGATGCGTGGGAACACTCACGGAAGTACTAACCTCAACAGGTCACGCTGCGGCCGGAACGGCGACCAGGTCGTAGTTCCTGGCTGCAACAATCTCGCAGAGGACCATTTGTCCGGCAGATAGTCCCTCTCCTGTAACATACACTACGGAATCGACATCGGGTGCATCGGCGTACGTTCGCCCGATCCAGACGTCTTCACACGGACGGACGGGGGCGTCGATAATAACCTGCCGCTGCTTGCCGATCTGGTTCCGGTTCCACTCGAATGCGATCTTCTGTTGTTCGACCATCAGTTGTTCCCGGCGACGGGCCAGGACGTCGTCCGGCAGGTGGCCTTCCAACCGGTCGGCCGGCGTATTCGATTCTCGAGAATAGGTAAACACGCCCATCCGTTCGAACCGTTGCTGGCAGACGAATTCCCGCAGCTCTTGAAACTGCGCATCCGTCTCACCGGGAAAGCCCGTGATAAACGTCGTTCGCAAAGCCAGATTTGGAATCCGCGCGCGCAAGTTCTTTAGAAGTTCTTCGGTGCTCGTCCGATTGACGCGACGCTGCATGCGTCGCAATACCTGGTCGTTGATGTGCTGCAAGGGGATATCGAGATAGGGCACAATGCGGCGTGATTCCGCGATGACGTCAATCAACGCGTCATTGATGTACATCGGGTAGAAGTACATCAGCCGGATCCATTGGAAGTTGTCGATAGCGTCGAGGCGTTTGAGTAGTTCGGCGAGTTTCGGCTGCCCGTACAAGTCCATGCCGTAATAGGTTGTGTCCTGGGCCACGACAATCAGTTCGCGCACCCCGTCCTCAGCCAGCTCCCACGCTTCCTTCTCGACATCTTCCAGCGGCTTTGTGACATGCTTTCCCCGCATGCCGGGAATCGAGCAGAAAGTGCACAGGCGATCGCATCCTTCGGATATCTTCAGGTAGGCAAAATGCCGTGGAGTGATTCGGAGCCTGGCGCTATCCGGCAGAGCGTGCGTGCTGGCGGGGTAAAACAGGGACCGCTGTTCGGCCAGTCCACCGATCAGGCGATCGGCGGCCCGGGCGATTTCTTCCCTGGCGAAGACCCCCACCAGCTGATCGATCTCCGGATAGGTGTCCAGCAGAGCCATCTTCTGGCGTTCCGCCAGACAACCCGACACAATGACGCCGCGGAGCAGGCCTTGTCGTTTCAAATCGAGCATTTCTTCAATAACGGCGAACGATTCCTCCCGCGACTGCTCGATGAAGCCACAGGTATTCACAACGGCGAAATCAGCGCCCTTGGGGTCCGGGACGAGCGAGTAACCTTCGACGTTCAACAGTCCCAGCATGCGTTCGCTATCCACAAGGTTCTTGGGGCAGCCGAGGCTTACGAACGCGTAGCGGCCTTTCGAGCGGACCGGAGTGGACAGTTCAGGGGAAGCGGCTATGGACACGGCAAAGAGGCCTTTCGTCAATCCGGAATTCCACGTGTCACGACGCACCGACGGGCTGACGCGCATCGGCTCGGAACGTCTGGCATCGCCCGTTGGCAGGCTTGACCACCCGGAGGTTGTGGCTGCGAGGTCTGCCATCCAACTTGAGCCGACATGCGCCGCCGACCCCCGAATCCGCTGTTCATCCTAACGGATCGGTCCGGTCATGAGGAGGCCACGGGCATCACTGCGGATCTCGACGGCAGGCGGCGATTTCTTCAGTCACGCTGCGACGTCGCCCTTCCGAGGTTGGCCGTTCGCCTGTCGACGATCCGGATCGATGCATCGATCGAGATGCCAGAATAATTCGTCGATCAGATAGGGTTTGCTGACCACGCTGGTTACGCCCGACGCGTGCGCCCGGGCTACGTCGTCGGCGCGAGGAAAATCGAGCAGCGCGACCATCGGGAGATCGCCGACGAGGCGAGCGAAACGTGCCAGTTGCCGGATTTCGCTTGCATCGCACTGCGTTCCTTCCCAGATCGCCGCGGCCCGCCGCGGCCCCGATTGAGCGGGAGCCTCCATGGCAATGCCCGCCGCGACCGCGCGAGCGGAAAACGGCCGGGCGTGGTAGCCACGCTCGCGACAGGCATCGGAAATCGCGTCTATTGTCTCCCGGCAGCGGCCATGCACGATGACTTCGCCCGTGGACAACGAGTTCCGAGTTTCCGCGGACCAGAGCAAACGTTCCTCGCCGGTGGCCGTCTCGGGAAGCCCCCAGACCGGGCACCGGCCGGCAGCCACGCGGGTGTGCTGGATGGACCATCGGGCGGGCCAGTCGTACCAGTAAACGCGCTCGGCTCCCGCCCACGGCCGTCCCGTGCGGCTCTCTCCTTCGCACCAGGTGCCCAGCAACAGGATGAACCGTGCCAGCGGCAAACGCCTCTTTAACGTGTCCAGTGACGCCTCCGCAAATTCACCTGGCCGCGACTGCGCGAGCAACACAATATCCGGCAATTGCGGTTCGCCCTGGACGTCGAACGTGTCAATGGTCCGCAGGGCATGACGGAGATCGGCGACGACGGTCACTCGCGTGTCGATGCACAGACGGGACACGATCGGCCGGAATTCGCGGCAGCCGCCGTCACCGACATAGAGCGTGTTCATTATGTCAAACGGCGCCCGGTGGCTACCAGAATTTGCTGTTGTATCCATGCCCATCACTCCCGACCGCTCGTATTCGGCAGAAATATGCCAGTTCGACCCCCGGGCTCGTCGCGGTTTTTATTGCACGCTGCCGCGGCGGTACCGGAAACAGCGCCAGCACGGTTCGTATCCCTACTGCTTGTTTATCGCGGCGGGACGCGGGACGTGTCAATTCAGATCCGCCTCATACTGGCAAATCAACTGATGTGCCTCCTCGGCCGAATTGGCTTGGCGCACCGCGGAAAGGAAGTCTGGCTGAGACACGATCCGACTCAGACGTGCAAGGATGCGGAGGTGCCCGCGGTCTTCCACGGAGCAGATGAGGAAGAAAACATCCGTCAACCGACCGCTACGGTCGCCGAAGGGGAGTCCTTTCGAGGTGATTCCCAGGGCGATGAACGCCTGACCCAGTATGCTGGCCATCGGCCGCCGCGGGTGCAGCAAAGCGATCCCGTTCTCGAGTGCCGTCGGATGCATCGCTTCCCGTGCCTGCACGGCTTCCGCCATCTTGTCAGCATCCCAGAGGAGTCCCGTCGATGCCGCCAGTTCCGCCATTTTGGCGATGACACTCGACCGGGTGCGGGCCGTCAATGGCACGGCGATGGCTGCCGGCGGGAGCAGTTCGGCCAGACTTACGTCTTCGGTGGGATGGGGCGAGGTTTGGCTGAGGACGTCTTCCATGTGGGCGAGTTGCTCATCGTCGCTCACGCCGATCCGATCCTCCAGCCAATGATGAATTTCAGCGCGCGCGAACCGCCACTGGCCGCCGACCTTGCGAGCGGGAATCTTGTCCCGGTCCGCCAGCCGTTCAATCTGTGACGGCAGCAGGTGAAGATAGGCCGCCAGCGCATTTACGTCAAAATCGTCTTTGGCCATGCTGTCATTTTCACGCGGTGTCCCGGCAGTTGTCCAGCCCGCCGGCCGGGTGCACGGTCTAATCCGGACTATTCACCAGCCGAAGGGCGTCAGCCCACGGTTACTGGAGGCCCGACTCCCTTTTCGCTTCAAGATTCCACTGGGCAACTTATCTTGACACGCCGCGTCGAATTGACCAATATCCCGCCCGCTGACAGTCGACGGCCGAAAGGAACTCGGACCGCGGCCGTTCAGCGAACAACAATCAATTCCCAGTGCCAGTTCCCAGCGCGTTTCCATCCCGGGTGGTGGAAGCTGTGCGGCGCATAGAGGCAAGGAGGCCGAGCGCCATGGATGCCGTCCCTGCTGGACTCGTTTTGCGGTGGGCAGACACGGCCGCGCCATACGCCGTACCGAACGTCGTAACGCGAAGCGGGAGGACGTAGGCGTGACCTGTCAATCGCGCGGTGTTTGGACGTCGCTTAGTCTCCGGCAGCTATTGGCCGACGCCCGATTCGTTCATACGGACGATATGATGGTGTCGTCGTGTTGCTTGGAAGCCCGGCGTGTGCAGCCGGGCGATCTGTTTGTTGCCACACAGCCGGCTGTGGGTAAACGGCGTGCGCAACTTCAACTGGCGGCGGCGCGCGGCGCGAAAGGTGCCGTTGTTGAGCGTGCCGAAACGGGCAGCACGTTACCGCAATGCGTTGTTCCCGACGCTCGGGAGGCGTATGCCCGGATTTGCCATGCGCTAGTGGGGGATCCCGCGGCACAATTGAAGGCAATCGGTGTGACGGGTTCCTGTGGAAAGACGAGTACGGCGATACTGACGGCGAGTGTGCTGTCGCATGGCGGCCTGAAGTGCGGCTTACTCAGTTCCATCGGGTACACCGACACGGAATTGATCGTTCCTGCGCCGCGAACAACGCCGTATCCAGGCGATCTGGCCCGATGGCTGGAGCGGATGGTGGCCACCGGATGTTCGCATGGCGTGATTGAAGTTTCCAACTCGGCGCTTGCCGAGCAACGCGTGGCGGGCTTCGAATTCGACGCCGTAGGCATCACCAATGTTTTGCGGGACGGACGGCAGCGGTTCTCGTCGCTGGCCCATTACCGTCACAACAAGAGCAAAATCCTGAATGGCCTCGCCCCCGAGGGCGTTGCCATCCTGAACGCCGATGATTCGGTAAGTTCCGAATGGTTGTCGCGGATTGACGGGCCCGCCCTGACGGTTGGGTTGGACGTGGAGGCCGAGCTGACGGCAACCGTCGTCACACGGAGCGGGAGCGAGCAGATTTTCCTGCTGGAAGCAGGACGCGATACTTTTCCGGTGCGTACACGAATCATCGGCGATCAACACATTTCCAATTGCCTGATTGCCGCCGCGCTGGGACTCGTACAGGGTGTCGGTCTACCGGACATTGTGCGAGGACTGGAGGCCGTCGAGCGATTTCCTGGCCGCATGGAACGGATCGACTGCGGGCAGCCGTTTGCCGTGATTGTGGACGTGGCCGACACGCCTGACGCGTTGGCGGCATGTCTCCGGACGGTGCGAAAGGTAACCTCGGGACGCATTCGGTGCGTCTGGAACGCAGGCAGTCATCCGACCGACGGTTGCTGTGCGGCTCTGGCGGCGACGATGGTCCGCATGGCAGACACTCGCGTCGTTACGGTGTCCGATGAGCAGTGCGGCGCGTGCACGGCAAGTGCCCGCAGGCTCGCTACGGCGCTGGGTGGAACGGCGTTGGCGATCCCGAATCGCGCAGAGGCCATGGCCCGGACATTGGAGCTGGCCAAACCTGGCGACACTGTCGTCGTGGCGGGAAGGCCGCACCCGCCGCGTGTTGAGGATACGCAAAGAGACAACACGACATCATTCGATGATCGTGAATTCGTGAGGCATTATCTGTATGAAATTGGCGAGCCGATTTCCTTTTCCGGCTGAAGCATTTTGATAATTCGTGTACGTCTGCTTTTCAGCCCCCGGCTCCGCCCGGGGATTGCATCGGCCAAGTGCCCGGTTTAATCCTGTCCGGGCAGAGCCGCCGGCGATCCGCTGCACGGACGTGGAAAAAATGTGGTGGCGGCACGCCAGCTGCGACACGCGGCGCGTGCGGTTGCAGCGTGACGCGGGATGCTGCCGACCATTATCGAGAGAACCATCAGGGAACCAATTGAAGCTCTGTCGTTTGCGTTTGAGATTGCGGGTTTCGGACGCTGCCCTCCCTCCTGGGTAGGAGCATCATCCCCGCCGGAGTCTGTGGTGTCTGGGTCAGCCGCACCGGCGGGCGCTTCGCGACGGAGCTTACGTCTGAGCGCCGGAGCAGCCACACGGTTGCTCCGGTTGCTCAGCGGATACAACCAAGCGCACGGCGCGGAGGCGCGTCGGGTCAACGGCTGCTGAGCATTTCGGTGCGATAGAGCGGCAGATGGCGGTAATACACTTCGAGCATATAGATTGACAGGGCGGTCACGAATAGCCGGCCGCCGTGGGGTCCCCACGCGTCGCCCTTGGGGTCCCAACTTCCACGCTCGCGCCCCGCGCGAATCTGACGCGCCGGCAGCAGATTTCGCATGACGCCATTCCAGTCCTGCCAAGGCTCCCCGCCCATGTGGTGGCACACCTGCGTGGCATAGTACCAGTAATAGGCATTGCGCGCATCCCAGCTCATGGGATGCCGCGCCAGGTATGCGACACCGTCGACCAAGCGCGGTTCGGTGCGAGGCCAGCCGAGATACTGGCGGCAAAGGAGCGCTTCAGCGGTCATTGCCAATCCTCGACCTCCATCCTGAAACGGCTCGCCGGGCCGGTAGACGTATCGACGGCCTCCTTCGACCGACGCGCGATCGAGATAGGCGTCCACTCCGTCCCACACTTCTTGCGGAACCGCCAGGTAGCTCATGCGACCGCTCTTCAGCGCCATCACGACCCATCCGGTGACGGACGTGTCGCTGTCGGTGCCTGGAAGATACCGCCAGCCGCCCTCGGGGCTCTGTGCACGCACACAATAATCAATGGCAAGCTGGGCGGGACCGCGGAGTTGCTCGTCGCCTGTCATGGCGAAGAGTTCACAGATTGCCATGGTGCACTGCGCCTGGGTATACAGGCGATGATTTATCGGTCCATTCTTAAAGAAGTTTCCGTCGGCGTCCTGGAACTTGAGCAACGCTCGCAGGGCGCGCCGCACCACGGGCGCGAAGGTCGAAGCGTCTTCGTCTTGAAACGTGTGGCCGGCGCCGAGAAAGGCGAGCATGGCCATGGCCGTGGCGGCGGGCCCGTTTTCCGAATAAGAACCATCGGCATAGGGACCCTTCAGACTCCACGAACCATCTCTTAGTTGCTGCTTGGCCAGCCATTTCAATCCTTCCAGTACGGAGGATTCCGTGGTCTTGTTTCCACCATAGGCGGCGAGCAGTGCCTCTTTCATTCCTCGCTCACGGCCCTGCAGCGCGATACCGATTTGCGGTGCGTTCAGCGCATCGCGGAGCGTGTGCGCTTCGGGAACCGGAGGGGACAATTGGGGTGCCGCCAGTGGGTCGTCGACAGGGTCAAGGTTCTTGGGAGTCAGCAGCGCCTCGGGATCGAGCGGCTCGGTAATCGAATCGACATTCCGAATGGGATCCGCCGAGGCATCACCGAGTTTGTCGCTCAATGTCGCCTCGAGCGATAAGCGCGAGACGATATCGTCCGAAATGACGACCAGGCCCAGCACGACGAGCAGCGTCATGTGGAACACGGCACTGACAACCCAGGGAGGCGCATTGCGCAGGATGTGGAGCCGCGAGGCACGCTGTTCGGCCTGCCGGGTGGCGGGATCGAAATTCCCGGCGGGAGCCGTCGTTGCGGACGCGGACGATGAACCAGCGGGAGACGTCGGGTCGGCAAGATGCCGGGAGTGCCAGTCGTCGCGAGTGGGCGCGGTGCTCGCAGGCAGCGCTTCTGGTACCAGCCGGCCTGGCCTGGAGAAATCATGGTTCACGGAGCGGGATCTCCACCCGGTCGTCGAGCGGCCAAATGCAGACACGGGACCGCCGTCTGAAACCGGCGCGTGATCCAGCCGGAGTTCCCATCGGTCGCTCGCTTTGCGCGCGGCACTGGCGGGCCGGCGGGACATTCGCCGATCCTGTGGGCACCGACGAACCCCTGCGATATGCCGCGCAGCAACAACAACGGGGATCGCTTGTTCGCGACCATCATGGCGGTCCTTTCAAATCGTGGTCCGGGCCACGCGATCGGCGTGCGGGCGCCATGGGCGCTGAACAGCGACCACACACGGTGCAAGTCGGATATGGCGACCACACACATGCAGACCAGACAGGGAGCGGATTTGGGTCCATACGACAGGCCGGCTGACGCGACACCGGGAAGGCGGCCACCATTGTTCAGGATAGTACATCGACGGAAATCTGTCAGCGAAGCCGGGCAGTGCGGAGAGTTGCGGCGTGGCACAGGGCCCCGTGATCGCGGCCCGCGGTCCGCCAGCCGTCACGGGGGCCTGGACGGCGTGCAGGATTTGGCTAAAATCGATGGTTTCCAACGTGCGACAGGGCGTTCTGCGTTCAGTCCACACTTGTCGCGGG
>CAZNKT010000032.1:0-53835 GCA_964573605.1 uncultured Pirellulales bacterium
CGTCAGTTCCTTGCACGGCCACGTCTCGCGGCGGATGTGGGCCCATCTGTGGCCCTGGCGCGTGGAAGAAGAGATCCCCATCGGGCACATTACCAACGGCGTGCACATCCCGAGCTGGCTGGCGCTTCAGATGGCCCAGCTTTACGACCGTGTGTTGGGCAGCGACTGGCAGGCGCGGATGGGCGAGCCAGATGCGTGGAAAGCCTTGTACGATGTGGATCCCGGGGAATTGTGGGAAGTGCACAACGCGCTGAAGAATCTGTTGATCGGTTTTGTGCGGCGCCGCCTGGTGCGTCAATGCCGTCGGCGGGGGGAAGATGCCGAAGCGCTCCAAGCTGCCCAGCACGCGCTGGATCCCGGCGCACTGACCATTGGCTTTGCGCGACGTTTTGCCACCTACAAACGCGCAGATTTGTGCCTGACGGATATGGAGCGGCTCATAGCGCTGGTCGACGATGGCCACCGGCCCGTGCAGTTCATCTTCGCCGGCAAGGCCCATCCGGCCGACGAACCGGGCAAGCAGCTCATCAAACGCATCAGCAATCTGCGGCACGACCCGCGGCTGGCGGGGCGGTTCGTGTTTATCGAAGACTACGACATCAACGTGACCCGCCACCTGATCCAGGGAGTGGACGTCTGGTTGAACAATCCTCGCCGCCCCTTGGAAGCCTCCGGAACCAGCGGCCAGAAGGCCGTACTCAATGGCGGGCTGAACTGCTCGATCCTCGACGGGTGGTGGGCCGAGGCATACAACGGAGTCAACGGGTTCGCGATCGGCAATGGAACCCACCACGTGTCCGACGAGGTGAATGATCGCCGCGACGCGGCAAATCTCTACCGCGTGCTTGAGGACGAAGTGGTTCCGTTGTTCTACGATCGCGACGCCCACAGCCTTCCGCTGAATTGGATCGACCGGATGATGCACTCCATTAATTCGCTTGCCTGGCGCTTCAGCGCCCACCGTATGGTGCGTGACTACGTCGAGCAGTGTTATCTGCCTGCGGCCGGAGGCACCAGCTGCGACATGTCGATCCGCTGACCGTATGGCGGTCAACCGCTTGGTGTTGGGTGCGCTGGCCGTGAGGAATCTTCCATTCGTGATCCCGTTTCGACGGCTCCCCGAAGACGCCGGCTGGCGATGCACGACTTGAGCGACCCGCCGTCAACCGCCGGCCGCACGCGGCTTCCCGACCGCCGCGACTTTCAGACCGCCGTGTGCGGCATTCTCATGGGTGCGGCCGATATCGTGCCCGGCGTCTCGGGAGGCACCGTGGCCCTGGTCCTCGGCGTCTACCAGCGGTTGGTCACGGCCATCAGCCGTTTCGATCACACGTTGGTCGGCATGGTGGTGCACGGTCGCATTCGCGACGCGGCGGCCTACATCGACGTGCGTTTTCTCGGCGCGCTGGCCGCGGGGATCGTCATCGGCGCGGGATCTTTGGCCCATCTGATGCACTATCTCCTCGAACATCACCGGACCCATATCCTGGCCGTCTTTTTCGGACTGATCCTGGCATCCTCGTTCCTGGTCGCCCGTATCGTGCCATGCTGGAAAGCGACTGAAATCGCCACGCTCGTCGCCGGATGCGCCGGCGCATTCTGGCTCATGGGCCGAGTGCCCACCACCGCTCCGCTGACCTACACGTATCTGTTCCTGAGCGCGACGGTGGCCATCTGCGCGATGATCCTGCCCGGCATCAGCGGCGCGTTCGTGCTGCTGATACTGGGCATGTATTATCACGTGACCGGTGTGATCAAAGAGGTCGTTTCGGGCCATGTCACGCTGGAGAATGGCGTGTTTCTGGCCGTGTTCACAGCTGGCTGCGCGGTGGGACTGATTACCTTCAGCAAGGCGCTGAAATGGCTGTTGCAATACTTCCCATCCGTCACAATGGCGGCATTGTGCGGCTTCATGCTCGGATCGCTCCGCCGCATCTGGCCGTTCAAGGTGCCGCTGCCGGCGGCACCCGGCACCACATGGCGGGACCGCCAATTCGAAAACGTGTGGCCGTCACTCGGCAGTGCCCAGTCCTACATGCCGCTGGCGCTGATGCTGGCGGCCCTGGTTCTGGTCCTGGTGCTGCATCACTTTTCGGTACGTCGGCGGTCAACGGGCAACCCCCATTTTCCGGCCTGACGTCCAACGCCCGGCACCCACTCCACGAGAAGCGCAAGACGGGGCAAGTTGAAGACGGGGCAAGTTGTCGTTCGCCGCTTGAGGCCTTCTATTCGTCACTGCGCCGCTCACCGGACCCTGATTCCCGCCTCCACCCACGCAGGCGGCAATGGAGGTTGACTTGTGCAGAATAACGAGGGCAACACCCGGGGCTGACCAGACGCTCCTCGAATATGAGCTAATCTTTCTGTAGCTACGCCGCATCGGCGTTCCCGCGCCCCGATCGCGAAACATACTGGAAGGGTCCCGTGCCATGACCTGCCAGGCCACCGAGCCGCGCGACATCCACAAGCTGGCCCGCCGGCAATTGTTCGTCCAGCCGCGTCTTCAGGGCGCGCTGATCGCCCGAACCTGCGTCTACAGCGCCGTATCGTCCACGCTGGGTGTCGTCGTCGCGACGTGGACGATGGCAGCCGGCCCGACCATCGGAACGTTCATGCTCGTGTGGAGCGTGGCCGTCCTTCTGGGCGTCGTTCCATTGGTGTTCGACATGGCGCGGGTCAGCAACCGGATTGTGGGTCCATTGGTTCGAACGCAGAACGCTCTGAGCAGAATCGCGGATGGCCATCCGGTGATGCCGCTGCGCATTCGCGCCAAAGATCCCTGGCAGGCATGGCTGGGTGAATTCAATCGCGCGGTGCCGCGCCTTAATCAAGCGGCCACGGAACCATCCACTCGAAGCACGGCGGCAAGAGCGGAAGCAGCAGATCCGAGAAAGTGACCCATGCCGCTTTCCTGGTATCTGTGTCCGTTCGGGTTCACCGGACACCTCGTGCTGTGGGTGGCGTTTATCAACCACACCGAGGCGACCGCCATGCCTCGCTGGATGCGCCGGACGTTCATCGCCCTGGCCGTGGCGGCGCTGGTCATGCTTCCGGCCTGGCTGTGGTCAAGTGGTGCCGTCAGCACCGCAACGGCCCACGCAACAGGCGGACACCCGCCGTGGGTGGCGACCGGTTATTTGCTGCTTTGCACAACCGTCGCCACGGTATGGTTGTGCGCTGCGCTGCTGTCGGTGGGCGGTCGCCCACGATGTTCCGCGCTGCTGGCCTCGGAGACGCGCAGTGTTGATCTTCGCCATACGGTTGCTTCCCACCGCCGAAACATGGGTTTCTGCGACCGGTTGCTGCTGAATGTGCCCGGCAATCAGATGTTCCGCGTCGACGAGTCGCAGCGCCACATCGTCCTGCAGCGTTTGCCAGCCGAGTTGGAGGGTCTGGCAATCGCGCATCTGTCCGATTTGCATTTCGACAACAAGATGCCCCGGGCGTATTACGAGGAGCTTGTCCGCATGGCCAATGGCATGGATGCCGACCTGGCCGTCATCACGGGCGACCTGATGGACCACGCCGACTGCCTGCCGTGGCTACCGGACGTGCTGGGCCGGGTTCGCTCGCGGCACGGCAATTTCTACATCCTGGGCAACCACGATCTGAAGGTGAACTGCCGCGAGCTGCGCGATCGCATGCGCGACGCCGGATGGATCGACCTGGGCGGTCGCTGGGACTGTTATACGCTGCGCGGCACGCGTGTCGTCTTGGCCGGCAACGAACTGCCGTGGTTCGCTCCGGCCGCCGACATGACCGGTGATCTCGGCTCACGCGCGGTCGACGAGGCACTGCGCATCGTGCTGGCCCATACGCCCGACCAGCTGGATTGGGCGCGTCGCTACGGTTTTGACCTGATGCTGGCGGGACACACCCATGGAGGACAGGTGCGACTGCCCTGGGTCGGCCCGATTGTGTGCCCCACGCGCAAGCCGCTGCGCTATTGCGACGGCGTCTATTCCGTTTTTCCAACGGTCGTGAACGTCAGCCGGGGCCTGTCGGCCGAAACGCCGTTGCGCTGGAACTGTCCGCCCGAAATGATACGAATCGTGCTGCGGTCGCCGACGACGGCCGGCCAGTGCCGGCGCGTGAGCGCGTAAACCGATCACGACGCGACGCGTCTGGCGGGCCGTCCCGCCGCAATAAGGGGACGTTGGCGCCCCGCCGACCTCTCTGGTACTGTGATGGCTTGCGGCCGGCAACCGCACCAGCGGTGGCGGACCCTCGTTGTACGTTGTCTTTCGTTGCCAAGTATTCGCCGGAGTTGTTACGCGTATCATGGCATTCATTCACGACGATTTCCTGCTGTCCACCGAAACTTCGCGGCGACTTTATCACGAGATGGCGGCCCATCAGCCTATCCTCGACTACCACAGCCACCTGCCGCCGGACGAGATCGCGCGGGATCGGCGCTTTGGTGATCTGGCCGAAATCTGGCTGGAGGGAGACCATTACAAATGGCGCGCCATGCGCGCCAACGCCGTGCCGGAACGCCTGATAACGGGCGATGCGAATCCGCGTGAGAAATTCAATGCGTGGGCCGAAACCGTGCCGGCAACGCTGCGCAATCCACTGTATCACTGGACGCATCTGGAGCTGAAGCGGTATTTCGGTATCGACGAATTGTTGGATGCCAATTCCGCTTCGCGCATCTGGGACCGGGCAAAGGAGCGACTGTCGGAAGAAGCGTTTTCGGTACATGGCATCCTGCGGAAATTCCGCGTCAACGTGTTGTGCACGACGGATGATCCGACCGACGACCTGGCTCACCATCGCGCGATCGCCGACAGCACGCTCGCGACTCGCGTCCTGCCGACGTTCCGGCCCGACAAGGCATTGACGGCGGATCGGCCCGACGCCTTCAACTCCTGGGTGGATCGGTTGGCGGCAGCCACGAATCGAGATATCTCGCGACTTGCTGATTTTGTGGATGCCATCGCAGTGCGACACGACTTTTTCCATCAAGCCGGATGCCGGATTTCGGATCACGGCTTGAGCCAATGTTATGCGCGGGACTGTTCCGAACAGATCGCGTCCCGGCTCTTCGACCAGGCCCGCGGCGGAACGGCCCTGGCGCCGGACGACCTGGCCCGTTTCAACAGCTATGTGATGCTTCTGTTCGGGCGGCTCGATGCGGATCGCGGCTGGACGAAGCAATTGCACCTCGGCGCGCGCAGAAACACGAACTCCAAAATGTTCGCCGCGCGCGGTCCCGACGCGGGCTTCGACTCCATCGGCGATTGGCCGCAGGCCGCCGCGCTGAATGGCTACCTGGACGCCCTGGCGCGCGATGACGCGCTGCCCAAGGTCATCGTGTACAACCTGAACCCTGCAGATAATTATGTGATCGCCACGATGCTTGGAAACTTTCAGCAGCCGGACACTCCGGGCAAAATGCAATTCGGCAGCGGCTGGTGGTACCTGGATCAGAAAGAGGCCATCGAATGGCAACTCAACGCGCTTTCCCATGTAGGGCTCCTGAGCCGGTTTGTCGGCATGTTAACCGATTCGCGCAGCTTTATGTCGTTTCCACGGCATGAATATTTCCGCCGCGTGCTGTGCGATCTGCTGGGTCGTGACGTTCAACAGGGACTGCTTCCCGACGACGATGGACTGCTCGGGAAGCTGGTGCAAGACATCTGTTACAGAAATGCTCTTCACTACCTAGCCCTGGATACCAAGGGCCAGGGTTAGGGAACTCCCCGGCTTCCGGGGCCCAGTCGGATCCTTCCGGGCGAAGATGCTCGCGCGGCTCTCTCAACTTGAATGTCGGATTGTGCCGATTGAGGACGAAGTGGTGCATTACGAGAAGTTGATAGACACGGTGGCCGCCGCCCTGCTGGCGCTGGTCGTCGCGCGGGCGGCGCATGCCCAGAATCCGCGCGCCGATCGGCCTCCCGGTGCCGGGAACATTCTTCTGGTCGTCGCCGATGACATAGGTGTGGATGGCATAGGCTGTTACGGAGAGTCTTCTGCGGCCCCGCCGACGCCCACCATCGACGGACTGGCCCGCGGTGGCGTGCTGTTTCGCAACGCCTGGTCCCATCCGTCCTGCTCGCCGTCGCGAGCCGGGATGCATACCGGCAGGCACGGCTTCCGAACCGGCGTGGGGGCCGTCATTTTTCCGGTCGGGAAGAACGTGCTCCCGTATCAAGAAATAACACTGCCCGAGTTGCTGGGGCCGGCAGGCTTCGCTTGCGGCCTGATCGGCAAATGGCATCTGGGCAACGACAACAACGGCGGGGCGCTGGGACCATTGAGGCACGGCTGGGACTACCACGCGGGAACGTTGTGGTTCGCGTTTCGACCCTGGGGCAACTACACGCGGTGGGGCCGGACGGTCAATGGGCACACTTCCACGTGCCGCACCTATGCCACCACGCAAACGGTGGACGACGCGCTGTGCTGGATCCGTCACCAGACGTCGCCGTGGTTCTGCTGCGTGTCCTTCAACGCCGCGCACAAACCGTATCATGCTCCGCCCGAGCACCTGCACACCTACGACCTGCGAGGCCGAAAGCCCCGCAGAGCTCCGGCGACGCACTATCGCGCCACGATCCAGGCGATGGATACTGAAATCGGACGCCTGCTGGCCGGCCTGTCCGACGACCTCGCCCACACCACGGTCATCTTTGCCAGCGACAACGGGCCACCGGCAGAATCGGTGCTTCCTCCGTTCGACCGCACTCGGGCGAAGCACACGGTCTACGAAACCGGCGTCCATGTGCCGCTGATCGTCAGCGGGCCAGATGTCGTGCAACCAGGTCGCGAAGTGCAGGGACTGGTGCACACGCTGGATTTGTTCACCACGTGCCTCGATCTGGCAGGAGTCGACCCGGCCGCCCGGCCCGGCAGTTCGCGACCGGTTGACGCGGTGAGCCTCTACCCTTACCTGGTCGATCCCGACATCGTTGCCATCCGCTCGCTGGTTTACACCGAAGTCTTTCCGGGACACAAACCCGACAAAGGCTCGTGCGCGATCCGCGATTTTCGCTTCAAGCTGGTCTGCCATAAGGGCCTGAATGGCGGCTGCGAATTCTACGACCTGCAGGCCGACCCATACGAACGCTGCAACTTGATCTCGCAGGGGCCATTGTCGGACCCGCAGCGGAGCCATTATCGGCATCTGTTCCAGGCGCTGCGCGCGCTGCGCTGCGCCGGTCGGCCATTGAATGGCAACTCTTTTGGAACGGTCCGACCGCGTGCCGCGACCCGAGGCAGCATTGCCGGGGGATGAGAGCGTCTTCGGAATCCGCGTCGCGGCTGGTCAGCCCCGGGCTCCGCCCGGGGATGAATAGCCAGGCGATTCGGCAGGGCAGTCCCCCGGCGGAGCCGGGGCCTACCCACGCACGACGTCAGCGGGACGGCTATTTTGCGTCCGGGTCGTCCGGTTCCTGTGACTCGGGATCGTCCGAATCCGTCTTCTTTTCCAGTTGCTCCTGCGCCAAGTTCTTTCCTGCCAGAATCGCTTCGATCTCCTTTTGAAGCTGCGCTTTCAAGTCCGGCAGCAGCCCGACGTGTACGACCTGCACGACGCCTTTCTTATCGACGATAACCGTCTGCGGAATGGCGTTGGCTCCGTAGGCGCGGGCCACATCGCCGTCCGCGTCGAGCAGCACATTCAGATCCAACTGCTCATCTTCGAGAAATTCTTCGATCGTATCGGACTCTTCTTCCAGATTAACGGCATAGAGCACGACGCCTTTGTCGGCAAAGCGTTTTGCCACCTGTGAGATCGTGGGCATGGCCCGGCGGCACGGGCCGCACCAGGTCGCCCAGAAGTCAAGGATGACGACATCCTTGTCCGCGTGTTGTGCCAGTTCGACCGTGCTGCCGTCGAGCTTGTCGAGCTGGATCGGCGGTGCCGGTTTACCGACCAACGGATGGGGGCCCTCTTCGTCCTCGCCCTCCAATCCGCCAAACAGCGAATCGACTTTCCGGGCACCTTCGGGGGCATCGAATGCGAAATCCGCGTCGGTAAACGTCGCGTTTGTTTTCCAATTCGTGAATTTCGTTTCCAAACGCAACTCGGTCTTGGCCAACTGCTCGCGAACCGCCTTGGCCTCGTCCCCTTCCAGTTCCAAACCGCCCATCGCCGCCAATGCCTTGGTCATATCGGGCACTACCCGACGCACCACGGGCTTTTCACTGTCGACAATCCACGCCGTCCAGTCCAGTTCGTCCTGTTCGAACACCAATCGGTGGCACGTCTCGCCATCGACTTTTTCCGTGCCGTCATAACGCGCCTTTTGGACTCCTTCCAGAACGGCCGCGTAGGGGTCATTGCTCAGCAACGCCCCGGTCAGAATATTTTGCTGGCCCGCCGTAATGAGCGGATTCTGCGATATCGCCGACAGCGAATCGGGCGCTTCACGACTTGTGTACCGGCCCATCAGCGGAACATGGATTGTAAGCGTTTCTCCATCACAGAACATGTTCACTCCGTCGACGCCTTCGCGCAGTACCAGTGCCATCCGGTTGGGTCGCTGGACACGAAGCTGTTGCGCGCTATCCATCTCCATGTTGCCGGTGGGAGAAGTCATTTTCATGCTCGTATTCATGTCGACCTGAAAGCTCTTGAGCTCCGTCAGATAGTCCGACCATTGATGAAGGATGCGGTCGACTTTTTCCTCAATTGTGCTGTCCTGTTCCTTTCCGGTGGCTTGCGACGACCCGTCCGGCACGAGTGCCGCAGCCGCCAGTATCCAAAGTGCCGCGCACACAAACAGTTGACAGGGACGAGTCATCAGTGAACCTCCTCGATTCGAGCGCACGGTCTCCAGCGTTGCGAATGCCGGTTCCGCCGGCCTGATCGCGCCCAGTCGCCTCACCGGTTTCCGATTGGCCGCAGTTTACCACGGCAGGTTGGGCCTGCCCACAGACAGCGGAACTGAATCCCGTAAAACACCCCACCGGTTCGCCTGCCAGACGAGGCCTTCGGTTACGTCAAGGGCCGTGAGCCAGCCGGTTCCGTAGCAGTACGTGTCTATGCAGGCCGCGAATCCCAGATCCAGAATTTCGCCCTGGCGTTGCTCGGTGTGCCCCACCACGACGCGCTTTCCGGAAACATGCGGTTTTGCATCCGCCCTGTCGAGCAACGACCAGCGAAGCAGATAGCCCGGCTGCCGTGAGAACGGCAGCTGCGGGTCGTAGTTGGCATGAACAAACGCGCAATCGTCGGTTTCAAAAGAATCGACACCGGAACGAATGAATTGCAAATGTTCTTGTGGAATGGCACTGACGTCCGCGCCAAGCCAGTAGGAGTTGAGCGTACTCACGCCGCCGGCCAGCAGCCATGATTCGCGAACCTCTTCGCTGTCGATGGCCGCCAGAAGCATCTCTTCGTGATTTCCCATCAGGGTCACCAGCCGGCACCGCGCGGAGAGCTGAAGGAGTGTATCGATCACCTGCCGTGTATGGCCGCCGGTATCCACATAGTCTCCCAGAGAGACGACGACATCTCGAGGTCCGGGGGCCAGCGCGTCGACCAGTGCGTCCAGCGCGAAGACGCAGCCGTGAATATCGCCTATTGCGATGACGCGATCGAAGGGGACATCGACCATAACCTTAAGTCAGCACGGCGAACGGGGCTGCGGAAACGACTGCCAGTGACCGGCACCTACTATATCAGCCTGCCGTAAATCGTCCTATGGCGGCAACTGCTCGCATTTACAGCGTGTATAAGTCGACAGTGTTCGGGGCGAGCTGTACCATGGGATGGTGCGGCACGCGGGCGCGAAAATCGCCTCTCCGCCACGGCGTTGCACCTACAGGACGCAAGCGTCGGGGCCGGCGGAACGCCCAGCTCATGGACCCCACGTCGACAGGTGGCAGCGATGCATGCATCGTCTTTGTTAACAGGCATTCCCCGCACGGGACGCCCGATCAACGGACCCACGCGGCGCCTGCGCGTGGACACCATGCGGCTGCTGGTGGTGCTGGTCGCCGTGCCGAGTGCCGGCGGACCACCTGGCATGACATGGGCGGCGACGACCGGCGGCAGAGCCGCCGACGCTTCCGGCGCCGATACGCGATTCTGGTCGTTCCGGCCCCTGGCCGCGCCCCGGCCTCCGGCCGTTGAAACTTCGGTCGGGTCAGAGCATCCGATCGACCGATTCGTGCAGGCGAAGCTCGAGGAGCGGACGCTGTCGCCCGCCGCGCAGGCCGACTGCCGCACGCTCATCCGCCGCGTGGCCCTCGATTTGACCGGGTTGCCGCCCTCGCCCGGCGAGATCGACGCGTTCGCCGTCGATCCATCGCCGTCGGCGTATGCGTCGCTGCTCGACCGGTTCCTTGCCAGTCCCCATTACGGCGAACGCTGGGCTCGTCACTGGCTGGACGTGGCGCGTTTTGCGGAGAGCGGCGGTTTTGAGCACGACCAGGATCGTCCCCATGCGTTTCACTATCGGGATTTCGTGATTCAGGCCCTGAACGCCGACATGCCCTACGATCAGTTCGTCCGATGGCAGTTGGCCGGTGACGAATGGTCGCCTGACGAACCACTGGCGATGATGGCGACTGGCTTTCTTGCAGCAGGTGTCTTTCCCAGCCAGATAACGGAAGACGAATTCGAGCTGGCGCGGTACGACCAACTGGACGATATGGTGACGACGACCGGAGTTGCTTTTCTGGGAATGACCTTTGGGTGCGCGCGTTGTCACGACCACAAGTACGATCCTGTCACGACGCGCGACTATTATCGTCTGGCCGCGTCGTTCGCGACCACGATCCCTGCACGGGCACGCCTGAAACTCACATCTCCGCACGGCAAGCGTTTCGCTCGGCACGAATTCGCCGGCGAGGTTCGACGATTGAAACAGCAACTGGAAGCGCTTGCCGCCGATCAGGAACAACAGCGGAACGAACTACAGAATCAGCTCTCCATGTTGCGTGAAAAGAGCCCGGAATCGTACCCGGTGCCAGTGCGGATCGGCTCCGAGGGTTTACCCCCTATTGCGCACCATGCCGACGGGCGAGGATATCCGCACTTTTATCCGGAAGTCCATCACCTCAAGCGCGGCGATCCTAATCAGAAAGAGGAGGTGGCCCGACAAGGGTTCCCTCCGCTTCTGCGCCATCACGATACGGCGTTGGACCGCTGGTGGCGTTCGCCTCCGGCGGGATGCCGCACCAGTTTTCGTCGACGAGCACTCAGCAGTTGGTTGACGGACTCCGAACGCGGCGCGGGGCATCTCCTCGCTCGCGTGATCGTCAACCGTCTGTGGCAACATCACTTCGGGCGTGGAATCGTGGCAACGCCCAATGATTTCGGCACGCAGGGCGCGCGGCCCACGCATCCGGAACTGCTCGACTGGCTGGCGACGGAACTGATTCGCGGAGGGTGGCGGCTGAAACGCGTGCATCGCCTGATCATGACCAGCCGCGCATACAGGCAAAGCTGCGACCACGATGCCGAAAATGCCCGGCGCGATCCGGACAACCAATACTTCTGGAAACAGGGTTATCGGCGGCTGGAAGCCGAAGCGATTCGCGACAGTCTGCTCGCCGTTTCGGGGATGCTCGACAGGCGAATGTTCGGACCGGGAATGCTCGACCAACAAACACGGCGCCGCAGCATCTATTTCACGATCAAACGCAGCCGAATGATATCCTGTCTCCAGGTGCTCGATACGCCCGAACCACTGGTGAGCATTGCCCGGCGTGCAAGCACGACGACGGCCCCCCAGGCGCTGCTGTTTTTGAACAGCCCCTTGTTCGTGTCCTGCAGCCGGGCCTTGGCGCGCCGCATCGAACCGTCGTCGGATGCGTCGTTGAACTCTGCCATCTGTGAACTGTATCGACTCGCTTTAGGTCGTTCGCCAACCGCAGTGGAACTCGCCCTGCATCGCACGCAGATCGCGCAGGACCTGCGGGACTATCGAAAAACGTACGGGGACAGTGCGCGCTGCATGGCGTTGGCGAACTTCACGCAGCTCGTTCTGGCATTGAACGAGTTCGTGTACCAACCATAGTCGATTTACCGCAAGCTCCGCCTGCACGCAAGCCCGCATCGTGTCGCGAGGAGTCGTTACTGAAGGGTCCTCATGTCCTCGTTGCGAACGTCGGCGCCACGTAACTTGAAATTCTTTCTTCTCGGACGATAATGACAGGCGTTCTCTGGAGTTATCGTCGAACCACTTGTTTTGGGAATCCATGCAGCGCGATGGCCGTCTCGTCTCTCACACGTCGCCAGTTCGTCGGTACGTCACTTGTGGCGCCGTTTCTTGCGGCGGCGCGCCCGACATCCCAGGCCGTCGCCGAACCACATGACGACGGTGCTGCTTACCGCTTGTATTGGGGCGACCTGCACAACCACAACGCCGCCGGGTACGCCGCAGGCAGCCTGGAGCGATCCATCGAGATCGCGCGGGAGCGTCCCGATTTCTTCGCCTTTACCGGACACGCCTCGCGGCACGACGTGCCCACGATGCCCGGGAACCGACACCAGAAGTGGATCGACGGATTTGAAGTCCACAGCCGGCATTGGCCGCGGACCCGCCAGCTGATGCGCGACGCCAATTCCGATCGCTTCGTGGCCCTGTTGGGAGGGGATGCCGCGTTGACGCTCGATATGCGCAAGCCGGCGAAACAACGTGAAACCACCGACTTACGCCATCTACAGCAAGACAATACGATCAGTCTTACGGGCCGTTCACGTCCGAAGGCCATATGCTGCAGCGGTTGGTCGGCCCAAGCGATTGCACGGCAACACTGCGCTGGCACGATGCGCGCCCCCGGCGCGACGAACCCGAAGGTTGCTGTGTTCGTGTCCTCCAATACAACAACCAAATGGCCTGGTCGAGCCCGATATGGGTGGTGGGTTAGGCGCGCGAAACGGTACAGGGCCCATTGCCTGCCGTGGTGAACCGTATCCATACAACAGAACCCGCAGGATGAACCGAATCTGGTAGGGAACGCCGTCTCTGGCGTTCCGGGAACCCGCCGGCAGAATCGGTCCTCGGCGCTCGGAACGGCACAAAGGTCGTTCCCTATCATGGTCATCTGTGTCGTCAAAAGAAAATCCGCAGTACGATTCAGCTTCGGTAGGAAACGCCAAATATCAACGGCGAAGGACAAGTCTATGTTCGAAAACGGTCTGTCAGATCATCGTGCCTTATCGGGCAATTGTCCGCCGTTAGGTCGCCGCGATATGCTACGCCGGTGTGGAATGGGATTCGGGTCCGTAGCCCTGACGTCGCTGTTGCAACAACAGCAGTTATTCACATCCGAGGCGCGGGCCGGCCCACAAATGGCGGCGAACCCTATGCGCGTTCGCCCGCCTCACCGTGCGGCGCGGGCACGGGCCGTAATCTGGCTTTTTATCAATGGAGGGCCCAGTCATGTGGATACCTGGGACTACAAGCCGGAACTGGCTCGCTGGCACGGCAAGTCGATCCGCCAGTTCGACGAGCAGTTCAAGGATACGACCGGTTTTTTCAAGGAGCAGGTTGGCGGGCTGATGAAATCGCCGTTCCATTTCCAGCGATATGGACAATGCGGTAAACCCGTCTCCAGCCTGTTTCCGCACCTGGCCGGTCACGTCGATAAGATGGCTTTTGTTCATTCCGGTTTCACCGAATCGAACAATCACAGCCCCGCGCTGTTCATGATGAACTGCGGTCAGCCTCGCATGGGGCTGCCGTGCGTCGGTTCCTGGGTTACGTACGGCCTGGGATGCTCGAGCCAGAATCTGCCCGCTTTCGTCGTGATGTCCGACCCGCTGGGGCGCGGTCTTCCCAAAGGCCATGCGGGCAACTGGAGTGCCGGCTTCCTGCCCGGCGTCTTTCAGGGCACGTGGTTGAAGCCTGATGGCGAACCGATTGAAAATCTCGAGCGACCGGCACATCTGACGGACCAGCAGCAGCGCCGCCATCTCGACCTGTTGCGAAAACTGAATCGGCGCCATCAGCAGGATCACCCCGCGGAACAGGAGCTGTCAGCCAGAATCGAAAGCTTCGAACTCGCTTATCGCATGCAATCGGCGGCTCCCGAAGCGCTCGACTTGTCGAACGAGCCTCGGCACATCCAGCAGCAGTACGGATTGAACGACGAGCGATGCAAACACTTCGGCGCGCAATGCCTGGTCGCTCGGCGGCTCGTAGAGCGCGGCGTCCGCTTCGTTCAGATCTATTCGGGTGGCATGGAGAATCAGCGGAGTTGGGACGGCCACCAGGACATCGTGGGAAACCACACACAGTTCGCTGGTGAAACCGATCAACCGATCGCCGGCCTGCTTCATGATTTGGAGCAGCGCGGCATGCTCGATTCGACGCTGGTCGTGTGGGGTGGTGAATTCGGGCGTCTACCCATCGCGCAAACGGGAGCCAAGCCCGGACGCGACCACAATCCGCACGCGCTGACGTGCTGGCTGGCAGGCGGGGGGATTGCGGGCGGCGTTTCTTATGGCGAGACCGACGAGGTCGGTTACAAGGCCAGCGTCGACAGAACACACGTCAACGACTTGCACGCGACACTTCTGCACCTGCTGGGCCTGGATCACACGCGGTTGACCTTCATGTATAACGGCCGCCCGTTTCGCCTGACTGATGTCGGCGGTCGCGTCATCCACGAAATTTTGGCCTAGCTCTCTGTCGCGGCCAACGATTGGCATCGCCGAGCCGTTCCGTCCGCGATGGCCATCCTCGCTGTCAATCCAACTGGCTGGTGCCGCATGGTAGACGAAATTCCTTTCCAGCGTCCACGTTGCCGGTATCGGCAGGCGCCACACCACGCGTCCGAACGATCTGGTCGGACCACGTTAACTCCCGCGTTCGAGCTGCCGCCGGACCCAACGTGCCACGCTCGCATAGATGTGCGTCCCGATTGAGCGGTGGTACGCGGCGGCGCGCACGTATCCCGTTTGACCGGCGAAAAACCTGTCGCAGTCACGCGCTGGAATCGTGGCCCTGGCCACAAAACGCGGCGTCAGCAGTTCCGACCGATCTTCTTCGGTGTCGTCGCTCTCCTTAGCGGACGGCCGTACCGGCAGTGAACCACCGCAGCCCGCACCCAACGCCGGATGAGGCAAGCGGACGGTTGCTTGGGGATCGATTTTTCTCAGCGGCGATTGGAACCGCCCCGCATACGGGAGCCTCACATCGATCTCCCTGCCGATATACATCTTGAATGCGTCCATATCCTCTTGCGCAATGGACACTCGCAGCTCTTTGTCCCGCGGGTTGCCGATCGAAAGCAACAGTGTTCCCTCAGCCAGGTAGGATCCGATGGCCGACGATAGGCCACGGGCAATGACTTCTCCGCTGGCCGGCGACGTGAGCGTGAGCTGTTCGACTTGCCGCGACTTCTCTGCGTACCGCGTTTCGAGCGACTCCAGGTTCTTTCGTTCTGCCTGGTAGGCGGCCATTTGTTGGGACTGCTTGAACATCCGGCAGCGAAGCCGCGACTCTTCCATGTCGATTTTCACCTGGGCGGCTTCCAACTGAAGCTCGTCATTGGACAACCGAGCCAATACTTGTCCCTCCGTGACGCGCTCACCGGACTCGACCGCGATTTCACGAACAAAGCCGGAGCTGCGCGCGCGGACCGGCGTCAGCGGCGCATATTCAACAACGGCCGGGGCCCGGCTGCCGCACGGCCATGGCAGCGTGACCAGCCCCACGGGCATTAGAATTCCGACGGTGCCCGCGACCGCCATGACGCGGGGCCAGGGCGGTTTTTCGCCGGCGTTTCCATCCAACAGATAGCGGATCGCGTGCATGGCAGGCTTTCCCAGCCACAGCGTGCCGGCCACGACAGCCAATACAATCCCCGCTCCCCTCAGCAGTGTTGACGCCGCAATCACAATACACGCGCTGACCAGGACGCGCCATGCAAGTGATGCCGCTCCATACAATGGAAGGATCACCCGGTGGGATCTCGACCAGCAAGGCCCCGTGGCCCGCGTGCCGAGCACATATCGCCGGAACAAATAACTGAGAAATTGTTGGCTGTCCCCGTACAAGTTGGGAATGGCCAGCAGGTCGCTGAACAGGTAGTAGCCGTCGAATCGCATGAGCGGGTTGGCGTTCACTACAATGGTTGTCAAACCGGCCATTACGACGGCATTGTGGCAAGCGTTGTTCAGCAGGCCCGGCTCCGTGGCGGACCAGATAATCGCCGCGGCGGCGGCAATCAGAATCTCGATATACATGCCCGCGGCAGCTACATGGATGCGCTGCCAGCGCGAGCGAAACTTCCACGAAGACGTCACATCGACGTAGGCGATGGGAGCGAACAGAATCAGTAACAGCCCCGCCTCGCGCACCCTACCTCCGTACCGACTGCACACGACCCCGTGTGACATTTCGTGCACGATCTTCAGTGCAATCCAGGTGGACAACAGCCATAGCCAGTTTCCTGGCGCGAGAATGCCGTCCGAGGCGGCGGCGAACCGCTGCCCATCGGCGATCACGCGGTACGCCCCGATGATGCAGACAACAATCCAAGTTCCAAACGCCGCGCGTGTATGCATCCAGCCGAGCCAGGGAGTGACCGCCTCAAAGAAACGGTCCGGCCGGAACAACGGCACGCGAAACATCACCGGGTTCCACCGCTGCCAGGCCCTTCCTCGATCTGCGTGACGAGCCCGGTTGATGAGCTGAGAGGGCTGGGAAGATTCCGGAGTGAAGGCCAACTCCGCCTCCATCAGCCATTTACAGATGCTCGCCGCTTCCTGCTCGGTGAGCGCCCGGTCGGGCGTGGAGGTGGCGATGTCCGTCAGCACATCGCCGACGCTTCGCCGGCCATCGAGCGAAGATATGAAGACGTATTCGGCCAATCCGACGCGGTGAAACTGGGAACTAACCGGATCCTCGACAACGTAATACACCTCATCGCCCGCGCGTTGAGGCATGAATGCCAGGTCGCTGCGGAGCGTAATCTTGAGTCGCGACAGTTCACGGATGGAATGGTCTTTCTTGCCAGGCATGCTACCAACCCAGCCAGGCCAGCGCGGATTCGCATGGCTTGTGAAGAAGGTTCCACGCCAGCGAGTGCCGGTCCGTTCGAACTTCGGCCCGCCCGTTCATGCCCGGGCGCAAGACGTCGTCGGGGTTGTCCAGGCAGACTTCCGCAACGAATATATTTCGGTCGTCGCGCTGTTCCGATCGAGGATGCAAAGTCTTGAGTGCGCCGGTCCACTCTTTTCTGGGGAACGCATCGAGTCGTATCGTGACCCGCATGCCCACGCGGACGAAAGGAATTTCTTCTTCGGGAACGCCTATTTCCACAACAAGTTGGTCGAGCGGAGCAATTTCGAACAGCGACTGACCGGCCGTCAGCGGCGCGCCCTCCGCCCGCTGCTGATCGCCGCTGATGACAATACCGTCGATGGGGCTTTTTACGTCGAGGTTATCCGCGCGGTCGTCGAGCATCTTCATTTCGAGTTCGAGTTTTTCCATTTCCAGTCTGGCCAATTGGGCCGTGACCACATCGTGCCCTGCCAGGGCCACATCGCGCCGTTTGGCGGCCCGGCCGTGTTCGGCAACCAGTCCGGCCAGTTCCCACCGAATATCGCGACCGTCCATGCGCGCCAGCACATCGCCCTGGGCAATGACGTCGCTCGGCTGCACCAGTGCCTGTTCCAACCGACCGTCGAAAGGCGCCACGACGTAGCGGCGAGTGAGCGGCTGCAACTGGCAATCCGCTTTGACGTTGTACGGCAACGGGAGCGCCAAGATGGTGGCCAGCAGACATCCGGCGGCCACGGCCGCCTTGGCCTGCCATGTCTTGCGCGACTCCACGACCTGTCGTACCAACTTGCGAACTCGTCCCACTTCCGCCGATTGCAACAACGCCAGGCATGCACCGACCGGTTGTTGCGCCGCGTCGATAAAACGGGCATCGGCGTGTCGCTGGTGGTCACGGCGGTCCGCCAGGAACAGCCAGGCTCCGACGGCATTGCCGCGGGCATCCTGGATCGGTCCGCTGAATGCCGCCGCGGCACCGGAGACGCGGCACGCGCGTTCCAGTGTCCTGATCTGTTTAGGCGCGCTGCCGTCGTCGGCCGGCCACTGCGCTGCGGTGCCGCGCAGCAACGCTTCGTCCAACGCGGCCTCGAAGGATCGTGTGCGGTCCGAATTCCGATCAAACTTTGCCCGGCCCGAAATTGCCTGCAGAATGCAATGGTCTCGTCCGGAGCGCTTGAGTCCCAGCGCGACGCAGTCCCAGCCAAGAGATTCCTGAAGTTGGCAGACGAGCGTGTAACAGGCGTGCTGCAAATCGCCACACGCCGCCGTCCGCTCCAACAGCTCCACCAGGGCAGCCGTCTTCCGCACCTGGTCGTCCAGGCCGCCCGCCTCCTGAAGCACGTGCCACAGCGTGACATGTGCCGCCACGAGTTGCAGTTTAACGACAGTGCGTTCCAACCGCCGGGTCGTGCGGGGAAAAACGAACAGAAATCCTTCGGGCGGCTGATTCCGCAAGAATACCGGTACCGCAAGAACAAACGCGCCGCCGTCCTCGAGCGTATCGATCTGGACCTGTCCCTGTCGGCACGCCTCCCGGCATAATGCAGACAAGGCTTCCTGGCGTGGGGCGGTGAGTCGCTTGCCGGCTTCGCCGGCCCGCTGCCACACGGAAGTCAGTTCATTACTGTCACCGCGCGCGTAATAACGAACCGCGGTCGGATTGGTCGATTCATCGACCAATCCACATGCTGCCGACAGCATTCCCGCGCGGTCGTTGCACGTTGTGATGGCGCGCAACAGGTTCCGCTGAAGCCTGCGCAGTTCCAGAGAGACGTCGCGCGCGGCGTCGCGGATCGTGCCCAATTCGTGCGGCCTACTCGGAGAATCGTTCTTCGATGTGACGGACGCCATGGGGGCTCGACCCGTGTAACAGACGCCGGGAACCGTCGGCGCGAAAAAACTTCAGACCCTGTCGTTCGCCGCATGCCGCCGGAAAGCAGCTGCTTGGAGTTATTTTGCCGCCTGGCGGCGATCAACAGATTCCTGCAACGTGCAGCGCTCTCCCGCGCGGTGCCGGTTCTCCGGATTATCGATACGTATTTTGACGCGCACCGTCCCGCTTTCCGCATCCGTAACCGGTGCTACGAACTCAACGGTGCCTTCCATCGCTTCAGCCGCGCCGGACGTTTCTCCGCTCGCGGGGTAAGACCACAGCGTGACCTGCTGGTCCACGGCGAGTTGGTTGGCCTGGTCGCGGGTCAACGAAAATGTCGCCCGCAGCGGGTCGAGTTGGACCAGTGTCGCCACGGCCGGGTCGTTGGGTGCGACGAACCCTCCCAGCTCCTTATGCACTTTGATCACCACGCCTCCGACCGGCGCTCTTATTTTCCGCCGTTCGAGCTGTGCGCGGATCTTCTGGTACTCGAGCTTGCGAATCAGCAGGTCTTCCTGGGCCGACCGTTGCTGGGCTTCCGCAATGGCCAGATCTGCCCGCGCTCGTTCGACTTCCTCCTGTCGGGCGTGCCCTTTTGATCGCAGCATTTCGAGTTTGTCCAGCCGCCGCTGCTTCAGGCCATATTCCGCGCGCGCGGCGTCCAACGCTCCTCGCGACTGCATCGCCTGCTCGGCAATCGCCATCAGCGCCGAGAGAACTTCGTGGTCGAGTACCGCCAGGACATCGCCTTGCTGCACCGTGTCTCCTTCGCGGACCTCAATCGCCGCAACGATGCCCGTTTCGGCCGCGGCGACGTCGATCGTCCGATAGGGCTCGGTGAACCCGTCGGCTGGTACTGCGAACGCGGTCGAAACAGGAATCATCAGTCCGAGAATTGCAACGCTCGCACGCGCCGCCCGTCGACAACCCGCAAATCCCAAAGTCGCCACGCCTTTGCCCAGCCGCATGTTCATTCCCCTTCTTTTCTTGTCGTCGCTCTGCGCTCAGTCACGACCGCCGGCCCCACGTCACGGGCGCCTCTATGCTGCGTTAGCGGCGACGGGAACGGCACCGCGTGCCTTGCCGGCCACTTCTCGCCGTGAGAAACGCGTGTGCCGGCAATCCGGCGGTGTCGCCGCCAGGATCCGGGCAACCGCTACAGCTATCCCCCGGGCGGGCGCACGTCGTCGCGCAACTGTAGCTCACGCAGACGGCACGGGAATCGCTCGGAGAAATGCCGGCCCCGGTTTCGATGGCGCGCGGTGTCACGCGTCGCTGGCCAGCAGAGAAAGGACGCCGTCCAACCAGTCGTCGTGGGCCATGACTTGCTTGCGGCGTGCAAAACTGCGCCGCTCGGCTTTCCGCTGCAGGCGGGCAATGTCCGCCGTTAAATCGACATCCACTTCGCCCCGCGCATTGGCCAGCCGTTTCATACGGTGTCCCAGCGCGGGACCGTGCATAAGGATCAGCGGGTCGTCGGCGGCCACAAATGTCTGGCAGGAGCCCGGATCCGCCTGCCGCGCGGCACGTCCGACCAATTGCCGGTCGACGCGTGCCGATTCGTGAGGCTCCGACGCGATGACGTGCAAGCCTCCTTTGGACTCGACGCCCCGGCCGAGTTGAATGTCGGTGCCGCGGCCCGCCATATTGGTCGCCACGGTCACGTGGCCCGCCTGGCCCGCGCGAGCGATGATTTCGGCCTCTTCAGCGTCCTGCACGCCGTTGAGCAACTGGATGGGAATGCCGGCCGATTCCAGCAGCTCGGCCAAGTGCTGGCTGCTGGCAATCGTGCGCGTCCCTACCAGCACTGGCCGGCCTTTCTGGCGAATGACATTCACCGACTCCGCGATGGCCCGCCATTTTGCATGCTGGTCGCCGAAGAAGCGATGGGGCATCGTTTGGCGGCGGCCAGGTCGTCGCAAGGGGATCCGCACCACGGGCAGACGATAGAAACTCCAGAACTCGCGCTCGTTGCCCGACGCAGTGCCTGTCATTCCGCACAGGGTATCGTACAGTCCGAAGTAGCGTTGCCGGGAGATGCGGGCCAGCGGCTGCTGCTCCGCCGTAATGGGCACGTTTTCCTTAGCCTCGATCGCCTGATGCAAACCTTGCCTCAACGTACGGTCTGCAAAGATGCGGCCCGTCGCCTCGTCCACGAGGTGGATCGTTTCGTTGCCCACGACATATTCCATATCGCGCCGGAACAGTCGCTCGGCGCGCAGCGCCTGTTCGACATAGCAGGCCCACGGCCGCTGCAAGCCACTCAATCCAAGCGTGTGGACCTCCCGCCCGACGCTGTGGGCTCCGTTCTCGGTAAGCAGCAACACGCGGGACACTGGATTGACGACAAAGTCCACCTGCTCAACCAATTGCCGAGCGACGGCCAATGCCCTGGTATAAATTTCCGGATGCTGGGCGTGCTGGTTCAATCCTTCGGAAAGAACGAGCGGCGATGTGGCCTCGTCCAACAGAACGCTGTCCACCTCGTCTACAATGGCGACGGCTCTTCGCGGCTGGACTGCTTGTTGCGTTTGCGGCTCGTTGCCGCGGAGTTTTCCCACGAAGGCCTCGCCGAGCACCAGCTCTCGTCGAGCAAGTAATGCAGCCTGGTCTCGCAGATAATCGAAACCGAATTCGTATCCCGGTCCGTACGTGATGTCGCACGTATATGCCGCTCGCTTTTGGTCCGGGGGAGTTTCCGACTTCAGGTTTCCCACCGTCATTCCCAACAGCTCGTACAGTGGTCGCAGCAATTCACAGTCCCGGTCGGACAGGTAGGCATTGACCGTCATGACGTGCACTCCTCGTCCTGCGAGTGCGAAAAAGAAGGCGGGAAACGCCGCGACAAACGTTTTTCCTTCGCCCGTCTGCATCTCGGCAATGCAGCGTCGCGATAGCGCCAGGCCGGCTAGGATCTGCACTTGGTAGTAGCCGATGCCGAGCACGCGGCGGGCCGCTTCGCCCACCAGCGCAAATGCACGCACGACGTCGTCCGCTGGAGGACGCATGTTGACGGCCTTGATTTCCTGACGAAGCCTGGCGGTCCGGTCTGCCAAGGACACGTCGCTGGCGCGCTTCAAGTCGTGGGCTGCCTCCCGAATCCTCTCCACGGTCGCGCGATCGTGTGATCGCGGTTCCACGGTACGTGGCCACACGCTGTGAAATGCCTCGGAGATCGGCGGCAGTACCGTCACGGATGCTTCCATGAGGAAAGAAGAATCGCGAACCTATGGCCCGGGCGAACGAATGACCGTCGGCGGTACCGTTTCGGGCGTCGGCGCAACCATTTCCGGAGGCAGCAATTCGGCGCGGTTGGCGGGCGCATCGACGGGAGCTTCAATCGTTTCTGGAGTCGGAGGTTTGGCCAGCACGAGACGAGGCGTTCCGTCGTCGCAGACGCGGTGCGCGGAAACCTGTTCGTAAGCCAGCAACGTGCCCATGGCGCGCTGCACCGCTGTCAGCGACAACGTGTACGCCATCTGTGCCTGCACGAAGGCGAATTCCTCAACGGCCAGCCGGTCCTGCGCTTCGAGCAGGTCTTCGAGAACAAAGCTTGCCGCGCGGTCGTCACCCGGCAAGAGTTGCCAGCGCTGGTAAAGGTAATTGGCGTCCGCCTCGTTGGCCAGCATGGATCGATAATGTCCCTGCATCTCGCGGTACGATGTGTGGACTTCGCGTACCGCCACTTCCACTTCGCCCATGAGCTGGTCGACCGAGCTATGGAATTGCTGCATCAGCTGTCGCAACTCGATACGTCGGCGCTGGTAACGGGCCTTCGCCGCGCGATTTCCCAAGGGAATTTCCAATTGCAGACCGACCGAATAGCTTGGTTCGCCTTCGCGGAATTGATTGACCCACGCCCTGCCCACTTCCGAATCACCTTCCAGGCCGCTGACATAGGTCTCCATGACAAAGTCCAATATCGGCAGCAGTTCGTTGCGAGACACTTTCAGTTCGATGCTGCCGGCCTGGATACGGCGCAGGGCTTCGTCGACTTCGGATCGGTTTTGCAGCGCGGTCAATAAGGCATCGCGCGTGCCGACCGCGACGTAGTCTCCCGTGGGCGGCTCCACCGGTATCAGCTCGGGACGACTGACGTCGCGCAGTCGTGGAGCATTGACGAGCGTTCGGATGCGCGTTTCGGCGTTGCGAATCGCCGTTTCCGCGCGAGCCAGTTCGGCACTCCGCGTGGCCACGGCGGCACGAGCGCGGACAATCTGGCTTTCCAGCGCATCGATTTCCTTGCGCACTTCGAGTTCGTTCAATATCTCTTCGGCGCGCGCCAGATGTCGCTTCTTTTGCAGCAGCGTTGCCCGCCACATGTACAGTTCCCAGTAGGACCGCGTCACCTCCAGAAGGTGGTTCTGCAACTGTCCGGCGAACTGGTCCCAGGCAATCCCCGTTTCCAGTTCGGCCAGCACGATCAGCCGGGAGTTAATCGCTTGGCCGTACCCGTTCAGGAGCGGCTGCGTGTAGTTGAGGGTCAGTCGTCCGCGCCCTTGCTGGGTCGGCACGAAGAAATTGGAATTGTTGTCCTGATAACCAAATTGTTGGGCAATCTCCAGGTTGCCGCCCGCGGACATTCGTTTGCGAACACCCGCGGAATAGGTCCAGTTGTGATCCCGGAAGCGGTCCGGGCCTCCCGTTTCGAGCAGGTTGCCCACGGGTTCGCTGATATCGTCAAATTTGGATTCCATAAATGCGGTTACATCGAAGTCGGCCTGCGCTTCCACGATGCCGGTTTCTCGAATCAGCGGAGAATCGCTGGCCGCCCGAATGAAGGGCGAATGTTGCAGTGCCTCGTAGATAAGCGTCTGCACGTTGACGGAAAGGGCCATCGTGTCAGTGTGTCGCGGTGAGGCGACTCCGGTCCGCCACCACGGGACAAAACCGCTCGGCATGGCAGCGGCTTCCGGCGCCGGGCCGGCCGCTTGATCAGCATTGTCGGCTGCCAGCGCGCGCGTTTCAAACGGTGCCAGCCAGCGGGACTTGCATAATGGCGATGTCGGGTGTGGCCACGCGCGGCCGGCCGCCGACGGCTCGGTGCATCCGCGGCCGCCTGCACCGGAATGGACGTCGCCCGGCAACGGCGGGCCCGGCGGGAAGGGCTCCGCCGGCGGGGGCAGGGAGTCCCCGGCTGCGACATAGGTGGGCCCTTCGGCGGCCTCCGACGGCGCCAAATGCACCGACGAGAAGCCTGGTACCGGCCGCGGCGGCGAATACACTTCGGCCGGCGTGTACCGCGGGGGAATAACCTGGCCTTCCGCGCTGAGCGGCATGGCTGCGACAAGCGCAATAATCAGCACACGCATGGAGATTGGAATTCTCGCCGAGGTCACGAACATCACGTCCTTGCGCACTTCCCGGCCCCCTGCGGTTCGATTGCTTGACTTCAGAGTTTGGGGATGGGGTGCCGTTCCGAACAAGCCTGCATTCCCTGGTTCTTATTTCGTCCTTGTGCCACCTGAAGACAATGGCGAGTCCGTGCTCGACCTGGATTTCGAATGTTGCGGCGTGAACATTAGCGTGATTCGCCATGAACAGTATAGAGAGAATGGTTTTCCTGGTTCGTCGGCACCGCACGACCATCATGTCGGCTTATTGCCACGAGCGAATGACCGGTGTAACGAGCACATCCCGAACTCGACGTTGCACCTTGTCGTGGCTGGAGCGGCTGAGCTATGCGTGACGCCTGCACGGTTCCGCTGAAAGCGAATGTACGGACGGATACCATGTCTTTGGGTTGTACGAAGCAACCTCCAACGCGCGGGTCAGGCAATGACTTCGTGACGTAGGCTTTAATTGAGGACTGTATTGAAAAAGGCGATGGGACACCCGGTTCGATCCTGCATACACCGGCTCCCGTTGGTGGCCTATCGCCGACGACAATGCAGAGCTCAATAGATGAAGTATTCCCTTCAGTGCCCGGCGGTTCTCTGTCCGGTCGAGGACCATGCACTTCAGGTGGGCACAACGCATCCATTCGATGCATGAAAACACAACGGGGCATGTAATGTCCGCTCGACTGATAGACCATGTCATCGGCAGGTCGCGTGGCGCCTTCGAGAATGCGGTCACGGCCATGCGTATGACCTGGCAGAGCCCGTCCGCCGCGCGAGAGCGCCCCTCTGTCGGCCTCAGACTCGGCAGCCTTGAAGACCGTTTGTTGCTCAGCGCCACTCCCGTTGATCCAGCCCTCCTGTTGGGCGCAGAGCATGCAGACGCGTCGGCCAGCGCGGTCGGTGCCGTGACAGTGGTCCCGGAGTCCGACGAGTCCGCTCAACAAGCCAAGGCGTCCAGTGCGCTCAATGTTCCTTTCGACCAGGCGTCCATGGGCCACGAATTCGAACCCGCGGAATGGCAGGACGACGCCTCGCTCGGTCTGCCGTTGGAGGAGCCGCAAGCGGAGCCGGGTCTTGCCGGCAATCTGGACGGAGAACAAACGCTTGCGGATACGAACGACTCGTGGGGATTCATCCTCACGGCCGATGAGTCCGTGGAGGCAGTGCCAGGGGACATCGAAGCTTCAACGTCGAACAGCCCGTCGCCCAGCTTTGTGTCGACGAGTTCGGATGAAGACGTTTCGGCAGCTGATCAGCAACAAACCGTAGAGTGGGTGTTTGTAGATACGGGCGCGGAGGACTATCAGCAATTGGTCGATGATCTGCTGGCCGACAGCGATCCAGCGCGGCAGTTCGAGATCGTTTATCTGGACGCCGAACAGGATGGCATCCAACAAATCAGCGACGCGCTGCGAGGTCAGAGCGGAATAGACGCCATCCATTTCGTAACTCACGGCACCGATTACGCCGTGAAGCTGGGAGACACGTGGCTGCACGTGGATAACCTGGACGGGCACGCCGGAGATATCGCCGCGTGGGGTTCCGCGCTGGACTCCGATGCGGACCTGTTGTTCTACGGATGTGATCTGGCTGGCGGCGAAGAAGGTCGGGCTTTGCTGGAAGCCATGCAACAGCTGACCAGTGCGGACATCGCCGCAAGCGTCGATGACACCGGGCACGCGTTGCTGGGCGGCAATTGGCTGCTCGAATACTCGCTGGGAGATGTCGATACCGCCGTTGCATTCAGCGATGACTTGCAGCAGACGTGGAACGGGCTGCTGAACACGTTCACCGTCACCAACACAAACGATGCCGGTGCTGGTTCACTGCGCCAGGCGATTCTGGATGCCAACGCGCTGGCCGGGTCGGATACCATCCAGTTCAATATTGCGCTCACCGACCCGGGACACGTCTATTACCAGGATGACGGTGTCGTGGGATCGCTGACCACGGTCGTGTCAACCCTGCTCGACGATGAATCGATTCCCGATTTCGACCCGGACTATCCCGGAGTGCCGTACAGTTGGTACACCATCCAGCTCAACTCGGCGCTGCCCACGATTACCGATACGGTCGTCATCGATGCCACTACCCAGCTGGGGTACACCGGCGCGCCGATCATCGAGCTCGACGGCTCCTCGGCGGGCGCTTCAGCCGACGGGCTCGATATCACCAACGCAGACAATACCATCCTCCGCGGGCTGATCATCAATCGCTTTGGCGCCTCCGGCATCGAAGTGAGCAACAGCGATTCCGTGATCATCGAAGGGAATATGATCGGTACCGATGCTTCCGGAACGGACGATCTTGGTAACGGTTGGAGCGGAATTTACCTACTTTCCGGATCATCGGAGGCCCGCATCGGGGGCACGTCCGCAGCTCAGCGAAACGTTATCTCCGGCAACTCCAATCATGGAATTTTTCTTGTCGATGCAGGAACCAGCAACAACGACATACAAGGCAACTACATCGGAACCGATGTCACGGGCACCGTTGATTTGGGCAACGATAACGATGGTGTGCATATCAGCCTGGGCGCGAGCTTCAATGTGATCGGCGGCACGAGTGCAGGCGCTGCAAACGTAATCTCAGGAAACAATGATGAGGGCATCGAAGTCAGCGGCAGCACGTCCACCGACAACCGGATCGAAGGCAACTTGATCGGCACCGCATCCGACGGCGTCAGCCCGCTGGGCAATCAGAATGAAGGCATCTGGATAGAAGATGCCCCCAATACCACGATTGGCGGCGTGGGAGCGGGAAATATCATAGCCGAGGGCCAATCCGGGATCATTATCTCGGGGGACGACGCGACGAACACGGTGGTCCAGGGAAACTTCATTGGCACAGACACGACCGGCACCGCGGACCTCGGCGGCACATACTATGGGATCGTGTTCTGGAATACCGACGACACAACCATGGCGCCGTCGATCGGTAATCCGACCAATGCAATGATTGGCGGAACGAACCCGGGTGAGGGAAACGTCATTGCCAATTTTGCGAACGACGGTGTCCATGTCGCGTACGGAACGGGCCACACGATTCGTGGCAACAGCATCTACGGCAACGGAGGCCTCGGCATCAATCTGGGTTTATCTGCCGGAGTAACTCCCAACGATACCGACGACGTCGATTCGGGTCCCAATGAAGGACAAAATTTTCCCGATCTCTCTTCAGCCGTCGTCAGTGGCACGGATCTGCTCGTCTCCAGTTCTCTGCACAGCGCGTCCAACACCGCGTTCGAGATCGATTTCTACGCCAGTCCCAGTGGCGACGGCAGTGGTCACGGCGAAGCTCAGACCTATCTGGGTTCTGCCACCGTCGTGACCGACGGCAACGGCAACGCCACGATCAACGAAACGCTGGCCGGTGTGAACGTGGCCGCCGATGAAGTGATCACGGCGACCGCCACCGATCCCAGCGGCAACACATCGGAATTCGGGACGAATGTCGCGGCTGTGGAATCGTCCGCCCTGCTATGGCTTTCGACCAAAGATGATGTGTCCTCCAGCGGCGCGCCGGGCCTCGACAATTGGACCGACGGACAGATCATCCATTTGGGCGACCCGAATCTCAATTTTGGATTATCGACCGACGGCACGTTCAGCTCGGTAGTGAACTTCGATGCCATGGGAGACGGTGATGTCAACATCGATGCCATCCACTATGTCGGCACCAACATTACCGTGGGCAGCACCAATAGCGTGGCACTACAGGCAGGCGACCTGCTGCTCTCCACGGACGGTGATGAGGACCTGACAGGCTCCGATAGCAGCACGCTGTCGGTCACCAAGCACGACGTCTTTGTGTTCCGTCCCGACGTGGCCGGAGACTACAGTTCGGGAACGTTTACGTTCCTGCTGGAAGGCAACGGCAATAATGGCAGCTCGATCCAGAAAGAGGTTCGAGGCATTTCGCTCGTGGAAACCAACACCACGGTGGGAAACGGGGCCGACGCCGTTACTCTGGAAGCCGGTACGTTTCTCATTGCCATGGATGGTGGAGGATCCTACGACCGGCACATCTGGCATTTCAATCCCACCAATGTCGGATACATGTCTACGACAGGGGACATGAACATTCTGATCGACGGCGATGACCTCGACCTCGACCACGAGGTCGTCGGCATCGAACTCGTTGAGAACGATTTGAATCTGAACGGTCAATCGCTCACCGCCGGGCAAATTCTGGTTACCATCTCGGGCAACGACAACGACGTAGGCAATAACAGATTGGTGACGGAAGAGCAAGACATTTTTGTATTGGATATCACGGCTACAGGAGCAGGCAATACGACCGGAACCGCCCAGATGTTCCTGGACGGTAGCGATGTCAATCTGGACTCCGGCCATGAGGAGATCGACGGCCTTGCCTTGCGTTCCAAGGCCATGTCGACCAACGCACCTCCCACGGATATCACAATCAATGACAACACGGTTGCCGAAAATACCGACACGACGGGCGGGTACAGTGTCGGTTTGCTGAGTTCCACAGATCCGGACGGAGGTGAAGCGTTCACGTACTCGATCGTCGGCGGTCCCGATTTTGCAAACTTCACGATTGGAGGGCCGCAGTCCGACGAGTTGTTTATAGACGATGGCGTGCTGGACTTCGAAACGAAGGCGACCTATCGGGTCATCGTGAGAACCACCGATTCGGCCGGCAACACATACGACGAACTGCAGGCCATTTCTGTCACCAATGTGAACGAGAACCCGGTCGCTGCGGACGACAGCGTATCGACCAACGAGGACACACCGCTGGTGATCAATGCCGCCACGCTGCTGGCAAACGACTCCGACGTCGACCTCGACACGCTCACCATCGCCGGATTCACCCAGCCCGCAAACGGCAGCGTCGTCGACAACGGGGACGGAACGTTCACCTACTCGCCCGACCCCAACTACAACGGCCCGGACAGCTTCACCTATACCGCCGACGACGGGAACGACGGAACCGACTCGGCCACCGTCAACATCACCGTCCACCCTGTCAATGACGCTCCGGTAGCAAAGCCCGACATACTGTCCGCATCGTTCAACACACCGCTGACAATCGGCTCTACCTCTTTGTTGACCAACGACAGCGACGTCGATCTGGACGCACTGGCCATGGCCAGTTTCTCCCAGCCGGCCAACGGCAAGCTGATCGACAATGGCGATGGCACACTTACCTACGTATCCAATCCCGGATTCACGGGTCAGGACTACTTTTTTTACACTGCCACGGACGGCTCGGCTCAAAGCGATGTCGTGAAGGTCACCCTCGTGGTCCGTCAGGATATCGTGCTTCCACCCATTCCTGATATCTCGGAGGAAGACCCGACACGCGACTCCGGCGACAACGCGGACGACGAAGAGGAGACGACATTGCCGGGCGTGCCCACCGTTGGAGAGCCGCCAGACGAGGACACGTTTGAGTTTGTGTCCTCCGAAGTGCGGCGGTTGCACCAGGAGCGCCAGGCCTCCATCGCACGAGTCGAGCTTGAGAGACGGCAGGCCGGGGCCGACGTGAATATTGACCCGATACCATTCATCTCGTTTTCCACTGCAGACGGCGAGTTGCGTGGCACAAACACGCGTCGAGAAGCGGACGAGCACTGCAACGACGAGACGGATCAACTCCATTTCGTTGTTGAAACCGGCGCGTTGTGGCAGGACCTTGACGAACTTAAAGAGCTGATGGAATCCGGGCCGGAATTACAGACCATTGTGGTGGAAGCGGCCTTGATGGGAAGCGTGTCGCTCACGGCCGGCTACGTGATCTGGGTCCTGCGCGGCGCAGTCTTGATGAGCACCGTGCTGGCCCAATTGCCGGCCTGGCAGTTCTTTGATCCATTGCCCGTACTGGATCAGGCGGAACTGCCGGGAGACTCCGATGAACCGCTCGACGACGGTGAATCGCTTGATTCCATCCTCCAGAGATCCGCTGCGCGGGTCACGGTGTTGACGAGCTAGATGTTCGGATTTGTACGAAAAATATCGGCGCGGATGCGAATGGTTGTAGGTCTGGCAGCCATTTTGACCAGTGTGCTTTGCACCGCGCTGGTGCTGGGAATCCTACCCGATGAAGACCGAGCGATCATGCGCGGAAGAGCCAAGCTGTGCGAATCGATCGCCGTCAACAGTTCTGTGTTGGTGAGCCGTAAAGACGTGCGCCGTTTGGAGGCTATCCTGCAAGCCATTGTTGAGCGAAATGATGATGTGCTTTCGGCCGCGGTTCGTCGCGAGGACGGGCGGATTGTTGTCGAAATCGGTGATCACGCGATACATTGGCGCGATGCGGAAGACGATCATTCCATAGATACGCAGGTGACCGTGCCCATCCGTGCTGGCGCGCAACGATGGGGTGGAGTGGAAGTGCGCTTCGAGCCCGTTCGTGCCCGCGGCGTGTGGGGGGTCCTCTCCAGTCCCGCAACACGCCTGGTGCTGTTCGTGACGTCCGCGAGTTACGTTCTCTACTTCCTCTACTTGGGGCGGATGCTCCAGTATCTGGATCCGGCCAAGGCCGTGCCGGGCCGAGTGCGCTCGGCCCTCGATACACTGGCCGAAGGACTGATGGTGCTCGACAAACAGCATCGCATTGTGCTGGCGAACCAGGCCTTCGCTCTATGCGTACGCCGCACGCCCGAACATCTGCTGGGCATGTCCGCGGCAGCGCTGCCATGGCAGGATGCCCCGGGCAATTCTGCCAGCCCGGACTATCCTTGGATCGCTGTGATGCAGAGCGGTTTGTCCCAAGAGGGTGTCGTCATGTCGCTCGGCATGGATGACGGCGAAAAAAAAACCTTTATCGTGAATTGTTCTCCCGTACACGGGCAGGACGGACAAAACAGGGGCGTGCTGGTCAGCCTGGAGGACGTCACGCTACTGGAAGCGACAAAGGTCGAACTGGAAAACTCGAGAGACGTGGCCGAAAAGGCCAACGCCGCTAAGAGCGAATTCCTGGCGCGGATGAGTCACGAGATCCGTACGCCCATGAACGCCATTCTGGGCTTCACCGATGTCTTGATGCGCGGCTACGCCGAAAACGAAACACAGCGGAACGATTACCTCAACACCATCCATGCCAGCGGAACGCACCTGCTGGACCTGATCAACGATATCCTCGACCTGTCCAAGATCGAAGCGGGCCGCATGGAAGTCGAGCGCGTAGCTTGCTCCCCTTGCGAACTCGTGTCTCAAGTCGTCAGTTCGCTACGAATTCGCGCGGAAGAGAAAGGCATTTCGTGCCACCTTGCAGCAGCGACGGACATTCCCGAAACCATCCAGACCGACCCGGTGCGCCTCCGACAGGTTGTGACCAACCTGATCGGCAACGCCATCAAGTTTACCGAGATGGGCGGCGTGCGAGTCGTTTTACGTTTAACAAATTGCGAAGAGAGACCGCAATTGGCCATCGACGTGGTGGATTCGGGGGTGGGGGTGTCGCGCGACGCCATCCAACGCATCTTCAATCCATTCGCCCAGGCAGACAGCTCGGTGACACGCAAATACGGCGGCACCGGATTGGGTCTGTCCATCAGCCAGAAACTGGCGGCTGCACTGGGAGGCGGCATCAGCGTGCAGAGTGAGCCTGGGGAAGGCAGCGTTTTCACTGCGACTTTCGACACGGGGCCGCTGGAGGGGATCCCGCTGGTCGCACTCGATGCGGTCGCCTCCCACACAGGGGCAATGCCGAAAACCAGTGAAAGTGTGATGCAGTTGCCGCCGGCGCGAATCCTGCTGGTCGACGACGGCGAAGCAAACCGCCAGTTAATCGCCCTGGTCCTCCACCGGGCGGGCGCGGAGGTCGTCTCCGCCTGCGACGGCAAGCAGGCCATTGAACTGGCGACCAGTCAACACTTCGATGCAATCCTGATGGATATGCAAATGCCGGTCATGGACGGATACACCGCGGCATCGCAGCTGCGTGCCCAAGGCTCCACGCAGCCGATCATGGCCCTGACGGCCGACGCCATGGAGGGTTCCGAGGCCCGTTGCCGGGAAGCCGGGTGCTCCCACTTCATGACGAAGCCTGTGAACGTCGAGCTGTTGATGGCCACGCTGAGTGAATTGTTGTCCGACCCGCCGGCTCAGAAAACGGCTGCGCAGGCCGCCGTGGCCACCGGTGCTTCGGACGCGCGTCGTTCCGTCGACGTATCGCCATTCCGAAACACGGCCCAGACAACGCAGGCTGCCAACTCCCGCGACGCAGGATCGTCCGCGTCCGTGCGGGATCGGCCGTCACCGCCGATCGTTTCTTCCCTGCCTATGGATGACCCTGAATTCCGGCAGATCGTGGCGGGATGGGTGGGCCGACTGGGCGAACAACTGGCAGCCATGCAGGATGCGCACGACAGGCGGGACTTTTCCGAACTGGCCAAGCTCGCGCACTGGCTCAAGGGGGCCGGAGAGACCGTGGGATTTCGCGAATTTACGGGCCCCGCCACCGAGTTGCTGGGGCTGGCGCGGGAACAAAAAGAGGAGGGCATCGAGGATGCACTCAACGTTTTGTTGGCAATTGCCGGTCGCATTGAAGTTCCCGAAGAGGAATCAGTCGTGCAACCGGCGTGATCGCTACTTCCAACGCGAAGCATGGAACTGGTACTCCAGGCGGTAAGCTACGATTTCAACACAGGATAACCTGCTCGCGGACTCCCGCGGGAATCGACGGCAGGAAAAAGGTTTGAGGACATGAACCAACCGGACACGCACCCTTCGTTCAACGTCGCGGTCTCGCCGGATTTTTATACCGACACTCCTTCCATGGACAGCGAAACGGCTCCGACCGTGTTCAGCGATCCTGACGGAGGAGGCACTTATTTTGATGCACTGGCCAGCGCATCGAAGATCATGGTCGTGGATGACGAACCGTTCAACATCATGGTCGTTTGTAAACACCTCAAGGACGTGGGGTACCGATCCTTCGTGTCAACGACGGACCCCACTGAGGCCATGGCGCTGATCCGCAGCGAGTCTCCGGACCTGGTCGTCATGGACGTGATGATGCCCAAACTGAACGGGCTCGACCTGTTGCTGGAAACCAGGCTGGATAGCACGACGCGGCATACGCCGGTGCTGATTCTGACGGCATCCTCGGATGCCGAGACGAAGCTCCGTGCTTTGGAAGCGGGCGCAACGGATTTCCTGGCCAAACCGGTCGATCCCAGCGAGCTTGTCCTGCGGATCCGCAACGCACTGACGGTCAAGGCCCACCAGGACAGCCTGGCGGAGTTTTCCCGGCAACTGGAAGACAAAGTGCGGCAACGGACGGTCGAGATGGAGGCCGCGCGCCGCGAAGCCATTCATTGCCTGGCCCGCGCGGCGGAATACAGGGATCAGGATACAGGACTGCACGTCGTGCGGGTTGGTGAATACGTGGGGGTCATTGCGAGAAGACTTGGCATGAGCGAGAACTGGATCGAGTTGTTACGGCTCGCCGCGCAGCTCCACGACGTGGGCAAAATCGGCGTCTCAGACTCGATTCTGCTTAAACCGGGACGTCTGGAACCAGATGAATACGAACTGATGAAGAGGCATTGCGAATTCGGCCAGACGATCATTCAGCCGATCGCGGACAAGGAATGGTCAGTCCTGAAGAACCATACATCGATGGGGAAAAACATCATGCAGCTATGCAGTTCCCCCATCATGCAGACCGCGTCGGTCATCGCCCAGACCCATCACGAGAAATGGGACGGTTCGGGTTACCCGTTCGGCTTGGCTGGCGAGCAGATCCCCATCGAAGGCAGAATGACGGCTCTGGCCGATGTCTTCGACGCATTGAGCACCAAGCGACCGTACAAGGAGGCGCTGCCCACGGAGGCGTGTTTTTCCTTAATTCAGGAAAGCCGGGGCACGCATTTCGATCCCCAAGTAGTGGACGCGTTCTTTGCCAGTAAGGAAGACATCCTCCGCGTCAAGACCAAGTACGCGGACTGAACAAGATTGGGACTATCCCGACAACAGTCCAGGCGACAAACGACAACTTCAAACAGGTCCGTACGTGAGGCAGCGTGAGTTGCGGCGACCGCCGGTGCCCGCTGTCGCCCTTTGAACGACACCCGATGATGCAGATCGTATTGGACAAGACCAGTGAAAAATCTTCTCGACAAGCTTTTTCGGGATTCGGCCGACCCGAATGATGGAACCTGGGACCTTGTGCGCATGGCCTTTGCGGGCCTTCGCCGGCGACCGCGTGACACGCGGGGGCTAAAGCTGGGCGGTTTGGAAAATCGTTTGCTGTACAGCGCAACGCCCGTCTCACCAGAAATGCTGCTGCCAGATAAAGATGCCGGCGTCGACGCCGATTGCGCGGTTGCCGTCGAGATTAGAGACGACAGCCCGTCGGATAAAACGGAGACGGACCGCAACAACTGCTGGGATATGGGCAGCGACTCCGGCGACGTCACGGACCGGTATGCAGCAGAAGTGCTGGCGGACCGATCGCCAGATGAACCTCAGGTCGCTTTGCCCGGCGCGGGTCTGTTGTCCCGGGACGCGGCCCAGTTTCTGATTCCGGACGAACGGGCCGATCCGGCCAACGCGACGACATCCACGCTGGACGGCAAGACATCGCATGAGCTGGCACTCGTGGACACGAGTGCGGATGACTACCAGCAGCTTCTCGACGACCTCTGGAGTAACCGCGATCCAGACCGAAACATCGACGTGGTATTGCTCGACAGCCGCCAGGACGGCGTGCAGCAGATTACAGGAATCCTGTCGCGCTACGAAGACCTGGACGCCATCCACATCGTATCCCACGGCACCGAGGGCGGGGTCCGCCTGGGCAGCACGTGGCTCGACGCGAAAAACATGGCCGCCTACGCCGCCGACGTCGCTGGCTGGCAGGAGGCGCTGGCCGCGGACGCCGACCTGTTATTTTACGGCTGTAATCTCGCAAGAAGCGAGTCGGGACGGACGCTTGTCGACTCGCTCAGCGCCCTGACAGGCGCGGACGTCACCGCCAGTTCGGATAATACTGGTCACGCGCTGCTGGGCGGTGATTGGGAACTGGAATACGCGACGGGCGCCATCGAAATTGGAGTCGCTTTCAGTGGCGAGGCCCAACAGTATTGGATGGGTCTGCTGGCCGCGCCCGACGCCACGGACGATCCGGGGACGTTGGATTCCACACTCACCGCCATGAATCCAGCCGGTTACTGGCGGTTGGGCGAATCCACCGGCGCGACGGCGGTGGACGAAACGGCCAACGCCAACGACGGAACCTACGGCGGTCCCCTACTGGCGCAGGCGGGAGCGCTCGCTGGCGACGCCGACACGGCCGCCACGTTCGACGGCGTCGACGACTATGTTGAAGTGGGGCACGACGCCAGCTATTTGATCGACAATGGTACCATCCAGTTCTGGTTTAATGCCCAGGATACCACCGCGGGACATCTATTTTCCAAGGACGCATTTGGCTTCGTCGATGGAGGGCACCTGAGCGCGTACCTCAATCCGTCCGGACGTCTGGAAGTTCGTCTGCAAAGTGCGACGGCATCGTATTTCGTCCAGTCGACGCCCGCTCAGCCGATCGCGGCAGGCCAATGGCACCACATGGCCTTTACGTTCGGCTCGGACGGAATGAAGCTGTACGTCGACGGGCAGCTGGCGGCAACCAACGCCTATACCGGCGGTCTGGGTACAACGTCGGGTGGATCCGGCAACACCGAGCCCATCGTGTTTGGAGCCAGCACGCAGACCAGCGGTACGGGTTCCGTCGATCCGCTGAAGGACTTTTTCCATGGAACGATCGACGAGGTTGCGCTGCTGGGAACGGCGCTGACCGAGGAGCAGGTGCAAGACCTTTACGCAGCGGGGATCCAGAACTATTCGTTGAACGCAAACGCAACCTTCAGCGTGACCTCGGCGGCCGGCGTACTGGCCAATGATTTCGATGCAGATGGGGACGCGCTCACGGCCCGTAATCTCGATACGACCACCACGCAGGGTCGGGTGACGCTCAACCCGGATGGCAGTTTTCAGTACGACCCCTACGGTCAGTTCGACTACCTCGGCACGGGCCAGACGGCCGTCGACACGTTCAATTACACTGCGTACGACGGTGTTGTCGATTCCAATTCCGCCACCGTGTCGGTCTCCGTCACCGGCACCAACGACGCGCCTCAAATTGCCGACTGGTACGACGACGCCTGGCTGTACCGAAAAGAGATCACTATTGACGCGACACAGGTTGCCGCCAATCTGACGGATTTTCCCGCGCTGATAAACTTGTCTTCCGACCCCGATCTGGCGGCGCTCGCCCAGTCCGATGGCGACGATATTCTGTTCACCAGGGCTGATGGCACGACCCGGCTGTCGCACGAGATCGATCGCTACCAGACCGGCGCCGGCGGTTTGTCGGCCTGGGTCAAGACGGATCTTTCCGCTTCTCAGGATACGCGGCTGTACCTGTATTTTGGAAATGCTTCCGCGGCCGACCAGCAAAACGCCGCCGGTGTGTGGGATGCCGGGTATCAAGGCGTTTGGCACTTGAACCAGGCGCCAAACGGCGCGGCCGGCGAAATCGTCGACAGCACGATTCATGACAACGACGGGACGACCGAAGGAGGCATGACCGCCGCGGACCTTGTGGACGCCCGGATCGGAAAAGGTTTGGACTTCGACGAAATCGATGACCTGGTCCGCGTGGCGGACAGTACGAGTCTCGACGGTACGAGCGATGCCGCAACGATCGAAGCCTGGGCCTGGTTTGACGATTCGGCCGACGGCGTCCATCAGATCATCATGACTTCGAGCAACCGTTTTACGCCCGGCGCCAAGGATGGCTACGAATGGGCGTCGCAGGGCGACGGCGATCATTTCTTCTATCCGTACGGCGGTACGGATCCAAATTACAATCTCGGTCCCGATCCGTTCACTAGCCAAACCTGGCATCACGTGGCCGTGACGCTTGATTTTGCCGCCAAGGACGTCGCCATCCTCGTCGATGGCAACCCCATGGCCTTCACGGAAGAACACGTGCCCACGACCTGGACGACGTTGGCGGATCCGGCCGACTGGTTATGGGGCGGCAATCCGGATCGGCCGACGCGCTATTTTGACGGAGTGCTGGATGAGCTGCGTGTGTCGGACACGGTGCGTTCGCAACAGTGGATCCAAACTTCCGTGAACAATCAGACTGCGCCAGACACGTTCCACGCGCTGGGCAACCTGGAAAACCGGGATGCCACACTGACCGACATCAACGAAGACACTTCGTCGCCGGTCGGCGATACGGTGGCCCAGATCATCGCCAGCACGGGAGGCGATCGGATCACCGATGCCGACTCGGGAGCACTCGAAGGCATCGCCGTGGTGGGCACGGACAACACGCACGGCACATGGCAGTACTCGCTGGACGGCGGCGCGAATTGGAACAGCTTCGGATCGGTGAGCGATTCTTCGGCTGTACTGCTGGACACGGCCGCCCGCGTTCGCTTTGTACCCGGCGCGGACTATCACGGCCCGTCGGGCAATGTGAGCTACCGGGCCTGGGACCGGACGTCGGGATTGACCGGGGATACCGGCGTCGACACAACGACGCATGGCGGCACATCGGCCTTCAGCGAGACCGTTAACAGCGCCCACCTGAACGTCCTGTCCGTCAACGATAATCCGGTTGCCTCCGGCGATACGCTCACGACGAACGAAGACACGCCGCTGGTCATCAGCGCGGCCAGCCTGTTGGCGAACGACGCGGACGTCGATCTTGACACGTTGACAATTTCGAGTGCTACCCAACCGACACACGGAACTTTGGTGAACAACGGAAATGGTACCTATACCTACACGCCTGCCGCCAATTACGAAGGATCGGACGCGTTCACCTACACTGTCAGCGACGGCAACGGAGGAACCGACACGGCCGCTGTGAACATCACCGTGCAAGGCCTCAATGACGCCCCGTTGAATTTGGTGCCCGGCGCTCAACTAACCGACGAAGACACGCCGTTGGTGTTCTCGACGCCGAACGGCAACCGCATCAGCGTGTTCGACATTGATGCCAAGGGCAGCGAAATGGAAGTCACCCTTTCAGCAGTCAACGGAGCCGTTTCGCTGGGCGGCACGACGGGTCTGACGTTCAGCGCAGGGGACGGCACGGCGGATTCATTGATGACGTTTCGTGGCACGGTAAGCGATCTGAACAGCGCTTTGAACGGCCTGCAGTTTCTCCCCGCCGCCGACTATTCCGGGCCCGCGACATTGCAAATTACCACGACCGATCTGGGCAATTCCGGCGCGGGCGGGCCCGAAACGGACGTGGACGTGATCCCCGTCACGATCAATCCGGTCAATGACCGGCCCGTCGCCACGGGCGACGAACTCTCCACGGGCCAGGACACGCCGCTGGTTATCTCCGTTGCGTCGCTGCTGGCCAATGACACCGACGTCGACTTCGACACCCTGGCCCTGGCCGGCTTTTCACCGCCGACCCACGGTACGCTGGTGGATAACGGCAACGGCACCCTGACCTATACGCCTCATTCCGGCTTCTCGGGAGTGGACGCATTCAGCTACACCGCCACCGACGGGCAGGCACCGAGTGCGCCGACATTGGTGACAATTAACGTGAGGAAGCCTTCACTGTCCGGAGCCATTCCTCCAGAGACCGGCGGCGATGGTTCGCCCGCGGACGACCTGCCGGGCACCGAATCGCCGAATCGAGAACCTGCCAGCGAGCCACCACCCGCCGGCGAGCCAACGGAGACGCCGCGCGGCGACGAGCGCCGGGGCGAGGCGATCGTGCGCGGGCGATTCCAGCGTGGTGTTGAATTCAGCCCGATCCTACCCGCGGTTTATCAGGTCGAGCGGGCATCGAGCATGGAAGCTATCGAAGAGACGACGTTCGACTACGCGACGGCGTCGCTCGACAGCGTCGCCATGTCGCGCGCAGCGCGGGATCCCGGGCGTTCCGCCGAACAACACGATGCTTTTAGCATAGACGTCCATTTATTGTGGGAGCAGCTCGACGCGTTCCGCAACGAAGTCGCGTGGGATACGGGATATTACGCCGTAGGGGCAGCCGCGGCCACGGGGACCTTCGCCGTACTGTCGGCAGGCTATGCCGCCTGGACGGTACGCGGAGGCTATTTGCTATCGAGCGTACTCACCGCGCTGCCCGCGTGGAGGCTGATGGATCCTTTGCCCGTGCTGGCCACTTCCGCCAGCGTCGCCCCTGCCAAACCTCAGACATCGCGCGAGACAGACGAAACACTGCAGAGCTTAACGTCCGGACAACCCTTGGCGTCCGCTTCAGACATGACGGCATGTTGATCCGCTCCCTATTTGTCGCGACCCATTACAACATTTGGCAACAGCACGAGGCCTCGACGGCACGGCTCGCCCGAAAATCGACCCGTTCGCATGAACCGCATTAACTCCACACTTCGCATCACGGTTGGCTTGACGTGCCTGTCGCTGACGATTCTGCTCGGCGGTTACACAATCGGTCTGCTTCCAGACCGGAACGCCGAGATGATGGAGGCCCGCGCCCGGCTGTGCGAGACCCTGGCAATCCACTGTTCAATGTTCGCCAGCCGCAATGACGTTCGCTCGATGCAGAGCAGTCTGGAAGCGGTCGTCCAGCGCGACCCTTCGCTGCAAGCAGTCCGCGTTAGCAAGCGGGAAGGACCTGTCGTCGTGGAAATCGGCGGACTGGCGCCGCTTCCTGTCGCGCACGATCCTTCTGCCGCCTCGGATACATTGATGACCGTTCCCATCATGGCCCGGGACCGGCGTTGGGGACAGATCGATGTGAGCTTTCGTCCACTCGATGTGCAAGGGATTACGGGATTCTTCCACCGCGACATCGTCGTGACTTCGGTGTTCATGGGTGCTGCCGGCTTGGTCGTGTATTTCTTCTATCTGCGCCGCATGTTGCAGGAACTCGATCCATCCCGGGTTATTCCCGAACGCATCCGTTCGACCCTGGATACGTTCGCCGAAGGATTACTGGTGCTGGACCATCAGGAGCGGATCGTGCTGGCGAACCAATCGTTTGCCATGACGCTGGGTCAGCCGCCGGCCGACCTGCAGGGCCGATTGGTCACCGAACTGCCGTGGTCGCTCGATCCAGAGGTCGATGCCGAAAAGCGTTTTCCGTGGCAGCTCGCCATGCAGCGCGGCAGCCCCCAGATCGGCAGCATGCTTAAGTTGGTCGGGTGCAACGACCGACCGCGAACCTTTATGGTGAATTCATCGCCCATTCTGGGAGACGAAGGGGATTCGCGCGGCGCACTGGTCAGCTTCGATGACGTGACTGTGATGGAACGCAACCGAGCGGAACTGCATGAGACACTCAAAATGCTCCGGCATTCTCGCGACGAGATCCATAAAAAGAATGTCGAGCTGCAGCGGCTTGCGGCCCACGATCCGCTGACAGGCTGTTTGAATCGGCGATCCTTCTTCGAGCAGTTCGAAGCCCAGTGGACCAATGCCAACCGTCACGGATTTCCGATTTCTTGCGTCATGGTCGATATCGACCATTTCAAATCCGTAAACGACGTGCATGGTCACCGGGCGGGCGACTCGGTGCTGGCGCAAGCCGCCGCCGTGCTCCGCGCCACCGTTCGACAGGGCGATATCGTGTGCCGGTACGGCGGCGAGGAATTCTGTATCCTGCTTCCCTATCTGGATATCGGCGGCGCGTGCCAGGCTGCCGAACGATTGTGCGCTGCTATTGCCGATGCGACGATGGACGACGTATTCATTACGGCAAGTTTGGGCGTGTCCGCCACGGGACTGGGAGCAACGGGATGCCAGGAGTTGATCGACCAAGCGGACAAGAGCCTGTATGAGGCCAAGCGTCGAGGTCGAAATCGTGTGTGCCGCTGGGATGAGGCCGCGGTGACGGCCGTGATGTGGACGCCGGTGGTCGGTCAACCCGATGCGGCAAAGGTGCTGGATTCAGCCATCCCGTTCCAGGCAGTGACGGCCTTGTTCTCCGCGTTGACCTATCGGGATACGGCCACCGCCGAACACAGTCGCCGCGTCGCCGACTTGTGTGTCGCGATTTCCAATACGCGGATGTCCGCTTTGGACAGCTTCGTGCTCGAGACCGCGGCGCTTCTTCACGACATTGGAAAAATTGGCGTGCCAGATTCGATCCTGCTGAAGCCGGGGCCGCTGACCCACAAGGAATGGAACATGATGGAGACCCACATTCGCTTGGGTGTGGAAATCGTCGGGTCGGCGTTTTCGTGTGAAGCGCTCACGGAGATTATCCGAACGCGACATGCGTGGTTCGGAGGCTACGCCGGCGACGTCTCCCTGCCGTGCGGGAGCGATATTCCCATCGGCGCTCGAATTCTGGCCATCGCGGACGCGTACGACGCCATGGTCACCAGACAGAGCTATCGGCCCGCGCGTGGCCAGGAAGAGGCATTTGCCGAATTGCGGCGCTGCGCCGGCACGCAATTCGACCCGGAACTGGTGGAAACGTTCATTGCACGCATTCCGGCACGTGATGAAAACCGCCGAGAGACACCGCAGTTGACCAAAGAAACGGCGTTGCGAATCGGCTTGCAGATGGAGGCGCTGGCGGCCGCCATCGACAGTGAACAGCCCGACGCGCTGCTGGCTCAGGCGGAACATCTCGGACAAATGGCCGCCAAGTACGGGATTCCCCGCATCGCCGATGCCGCGCGGCGATTGGAGCAGTCGGCACAAACAAAGTCCGAAAAGGCGGAGCTGGTTCCGATCGTCGGCGAATTGCTGGATCTCTGCCGGGCAGCCCAGGCAGCACACCTGGGACAGGCGTCCGGGTGTCGGTCCGTACCGCTCATGAAGGGCCCGCCGGAGACCGGCACTCCACTGGCCGCCGTCGATTAGCCCATTTTCAGCGGCAATCAGCCCCGGCGCCGCCGGGGGATCCCTTTCAACAGCATTCAGCCCCCGGTTCCGCCGGGGGCTCGCCCTGCCGAGATGCGTGGTTTTTCATCCGTTGGCGGAACCGAATGCCCCCCGAATCTCGCAAATGCGACTCAGCCAGTAGCGTTCGCGGCGCGCGAAGCGCGTCAGTCGATACCCAAGTCCCGCGACACAGGCGGCGGAGGCGCGGGCAATTGGCCGGGACGCAAACACGCGCGTGCCGACTCACGACGTTGCTCGTCCTCGCGGTCGGTCGACAGCGCCTTTTCCAATCCGTCGATTCCCAACGCCGCGCGCAACCGCGCGCCCAGGCCACTCACCGGCTGGGCCATTACGCGCTCGAGTTTGCGTGCGACGCGGTCTTGAAGAACAGGATCTGGCATGGCATTTTTCAATGTCCGAACGCAGCGTGCCAACCGGCGGGCATGCCGCTTGCTCAAACAAGTATACGATGCTCGATCTGCTCCTGGTCGTCGGGCACTAGGTCCGGGTCCGCTTTATCCCAAAACAGTTTGTGGCAAATACAGCTTATCTGGGCGTTGTGCGGGCTGCACGGGTTAGAGGTACCGCATCCGTGTCGCGGCGCCAAACGTCCGTGCCGGTCGGCACCGCGTTACGGCGCGAAGGCATTCGCTGACGTACATTTTTTTGTCCCCGGCTCTGCCGGCGGATTGCCCCGCCCAGTTGGCAGGTGATGCATCCCCGGCCAGAACCCGGGGCCAACCAGACGCATCGCGAGTTTTGAGAGTGCTCTGCAAGCCAACACCGGAAGTTTCCGGGACCCCAGGAGAGTGCCATGACATTCGTTGACGGACTGGTGGAATGCGAATTCATCGAAGAACTGGCACACGCCTTGAATCTGTCGGATGCCGACCGGCCGGGGTCGACGCCGTGGGCGCGCTTCGGCAACACGATTGGCGCGCTCGCGCTGCGGCTCAAACTGATGTCCCACCGCCAAGTGGACGACGTGCTGGAAACCCAGGAGACAGAAGGTGGCTTTTTTGGGGAAACCGCCATCCGCAAGCAGTATCTCACAGGCGAACAGGTGTCGCGGCTGCTGGAACTGCAGGATCTCCACGACAGGCTTTCGCTCGCCGAGCAACTGGTGGTGTCGGGAAAGTTGAGCGTTGTCGAATTGATCGATCGGCTGGCCAACTTCCTCAAGCAACACGCTGACCGCGCCTAGTCAGAAGGTATCCACACGGAAATCTTGCACCGCGTCTCGCGGTGGTCACTCGTGGAACGCGCCTCCCGGCCGCTCCGCCGGGGGTTTCTCCTCCTTCAAGCATCGCCTATTCTATGCGCATGAAAGCAAGGAACGCTGATACGCGCTTCGTCGTCGTACGCTGACGAGACAACCGGTGCTGACGTGGCGCGCGTCTGTTTTGCCGGCAGCGGTATCGGCCAACGCACCGGCGCGGCGTTGTTCGTGGCTTCCCTTTTTTCCTTGAGGACACCCCGGTGGACGCTACGTCGAACAAACCGCCTGGTTCGGTCGGTTTTATTGGCACGGGAAACATGGGGCAGCCCATGGCCCGCCACATCGCGGCGGCGGGCTTCCCGTTGGTCGTGCATGATCTTGAACGCTGCGCTTCGGCCGAGCTGATATCGCAGGGTGCGCGATGGGCAGAAAGGCCGGCTGACGTTGCTGAGTACTGCGACGTCGTATGCATGAGCCTCTCCGGACCGGGTGAGTTCAAAACAGTTCTTGCGGGTGAACGCGGCGTGCTCTCGGCAGCCAGACCAAGACTGCTGCTGATCGACTTTACCACCAATGCACCACAGCTGGTCCGCGACATGCACGCCGCGCTTCGACGGCACGGTGCCGCTCTGATAGACGCTCCCGTCAGCGGCGGCGTTGAAGGGGCCCGGGCCGGCAGGCTAACCGCGCTGGTCGGCGGCGATCATGACGACGTCCGGCGTGCCCGCAGCGTGCTGGATGCCGTGGCTTCCAAAGTGCTGCATGTCGGCGAAATCGGTGCCGGCAGCGTGGCCAAGGTGCTGCACAATTGCGCGGTCTTTTGCACGAATCTGGCGATGGTGGAATGCCTGACCGCGGGAGTCAAAGCAGGCGTCGATGCGGACCGTCTGATCGAAGTCTTTCAGCAGTCGGGGCTGGGCCGAAATTTCGACCTGCAGGTCGCTCTTCCGGCGACTCTGTTCCGCGGAGAATTTCAGCCGCGCTTTGCCATGCGGATGGCGCACAAGGATATGAAGTTGGCCACCGAACTTGGCCGTGCGTGCCACGTGCCAATGCGCATGGCCGAGCAATGTGAAAAGGACATGGACGAAGCGATCCGGCGAGGCTGGGGCCCGCAGGACAATGCCGTCTTCTTGACCTTACAGGAAGAGCGGGCGCACGTTGAAGTCCGCCTTCAGCAGTCCGCCGCAGAGTAGCACAATGAAACACGGGATCACCGGTATCGACCATCCGGTCGTCGCCGTGCGTGACATGGCGTCAGCGCGCGAGCAATACGAAGGCCTGGGGTTCGTCGTTCCGCCTCGCGGCAGCCATCAGGAATGGGGCACGGGCAACTGGTGTATTATGTTCGCCAACGATTACCTGGAGCTGCGTGGCATCATCGATGCGTCGAGGGATACCCGTCATCTCGATCGGTTTCTCCGAAAACGCCAGGGGCTGATGGGGGTGGCGTTCGGAACGGACGACGCCGAAAACGCTCACCGGCAGTTGGTCGCGTCCGGGCTGCATCCCTCACCGGTTCGCCGTCTGACCCGTAATTTCGAGTTGCCCGAGGGCCCGGTCCAGCCGCAATTTGCTCTTAGCTTTCTTCCTGCATCCGAAACGCCCGGACTTGAATCCATCGTGCTGTGTCAGCATCTCACTCCCGCATTGCTGCGCCGGCCTGAATGGCTTCGACACGACAACGGCGCCCGAGCCGTGACTTCTCTGACGGGTGTCATCCCCGATCTGGAAGCGGCGGAAGCGGCCCATAAAAACCTGTTCGGCAACCAGGCCGTCGATTGCCATCAGGAAACGGTGCGCATCCAGGCGAGCCGCGCGCAAAGGATCGTATTGATGACGCCCGAACGGTACGATTCGCTGTACCGCGGCTACCCGCTTTCGTCCGCCGCCGCACCGCCCTGCCTGGCCGCAGTCACGCTCGAGGTTCGGGACGTAGCCACCACCGCGGAATGGTTCTCGAAGAACAAGGTTCCGTTCTCGCAGAGTCCGAGCGGCAAGTTGCGCATTGCGCCGGAACACGCATGCGGCGTTGTGCTGGAATTCGCCAACACGCGCGTGGCGTGAGCGGCCCCGCGCCGTGCTTGGAAAACATCGAACGCAGCATTCGATACACTTCAACATACTTCAAACAACCGGACGCGCCTTGCATTTCGCATCGTCGCCATTCCGCATACCGCAAGGCACGCGATCAGCGCGAGTGCCGATGGTTCCGGAACGGGCGCGTGCACGCCGAGTTTGTACGCCAGAAAATCGACGTCCACGGCCCCCAGATTGCTGCCCGAGGAGAGTCCCATGACCAGGTTGGCCGCGCCGATTCCCGCGCGGAGGTACTCGGACGTATCGCGCTTCCCAACCGAGAACGCTTCGGCCGTCAGCGCGCCGTCACGGTACACCATCACTCGCCAATGGTTGTCGTCGTCGCTCTGGATCGTGATCCAGAATTCGTGCCAGTCGGCCAGGCTTTGGTCGCTGATTGCCACCAGGTTGGCCGTTTCCGGCGTGGCCACGGTCGTATCGACGTTATTGCGGATCGTGTTGTTCATGATCAGCCCGCTGCCGACACCGTCCGGCGTGTCCGCCTCCGTGGCGAGTGAAAATCCGGTCGACTGCGTCAGAAAACCGATCTTCTGCTCCAGACCGAACATTCCGCGGGCATCCGCGCTGACCTGGTATCCCTTGCCGCCCGTCGGCCACGGCTGCTGCGGATTGGGGGATTCGGGGAACGCGTCGTCCAGTGGCGGATGGGCGGGAGTCGCAATCCGCAGCCGAGCCGTAAGCGTAATTCCGTCATCCATGACGGCGCCGGCGTCGTCGTTATTCGGATCGCCGACGATATCGTGCGCGAAGTAGATTCTGCGGTTGCTCGGGTCTCGCCAAAAGTGACTCGTAGGATCTCCGGTATCCTGGATTCGCAGGTAGGACGTGCCGTCTCCGAAGATGCCAACCCCGCCCGGCGACGAGCCAGCGGGATCGACTGTGGGATCCGAGACGGCATCACCCGGCGCCGTGCCGTCCCACTTGTCCGCCTGACTGTGCGTCCATGTTCCGTCCAACGCGTCGAATGCGTTGCCGCCGGCGCCGAAGGCGTCCTCACCGGGATCCGCGTCGTACTGGTAGTCCCACCCGCCACGCGGATCGGTATAACGGATTCCGGCCCGCGCGAAATTGGCCCGATACCGGACGGTGATGCGCCAGGCGGTGCCGAAGCGCTTGTAGAAGGCAACACGAACTACCTCCGCATCCAGGACGCGGGCAATCCCGAACTGCACGGCTGGATCCAGGGCCCGGACGACCCGGTCAATTCGAACCGCCGGGTGTTCTTCGGCCATCTGCTCAAGAGCGACGGCAGCCTTCCGGGCGGAAACGAATTGGTATTGGACGCAGGCATCACGATTTCCTTCCGCGCGCGGGTTCCCAACAGTGGGCCGTTGGACGAGATTTATACCACCGACGATCAGGGCGTGCCGACCGTGCTCCCGTGGTTCGATGGCCCCGAGGATACGGTGGGCCGCGGATATCCTATCCACGACGAAGGCCGCGGGCAGTTCGGGGTCGTCCAGAACGACGCGGGCGTGTTCGGATTTGATCAGGACAGCGCCGTCGCTTTCTCCCTGATGACCAGTGACGACGTGGCGGAAGTATGCGCGTTCGGAGCAAACAGCAGCCTTTGCGCGTCGCCGGAGCAGCGAGGCGGTCTGATCATGAACAATCGCGTGGGGAGTACGCCGACAGCAGACATCGACACCTTCGATGAAGGCACGCTAAACCTGCTCGAAATCGACGATGAAGGCCTCGACGATTGGCGTGAATTCTGGATTACCATTGAGGGTGAAAACGGCCCCGGAACTCACGAAGTAAACGTCTACCTCGATGGCGAAGAAACGCCGACCACGTTCCACGTCACGGCTTCCAACGACGGAAACGCCGAATTACTGGACGACGCATGGCTGTTCATGGGTATGTCATCTTCGAGCCTATTTGGTTCGGTGGATGTCGATTTCTTTTCGTACACATTGGAAGTCGTCGCGCCTCAGGCCGCTCAGGTGCTGGGCGACATGGACTGCGATGGCGACGTCGACTTTGACGATATCGACGCGATGGTTCTGGCCTTGCGGCGGCCGGACGAGTATGAAAGTACCTACGGTGTTCCTCCCGAGCTAAAGGGCGACATCGACGGGGACGGCGACCTGGACTTCGACGACGTTGATCCCGGTTTCATCGACATCCTGCGGGGCGGATTGCACTCGGTGCCGGAGCCATCGACGGTTAATATTCTCGCTGTTGGTTGCTGTTTGGCCTATTGTCGGAGAATGGTCGTGGCGCTTGGAGCACGAGGGGGTGGAGGTGGTCCCCTTGAGAACGCGTCGAAATGGCCATCGTATGGCGGTCTTCAGATTGCCGCGGTAGGCTGCGATGGGCAAAAGTTTATCGCCGAGGTGGGACTCGAACCCGCACGGGCGTTACCGCCCGGAGGATTTCAAGTCCAGGCATCAGGCTACGCCAGGGTACACGTGGCTACAGTTCTTCGACAATTACGGCATCTTTGCCAGTTCCATTATAGCCTCAAGTAGCCCCGGTGTGGAGTGTTGGTGGAGTGTCACTTCCGCATACAAAATCCGAAATTCATGGCGAAAGGTGGTACGGCGTCCAAAGGTGGGCCCCAACACTTTCAGCCCGCGATGATTGCCGCATCCGCACGCTCATTCCTCCCAAGCACGGTCGCCCTGCCGACAAACCGGCCACGGACCGCTACCGACGGCTGATGCAAACGCGTTTCGACCACGAGAAATACTCCAATCGAGTGCAGGTTGAAACGGTGATGTCAATGATCAAGCGGCGGCAAGGCTCCCATGCCCGAGGACACAAATACTGGAGTCAGTGCCGAGATCTACGATTGATGGCACTGACCCACAACATCATGATTCTTGTGATTGTTCAGGTTTTCTACAGAGCCAGAATGTCCCCTTTTATAGTCCTCGGGCGGATACTGTACCCAAGTCATGCAAGCCCCAAAACGGACGCGGACGACATCCGGATCGTGTTTGATCCAAGCTTACTTGAGGCGCCCGAGGATCTCGACTAACTGTCATTCTGCACATTCAGGCGTGTCATTTGTTAATGGCTGTCGACTGGTACTGAGGCCGCACAGCGCCTGCCAGACAAGAATCGTCCTTGAATTACGTGCGTCGCTTGCTTCCACCGAATGCAGTTGGTAGCGAGACAAACTCGCAGCAGTTGCATCGTCCAGCGCGAGTTGGCTGGTTTCCTTCGCTGCACTCTTCCCATTATTTCGGACTGTTTTGGGGGAAGTGTGCGGCAAGCTGCCGAATCTGCAGAGGTGTCGACATCGATGCTCGGGCGCAAATCAGCTACGCTAGGGCGGGTTGTCCAACGTCGTTCACAAATAACAATCGCGACCTACATTCGGTGAATAACTCGGCAAGGGTTCGGCAATGATTCTTCGAACAACTCAACTTTTGATCTATTCGTCACCACTGTTTGTCCTACTGTTCCTCGCGGGCGAAGCTTGGGCGGCAGACATGGAGACAGTGAAAATCGCCCCCAACAAGAAGGGATTCATCCTTTTTCCGTCTGGTGACCGCTACGTGCCCTGGGGCCACAACTACGCCTCGGTCGACATCCTGGAACGTCTGGCCAACGACCCTGCCCGTGTCGCGCGGGACTTCACCGAAATGAAGGCCGTCGGCACTACCGTTGCTCGGATTCACCCCGAGATGCCACACATCCTGGCCGCTCCGGACAAGGCCAATCCACAGGCACTCGACCAACTCAGAAAGCTCCTCAAGATCGCCGAGAACACGGGGATCCATCTCAAGATCACAGGCCTGGCCTGTTACAAGATTGAGAAACGTCTGGCTTGGTATGATTCGATGGATGAGCAGGATCGCTGGAAGACGCAGGCCTTTTTCTGGGAAACTATTGCCCAAACTTGTGCCGAGAGCCCAGCCGTTTTCGCCTATGACCTGATCAACGAACCCGCTGCAGTCGGCAAGCATGCCGATGGGCGGTATATGGGCAGGATGGGCGATGTCGAATTCTGCCAGCGGCTCAGCTTAGATCCGGGCAATCGCACGGGTGACGATGTCTTCCGCGAGTGGACAAAGCGCATGGTCGCCTCCATCCGCAAGCATGACCCAACGCGCTTGGTCACCATGGGAATGCTCCCGTTCCCTAGCGCATATACGGCCGCTGCCGAACAGCTCGATTTTGTCTCGCCGCATCTGTATCCCAAGTCGGGCAAGGTTGATGACGAGATCGAGCTCCTTCAAAAGTTCGACTGGGGTAAGCCGATCGTCATTGGCGAAACCTTTCCCTTGAGCTGCGGCGCAGACGACGAGCGAGATTTCCTTCTCCAGAGCCGCGAGTTCGCACACGGCTGGATCGGACACTGGCCGGATGAATCTCCTGCGGAACTAGCCGAATTGAAGAAGGCCGGTAAGGCCACAATCCAAAACGCGATCTGGCTTTCTTGGGTAGACCTTTTCCAAGCGATCGGTCCGCAGATGATCGGCGAAACATCGGAATGATAATGATCGCCTGCGCACAGCGACCAACCTCTACCTCCGTGAGCCAAACGACGCAAATCAGCTTTTGAATAGGAGTCGCAGGCACTTTTTTGGTTGTTTCGGAATTTGTATCTCACTTTCCGCAGTTCCGAAAAGCAATATCGCGGAATTTGTTCGCGGGCGTCAACCATTGTCGGCATGCGATTCTCGCGTGACGTGTCGGACATCGATGCGGGTGCCGACTGACGCGGACGCGTCAGTCAGGTCTCGACGGTTGAGTTGGAGGTTCATAACATTGTTTTAGGCACAGTAATTCGGCTGAGCTGAGAGGGCATTCAGCGAGGGCGTTACGTGCCATAGTGTCGCGAACCGTGTCCGAGTAACTTGAGCACGGATCGATGGACCGACGACAGCTTCGTGACAAACACTTGGCGGCTGGCATTTTGTTTTAGTTCGTGACGTTGAACGGGTTCGAACAGATCGATGACTCGCTTCGTGGTCGGAGCCGAGCAACGACGGCCTTCCGGATAGAGCGCGTATGGCAAAAGAATTGTGCCGGTCCGCACCTTCGCAAGTCACGGGAACTTACGAACGTCCGGGCAGCACCCACTTCGGCCGGTTGACAGGCGATCGTGGGCGCTTCCTGCTGCTGGTTTTCCCGCAGCAGCACTCGAGGCATCAGAAGCTTTGTCCTTCCACGGTGGCAACCGTTTTTCGTCATCTTGGCTGGGTGGGTGAACCGCTAGCAGCAGGCAGTGATCGAATATCTGCGGACGGAGAATCACGTGCTCGAAGAAAAGCTGGGGAAGAAGCGAATTCTCCTTTCCGACGACCAGCGGCGTCGATTGGCGGTCAAAGGCAAGATCCTTGGCCGCAGCAGACTCCAAGAGGTTGGCACCTTGTTCACGCCCGATACGATCTTGCGCTGGCATCGCATGCCGATGGCTAAGAAATGGGATTACAGCGAGCGGTGGAAGAGGAAACCAGGACGGCCGCCGGTGTCCAAGGAAGTCCAGGAGCTTGTTTTGTGTTTTGCGAGGGAAAATCCAAGTTGGGGCTACGATCGAATCCAGGGCGAGTTGGTCAATCGTGACCACGACATATCCGACACCTCTGTGGGCAATATCCTGCGAGAACAAGGCATGGAACCAGCGCCCCAGCGGAACCGCCAGACGACTTGGAAGACGTTCCTCAAGGCTCACTGGGACGTGCTGGTGTCGATCGACTTCACGACGATCGAAGTCTGGACCAAGGGCGGTTTGGTCACCTACTACCTGCTCTTTGTCATGGAGTTAGCGAGGCGCCGGGGGCACTTCGCCGGTTGTACTCCCAACCCAGATGATGTGTGGATGAAACAGATTGCCGGGAACCTATCGGATATTGAAGACGGGTTCCTTCTGGGAAAGCGGTACCTGATCACGGATCGGGACTCGAAGTTCAACTAGGCGTTTCGCAACATCCTGAAGCAAGCCGAGGTTGACTGCGTCCAGTGGCTGACCGCGACGAACGTCCACGTCGTGCGGAAAGAAGCAGCGAATGAGCGGGCCGAATCGGCGGCGCTAGCCCGATCCGACGTTGATCTCGGCCGACCTTCGGCCACGTCTCCCGTCACAAAACCAAGGTTTCAAAGAGCTGAGATGCGAATCGTTGTCACCGTCCCGACAACCTCGATTCGGTGTTTCTTGGCTGGGGCCAGGAACCGGAGTCCTGGATGTACGTGCTCGCCAGCGGAGCCTCGGAGGATTGCCTTCTACGGATCGACCGTGGATATTGGAGCGAATCATCCTCTCATTCCCAGAGACAATCCGATGACAAAGTACCTTGTGACCGCGCTGGTGTCCTTTGCTGCACCCTGTCTGGCAGATGTACGCCTGCCAAAAATACTCGGCTCGAATATGGTGCTACAGCGAGATAGTGAAATCGCTATCTGGGGCTGGGCTGATGGAGGTGAGGAAGTTCGCGTCACGTGTGATTGGCTGGACGGTGCAACTCGTGTCAAGGCTGACTCGGATGGGAATTGGCAGGTCACCCTTAAGACCATTGAAGCCGGCGGACCGCACTCGATGACCATTGCTGGCAAGAACACCATCGAACTTGAGCAGATCCTGCTCGGCGAGGTATGGATCGCGTCGGGACAGTCGAATATGGAGATGCCGCTGGTGAAGGTATCCAATGCCTATACTGGCATCAAGGATGCAGCAAAGGAAGTCGAAAAGTCCAGGTTCCCAGAGATACGACTTTTCCAAGTCGGCAACTTCAGTAGCAAGGAGCCGCTCGATGACGTGGAATCTGGCATCAGCATGTATGGAATTCCGCCCGCTGCCTGCGAATGGCGGGCTTGCGTTCCAGAGACGATTCCGACGTTCGCAGCAACTGCCTATTTCTTTGCGCGCCAATTGCACACGGAACTGAAGGTCCCTGTTGGGATCATTGATTCGTCGTGGGGCGGAACGTCAGCAGAGGCCTGGACACCGGCGTCAGGATTGGAAGCGTTGGGCTACCGGGCTGAATTGGCCCAGGCGGCCAAGCTCCCGCAGAAGGCGGATCAGAAGATCCCCACGCGGCTGTACAATGGGATGATCCACCCGTTGTGCAACTTAAAGATCAAGGGAGTCGTCTGGTATCAAGGCGAGGGTAATGCGGGACGGGCGGACAAGTATCGCCAGCTATTCTCAACGATGATCGGCGAATGGCGCGACGTGTTTGGCTACGAGTTCCCGTTCTATTTTGTTCAGATTGCGCCTTTCCAATACCAAGGGCTTAATGCCGCGTACCTCCGTGAAGCCCAAGTAGAGACAATGTCCGTACCCATGACAGGCATGGCAATTACGATGGACATTGGAAACCTCGAGGATATTCACCCCAAGAACAAACAAGAGGTGGGACGCCGCCTCGCGCTGTGGGCTCTGGCAAACAATTATGGCCGCGACGTCGTTTTCTCCGGGCCGCTCTATAAAGCAGCCGTATTCAGCAAAAATGGAGCTCGTCTGAAGTTCGATCATACAGGCAGCGGGCTTGCAACGCTCGAAGGAAACACGCCAAGCCACTTCGAGATTGCCGGCCCTGACAAGGTCTTTCATCCAGCGACGGCGACAATTGACGGCGATGAGCTACTCGTGTCATCCAGTAGGGTTGCCGAGCCTAAAGCCGTGCGCTACGCGTTCACGAGTGATGCCACGCCAACTTTGATAAACCAAGAGGGGTTACCTGCCAGTTCGTTTCGCACGGACCGTTGGTGAGCCTAGTTGGCGGCTTGGAATTCAGGCCAGCCGACGTGGATTTCCAAATGGCGGATCCCCAAGTCTTCCCCAGCCAAAGGTTCTCCGGCAAGCATTCGACGATGGGCGCCAGCGCAGGGTGGCCCGGTGCAGAGATATACCACCGGTAGAAGTTTTCGGAAATCCGCGGCGTGAAAACTGGCAGATGGCCGCCTCAGGCACTCCGCAACGGGTTGCACAAAGGCGTTACACTCTCGCACGGCAAGCGGCACGGCAAGCGTCCACTGGAGCGAGCTCAAAGTGACAGCGCATCCTTCGTGACTGATGCTCGGCGATGACAAACGGCGCAGGCGCCTTGATCCTTGCACAGCTGGCATTGCTGGCGTGCCGGTCAATGTGCCCCGTTGGGGCGTGGTTTCCTCGGACCTATCGAACCGAAAATTCACGACGGCGAGAAATGATAAAGAGGACGGCCATTGCGGCCATCGAGATGGTGCCTGGCTCCGGTATCGGGTTAGCCGGCATGCCCAGCGCGGCGTTGACAGCGTTGGCAAAACTCGATGATGAAAACTGACCGCCAAGCTGCTGAGACAGCAAGACGACGTCCGTGTTTGGGCTCATGTCGGGGTTAATGGGCGTAGCTCCAAAAGCCACGCCGATGGAGCCAAGCGCCTGACCGGCGGTGTTGTCCAACATAATCGGGTTCGTACTGACGGTGATCGGCGCCAGATTTCCGATAACGTCCGAATCAATCCGTACGAAGAACGTGAGCATATCGCCCACCTGTGTATCAAAGAGGTAGTCGAGGTGGGGGGTATTGGGGTTTAGCAAGCCGTTATT
>CAZNKT010000033.1:0-53781 GCA_964573605.1 uncultured Pirellulales bacterium
CAACTGCCAGCGAACGCCACGGATGGACCGTCGTTATGCCGCACAGTCCACATCCTCTTGCACCAACGTCCGTCGCAGGAAGGACAGATAAACACGCGCATGCAAACCAGCGCCGCTCTCGATAGGGCGGCGTCTATTCGACCAAAGTGTTTTGCGTCCCAACAAATCGGCACGGCCATGGATCCGTGGTGAGAGGTTTGCCGCCGGTTGTGCTGAGGCGCGGACACCGTCGACCATGGGCGCTCTGTACGGCACGGGGCACTTCGCAAGGATGGAAGGTTTCCGATCCCCGGGGATGCGGAGGAAGCGACGTCGTCCCTGCGAATGATCCCGGTTGGTTGCGCGATCCCCCGGCAGAGCCGGGGGCTGAACTGGCGAAACACTATCACTATGGGGCACGCAAGCGCGTGAACGACCTCCGGGATGCGGTGCGTTTCGTGCCCGCGGGTCACGACAGACCGCATTGACAGCCGGCCGCGTTCTCCGGTAAAAGCCCCCACTCCCTGCGGATTGCGTAGATGGCCCGGCCCTTTGCGGGCAGCAGGAGTCGCCTGGCGCTGTCCATCGCAACAAGAAGGCCTTTTCCTGTTCGTTCGTTCCTATCACGGCTTCGCGGAACAACAACGCACCAGGTAATGCCGTTCGGTGCTCTTTCTTTCCGGCGCGGCTGCTGGCGTGGAGTTTCCAGAGTGCGGACGTTGTATTACATCGCGTATCCCCATCGCATGGCGGGCGCCAACCGCAGCCTGTTCGCGCTGATCTCCCATCTGCCCCGCGACGTTTCTCCGGTTGTCGCGCTGATCAAAGACGGCGAAGTCGCCGACCGGTATCGACGGGCCGGAATCGATACCCGGATCGTGCCGCCCCCAAAGGCCCTCCGGCAGTACGGCCAGGCCATGTTGAGGTGGTCCTCGGCACGTCGGGCCTGGGAAGGCGCACGCAGTCTCCTCCCATACACGCTGGCCATCCGCAAGTTGCTGAAAAAATGCTCGGTGGACCTGGTTCACGTGAACGACGTGCGCGGTGCTCTGCTCACCGCCGGCGCCGCTCGTCTGACCGGTTGTCCGATCGTGGGCCACGTGCGCGGGGAGATGCCACTCCCAGCCCTGCCGCGGCGGATCTTTGAGCGGGCGTGCGACCGTATCATCACCGTGTCGAACTCCGTGCAGTCGTCGGTCAGCCAGAAAGCCCGCCGGAAATGCCGCACCGTCTATAACGGAATTGATCGTGACGAGATCGTATCGCTGGCCGAACAGGCACCGCCCGATCCGATCCTGCAGGCACTCCGGGATCAGGGGAAAGTCATCGTTTGTTGTTTCGCATCGGTCGTACCCTTTAAAGGAATTCATCACCTGGTGGAGGCGACGGCACGGCTCAACGCGCGCGGATGGGGCCATCGGTTGAGCGTGGTCGTGGTCGGCGATCTGGTGCCTGAGTACGCCGACTATCAAACGTGGCTCCGGAATCTCCAGCGCGAGCTGGCCGTGCACAACATGTACTTCGCGGGCTGGCAGGCCAATCCGTTTCCGTACTACCAGGCGGCCGATTTCACGGTCCTGCCGTCGGTCAGCTATGAGCGACTCGATTGCGGCACGACGGCGCTCGAAGTTCGAGGCGGAGAGGGGTTGCCGCGGACGCATCTGGAGGCGATGTGCTTTGGCCTGCCCGTGGTGGGCACCGGCATTGCAGGCGTGCCGGAAATCGTAACCGACGGCCAAGACGGGTTGATCGTCCCACCGTCCGCACCTGCGGCGCTGGCTGACGCGATGGAGCGATTATTGGCCGATGAAGCGCTGCGAAACGAACTGGGAGCGCGGGCTCGTCAGAAATCCGCCGATGCGTTTTCGATGGAGCAGTACGTCGCGGGAGTGCGCGCGGTCTACGAATCGCTGCTCAGCCGTCCGACGGCCCCGGAGACGTCGGTCCCTCCATCTGAATGGCCTTGCGGCCCTTGAACGCGCCGGGATAGGCCCGGAATTTCTCCTTGCCCTCGACCCATACCGAAAGCGGAGCGTGGACGTCCTGTTCCGTGGTGATGATATCGCCGACCCGAAGCGATATGAGATCTCCCGCAGTGATCGTGGTATCGGCCAGGTGGACCACGAGTTGCACCAGGGATCCCGATAGCCGCCGCGTCACCTTCTCCACCGATGCGGGCGTGGCCGTTTTCTTCCCGTAGCTGATCCAACTGTTAGCCGACAGTTTGTGGCCGATTCGTTCAATGGAATTGAAGGGAATGCACAGGTTGAGCATGCCGCGCGAATCGCCCAGCGTGAGCTCGAAACTGATGAGTACCACCACTTCGTTGGGAGGAACGACCTGCACGAGCTGAGGATTGCTCTCCACCTGCACGACTTCTAACTGCAAATCGAGCACGTTCTCCCAGGCGCGCTTCAATTCGTCCAGGAACACGTTGGTGATTCGCGAGACCAGCCGCATCTCGATTTCCGTCAGCGGCCGGCGTGAAGACGGACTTTCTTCGCGGCCGCCTCCCAGCAAGCGGTCGATAATCGGGAACAGGACCGAGGGGTTCATGTCCAGAATCAGGCTGCCTTCGAGCGGTTCGGCTTTGACCAGATTGAAGCAGGTGGGATTCTCCAGGCTGAATACAAATTCGCTGTAGGTGAGCTGATCGACGCTGGTCAGCTTGACATCCACGATGCTGCGCAACAGCCCGGACAGCGCTGCGCCGAAGTTGCGCGCGAACCCTTCGTGCAGCGTCTGCAGCGCGCGCATCTGTTCCTTGCCGACACGCTCGGGACGCTTGAAGTCGTAAGTGGCAACCTTCACATGCCCCCGCGCGGCGGGCCCGGCCGGGTCATGGCCGGCGGGACTGGACGCCGTCCCGCCGCCCTCCATGGCGCTGAGCAGGTGCTCGACTTCGGTCGGATCGAGCATTTCCTCGCTCATCATGCACTCCCTTGCTGTCACGACTTCCACGGAACACCATCAACGCGCGTCTGCGTACCGGGATGAGCCCGGTTACGTTCGCGTCTGTCCATCACCCTGGACGACATATTTGTAGCTGGTCAATTCTTCCAGCCCGCAAGGGCCCCGCGCGTGGAATTTGTCGGTACTGATGCCGATTTCCGCGCCCAGCCCGAATTGCCCGCCGTCGTTGAATCGCGTGCTCGCGTTGACCATCACGGCGGAGCTGTCGATGCGCGTCGTGAAACGACGGGCCGCGTTCAGGTCTTGCGTGACGATCGTATCCGTGTGGCCGGATCCATACTGATTGATGTGATCGATGGCCTCGTCAATCGATCCGACGACCCGCACGGAAATGACCGGGCCCAGGTATTCCGCGGCATAGTCCTCTTCCCGGGCCTGTTCCGCGCCGGGCACCAGTTCACGCGTCCGCACGTCGCCGCGGATCACCACACCCTTCTTCGCCAGAGCCGTGCCGATCCGCGGCAGAAATTCCGAAGCTGCGTCGGCGTGAACCACCAGAGACTCCGCGGCGTTGCAGACTCCCATCCGCTGGCATTTGGAATTGACCGTGATACGCTCCGCCATGTCCAGGTCGGCGCTGCGGTCCACATACACATGGCAGTTGCCCGTAAAGTGTTTGATGACCGGCATCCGCGCTTCGGCGGCCACTCTCCGGATCAGCCCCTCACCGCCCCGCGGAATCGCAACGTCAATCAACTCGTCCAGCGTCAAGAAGTGCCCTACGGCGTCCCGGTCCGTGGTGCTGACAAGCTGCACGGCGTCCGGCGGCACGCCGGACTGGCGCGCGGCATCGTCCAACACATCGACGATCGCGCGGCTCGAATGCCGCGCTTCCTTTCCTCCTCGAAGGATCACCGCGTTGCCGCTCTTGACACAGATGGCGGCCGCGTCGGCCGTCACATTCGGTCGCGACTCGTACACGAAAAAAACAACGCCCAGCGGGACGCGCACTTTCTGAATGAGCAATCCGTTCGGCCGGACCGTCGAATCGATTGTTTTTCCAATCGGGTCTTCGAGCGCTGCTATCTCTTCGAGACCGATCGCCAATTGTTCGATTCGGTCGGGAGTCAATCGCAGGCGGTCCACCGCCGCATCGCTGAGGCCATATTGATCGGCCGCGGCAATGTCCTTTTGATTCTCGGCAAGCAAGGCATCCGTCGTCTGTCTCAGGCACTGGGCCGATCGCAGCAGCCAACGGTTCTTTTGTTCGCCTCGCAGGCAAGCCAACTGCTGGCCGGCCCGGCGCGCTCGCTGTGCCACTTGGACACAGTAGGCACGCAACTCGGTTTTCTCGGCAACGGCCATCGACAACCTCGGCAGACTCGGCGCGGTGTAAGTCCCCAGCACGCAAGCAATTGACGGAATTGAGAGACCGGATTCCGCACTGAAGTATCGAGGAATCGCAGGGGAGCGTCAACGCCGTTTCGGCGCGGCGGCGAGTGCGCAAGTGCTCGAAGTTGGCGTGGCGGATGGTTCGCCCCGGGGCGTTGCCCGGGGATGAAGGATCAAGCAACTCCGCGGGGCGATCCCCCGGCAGAGCCGGGGTCTGAACGGACGCTGAAACGGTGCGATTCGTGCGGAACGTGCTGGATGGACCCCGCGGCCGACTCGTCGCTGGGCCCATTTTTCGCTTGCCACCGTGGTGCCGGCGAGGCGGCGATCGGCGGCCGCGACAACGGATGGTCCGTCCCGGCCCTCGGGTGTCGGCCGATTTATCCAACCCGGATAATGAATGCATCAGCCGAAGGGCGCTGGCCCACGGTTACCCGAAGCGTCGCCCAAACCGGACGCTCGCGCGTTCCGGCCGATTCCGCGCGGTGTTTTGGGCAGGATAGACGGTGCTCCCTTACGGGACCCACGTTCTGAAGCATGCTGGCTGGTTCATGAATCATCCGGACGAAAGGCCCTCGGGCGCGCCATCATCCAGCCCGCCACAGGCGGCGAACAGTGCGAGGGATTCGCGGATGGACGCGACGTCGTGGACCCTCAGCACCTGCACTCCCTGCCGAGCGACGGCCAGCGCTGCGCCGACCGTGGCCGCGGAGTCCTGGGCCGACACTCCGGCCGCAACGTTGCTCAGAAATCCCTTGCGGGAATGCCCGACGAGAATCGGGCAGCCGGCAGCGTGAAACCGCCCGGCCCGACGGAGCAGGATCAGATTGTGCTGCGTTGTTTTTCCGAAGCCGATTCCGGGGTCGAGGCAAATGCGATCGGGAGCGATGCCCGCGGCGATCAACACGCCGCGGCGGGTTGTCAGATAGGCATAAATCTCTTCGACCACATCCGTATAGCTGGGATCGATCTGCATGGTTTGCGGCGTGCCGCGCATGTGCATGACGCACACGGCTGCCTGCGAGTCGCTAGCCACCTGCACCATCCGCCGGTCGCCTTCCAAACCGGTAACGTCGTTGATGATCTCGGCACCGGCATCGATCGCCGCCGCGGCGACGTCCGCTTTGGAAGTGTCGATGGACACAGGCACGTCGCTGCGGCGGCACACGGAGCGGACGACCGGAATCACGCGACGCAGTTCCTCGTCCAGGTCCACCGGCTGGCTGAACGGACGCGTGCTTTCGCCGCCGATATCAATCACGTCCGCTCCATCGGCTGCCAGGCTCAACGCATGCGCGACGGCCGATTCTGTCTTCACGAACCGGCCGCCATCCGAAAAGCTGTCGGGCGTGACATTGACGATCCCCATCAGCGCCGGCACCCGGGTAAAATTCAACTGCCGCGACCGCAACCGCCAACTTTTCGCGCGGTCCGGCCATCGCGCATCGGACGAAGCGTGAGGGGCGCTCATGCTGGCGATTTCCCGCGGGACCGGTGGCCGACGATCATCGGCCAGCGCTCGGCGGCGAGCCGACGTGCGAAGTCTACCACGGTACTTCCATCGTGCCCACGATCTGTGCGGCCAGCCGCTCGATCGTCATCTGGTGGGCAGTGGCGATCGACTGTCCTGCTTCCGAAACGAGTGTGGCACGCTGCTGGAATTGAATCAGCGACGGATCCAACGCAAAGGTCGCCGGCGGCGTCAGCGGCGTACCGCTGCGTGTGGCCCACCGGACGCGCACCGTAAATGGGGTCTCGACTTCGCGCGGCTGGTCGGTGGGGGATTCCACCAGGATGCGCTTGGTTTCGGAGATAATGCGCCCGGTCAGGATACTATCGGCCATGGGATCGCCCACCACTTTGAATGTCGTCTTTAATTCGATTTCTTTTACCACGGCTTCGGTCAACCATTCCGCCAGACCGCGGCGCAGGCTGTCCGATTCGAACATGGGCACGTACACCGTGCGAATAGACTGGTCATACAGCGTCGGTGCGCCGATATGGTACGCGGCACAGCCGGTGGCGCACACAACCACAAAACAAACAAAGCGATGCAGCCCGGACGCCGGCGGCACTGTTTCCGCAGTGTGGGCAAAAGTGCTCATGCGAATCCTTTGGCCAAAGCGACCGGCAACGGCCGTTGCCCGTGACCAGCTCAACGGAGCATCGTGCTGCCGTCTGTTTCGGGAGCGTCGCTCGCCTGCGGACGCCGCTGTTCCTCAAACAGGTTGACGAGCCAGGCCAGCCGCTGCGGCGGCTGATCCGGCCGGCCTTCGAGCGAGACCAACTGAGTGCGGGCTTCCTGGGCGAGTTTTGTTTGGGGATAATCACGCACGACCTTTTCGTAGTAGTGCCGGGCCGCGCCGAAGTGTCTTCCGCGTGCGTAGTATTCGGCCCGGGACCAGCTCCGCAACGCCTGCTGCGCGGCGATCTCCGCCCGCATCTTCACAATCCGCTCCCGCTCCCTGTGGACCTGGTCGGGAAACTGGGTGAGCAGCTGCGAGACCAGTTTTTCTGCTTCTTCCAGCACGGTCCCGTCGTAGGCCGGGCCCTGGTACATCCTCAGTTTGCTCTGCAGCCCCAGCAGATGGGCGTTGAATTGATGTTCGCTCTTGGGATACTCGCGGCGCAGCAATCCATAATGGTAATCCGCGTCCGCATACCGGCCCTGCGTGAAATACGCGCCGGCCGTGGCCATCAGGGCGTCGTCGGCCAGCGGTCCGGTGGGATCGTTCAGACGGATGCTTTCGTACACCCGCAGCGCGTGACCGACGGTATCGAAGCGGTGCCGCGTCTTGTCCAACAGGTTGGGAGTCACCGGCCACTGCGGGTCGTTCTGGTGATATTGGTCCCAGTAGTGCGCGATGGCGAACTGTCGTTTGACAACGTCATCCAGACGCCGCGTATTGGGATATTTCTTCAACAGCGCCTCGTAGGCGTCGTTGGCCTTGGGATAGTTGTCCGAGAAGAAGTAGCTCTCGGCCCGCATAAACATGGCATCTTCTTCCAGCGGAGAATCGGGCAGCCGCTTGGCTGATTTGGCGAACCGACGGGCGGCGTCGGCGTACTTCTGCTGGCGAAAATACGCGTCGCCTTCCGTATACAGCTCGCGCGCCTCGGCCTCATCGGGACCGCGGCCGACGGCCGCTGCCATACGGTCCAGGAAGGACGCCTTCTTTTGGGACCGCGCGGCAGCGACCGCGGCGGGGGCCGCGTTCGACTCCGTGGGCACTTCAACCGATTCGTCAAACGACGCCGCGCGAACTCCGGACGTTACGGGCAGGCCGTTCTCGTCGAAATAGCCCGGCACGCCGGCCACGACATAGCCTCGCCCCGGCACAAACTCTCGACGGTGCTTGTTTTTCTCCCACCAGTTGTCGCCCAACGAGGTGGGCGGCGTCACCACGGGAGCCGCCTCCGGATTATCCGCCGTCAGCGCGCAGCCCGCCATGACAACCACCACGGCGGGGAGGCTCAGGATTGTTCGACGGTGTCGTTCGAAGCGCATGGAGGACTTCCTTGTCCGGGAAACAGATAACGATGCATGCGGAACGGGCGGCCCGCCAGATGGCTCAAATACTGGTTCAGCACCGCCCGCAGCTCCCCGGGCCGCGCCTTGTCCAGGTCGAGTTTCCGCCATTGCTGACTGCCCACATCCGCGAATTGGCGCAGTGCCTGTATCACCTCGCTGGTCACCGAAATCACGTGTTTCTTTCCTCGGCGGCACACCGCGCACAGGAGGCCTCCTTCGATAGGCCCGAACGCCACCCGCCGCCCAGGCGGTACCACCCCGCCGCACTCGACGCACCGCCACAGTTGCGGCAGATGGCCCAGCACATGCAGCGCGTATAGTTCCAGGCGAACGATGTGCCGCATCGTGTCGCAGCCCTGCGAGAGTGCTATCAACGTTGCATCAGATTCGTCGAAAAGTTTGGGATGCGGATCATGCTCGTCGGTTAATTCGTTCAACAACTCCGCGATGTAGTATCCGGCATAGAGACTCCCCAGGTCCCGGTTCGGCGGGCGAAAACGGCGCAGCAGTTTGGCTTCGGTCAGCAGGTCGAGCACATCGGACGATTTGGGTCGGAACACTATGCGACACACCGCCAACAGGTCAAGGGCAGAGTCGAAGGGGCCTTTCAGGCGTCGGGCTCCTTTGGCCATTGCCCGCACCTTGCCAAATTCGCGCGTCAGCAGCGTCACCACACAGCTTGATTCGCTGAAATCGACGGTCCGCAACACGAGAGCGGTGGCTTTTTCACTCGACATAACACACTTCCGGACCGACGGGGGCGGACGCCGACGAATTCCCGAATTCGATGGCAGACCGTGCCGGTGGTTTGTACGGCCGGACAAGCCGGCAGTGGCACCCGGCGTGATGGCAGGAATTTTTCGCGGCCGCACCGCGTCCGATCAGGCGGGTTCCCGGGCGTGGGTCTGCAATCCGTCGATGCGAACCCGATTGATGCGGCGCCGGCTGGCGTCCACGACGGTGATGCGCACGCCATCGTTCCATTCGATCGCTTCATCGGGAGCCGGAATATGGCCCATTTGGCTGCACAAGAATCCGCCGATGGTATCGAAGTCCTTGTCTTCGGGAAGATCGAGGCCGAGTCGCTGATTGATTTCATCCACGCGGGCCCGCCCCAGGGCTTCGTAGGTGTGTTCGTCGATGCGTTGCAGTTCCTCTTCTACTTCTTCGTCGTATTCGTCGACAATTTCGCCCACGATCTCTTCCAGCACGTCCTCGATAGTGACGAGTCCTGACACGCCGCCGTACTCATCCAACACCACGGCCAGATGGCTGCGGGTCTGTTGGAATTCCTGCAGCAAATCGTCTACTGCCTTGGTTTCAGGAACAAAAAAAGGCTTGCGCAGCAGTTCTGCGAATGGTCTTCGCGGTTCGTCGGAAGGACGTGCCAATTCGGCGATCAAGTCCTTAGTGTGCAGCACGCCGATGATATCATCTCGGTTCTTGCCGAACACGGGGATGCGCGTGTGTCGCACCTGGATCACGAATTGCAGGATCTGGTCCCAGGACATGTCGGCATCGATCATCTGCATTTCGGTGCGGGGCGTCATGACTTCGGCGACGTCCGCGTCGTGAAGTTCCATCACGCCCTCGATCATTTCACGCGCCTCCTCTTCCAGGAGTCCTTCGCGATGCCCTTCGGTGACAATCGTGCGGATTTCTTCCTCGAACGACTCCTCATTGATTGTCTCGGGCAAACGGCCGGCCAGGCGGTGACCCAAGGAATCGCACATTCGCGCCAGCCATGACAGGGGGCTGGCCAGGCCTGCCAGCAGGCACCACATCCGCCAACCGTAGAAGATCACGGGCTCGGCCCACAATCGGGACACGGTCCATGGCACCCAGATCCATGCACCCACGAGCGTGACGGCCAGCACGGCCAGCACCGCGATGCGATTGAGGTTAAGGGCGAGCGTGGGGTCATGCTGCCAGTCGAAGGCGATGCGTGAGGTGCCGGCGGCCAGCACGCAGATGACCGCCAGAACCTGCACATGCTCGACGCCCAAAGCCACGTTTTCGTGGGCCCGAAGGATTTCTCCAAACCGCTCGACCACGCCAGAGCGCGCCGCCACGCGTTCCAGGCCATGACGCGAAAAGCTGCGCAGTGAATAGGCTCCGACCGAAGTGACAAATGTCACCAGCAACCCGCCGCAGGCAAGCCAGAATAGGCCGTCTACGTTCACCGCGTGTGCGCCCCCTGTTTGTCGAGGGACGGCCCGGCAGAAACTCCCGTCGAACGGCTTTCCGCCGCGCTTGCGCCATGCGTCAGGAAACGCAATACATCCCGCTCCGCCCGGCGCATGGCACGTTTCGCCGCCGCGGTCTTATCGTCGAATCCAACCAGATGCAACGCGCCGTGGACGACGTACAGCAACAGTTCATCGTCGGGCCGACAACCCCGCTGGCGGGCGGCGCGCCCCGCCGTTTCGCGGCTAGCCACAATTTCGCCTTCCAAAAACTCATTCTCCTGCTCCAGCGGGAAGCTCAGCACGTCCGTGGACCAATCGTGCTGGAGATATCGCTGATTGAGTTTTCGGATCGTGTCGTCATCGACAATCGCAATGCTTACCCGGGCGGACGTTTTGCCATGGCGTTTGAGCACATGAGTAACGGCGGCCGTGAGCGACCGTTTCACGTCATGCTCCAGCGGTTCTGAACTGTACAGATCGATGGAAACCGGCTCCTCGTTTGCGTCCATCGGCGGCGTGTTGGGCATGCGTGTTACGCCGTTCTCTGGTCCGGGTATTTGACTCGTCCGTGATAGACGGCGGCCAGGGATTTCACCAAACTCTCTTTGACAATGTGCACTTCTTTGAGCGTCAAACCGCAGTCGTCGAACTGCCCGTCCATCAATCGTTTCATGGCAATCTCATCAACAAGGCTTTCAATCCGCGACGGCGTCGGCTCAACCAACACGCGACTTGCGCTTTCCACGGCGTCGGCCAGCATCAGGATTCCCGCTTCTTTGGTTTGCGGTTTGGGGCCGGGGTACCGGAACGAACTTTCATCAACTTCGCTTCCGTTTGGATCGGCCTCCTGCTGTTCGCTGGCGCGGCGGTAGAAATACTCCACCAGCGTGGTGCCGTGATGTTGTTGGATGAAGTCAATAATGGGATCGGGCAACCGGTGCTGCCGAGCCAGGTCGGCGCCGTCCTTCACGTGAGCGATGATCACCAGCGTGCTCATGGCCGGCACAAGCGACTCGTGTCGGTTGTCACCGTGCCCCTGGTTTTCCACGAAGTAGCCCGGTTTGAGCATTTTTCCGATGTCGTGATAGTAGGCTCCCACGCGGACCAGCAAGCCCCGCGCGCCGATCCGTTCGGCGGCCGCCTCGGCCAACGACGCCACCGTGATACTGTGGTTGTAGGTTCCGGGCGCCCGCCGTATCAGCTCCTGAAGCAGCGGATGGGCGGGATCGCCGAGTTCGATGAGACTGATTTCCGTTTGCACGCCGAACCACCGCTCGATAAACGGCAGCACGCACGTCATCAGCGATCCGGCCACGATCCCCCACACCGCCGACTTGGCACCGTCGACGACCAGTTGAGGGTAAAACGGTTGCGATTCGAGCGTCCCCACGCCAAGCGTGGTCAGCAGGGCCACGCACCCGCTGCAGGCGCCGACCAGCAGCAGTTTGCTCCGGCTGCGAATGCGCGGCAGCGTCAGAATGGCGCCGGTGGCCGCGGCCATCAGAACCACCGCCTGGGGCAAACCCTGTCCGATACAGACGACAACGATAAGCGTCATGCCAGCGGTGAGCAGCAGGGCGATTTCCTGGTGGTAGGCGATGGCGATCGTCATGCCGAACAGCAGCAGCGGGATCATTTCCGCCCGCCATGCGTCGCGCGACAGAAAAATGCAGACGGCCGCCGTGACCACGACCAGACCCAGCAGGGATGTGAACCGCGAGAGGTTGCCGATCAACCCCGGTTCGCGCCGGGCAACATAGAATCCGCACAAGGTATACAGGGCGACAAACATCCCGATGGCCGCCAGGGACCGGGCGACGCTTCGGCTGATCGGCCGGGCGGCCACCACCGCCGCATGCTCCAGCTGCAACAACCTCCACGTCGGTTCACCGATGGGCTGGCCGGCCGGCGCCAGCAAATGGCCCCTCTCGATGTGCCGAGTCTGCGGTTCCACCTCTGCCGCCACGAGGTCCTGCGCACGCTTCGTCGCTTCCACGTCCAGTTGCAGCGTGGACGGCAGTTGAGGTCGCAGCCAGGCGAACACGCGCTGTGCCACCTCCGGGGAACTGATCGTATTGCCAAGAGCCGTCTTGATGCTCTGCACGGCCCGAGGTATCACCACGTCGTCGATATTGGTCTCGCGAAGAACGCTCTCCCGCTCCTTCGGGTACACAAAAATCTTCTGCTGGTTGGCCGTGTCCTCGGGAGGCAGCGCGCCGGGGTCGATCAACCCGTGTTCGATGTAGGGCTGCATGGCCTCGGTGACGGCCGCCATGAACCGTTCCCGGTCGATCTGCGAAGATAGGGCTTCTTGGAAACGCGCGAACGCTTTCCGGCGATCCTCCAGTTGCGGTTCGGAGGCGTCGTCGCCCGGCGGCAATTCGAAGCGCTTCCACTCGGACAGCCCCAGCGCGTCGAGCGTTTCGGACGCGACGATCCGGTCCATGGCGTTCTGGAGACTTCCCAGCAGTTGCGTCAGTTCGACCGGATCCTGCTCGTAGATGGCCAGTGCGCGGCGGCGGGCCTTCTGCCGCGCTTCCCGCGTGGCGTCGGGGTCCTCCTGCTCAAACTCGATGCGCGACACAATGTCCCGGGCCGGTACGAAGCCCGTGCGATACGCGAAGGGCGGCTCCCACGCCCGGGCCACGATCCAGATCAGCACGGCGGCCATGCCGCACAGCCCCAGCCGCACGAGCACGTGCCCCTCGCGGACAAACGCCAGTGCCGAGGCAATCCAGCCGGGACGAACGTCCAGCGCAGCGACGCGCTCCGAGCGGGTTCGTTTTCGTTGGTCCGTCGCCATGCCGCACGTGGTCCTTAGCCGCGCCTGCTCGGAGTCTTCTCGTAAGCCGCCACAATCTGCTGCACCAGACGGTGCCGTACAATATCCTCCTTGCCCAGCTTGACGTGACAGAATCCGTCGATGTTGCGCAGGCGACTTACCGCATCTCGCAGTCCGCTCCTGGTGCCCGCAGGCAGGTCCACTTGCGTGATGTCGCCGGAGACGACCATTTTGGATCCTTCTCCCATTCGTGTCAGGAACATCTTCATCTGTGGGATCGTCGTATTCTGCGCCTCGTCGAGAATAATAAATGCGCCGTTCAGCGTTCGACCCCGCATGTAAGCCAGCGGAATGACCTCGATCGTGTCTTCCTCCATGGCCCGTTTGACCTGCTCGAAATCCATCATCTCGCGCAGCGCGTCCATCAGCGGCCGCAGGTAGGGATTGATCTTGGCCTGCAAGTCGCCCGGAAGGTAACCGAGACTCTCTCCTGCTTCCACGGCGGGTCGCACCAGCACGATCTTGCGGATCATTTTTTGCTTCAGGGCTTCCACGGCAGTGGCCACGGCGAGATACGTTTTGCCCGTCCCCGCCGGTCCAATACAGAACACGAGGTCATGTTCCCGGATAGCTTTCACATAATGGTCCTGACCGGGCGAGCGGGGAAAAATACACCGCCCGGCCACCAGGATCTCCACCGGTTCAAGTTCCGTGAACGACCGCGTCTGGGTGACATGCGAGATCGTCTGGGCGACCTGATGTGAGACCAGCGAACCTTGACGGGTGACGAGTGCCTTGAGCCGTTCCAGGATTTCGGTTGCCTGGGCGACTTCGGCCTCGTCGCCCTCGACGTGGATCTGGCCCTCACGGGCCGATATCTCGACTCGGATCGCATCGCGGATCGATCGCAGATGTTCGTCCCGGACTCCAAACAGGGAGACGAGGGATCCGGGATCATCCACCGGAATGGTTGCTTCGAACATACAGAATCGGCAACGGCATTCTCGCCGCGGCCGTCCGAGCGGCAATCAGTTTCCTCAGTTACAACTATAACTAATCCCCAGGGGCAAGGAACCTCGTCGCCCATCAAAGAAGCTTAACTCAATATTACACAACGGTTTGCGGTGCCCACAATTTTCGCCTGCCCCACTACTGATGATCGGCTACCGGGGCCCGACCAGTCCAACGACCCACAGCGCGTAACAGACGGCTCCGCCACCCAGCAGCGAATCCAGCAAATCCAGCACGCCGCCGAATCCGGGCATCCAGCGGCTGGAGTCCTTCGCGCCGGCACTTCGCTTCAACAACGATTCGGCCAGGTCGCCCATCACGCCTCCCAGCCCCACCAGGCAGCCAAACGCCACCCATCGCGGCATCGCCGTGGTGTCAAGGGGCAACGCTTCGAGGTTCATGGCCGGCGCGAGCCAATTGAAAGTGGCGTAGGATCCGAGCACCGAGGCCATCAGGCCGCCGACCAACCCCTCCCACGTCTTCCCGGGACTGACGGCCGGTGCCATCTTGTGCCGGCCGATCAACCGGCCCGCGGTGTAAGCGCCGATATCTCCGAGCTTGACGGGAATCAGCAGCGAGCACAATGCGAGCATGCCCCACGCATCGTCGAAGATCGCTCGCAAGTGAATCATGACGGACACGGGCACTCCCACGATGGTCATCGCGGCCACGGCCGCGGCCACCCGGGGGCGGGCATCCGTGCCGGAGCGGAACCGAAACAGCTCGCAGGCCAGGGTCAGATAGAGGCCCGCCACAACGCCGACCAGTGCCCAACCAAGCTGGCCCACGGGCCCCTGGGCCGGATAATCGGGACGCCACAGATAGACGCCGCTGGCACCGACCACACACAGCGTCGACGCTACCGGGCAGAAGTGATCCCCCCATCCGCGGGACGGCACGAACAGATCGCCGAGTTCAACGGCACCCAGTGCCGCCGCGACTAGTGCCAGCGGGAGCAACCATAATCCGGGAGGATCTGCCTGGTAATCGAGCCAGCACAGTGCGGCCAGCGCCGCGCTGAATGCAATGCCGAGAACAACACGCCAGATGAGCACGGCCGGCCGTCGTTGAATGCGCGGGAGATGAAAACCCAATGCGGCACGAGGCCACAACCAAAAAGACGTACGTCATGCACGCGAGGTGCGTGCATCTTACGAAGTAAGAGTCCAATGCTACAGCGCTACGTTGGGATTCGCAGCATGGGGACAGGCTCCGAGCGGATTCGGCCTTGTCTCTTGAAATACGGCATGGCTCGGTGCGTGTCCCCTTTCGTCAGCTACCCAGCGCCGTCGTACCCAAGCCAGAGTCATTCCGGCAATTTACGTCTTCAATCCGCCGTAGCGACGTTCACGTGCCGCGTAATCGCGGATGGCCTGGTGCAGATCGGCTTCGCGAAACTCCGGCCAGCAGTGGTCGGTCACCCACATTTCCGCGTAGCTGATTTGCCACAGCAGGAAATTGCTGACTCGCATCTCTCCCGCCGTGCGGATCAACAGGTCCGGCTCGGGCATCCCCGCTGTATACAAGTGCTCGCCGATCGTCTGTTCGGTGATGTCCTGCGGCTCGAGTTTTCCTGCCTTCACCTCCGACGCCACCGATCGCACGGCGTCCACCAGTTCGGCACGGGCACCGTAGTTGATTGCCAGGCACAAGCGCATGCCGTTGTTTGGCGCACTCAACCTGACGGTTTCGTCCATCTCGTGCAATACGTGCGGTGGGATCCCCGAACGGCGGCCGATGACTTTGACGCGGATATTGTTCTCCATGATCGTGCCCCGTTCACTGATCATGTACTGCTGGAGCAGATGCATGAGAAAATCCAGTTCCGGCTGGGGACGTTTCCAGTTCTCGCTCGACAAGCAGTACAGCGTCAACTGTTCGATACCCAGACGGCTGGCTTCCTCGGAAGTGCGCCTCACGCTCGCTACGCCGCGCCGGTGGCCTTCGATGCGAGGCAGACTTCGCCTCTGCGCCCAGCGACCGTTTCCGTCCATGATGATTGCCACGTGCCGGGGGCGATACGCGGGGGCGACGTCCGGGAGCGTTTCGCTGCTGGCGGAGGTTGTTTTTCCCATACGGCGAGTATCCGCAACCGGTCTCCCGCGCAACGACCCGACCCGCCGGCGCCACTGCGCATGAAGCTGGCCGGGACGTCATGGCTGGCGAAAGATCGTTTGTTCGCGGTCGGGCCCCACCGACACCACGCGGATGGGCCGATCGGTCAGCTGCTCCAATCGTTTCAAATAATCCCGGGCGGCGGAGGGCAGCGCGTCGTAGGTTCGCGCGGCGGTGATATCCTCTTGCCACCCCGGGACACTTTCGTAGACCGGTCCCGCGACTCGGAGGTCATCCACATGGCTGGGATAGGTCGACACTTCGCGGCCGGCAATGCGGTACCGCGTGCAGATCTTGATCTCGGGCAGTCCGCTCAGCACATCCAACAGCATCACGCATAGTTCGTGCACGCCGCTGAGGCGCACGGCGTAGCGCAGGGCGACCATGTCGAGCCAGCCGCAGCGTCGGGGCCGCCGCGTGACGGTGCCGTACTCGTTGCCTCGATCCCGAATCTGCTGCCCCACTTGGTTATCCTGCTCCGTGGGGAACGGTCCACCTCCGACCCGCGTGGAATATGCCTTCAACACACCCATGACCTGATGGATGTACCTGGCGGGGATCCCCGAACCGCTCGATGCGCCCACTCCGGAACTGTTGCTGCTTGTGACAAACGGATAGGTGCCGTGGTCCACGTCCAGCAGCGCGCCCTGGGCCCCCTCCAGCAGGATGCGCTTCCCGGCTTCGGCCGCGGTCAGCAAATACTCATTGGTGTCGGCCACATAAGGCGCCAGCGCGCGGGCGTATTCCGTGTATTGCGCGTAGACCTCGTCGGCATCGATGGCCGCGAACCCGTTGATGACGCGCAGCAGGCGGTTCTTGGCGACGACGACCCGCTGAAGTTGTTCACGGAATCCGTCACGAAACAGATCGCCCAACCGGATGGCGTGCGTTCGCCCCGCCTTGTCCTGGTAACAGGGTCCGATGCCGCGCTGGGTGGTCCCGATGGGCTCTCCACCGCCCGACAGCTCATCCAGCGCGCGGTCTTCGACGAAATGCCAGGGAAAAATCACGTGCGCCCGATCGCTGACGAGCAGCGCTGGGCGGTCCGCGCGGGCGGCGGTTCCCAAGACGTCAATTTCCTCCAGCAGCTTGGCCGGATTGATGACGACGCCGCCGGCGATGACCGACGTCACGCCGGGCGTGAGGATCCCGCTGGGCACCAGCGAGAGCTTGTACGTTTGGCCGTCGGCGACGACGGTGTGTCCCGCGTTGGCGCCTCCCTGGTACCTGACGACGATATCATGCTGGGCGGCGAGCAAGTCGGCGATTTTGCCCTTGGCTTCATCGCCCCATTGCAGACCAATCACACTTGTCGCAGGCACCGCGGTTCTCTCACCTCGCGCGTAACCATTCGCCCTGGCGAAGATAACAAACGGTCCAGTCTACGTATCGGCTGTAGCCGCGGTCAAGAAAGCCTGCCTCGCTTCCGGAGCCGGCGCGGCGGCACGTGTGGCGATGCGGCGTTCGCCGGCAGGCGTCCCGCCACCGCGGCGGCTCCTTTGACACGTTCGGCCGGCAACCGGTACATTGACCGTCCGCCCCGCAACGGATCCGCCTGTCTTAGGGACCAAGCTGCCATGACCGCCGTCCGCCGCCGCACGGCCATGCTCGTGGCCGGGGTCGCCGCAGCCGTGCTGCCGCAGGCGTCGTGCCAGACGGCCCCGTCGCCGCCGGAAGTCCGCCTGGTCGTGCTGGACCACGAAGGGATCGAACGGCTGATCGACAGCCATCGGGGCAAGTTGGTGGTCCTGGACGCCTGGAGCACGTCCTGCCCGCCCTGCATCAAGGAATTTCCCAACCTGGTCGCCCTGCATCGCCGGTACGGGCCGGACCGAGTGGCGTGCGTCAGCATCAACCTGGATTACGACGGCGTGGGAGATCCCGTCGACGTGCGGCCCAAGGTGCTGCAATTCTTGAAAAAGCACGATGCGACGTTCGACAACGTGCTTTGCCGCCAGGAGGCGCAGCAGCAATTGAAGGCTTTGGGGGTCTACTCGCTGCCGGCTGTCTTCGTGTACGATCGATCGGGCCGGCTGGCCAAACAGTTCGACACCAGCTCCGGCGAAGAGTTCACCTACGCCGACGTGGAGCAGTGCGTGGAATCGCTGCTTGAATCGGCCGGAAAGTGACCGCGCGGCCTCACCACGCACAAATCACCACGCAAACACTCAGCACGCACAACAATGTCTCGCATGCAGTGGCTCAAGCACGCCTTTGCCGTGGAAGATGAGAACTCGCCGGCGGCGCCGACGGCGCGGCAGCATGAAGTCGTGGCCGCCGTATGCCGCGAAATACGGCGTCGACACCTGGTAACGCCGGCGTTGATCGTGCTGGAGATGAGCCGCCCGCTCAACTTCATGGCCGCGCAAACGATGCATTTCTTCCATCCCTTTCTCACGGCTCTCGTACGCGGCGACGCCTGCGAGCAATTTGCCGCGTTTCTCGAAAAGCGAGGCTCTGTCGACTATATCCGCCGGCAACTGGAAAAGTCCGACCCGGATGACCAGCAGGGGCTTCAAAACACCGTGGGACCGCTTCATGACCGGGAAATATGACAGCAAGATGAGGCTGCAAAATCGAATCTAGCACTTCCACGGACGCGCCGCAGGTGATCCTGGCAACCGACTGCGGCAGCACGACGACCAAAGCGATCCTCATCGAGTGCATCGAGGGGCACTATCGCCAGACGCATCGTGGCGAAGCGCCGACCACCGTTGAAAAGCCGTTCGCGGATGTGACCACCGGGGTGGTCAACGCGGTAACGGAAGTGGGAGAACTGGCCGGCCGCCGTCTGATCGACGACCAGGGAAAGATTATTCGGCCCGCCACGTCGACGGAGGGGTGCGATCTTTATATTTCCACGTCCAGCGCGGGCGGCGGTTTGCAGATGGTCGTGGGCGGCGTCGTCCGGGAGATGACCGGCGCCAGCGCCCGCCGGGCCGCGCTGGGCGCCGGCGCGATCGTCATGGACGTCATTGCATCGAACGATTCCCGCCAACCTCACGAACAGATTGCCCGCATCCGCCATCTGAGGCCCGACATGATCCTGTTGTCCGGCGGAACAGACGGAGGGACCACCACGCACGTGGTCCGGATTGCCGAACTGATCGCTCCGGCCAAACCGCAGCCGCGGTTCGGCACCGCCTACCGCATGCCGGTCATTTACGCAGGCAATAAAGACGCGGCCCAACTCGTCGCCGGCACCTTTGACGATTCATTCGAGGTGTCCGTCGTCGATAACCTGCGCCCGACGCTGGAAGTAGAGAATCTCGGACCGGCGCGGGATAAGATCCACGAAGTGTTCCTGGAACACGTCATGGCCCACGCGCCGGGATACAACCGGTTGATCGAATGGGTCGACGCACCGATCATGCCCACTCCCGGCGCGGTCGGCAACATCCTGGATACCATTTCCAAGGTCCAGAATATCCATGTCGTGGGCGTCGATATCGGAGGCGCCACGACCGACGTTTTCAGCGTGTTCGACGGGCAGTTCAACCGTACCGTCAGCGCGAATCTGGGTATGAGTTATTCGGTGTCCAACGTGTGCGCCGAGGCCGGCATGCCCAATGTGCTGCGATGGGTCCCGTTCGATATGGACCAGCGAGCGCTGCGCAACCGGGTCAAGAACAAGATGGTCCGCCCCACCACGATCCCACAATCCATCGAGGCGCTCACGTTCGAGCAGGGAGTGGCCCGCGAAGCGCTGCGACTGGCCTACGACCAACACAAGCAGTTCGCGACGACCCTGCGGGGCGTCCAGCAGCAGCGCACCGTCGGCGACACGTTCAGCCAGGCAAGCAGCGGAAAGACGATCATCGATAACATGCGGCTCGATCTGCTGGTTGGATCCGGGGGAGTGCTGTCCCATGCGCCCCGCATGCACCAGACGGCGGCCATGCTGATCGACGCCTTCCAGCCCGAAGGATTCACCAGGCTGGCCAAGGACAGCATCTTCATGATGCCGCACCTGGGCGTCATGGCCCAGGTCCATCCTCAAGCCGCCATGGAAGTCTTCGAGCGTGACTGCCTGGTGTACCTCGGAACCCACGTTGGCCCCCGCGGACAAGGCAAATTGGGTCGCCGTTGTTTTCGTTACACCATCGAAACGAGCGCGGGGGACCATTCGGGAGAAATCGCCGTCGGCCAGATCGAACTGTTTCCGTTGCCGGCCGACACGTCGGCGCGGGTGGTAATCGATCCGGCGCGGGGATTCGACGTGGGCGAAGGTTCCGGGCGCCGCGCGGAACGCACCGTGCGGGGCGGCACCGTGGGGTTGATTCTGGACGGACGCGGTATGCCGCTGCAGGTTCTCGAGGATCGCTCCGCGTCAGCGCCCCTGGTGCGGCAATGGGCCGACGCCTTGCAGCTTTACCCGTCGGCAACGACCATGCCCGAAGGATCCCGCGGCCACTGACCCGCATACGGGGTTCACACTGCGGCAACCGAAACATCGAGCAACACCATGGCGCATGCCTACACGCCGGGCCTGAAGGTCACCGCGCGTACCTATCACGAATGCCGCCGCACGCTCCCCATTCCGGGTGAGGTCATCGTGCAGCAAGGCGATCGTGTCCAATCCAGCGACGTCGTGGCCCAGGCCAACTTGCCGGGCGATGTCACGCCACTGAACCTCGCCAACCTCCTTTCCGTATCGCCGGCGGATGTACCGGCGTGCATGCTGCGCGGCGAAGGGGAACGCATTGAAAAGGGGGAATTGCTCGCGGAGTCCCAGGGTATCTTTGGATTTTTCAAGTCGCGGCATATCGCAAAAGTTAGCGGCACCATCGAATCGGTCTCCAAGGTCACCGGCCAGGTCATGGTTCGGGGAGAACCGCAGCCCGTGCGAGTGCTGGCCTATTTGGCGGGCGAAGTCCTCGAAGTCCTTCCGCGGGAAGGCGTGGTCATCGGAGCGCATGTGAGTTTTGTGCAGGGCATCTTCGGAATCGGCGGTGAAGCCTTCGGTACGATTCGGATGGCGTGCCCCGAGGCGGATCAAGATCTGACGGAAGAACTGATTCCGGATGACATGCGCGGCCAGATCGTGGTGGGTGGAGCGAGGGTGACCGGGACGGCGCTGCGACGCGCGGCCGACGTCGCTGTGTCGGCCATCATCACCGGGGGCATTGACGACGACGATCTTCGGGATCTGCTCGGCCACGACCTGGGCGTGGCGATTACCGGCGGAGAGCAAGTCGGGCTGACGTTGGTATTGACCGAAGGGTTCGGGACGATCGCCATGGCGCAGCGCACGTGGCAACTGCTCGAATCCCGGGCCGGTGACCGGGCTGCGGTAAACGGGGCCACGCAGATTCGCGCGGGCGTCCAGCGACCCGAAATCCTCATTCCACTCACGCAACCCGTGCCTGACGACTCGCATAAGACGCACGCGACATCCGGGTATCTGGAAATCGGGTCCCCCGTTAGAATAATTCGCGATCCCTATTTCGGCTTGATCGGAACTGTCGCCGCGTTGCCGGAACAGCCTCACAGGCTGCCCTCCGGATCCATGGCCCGCGTGTTGTCCGTAAAACTGGATGCGGGCGAGGATGTCGTCGTGCCGCGAGCCAACGTGGAACTCTTGGAAGATTGACCGGCCTCGAAGAACCCTCCATGATGCCGCTTCACATCGGTTTGCGTTGGCGGATCACCGGTCGGTTCCCGCGCGGCGTCGGCCGGCAGCCCGTGTCCGGCGGAGCCCGCGATCAAGGGCCGCGGTTCGCTGCAGGCGTCCGCGGCACGTACCGTCGCGGCAGGTACTGCTTGCTCGCGACGGTGGTCCTTCTCTCCTGGCCGGCGTCCTGCCACGCCGCCGCGCCACCGCTCGTCACCGAGTTGACCGCGCGGGATCACCCCTGGGACGGCGGAGATAAGATCGATCTTAGCTGGAGGCTCCCGGCCGGTGCCCGGGACGCCGCATGGAGCTATCAAATCTTTCGCGGCGCCGAACCGGAGGGCCGGTTTCTTCCGGTCCAGACGGTGAGTATCGAGGATGTCATCCAGCAGGGTTCAATGGCTCGGGTGACCATCGAAAAACTGCACGCCGGCGAGCCCTACTATTTCGGTGTTGCGACGGTCGACGCGGACGGGCAGCGCTCGGCGTTTGTCCGGGCCGGACCGGTCGCACCGCGGCGGCAATGGTTCGATGGCAGCCGCGTCTGGCTGGCGCTGATCACCGCCGTGCTGTGCGGCGCGATTGTCTTCTGGATCCGGCATGCTCGCGCGGGAGGCCGCATTAAAGTGCGCACGATTCCCGGACTGCAGGCCGTGGACGAAGCGGTGGGGCGAGCCACCGAGATGGGCAGACCGTGCCTGTACGTGCCCGGCATTCTGGATATGAACGACATCCAGACGGTGGCCAGCATGAGCATCCTGGCGCATGTGGCGCGGACCGCCGCCCAGTACGGCGCGACGGTGGAAGTGCCAACGAGTCGGTCGCTGGTGATGACCACCGCTCGCGAGACAGTCCAAGAGGCGTTCTTGGAAGCCGGGCGACCCGACGCGTACGTCGAAGACGACGTCTACTACGTCACGGACGAGCAATTTGGTTATGTCGCCTACCTGTCAGGCACCATGGTCCGCGAAAAACCGGCGGCCTGTTTTTACATGGGCGCCTTCTTTGCCGAATCGCTGATCCTGGCCGAAAACGCAAATGCCGTGGGGGCCATCCAGGTGGCCGGTACCGCCATGCCGGCCCAATTGCCGTTTTTCGTGGCCGCCTGCGACTATACGCTCATTGGCGAGGAGTTCTTCGCGGCTTCGGCCTACCTGTCCGGCGATCCCGAACAGTTGGGAAGCCTCAAGGGCCAGGATCTGGGCAAGATCCTCGTCGGCGTAACGATCATCGCAGGCTGCGGTATGGCAACGTTGCAGACGCTGTTCGGGACACCCGCGCTGACCACCGCCGTGACCTACCTTACCGAGACGGTACTCAAGTAAGAGACCGATCAGATGAAACGCACCGCGCCGCTGTTGATCACCGCCTCGGTGGGCTTTGTGCTGATCATCGCCTTCTTCATTCCCCAGACAGAAAGCTGGGGGGAAATTGCCGCGATCTGGTTCGACATCCTGGCGTCCATCGCATTCGTACTAGGTGGCGGCAACCTGCTGAAGACGCATCTCAAGAAGATTTCCGACCGCACGGCGGGCTGGGCCTATTCGGCCATTATTATTGTCTCTTTCGTGGTCACGCTGTGGGTGGGACTGGTGAAGTGGGGCTCCCCGCCCGCCCCGCGGTCCGAAGACTACGGACAAAGCCTTGCGCGGGTGCCGCGCGCGGCCTTTCCTCGTGTTTACACGGTCGACGCAGCGCTGCCCGAGGGAATCGACGGCTGGGATTGGCCTCGGTCGGCGCGACAACAGCTCGTGATCCGCGATGGGCTGATGGGATTCCGAGGCTGGATGTCGGGCGACCAGATGCGAGCGCTCGAGGAGGTATCGGACGTGGCGCGGTGGCAGGCCGCCGTCGATACGCTCCACGAAACCGCCCAGCCGCCGGCCGCGCTGCGTGGCAAGGTCGACTACCTGGCCGGCCAACAGCGGCTCGCCTTCAGCGGCGTGATGACCGACGCGGACCGCCAGGCGCTCGACGCCCTGGGAGACGACGATGCCTGGCGCCGCGCCGTCGAGCAGCTCTACGAGGCCAGCCACCGCGTCACCACGGTGACCTACCGCGTACTGCCCGCGGCCATCGACGAGCAGGCATGGAGCGCGCTCGGACTGACCGCCTCGTTGGACAAACCGACGCACACGCTGCGCTTCACGGGTCCCATGTCGGTGGCGCAGCGAAACGCTCTGGCGCGGCAGTTCCCCGTGGTCATGCCGGCCGGCGGCACGCAGCGCCGGGCCCTGACCGCCCGCCTCAACGCGCTCGGCCCGCTCACGGCCGCGCAGCAACAGGTCATTGAGGCCCAGCAGGACGCGGTGTGGACCGCCGAGCAGTTCGTGCAGACGCTCGAAGCCGCGGGACGGGCTACCGTGGCGGCCCGAACCGCGCGGCAGTGGTTGGAAGCCTGGCAACAGGGAGACGAAGACCCCGCGCTGACCATCACCGTCGGCAAAGACGAGCCGCTCAGTGACCGGCAGCGCGAACTTGTCGGAGAATTCGTCGACGAACAAAATGGTTCGCCGAAGCGCATCCGGCAGCTCGCCGCCGCGCTGGCCGACAACGGACCCTGGCCCACGGCGCGGCAACAGGCGTTCAACGGGTTCTTCGCATCCATCCCGTTGGTGGGCGAGTGGAAAGAGGACCTGGCGGGCGCCCTGATCCGCACAGGGCCTCTCAGCGACAAGCAGCGCCATCACCTGCTGGTGGACTATCGCAAGGAAAGCGCCTGGAATCGAACCGTGGAGCGCCTTTTTCACGAGGCCCATCGCGTGCGTTATCCGTGGTCGGGAGACTACCGGGCTGAAGGCGCGCCCTTCTGGTGGCTTTATGAATACGCCTTCAAGCCCCTGACGGCCACGATGTTCGCCATGCTGGCATTTTATGTAGCATCCGCGGCATTCCGGGCGTTCCGCGCCAAGAACCTGGAAGCCATCCTGTTGCTGGGCACGGCCTTCATCATTCTGTTGGGGCGCACCTTTGCCGGCGTACTGGCAACCTCGTGGCTCCCGGACTACCTGTCCGCGCTGCGCATCGAGAATCTGACGATCATCATCATGTCCGTATTCAACACGGCTGGAAACCGGGCCATCATGATCGGAATCGCATTGGGCATCGCCTCGCTCTCGTTGAAAGTGATGCTGGGAGTCGATCGCTCCTATCTTGGCTCGGGAGAAGACTGAATGGCCTCCGTCATACAGCACCTTCAGCACCTGGACCGTCGGTGGATCTTTCTGCTGATGCTGCTGTCGGTCGCGCTGCCCATTTTGTTTCAACTCCGTTTTCCCGAGAAGCCGACGCCGCTGACGCAGGCCACGTTCGAAGCGATCGACAATCTGCCCGAAGGCGCGCGCGTGTTGCTGGCCTTTGATTTCGATCCCGCCAGTGAAGGGGAGCTTGGTCCCATGGCCACGGCGTTTGTTCGGCACTGCGCCGAAAAACGGGTCCGTATGTATTTCGTCGCATTGTGGCCCGTCGGCGTGCAGATGATCGACGACGCCATCCAGCGCGTGATCGGCACGGACTTCCCCGAACTGGTCTACGGCACGGACTATGTCAATCTGGGCTTCAAATCCGGAGGCGAGGGAGTGATCAAGGTCATGTCCACGGATTTGCGGCAGCTTTATACGACCGATGACCGGGGAACCAACATCGACAGCATTCCCATGGCGCGTGAGGTGTCTAATCTTCACGACTTCGCCATGATCATCAATGTCAGCGCGGGCAGTCCCGGCACCAAGGAATGGGTACAGTACGCCGCCACACCGCTTGATATCCCGATGGTGGCCGGCTGCACCGGCGTGCAGGCGCCGCTTTTTTATCCGTACGTACCGCAGCAGCTACCGGGATTGCTGGCGGCCATCAAGGGCGCGGCCGAATACGAAAAGCTGGTCCTGGACAAGTACGGCGGGAACGATGATGCACGTTACCAGGAAGGGATGCGGAGGATGGGGCCCCAACTGGTGGCCCACCTGCTGATGATCGCCCTGATTATTGCCGGAAATATCGTGTACTTCTCCAGCCGCCGCCAGGAGCGACTTTCATGAAACCCGTCAACGTGGCATGGACCATCATCCTGCTGATCGCCGGGGGCTACCTGGCGTACCGCGCGGCAACGCTCCACAACGGGACGATCTACGTCCACGATGTGGACGGCAGGGAGATCGTGGCTACCGCGTGGGAGGCGGATTTGGGCGTCGCTCGACCGGACGTTTCTCGAACGATCGGCGTGTGGGTGGCCGCCATCTTCACGCTCTGTATTTTCTCTTTCTTGTATCGCGACAACGTCTTCTACAAGATCGCGGAAGCCGTGGTTGTCGGAGTGTCCGCAGCGTACTGGATGGTCATCGGTTTCTGGACCGTCATCGTTCCCAACCTGCTGGGCAAGTTGTTCCCGGCGATGACCCAGTCGTGGGCCGTGCCGGGACTGTCGCCCTACCGTGAACCGTTCTGGTACCTGTACTTCATCCCCCTGCTGCTGGGCATCATGCTGCTGTGGCGCCTGGCGCCGCGCGGCGCGTGGATAGCCCGCTGGCCGCTGGCTTTCACGATCGGCGCTACCGCGGGAATGCGTCTGGTAGCCTACATCCAGGCCGATTTTCTCAGCCAGGTTCGCAACACCATTCGTCCTCTGGTCGCCGTCGTCCGCGAGTCTCCGGAACAGTCGCTGCTGGACGGTACGGCCAGCTTGGACATCGCCAATACGGTGTTCAACATTACGCTCGTCGTCGGAGTGTTGTCGTGTCTGGTCTACTTTTTCTTTTCCGTGGAACACAAGGGCGCGGTGGGCAAAGTCGCGCATCTCGGAATCTGGTTCCTGATGATTACGTTTGGCGCCGCCTTCGGATACACCGTCATGGGACGCATTGCCCTGCTGGCGATGCGCATCGAGTTCCTGTTCGACAATTGGCTGTGGTGGATCGACCCGAATCATCTGCGTCCGCCAGGCTGGACCGGCTGGTAACCACCGCCACGTGAATTTTTCACGGCGGCCGATCTTCGGCCGCGTCCCGGTGTTACGGTCCGCCGGACTGGTCACTGCCCAGGGCATCCGCCGCGAGCCGGCGCTTGAGGACATCGAGCAGCGCTTCGCGATTGCCGCACCAGGGCACATACACGGCCCGCAACGCGTCCAGAGGAGCAACGCGCTGCCGTGTGTACAGCATGACACCCTGAAAGCGTATGGCGCAGTGTCGGACGCTGGACCATGCGATGCTCCGCCGGCGTCCCATCACGCTCCACGAGAGGCCGCCGGCGTCGACCGTGTACGACACGGGAATAAAGAATCTCCAGCCCGCCACGATCAGCAGGCACGCGGCCGCGCAGGCCGCCAGCCAGCTTTCGGCAACCAGCAGGGTCACGCCGAATACAACACCGATGGCCGATACCCCGATCCACGAATAGGGCATCCCGTCACCAAGCGGCCAGCACCGCCACTGCAGCGTCGGAACGATCTCCGGCTCGGGAGCTGGTTCGCTCGTGCGTGTCGTTTCGCTCATAAACGTGATGGTAACCAGCCTTCACCGGCGAGGTCACGCTAGCCGACGACCGCCATCGGCCGCGGGGCACCAGTTCTACACCGCGCTAGGTTGGGAGTCGCCGAAAGGGGACTGGCTCCGAGAGGATTCGGCGTTGCCTCTTGAAATACGGCATGGCTCAGTGCCTGTCTCCTTTTTATTTGCTGTCCCGTTTTATCTGCTACCAAGCGCGGTAGCACGAGCCCCCGGTTCCCGAAATTCGCAGATGCACACGTCCACGCGAACCGGACGTGAGCGCGTGCCGGCTGACTGTACTGTTTCATCATCGCGGGCCGATTCAGGGCTCTGGCGTGCCGTCGGGAGCGGCCAGCAGATCTTTTGTGGCGGAGATCATGGCCGTCATGCCCGTCGCCAGCGTTTCCCTCGGGTCAGGATAGAACAGCGCGGAATGGAGCGAAGGCACGGTTTGCCCTTGGCGGCGGTAGTCTTCCAACCGCTGCCGGCTGATCGCGCCGAGTCGAAACATCATGATCGGCACCCCTGCTTTGCCATACCGGCTGAAATCTTCGCCTCCCATCGACGGTTCCCCCTGTTCGACATTGTCTTGCCCCAGCACGTCGCGCAATACGGCGGCCACACGTCCGACCAATTCCGGGTCGTTCCACAGAGACGGTGTCCCCTCGGAGACGCGCACGTCGGGTGGAGGGGCCCCCGCGCCGGCGGCTGCGGCTTCCGCTTTGCGTTGGATACTTTCGTGCAATTGCCGACGCACCTCCTCCGCGTAGCTTCGTACGGTGAGCTGCAAATGACACGTATCGGGTATGATGTTGTGCTTGGTTCCGGCCCGGATGGAGCCCACCGTGACGACGGCAGGCTCGATCGGCTTCACTTCCCGGCTGACGATCGTTTGCAGGTCCAGCACGAATCGCGCGGCGATGACGATCGGGTCAATCGTGGCATACGGGTGCGCTCCATGCCCTCCGCGTCCGTGGATCGTGATGTCGACGCTATCTACGTTGGCCAGAATGAACCCCGAGCGGCACGCCACGCGTCCAGCATCCAGTGTCGGATCGACATGCAGCGCCAACGCGTAGTCCGGCCTCGGAAACCGCTGGAACAAGCCGTCGTTGAGCATGGCTTCGGCGCCCGCGCCGCGTTCTTCCGCCGGTTGAAAAATCATCACCACGGTGCCCCGCCATTGCGACCGGTGCGCGTTCAGCCAGCGTGCCACCCCGATCAGGTTGGCCATGTGGATGTCGTGGCCGCAAGCGTGCATCACGCCCACGGTCGCTCCGCGTTTGTCCTTGGTGAGGACTTGCGAGGCATAGTCGAGGTCCGTGCGCTCGACGACGGGCAATCCGTCCATGTCCGCGCGGAGCATCACCGTCGGTCCCTCGCCGCTCTTCATGACGCCCACCACTCCATAGCCGCCCACGCCTTCCGTGACCGAATCCGCCTCAACGCGCAACAATTCGGCAAGTCGCCGGGCCGTTTGCTGTTCGTGAAACGACAGTTCCGGCTGCCGATGAAAATCTTTGTAGATGGAGACGACGTCATCGACGTTGTGCTCCACCCAGGCAGCGAGATCTTCACCGCCCGGCGCCAGGGAACACGACGCCGCCAGGATCACCGCCGCGCCGGCACTCCATCGCCATGACCGTGTCCGTCGACCTCCCCGATGAGGCTTCCCGTCGCTTGTATAACTGTCGCCTGTATAACTGTCGCTTGCGCACATGTCGTTCGAACACCCGTCAACTTTCGCGGTGAATGGATCGCGTGGCATTTACTTCTGTGCTCTCTTAATTCTCTGTGGTCTGGCTCCCTGGATTCCCGTTTCCCGTGGTTCCATCCGGTTGTTTGAACCATGGTCGACCGGGCCACGAGAAGGCCCGCACATCGCCTCGTCAGCGAATCGATAGCTGTCCCCCGTGGACCAGCGCGATCATCGTTGGCAGCAGAGCCCGCAGCGCACGCGACCGGTGGCTGATCAACTGTTTGGTATACGGCCCCATCTGGCCGAACGTGCGGTGGTACTCGACGACTTCAAACAGCGGATCGTAACCAAAGCCGGCCGTGCCGGCCGGTGCATCGCGTACGCGCCCGTGGCATTCTGCCTCGTATTCGGCCTGCGCGATACCTTCGGGATCGGCCAGAGCCACGTGGCATACATAGTGCGCCGTTCTCCGACCTGGCGGCGTCCCCCGCAGCGCTTCCAGCAGGTGCCGGTTATTTTGTTCGTCCGTGGCCTGTTCACCGGCGAACCGGGCTGAGTAAATCCCCGGGGCTCCATCCAATGCATCCACCATCAGTCCGCTGTCTTCCCCGATCACCCACTGCCCCAAACCTTGCGCGTGCCGCGTCGCCTTGAGCCGCGCGTTCTCTCCAAACGACGAACCGGTCTCCGCCACCTGGCCATGCGCCGGAAAATCGGCCAGCGTCTTGATCGCGAGGTTCAGCGGCGCGACCAGCGCGATTAACTCCTCCGCCTTCTTTTGATTGGACGTGCCGAGAACGAGCATAGGGGAGTCAGCAGTCCTCAGGGCCAGAATCGCAAGCCGTTTCGCTGCGGACAGTCTATCGCGCGCGGCAAAACCCTGCCAGCATCGGCCGACCAACAAAGCAATCCGGGACGTATTGATGGCGGCGCGAAAAGTGAACCGCACAGCTCGCTTCCAACGGCCCGTTTGCCGGGCTTTCGTTGGTCGACGCGGGTCCATTGGCAGCGCCGTCCTGAATCAACAATTGGCCGGCGTTCAGGCAAGGAACGCTCCCGCCGTGTCCTTCTCGGCAGGACAACGCCCGCCGAGGGCGTCGTATCACGCGCGCGACGATCGCAGCGAATTGCTGAGCGAAGGCTTCGGCACGTGCACGATCTGAGGTTGAAGATCAAATGCGATGCCCTGAAGCGTCTTGGGTTGGAAGGCACGTGGCCCCACACCGGCGACAGGTTTCACGGGCTTGGCGCCAAACGTTTGCATGATCGCGTGAATCTTTGGATTGATCTCGATCTTTCCATCAGTCCTCGGCAGACCGACCGAGTTGAAAGATCCCACGGTCACGATACTGGCATACCGATCGTGGAATTCGTACGCTTCGTATCCCTTGTGTCGCAGAGCCAACGTGAGCCGATGGGCCTTGTCGGCGGCTTCCGCCAGGCGGCTGGGAAACTCGCCGCCGTTCTCGTACTTCTCAACTTTCTTCTGGTCCAGGACTACCGTCCCCGTGAACGTGGCCACTTTGACCGTGTACTTGCCCTCGCAGGAAAACAGACTGTGTTTGACGCCCTTGTTCATCTTGAGCACCAGTTTGTCGGGTCCCTTCGGCACGAAAAACTCACGCGGCAGAAGCGGATTACGAGTCAGAAACGCCTTGCGCATCGGACCCTTTTTGCGCGCCTCGTGGCCCTTGGGCAACATCGCAACCTGCAGCGCCCGGAAACGCGCCAGAGACTGGCTCGTCTCTTCGACAGGTGTCGAGCTCAACGCGTCGGGACGCATGGTCTTGATCTTTTTCAGCACGCGCTGGGCGTCCGCCGATTCGACGTTATCGAAATGCCCGACAAGCACGGCGATTTCGCGTATTTTTTCGCCCTTGCGGTACCGCATCCGTATCGGATCGCCATGCCGATCAACACGTTGTCTCAAGGTGCCGTCCGTAAGATCAAACGATTGCTCATGGACGTAGGCTTGCACTTTGTACCGACGCCGGAGTTCCAGGACGAGTTGTTTGGCCTGCGCCGGAGCGCCGTCACCGGAAAATGTCGCGGCCATGATGAGCCACGGCCCGTGGTCTTCGGTCAGCACGTAGTCCTTCGCCGGGTCGGCTTCGACGCGGTGGCCCAACAGCAACCGGCTCCATAACGGCTCGGCCGGCGAAGCATCTTGCAGCGCGAAGACGAAAAGTATGCCCAGTCCTGTTGCCAGACCACGGTGTATCATGACATCCCCATCAGCGCCTTGTGGGCGGCGCCCTGTTTGCCGTGCTGTCGTCCCGAGAGGGGCGGGATAGTAACACAAGGGCACCGCCCGGGCCAGATCGCATTTGGGACGCATTTCCACCTCTCTTCGCGCCGGTAGTGCATGAACGCAAGGAACTGATAGCAATAAAATGCCAGCGTGGATGGTGGCGTACGGCCCGCTGCGGAACCCCCCCCGCCGGTGCGCCGATTAACGGTAAAGAACAAGAAAGAGTTGATCTACCGGGCTGGGTCCATTCGATCAAAACAGATAGAACCCTTCTTGCCCGTTCGAGAGGTTGTCGGCCTGCGGCAGTTACGCCGGGAACACTCCATTCGAGATTCCACGACCGTGGGGTGACGGGTCCACTTTTCTTGCAGTCTCTCGACGGCAAACGGGTGGCCTTTCGTTTCGCCGTAACGGCACGCAACAAGGCGGAACTGATTCCAGGGAGGTCGAGGCCGTGGCACAGGAACTGGGAGCGATGGTCCTTTGCGATCTGTTTGCGGGCCTACGGGAGGACGAGATCGTCCGCATCCTTCGGGCAGCCGAGGCGGTGCTCGCCCCCAGCGGGCAGGTGATCTGCCGCCAGGGCGATACGGGCCACAGCATGTTTCTTATCCAGGCGGGGCGGGTCCGCGTGAGCGTGGATCGCCACGGCGAGGGCGAGACGACGCTGAATTACCTCGGCGCCGGCAACCATTTCGGCGAATTGTCGATGCTGATCGGCGGTCCCCGGACGGCCACGGTCCGCGCGGTGATGGACACGGAGCTACTGGAACTGAAGCGGGAAGTCTTTCACCGGCTGATGGCCACGGTTCCGGGTTTTGCGGCCAATCTCAGTCGCACCCTGGGCATCTGGCTCCGTGGCGAGCTGGGCGGTGCTCGCCGCAGATCGCAGATAGCGACCGCGGCCGTTGTGCGGTGCACGCCCGCTTCCCAGGCGCTCGCCTGTCAGCTCACGGGCTGGCTCGCACGCACGGGTCAGTCCACCCATGTCCTGACCGATCGCCCCCATCTGTGGCCCCTGGCCGAAGAGTGCACGCTGCATCCCATGCCGCTCGGCGGCGACGCGGCCGAGGTCCGTGCCGCCATGCATCGAGTGCTGATGTCCTCGGGCCGGACGAGCGGCCGGGTCGTTGTCGATCTGCCGCAGGAAATGGCCGAGCCATCGCTGCTGATGCAATGCGAACGGGTCTATTGGACGGTCGACGCGCAAGACGCGGGCAAGGCACGTGCCCGGTTGAGCGGTCTGCTGGACCGCGAACCAAATCTGGCTTCGCGCGTGCACTGCCTGTCCATGCAGCGCATGGGTGACACGCTGGCGGTGTGCCGCGATCTGGATCCGCGCATCTCCGAACCGCCTTTCCGGATGACATGGCGTCAAGTGGCGGACGATCAAGTACGGTTCCGTCCGCACGACATCGCGCGACTGGCGCATCAGCTCCAGGGCGTGCATCTTGGCCTGGCGTTGGGAGGCGGGGGAGCGCGGGGAGTCGCGCATATCGGTGTTCTGCAAGTCCTCGAGAAGGAAGGACTGTACTTTGACCGCATCGCCGGTACCAGCGCGGGCGCGATGCTGGGATCGATGTTCGCAGCCGGCTATCCCGCCGAGCGGCTCCTGGAACTCGTGCTGCGTGAACTGACTCCCCCGGCGTGGATGCGTTGGATCCCCAAAAACCCCCGCTGGTACTTGCTGGCCCTGTACCGCCTGGGCATGGGGGATCCCAAGCTTCGCAAATACTTGTTCGACTACTCGTTTGAGCACCTATTGCTGCCCATGCACACGATCAGTGTCGACCTGGTCACGGGCAGCGAGCAGGTCCGACACGACGGCGACGTGGTGGACGCGATTCTGGAGAGTATCAACCTGCCGGTGATCTCGGCACCGATCCTCCGCAACGGCGCGGCATTGGTCGATGGAGGCGTGTTGATCAACGTTCCAGCGTCGGTGTTGCGAAAGCTCGGCGCGGATTTCGTGCTGGCCGTGGATGTCGGATCGCGGCTGGCCCCGTCGTTCGGCGGCAACGAGCCCGGCATGCCGACGCAGCGGATGCGCCGACCGGGTCTGCTGGAAACGGTGATCCGCGTGACCGAGGTCCAGCAACGGGGCTTGGCCTCAATCCACGCGGCCGACGCCGACTACATCCTGTCGCCGGACACGTCGGCGTTTGCATTCGACGATTTCGGGCGCGCCGCGGAGCTGATCGAGGTCGGCCGCGTGGCGGCCGAACGGGCCGTACCCGAAATCAAGCAACTTCTCTCCGAAATCATCTCGCCGCAGCCATTGGCCGACCGTCGCGCGGCATGACGTCCGCTGGCCGGTCCGCCGTCACGCTCGCTCCGGCCCCGGCCGATGGCAGCCGACCGTGGGCCCTCCAAGATCCGCACCGAGAGAGAACGTGCTCCGTGGGTCTCACGTACCAGGATGGTCGCCGGACCTGTAGAAATGGACTTCGACCTTCTCGATGGTCGCGAGTCCTTCCCGGATGGCCGCGTCGATGAGCGGCAAGAACCGCTCGATCTTCGCCTCGGTATCCACGATCTCGATGACAATCGGCAGGTCACTCGAGAGGCGGAGAATTTTGGCGGTGTGCAGGCGGCTGTGCGCTCCGAATCCCTCCAGGCCGCGGAGCACGGTTGCCCCGGCCAACCCCTGTTCGCGCGCCTTCCGGACGATCCACTCGTAAAGCGGAAGCCCTTCGTGCTTGTCGTCTTCCCCGATGAAGACGCGCAGCAGCTTGCCATCTTTCGGGAGCATCATGGTCAGGACCACCTCGACGCCGCGAATGCATATCCGGCCCAGACCAACACCAGGCCCAGCACCACATGCAAGCCTACATAAAGCGCCGCACGCACGTATTCGCCGTCCCGCAGCATGGCAAACGCCTCGTAGCCGAACGTCGAGTACGTTGTGAAGCCGCCCAACAAACCAATCAACGCGAACGTCCGGAATTCCGGGGAGAAAAGCTGCCGGGCATCCACCAGGCCGGCCAAGGTTCCCATCATAAGGCAACCCACCAGATTCACCGTCAGCGTGCCATACGGAAAGCTTGCCAGAGAAGACCTGCCCTGCACGAGGCCACTCAGGCCGTAGCGCAGCACGGCGCCGAGAAATCCTCCGGATCCTATCAGGATGACTCGCATGAGGGCCGTATCCAACTCTGCCTCCCGTTGTGCCCATCGGCCAGCGGACCGGCACCGGTCACCGGCCCGTGGTCGGACTCGCCATTTCTTGACGCGCCCATTCCGGTCTTGCCGTGAGTTGCCGGCAGGTGTGCGTTTTACCACAGGGGACACAGAGAGCACAGAGGCGAGTGCGTACCTCCGTGTAGGCTCTGCTGCCGCGTTTCGATTACGGTGTGGGTCAGCCATCCGTCCGGGATGCGGGCGCGCTTCGAGTTTTCAGCGCCACGATCAGCGTCTCCCCCGCCGCGCGTTGGGTTCTCGGCGTGCATTGCAGTTGCGGTTGACCGTTGGTCACGCGTCTGTCCATGCAAGCCGACTGGCCGGCCGGCGATTGCGGTGATTTGTGAGGATTTGCACGCACCGGCCGTCGGTGGGCCGTCGATAAGTACCGAAGACAACACTGCAAAATCCCCCCGCTTTTTTCCACCAGGCGTTTCATAATGCGTTACAGACCGTTGCACCTCGTAATACCGCTACTTTCGCTACTGGTTGCACAACACAACCCCGCGCCGGCCCGCGAGTTAGACACAGCGCTGCGCTTCGAGCGGGACGTCCGCGCGGCGTGGCACACGGCCCGCACAACGCATCGACCCTTGCTGTTGTTCATCACGCACGACGGTTGCCGCTACTGTCGCAAGATGCGGAACGAAACGTTTGCCCACCCCGGTGTGATCAACCACGTCGAAAACACGTTTGTACCGGCAACGTTTGACGCATCCCAGGAACCCGCGCTGGCGAAGCGATTGAAGGTTCGACGCTATCCGACAACGGTCGTGCTCGGCCCCCGGGGGAAGGTATGGGGAGTCGTGCCGGGATACGTCTCGGCGACTGAGTTCCAAACGAAGCTTCGCGCGATGACGCGGCCGCACCTTGCCCGGTCGCAGTAGAACAACGCGCCGTCTTGGATCCGCAGAATCAGCCGGCACGCGCTAGTCCGGATGATTCATGAACCAGCCAGCATTCTTCAGAACGTGGGTCCCGAAAGGAAGCACCGTCTATCCTGCGCAAAACACCGCGCGGAATCAGCCGGAACGCGCTAGCGTCCGGTTGGTGCATCGCTTCCAGTCACCGCGGGCTAGCGCCCTTCGGCTGATGAATCATCCGCGGCAGCGTCCGGTTCAAGCGGGCCTGCGGGCCGCCGGGAACCGCGGGCTAGCGCCCTTCGGCTGATTGGTAGAAGGGGAACGGGGGGATCGCGCACCGCCCGTCAGCTCGTCCAATTCACGCGGTGCCGATAGACGATGGCTACCGGCGCCCAGTCGCTGCCGCGGTGGTGGCACTTGACGCGAACCCAGTTTTCGCGTGGACACTGGTGGAGCCAGTCGCGAGCCGCGGCCACCGCGGCATCGTGTCCCGGCCAGGTTCCTCTGAGGTAAAGCGTGGGGTTGCTCGTCCCCGCGAAATGATACGTTCGATGCTCGTTCATGCTACGTCGTTCACCTGCGTGCGTTGCTGCGGACCAACGCGTTCAAGATAGATACCGTGGTGCCGCTCGTCACCCCGATTTGGGCGATTCCTTGGAGATTCTTGCCACATGGCCGCCGCACGCGTCGATTGCGTGCCTGTTGCGAATTGGGCAATTTTTGACACGTGTTCCCGCCGTCCGATACGACTGGCGCGGCCGTCAATCGTGGCAAACTTCGGCAGCTTGCCGCGAGGGTGCTTCTGCGGGCCACGAAATACATTACAATCGTACGGCCACCTCCCGCACGCTCCGTACGTGTTGTTACACTTGATACGCCATCCGTTCCCACCTCCTCGACACCGTGATGACTCAGCTTTTTTTGGCACAAGCGTCGATTGGACTTCCCGCGCTCGACGTCGCCGTAATCGCCGTCTACATCCTGGGCATTGTCATCTTCGGCGCTTGTTTCTATCGGCGCAGCAAATCCATCGAAGGGTTTACCGTTGGAAGCCGCAACCTGCCGGGGTGGGCTTTGGGCCTTTCAATCCTGGCAACTTACTTGAGCAGCATCAGTTTTCTGGCGAATCCCGGAAAGTCCTATGTGGCCAATTGGAGCCCGTTTGTCTTTTCGCTGACGATTCCGGTCGTCTGCGTGATCGCGTCGAAATTCTTTATTCCCCTGTACCGCGGCAAGCTTCAGACGACGGCTTACGAACACCTGGAACACCGCTTTGGCTATTGGGCCCGCGCGTTTTCCGGGATGAGCCTCATCCTGCTCCAGATCGGGCGGATCGGCGTCGTCCTGTACCTGGTGTCTGTCGCCGTTCACGAACTGGTCGGCTGGGATCTCGTCACGCTGATTATCGTGCTCGGAGTCCTTACGATTTTCTACACGGTGCTGGGTGGAATCGAAGCCGTTATCTGGACGGATGTCGTGCAGGCGATTGTGTTGCTGGGCGGTGCCGTGGCCTGTTGCTGTCTGTTGTTGATCCGCATGCCGGTGGATCTGCTGGATGCTGTTGAGTCGGCGGCCCGCGCTGGCAAGTTCAGCTTCGGCGGGTGGCGTTTCAATCTGGTAATGGAAGGTTTTTGGACCGTGTTCCTGTTTGGGATCGTCGACAATCTGCGCAATTTTGGCGTCGACCAGAACTACGTGCAGCGGTTCTTGTCCGCAAGTTCCGATCGAGAAGCCCGCAAGTCTTTGTGGTTCGGCGGGCTGCTCTACGTTCCCGTTTCCGCCTTGTTCTTTTTCATCGGAACGCTGCTGTTTCTCTACTACAACGCGTTGGAGCCGACGCCCACGGGCCTGCCTGCCCATGGTGACAAGGTCTTCCCCTTCTTCATCGTGTCGGAGCTTCCCATGGGCCTGACCGGGTTAGTGATTGCCGCCGTCATGGCGGCCGGCATGAGTACGCTCGACTCCAGCATCAATGTTTCCGCGACCGTGTGGACGGTCGACTTTTACCAGCGCCTCATTCGCCGCGACGCCAGCGATCATCAGTTACTGAACATGACCCGTGTGACGACCCTGCTCGTCGGAATCGCCGGAACCGGGACCGCGCTGCTGCTGATCCGCGAACATACCGTGCTCGATACGTGGTGGATCATTTCGGGCATTTTCGGCGGCGGCATGCTGGGAATTTTTTTGCTCGGAATCCTCGTCCCCCGCGCCTCGTCGCGCACGGCCATCCTGGCCGTGTTGGTCGGCATTCTGGCCATTGCGTGGGGTTCCTTAAGCGATTTTTTGCCCCGTCAACTGCAGCATCTTCAGTTTCCGCTTCACAAATTCATGATCGGGCCGGTCGGCGCGGTCACCATTCTGGTCGTCGGCTGGCTGGCCTCCCTGGCGGGAAATCCCCGGCCCGCATCGCGTATCTGAGTTTGCCGGCCGCATGTTCGCCGGGCCATGCCACCTCCATTTGGGTACTCAGCCATGCATTGTCTTTCTCTGTCCTCAAACATGTGCTTCGTACCCTGGTCGTTTGGTCTGGTCACTACGATGGCACGCACGGCCACCCTGCTGTGCGCGTTTGTCGCGAACGCCCGGCCGGCCGCCGTCGGCGAAGACCTGGTGCGACTGTCCTACGACCACGAAGGACTGACCGTCGATCTGGGCGTGGGATTGTGGGTGTGGCCGTTGCCCATGGACTACGACAACGACGGCGACCTGGACTTGTTGGCGGCCTGTCCCGACACGCCCTATAACGGCGTTTATTTCTTCGAGAATGCTTCGCCCGGCGAGAAAATGCCGGTATTCAAACCGGCGGTACGCCTGGGCGCGGCACGCCCCAACATGCGCGTCTCCACCGTGGCAGGACAACCGCGCGTGCTGATTCCCGCCCATGAGTTTGTCGACTTTCGCCACCGCGGATTCGACGACCCGCTGCGGATTCATCCCGTGGAAAACGTTCACGACCGCGCGGTCCGCGCGAACACGTGGTCGCTGGTCGATTTCGACGGTGACGGTCTGCATGACCTCATTGTCGGCGTGGGCGATTGGACCGGCTACGGTTGGGACAACGCCTACGACGCGCGAGGCCAGTGGCAGAACGACCGGTTGCACGGCTATGTCTACGTGCTGCGCAACGAGGGCACGAAGGATGGCCCCAAGTATGGCTCTCCGGTCCGCGTCCAGGCAGGCGGGGCGGATCTGGATGTCTACGGGTGGCCGTGCCCCAATTTCGCGGATTTTGACGGAGACGGCGACCTGGACCTGATCTGCGGAGAATTCTTGGATCAGTTTTCGTACTTCGAAAATACCGGCTCACGGTCCGTGCCGCGTTACGTCGCCGGCAGACGGTTGACGCATGCGGGGCGGCCCGTATGTATGGACCTGCAGATGATCACCCCGACGGCGATCGACTGGGATAGTGACGGCGACCAGGATCTGATTGTCGGGCAGGAAGACGGGCGGATCGCACTGGTCGAACACCGCGGGCGGATCATCGCGGGTCGACCGCAATTTCTGCCGCCGGTCTTCTTTCAACAGCAAGCCGCCGAGCTCAAATTCGGGGCACTCTCGACACCGGTCGGTTGCGATTGGGACGGCGACGGCGACCTGGACATCGTCTCGGGCAACACCGCGGGCTATGTCGGATGGTTTGAAAACCTGGACGGCGCGCCGAGCCCCCGATGGGCCGCGCCGCGGCTGATCCATGCCGCCGGCCGGCCCATTCGGATACAGGCCGGGACGAACGGCAGCATTCAGGGGCCGTGCGAAGCGAAATGGGGCTACACGGCACCGAGCGTTGCCGACTGGGACGGTGACGGTCTTGCCGATCTGCTGGTCAATTCCATTTGGGGAGAAGTGCTGTGGTATCGCAACCTGGGCCCGCCGGAAGATCCGCAGCTCGAGGGCGCTCGACCCATACAGGTTGCCTGGCAACAGCGTGCGGCAAAGCCAAAATGGAACTGGTGGGATCCCGGAGGAAATCAACTCGTCACGCAATGGCGGACCACCCCCGTGGCCGTCGACTTCACGGCTAACGGCCTGGTCGACCTGGTGATGCTGGACCACGAAGGTTATTTGGCGCTCTACGAGCGCACGCGGCAAGCGGACGCACTGATCTTGCTGCCCCCCAAGCGGGCCTTGGTCGACGCGCGCGGGCGTCCCTTGCGATTTAATCCACGCACTGCAGGACGAAGCGGCAGACGAAAATTCGCCGTGGCAGACTGGGACGGCGACGACCGACTCGATATCCTGGTCAATTCGGCCAACGCCGACTGGTGGCGGAACTGTGGAACGGTCGACGGTAAGATTCGGCTCATGCCCATGGGTCCCCTGGGGCAAAAACGCCTGGCGGCCCACAGCACCAGTCCGGCGGTCGTGGACTGGGATGGTAACGGGCAGCCGGACTTGCTGCTGGGTGCCGAAGACGGTCACTTCTACCATCTGCTGCACGACGACGCCGTTGCGTACGACGTTGCCAGCGCGAACCAGGACAGCGACCAGCCAACCGAACCAAAGCGTCCCGTGCCCGAACCATCCCTCGTCCGACGCGAATTTGTCTTTCAGAAAGCGCCGTTTGCCGAATGCCACGCGTCGACCATCGCCGAAACGTCGTCCGGATTTGTCGTCGCCTGGTTCGGCGGAACCGAAGAGGGCGATCCGGACGTGGGCATCTGGATCAGTCGCTTTGACGGTGCCGAATGGAGTCCGCCGCGGGAAGTCGCCAACGGCGCCCAGCATTCGGGTCAGCGTTTTGCCTGCTGGAACCCCGTGCTGTACCAGGCAGCGGCCGGGCCGCTGCTGCTGTTCTACAAAGTCGGTCCGAACGTGCCGGAATGGTGGGGGATGCTCACCAGGTCCCACGACGGAGGACGCACGTGGTCCGAGCCGCGGAGACTGCCCGAGGGAATCCTGGGCCCCATCAAAAACAAGCCGATCCGTCTTCCCGATGGCCGGCTGCTGTGCGGAAGCAGTACGGAGCACGACGGATGGCGCGTGCATTTCGAGATCACGCCGGACTTGGGGAAATCCTGGACGCGTATCGGACCCATCCATGATGCGACACGATTCAACGCCATCCAGCCCTGTTTTTTGCAGCTACGCGATGGGCGCCTGCGGGTGCTGTGTCGGAGCCGCGAGGATCGGATCACGACCGCCTGGTCGCACGACGCGGGTCGGACATGGAGCGATATGGCCGCCACGGATCTGCCGAACCCCAACTCGGGCACCGACGCGGTGACGCTTGCAGACGGACGACACCTGCTCGTATACAATCACACGCTTCGCGGTCGCGGATCTCCCCGCAACCGGCAGATGCTGAACGTCGCCGTGAGCGACAACGGGGCCGATTGGAAAGCGGCCCTGGTATTGGAAAACCAGGAGGGAGAGTTCTCCTATCCCGCGGTCATCCAGGCCGACGACGGGAGCGTTCACATCACCTACACGTGGAAACGACAGCGCATCAAGCACGTTGTGCTGGACCCCGCCGCGCTCGAGTTGCAGGACATGCCCGACGGTAGCTGGCCCGGAGCGAAGTAATGGACAGGACTGGCGTGGTGGGCCTGATTCCCGCGCGGTGGGCGTCGTCCCGATTGCCCGGCAAGCCGCTCCGCGAGATCATGGGCAAGAGCATGATCCAGCGCGTCTACGAGCGGGCCAGCCAGGCGTCGGTGCTGGAGGACGTGTGCGTCGCCACGGACGATGACCGCATTCACAACGCCGTGCGGGCGTTCGGCGGTCACTCCGTACTGACATCGGCCGATCACCCCAGCGGCACCGATCGAATCGCGGAAGCCGTCGATACGACGGGTGGCGAGTTCGTGGTCAACATTCAGGGCGATCAACCGTTCATTGATGCCGCCATGATCGACGCGACGGTTGCTCCGTTGTTGGCGGACCCTTCGCTCGTCATGTCGACCGTGGTTCATGTCCTCAATCGCTCCGAGGACCTTCACAATCCGGGTGTTGTCAAGGCGGTCGTCGATCAGCAAGGTTTCGCCATGTACTTTTCGCGGTCGCTGATACCCTTTCCCCAGACGGAGATCGCTCACGCCGTTTACGAGCACGTGGGCCTGTATGTCTATCGCCGTGAATTTCTCAAGCTCATCGCCAGCCTGGAGCCCACCCTGCTGGAGAGAGTCGAATCTCTGGAGCAGCTCCGCGTCCTGGAACACGGATACCGAATTCGGGTCGTGGAGGCACGGAGTGAAGATCATGAGTTTACCGGTTTCAGTGTTGACACTTCCGAAGACCTCGCGCGGGCGGAAGAGATGCTGCGTGAACGCGGTTTGGATTGATCGCCCGTCCGCCGCGCCGCGCGTCGGGCCAATTTCGTGGTTGCCCTCTCCGCCGGCGACGCTACGCGAGATTTCATCGCGATGCCGCGTGGGGGAACGCCGGCGAGCACCGCCATGACCCATACCATCGACCACACGGTTGTCAGCCATCTGGAATCCCAGTTGTCCGCGTCCACACGACGGCAGTTGGCCGCGGCGACCGATGCCGTGATCCAAGCAAAACGCGCCGGCGGCAAGGTCGTTGTCGTGACGGGGAGTGGGCCTAATCTTCACGAAGGAGTGACGACGCTCATTGCCGAACTCATGCGGTTGGGCATCGTGGACGGAGTGACCACGAGTTCGGCCGTCGTGGCACACGAAATGGGTGGCGTGCTGGATCGGGTGAAGCGCGTGAACGGCCGCAGTCTGGAAATCGACGCGTCGATGCTCCCCCTGGGGGACGCCTTCGAATTGACCGAGATGGACGAATCGACGTCGCAGGAAATAGAAGCCGAGATGCCCTTCGACCGCCGTCTGGTCGACCGCATCCAAGAATTGCCGGGGGAGAGCATCATCAAGGCAGCCGGCAATCTGGGTTATCCCATGGGGCTTTGGATCGAACGCCTGGCTGTGGAAGTTTTGTGGCTGGCGCGGTCCCGCGGAATCCCGTTCGAGGAAATGGCCGGCGCCGGATGCGACCCGCGCACGATGCTCGGCGCCGGCGCCTCGCGTCAACTCCCGGTGCTCGTCACCATCCCGCAGCTCGTCGGCGGCGGCGCGGTCGGATTGGCGATCGGCGACAGTATCTCCATTACGGAACGGGCCTCGCGGCTCGCGCGTATGTTGGCGTCCGCGGACGTCATCATCGAATCGGCCGTGGCATTGACGCAGGAAATTCACGACGGCCCGCTGGAGACCCATACGGGCCACGGGCTGTGGGCGGCGTGGCAAGGCCATCGCACGTTCTCTCTGGCAGACAAGACGCTGATTCGTATCGACCTCGATCCGGCACTGCAGCAGGTTTGGGAGTCACAAAGAAGCAATCACGCGGTCCAGGACGCCATCGACAAGGGGCTTCCCAAGACCAAGATTTTTGAAGTGCCATTCCGGATGGAGATGTCGGGGTTCGCTCGGCTGGAGTCGAGCATTCCCGTCACGGGCGATGTCGGCGTCATCTGGCCAATCCTGGCCCGCAACGTCTGCCAACAGCTCGACGCGCACCTGGATTTCATGGCGTATCCACAGCACACCGAACGGGGACAAGCAATGCGCGATTGGATCGTCCGGGAAATCCATCCCATCTCACGACGGCGACTGCTTGCGGCGTAACCGATTCACGAAAGCATGGTTGGCCGGACAAGATCATGGCAACCAGCCCCCGGCTGCGCCGGGGGATCGAATCACGTGGGACGATACGTCGAATCGTCGGATTGTTACGCATATTGGCTTCCGGATCCGCCGCCGCATGACGCACGCGATCGCCAACGTTCCATAACACGATCGCTCCACAATACTGCGTTGGACCGGCGCTTATGCCAACCGAGCGGGCGTGTCCGACGGGGACGAAGCGTCGGCGGTGGAGGTGGCGCAGATCCCACGGCGGAGCCGGCGGTGGGAATTCCACGGCGCATCACGTCGCCAGCCGCTTCTGCGGATAAAATCCATGTCCCCGAACCGCGATAGAAAATCCGTAAATCAACAGCGCGGCGATCATCACCAGCGTGGCGTTACTGGACGGCGCATACCAGGCATCGAAATCGATGGTGATCGGCGTGATGGAAATCAAGCACTCGACGAAATGGCCCGTAATCATCGCGACCAGCCCCACGCGCGTAAGCACCAGGTAGAATCCCAGGGCAATCAGCCCGCCGGTCGCCCATGGAGCATACGCGTCGTACAGCAAAACCCAAGCTACCGCGGCGGTTAGAACCAACCAGAAGGCCAGCGCCGAGATCCAGGGAATCCGGATCAGGATCCGCGCTATCAGCATGAGCAACATCAGAATCAAACCCATTGAGATGGCGCGCAACAACAGTCCGGTCAGAGTTCCCACGCGGTAGCGCAGACCCAGAAGTTCGCCCAAATCGAATCCACTTCCGGGCAACTTGGGAAAGTGATCGGGTGCGCCCAAGCCGATGGCCATCAGCGAGTCGAGTTGCATGACCAGCATCAGAGCAATGCCGAACAGAACACCGATCAGGAGGTCACGGCCGACCAGCGGGTCGCGAACGTGTCCCCGCAACAATCGACTCCAGGTGATGAGGGCCTGGGGCCAAACCGCGCGTGCCAGCGGTTCCACGGCCACGTAGGCGATCCAGGCCGCGCCGCCCGCCAGCGCTGCACGGGCCAGCCACTGGTAAAGCGACACGGCTTCTTCGGCAAACACGGCAGAATGCCGCTCGCCCAGCAGCCAATCGAGCATCGCCAGCGCGAACACAAATCCCGCCACACGCTTCGCGCCGTAAAGGTCGCCGCGGGCGCTGTGAAGGTTGTACCAGGCCAGGCAGCATCCACCGGCCAGCGCCGCGAAGAAGAGCACGAATCGTGGGGCGAATGACCGTGACGGAATCCGGGAAGCATTGACCGCCCCCCCGCTGCGCCGCTCGGCTTGCTCCCACGGCCACTGCACATTGAAGTACGTGATCCGCCCGTTCAACGACGCTCCCTCGATCAACACCGGCTCTCCGGGCAGACCGAGATAGCTTCCTTCCCACGCCTGCAGCCGGTCGGCAAACATAGGAGGCATCCGCGTCGGCGCAGCCGACCGAAACTGGTGCATGTCGAGACCCGCCATTTCGAAAGCCATCGACCAATCCGGCGTCTCGCGGGAACCGTTCAGCAACTCCGACTCGTCAGGCAGCGCGGCAAATTCAAACAGCCTGCCACGGGCATCCAAATGAACGGCATTCATTCCCGGTTCCGCCGCCAGACGCACGATAGGGGATTCCCCGAATGGCGGTGGCGCCACGCGTCGGTCATCTCCCTGTCGGTACCAGAAGAAAATGGCTGGAGCCGCACCCGCGGAAAGACGGCGCGAGGCCCGGCCCCGGCGCCGATAGTCGAAGTAGCGGCGATCGATCACGTACCCCTGCTGCGTCCCCCCCTCGGCACGTGAATGCCCCAGGGCCTGGATCACCTGTTCGGCCCGCTCCGCCAACACGGCAGGTGGTTTCGGCAGCGCTGCCTGGCTCAGAAACAACGTGTGGCCGGCCAGCAACCAGACCGCCAGGACGCCGACGACGCACGCCGCGAGCATCGCGGTGGCTGAACGCGGCTGCATTCGACCGTGCGCCGCGGACGCAGCAACCATCGCCGGAGAGGGAGTGCGACCTTCCTCGAGTGCCTTCGCCAGCGGGTCGCCGACGCCGGGCAACTGGGCCGCCAGCACGTAGGTCGACGCCGGGCGACGAGCGGGTTCGAACTCCAGGCACTGCACAATCGTGTCGCTCAAGGCCTGGTTCACGTCGGCGTGAACCGCGGCCGGCGAGGGAGGCGGAAGAGGCGTCGCCGGGTCGAGCGATCGTTCTTCGGCAAACGGATGGCCGCCGGTCACCATCTCGTACAACACCACTCCCAGCGCATAGATGTCGCTTTGCACGGTCGGTCGATCGCCGCGGAGGATTTCCGGCGCCATGAATGCCGGAGTTCCGGCGGGGGGGAAGCCTGTCGCCGGCTGGGACAGGAGCGCCGCGATACCGAAATCGGTAATGCGAACCAGCCCCCTGCCGTCAATCATGATGTTCGACGGTTTGAGGTCGCGATGCAGCACATGCTGATCGTGCGCGGCACCGAGCCCCGCACACATCTGGCGGGCCAGGTCAACGGCCTTCTCCGCGGGCAGTCTGCCGATTCGGCGGAGCAAGGATGCCAGATCTTCGCCGTCGACGAATTCCATGGAGAGGTAACATTCTCCTTCGGCTTCGCCCAGATCGTGGATCCGAATCACGTTGGGATGCGTCACCTTGCGCGCCAACCGCACCTCGTCGTAAAACCGCTCGATCGCCGTGTCACTGGTCGTGCCAGGCCTGAGAAACTTGAGCGCAACGTCTTGGTTCAACTTCAAGTCGGTGGCACGCAGCACGAACCCCATACCACCCTGCCCCAGCAGGCCCAACATACGGTAGCGTCCCGCCACGATGCTTCCCGGCGGAAACCGCTCTTGGAAATTCCCAATATCTTCCCCCTCAGATACCGCCGCGGACGAAGCGCTTCGAACAGGCAGTGCATGCAGTGGAGAGCGGATCTTGGCGCGACCGGCTTCGTTTCCGCTGCGGGTGCTGTCGGGGGAACCACCGATGATGGTGGTTGGTGCGTGGTGCCGCAGCAGGGACTCAACTTCCGCGCGAAGCTCCCGATCTTCACCACACGCCTGGTCGAGGAACGCGCTGGCCTGGGCCGCATCCAGTTCGCACGCCGCGTGGAACACCTGCTTGACGCGCTGGTAACGGTCACGGTTCATGATGCCTGGTCGAATTCCCTTCGCAGCCAGGAACGGATCATGGTCCATTCACGCTCGACCGTTCTCTTGGACATGTCCAACACGACAGCGACTTCGGCCACGCTCAATCCGCCAAAGAAGCGCAGTTCGACCATCCGCGCTTGCCGCGGATCCAATTCCGCAAGCTTCTCGAGTGCCTCATCCAGGATCAGCACGTCATGATCGGGCCGGGACCCGGCGATCAATTCTTCGTCGAGGGTGATTCGCTGCCGGCCGCCGCCCCGCTTGGCCGCCTTATGTTTGCGAGCGTGGTCGACGAGGATCCGTCGCATCGCCTGCGCCGCCACGGCAAAAAAGTGGGCGCGTCCTTGCCAATGCACGCGCGTCTGATCCACCATCTGCACATAGGCTTCGTTCACCAGCGCCGTGGGCTGGAGCGTATGGTCGACTCGTTCCTTGTTTAGGTATCGGGCCGCCAGGTTCTTCAGCTCATCATAGACCGCTTGAAAAAGCGCGTTGACCGCAGCCCGCTTCCCGCTTTGTGCGGCTTCCAGGGCCCGTGTGATACGATCGGATGAGCTGGCTTTCATGGGCGGCATGGTTCCCGTTGCCCGCGACGTCCGCTGCGTCCAGCGATTATCGGCAGGGGACAACAAAGAATCAAGGTTGCGGCATCGCCGGCTGACTGCAAGTCGGAATGAATTGCGGTGCTCGGCCGCCCGTCCTGGTTACCCGATCGTCGCCCGACCGGGCAGAATTCCGGCGAACATCCGACCCGCAGCGGTCGCCGGCGCGGCGCGGGATGCAACCTAAACGCGCGGATGGATTCGACCTCCTGCAAAGATCTATCCCGATTCTTGGCGGAAATCGTGTATCGATTCCGCGTCTCTTAGTAACGGGAGGCCGTGCGGGCGCCCACCGCGATGAACCCGAGTCGGCGTCGGACCGCCTCGGTGGGCAAGCACGGCAACGCCCCCGGCGGAAACCGGCATGAAGGGTTTTTGGCCGGCGGTGCCGACCGGCGATTGGCTGACCTGTGAATGCGATCACAGACGCGTCGATCCCGTTTTGCATTGCCTTATCAACCAAGAATGTTCAGGGAAAGTAATGAGGAGGCTCACGGTGTCTGGAACAACGCATTCTTTACATGTCAACGGAAACTCCGCACCACACATGTTCAGCAAGAAGGAGCGTTGTTCGCGGGACCCGCTCCACCGTCTTCCGGCTGTCCGCCGGCAGGAGGGGATTTCACAGCGCAGCATGGCTCGACGACTTGGCATCAGCGTTTCCGCCTTGAAATCCCAAGAGGACGAGTTTGCGGATCTGCGGCTCAGCACGATTCGCAAATGGAGCATTGTGCTCAAGGTGCCTGTCGCGGAACTGCTGCTGGAACCCGAGGATGGCCTGGCCCCTCATCTGGAGACACGTGGCAGGTTGGTGCGCGTTATGAAAACCGCCAAAGCGCTGGTGGCCAAGGTTCGCCGCACCGAGGCGCGGCGCCTGGCCGATATGCTCGTGGATCAACTGGTCGACATTTTTCCCGAACTCAAAGAGGTCGGCCCGTGGCACTCCGTCGGAAAAAGACGCACGGACGACGAACTGGGCCGCGTGGCCCAATACCCGTTTCCCGAGGACTTGCTGTGCGACTTTAAGGATTAAGAAACGCGTTCGGAATGAATGCCGCGCGTCGCTCGGGGCTGGCCGACCCGCGATAGATGCTGTCGCCACGACGAAAGCCTCTCCTGTTCTCGGAGGGATTATTGATTTCCGTCCATCATTTTCGCTGACCGGCCGCGTCGCGGACGCGACGCGTCTGCGAAGCTACCCATCTGCTTGTCCTAGTCAGGACCTTGCCATGCCGTCGCGGATTACACACACGCTACGTCTGCACCAGTCGACTTGCTGCGCTGCGAGCCAAGGATGCCACCCTGCCGCGGTGCGGAATCGAGCGCTGGCGGCGATCGCTCGCAGCACTGATCTCTCGGCCAGAGAATTGACTCGGTTGATGCCCGTGCATTGCACGGGCACGGGAGTGACGCTGTACATCCACGGTGCTCACGGCACGTCAAGCTCCAGCGTGTTGCGAGGTCCGTCCGCGCTTTGTCTCGGTGTTTGGATCACTGTACGCGGCCAACTGGGGCTCGGCACACACGTCCCTCTCTTCTGTACGCGGCGGGGGCTCCCGATGTCCACTCGGTATGTCATGCATATCCTGCATCGGAGCATACGCAGCGGTTTGGATGTCGGCAGCTTGGGGTTCGAAGAGCCCCATATCAGACCGGACGCACGCGCAGGGTTGGACCAATATGTTCGCTGTCATATCCAGCGGCTCCCGCCCCAGGCCGTGGCGCGGGCAACATCGACGCGTCCCTGGTAGCCGCACGCCTCGTCGCCGATTTGATGTTTGCCAGCAGAGCCGCTTGTGGACACACACCATAAGGTGTCCGCGCGGAGCGGAGATTTCCGTTACGCCAAAATGCGCTGAAGCACGCGGCCGTAGACATCGGTCAGCCGAAAATCGCGACCGGCAAAACGGTATGTCAGACGCGTGTGGTCGATCCCCATCAAATGCAGGATCGTGGCATGGTAGTCGTGCACATGGCACGGTTCGTCCACAATTTCCATCCCCAGCGCGTCGGTCTTTCCGTACGTAGTTCCCCCGCGAACCCCGGCCCCGGCCAGCAGGCTGGAAAATGCCGCGGCATAATGGTTGCGCCCTTTGCCATTGTCGCTCCAGGGCGTCCGGCCGAATTCCGTACAAATGGCAATCAAGGTTTCGTCCAGCAGGCCTCGCCGGCGCAGGTCCTTGATCAGGGCGGCAATCGGTTGATCGACGCGCCGGGCCTTGGGACGGTGATCGAGCATGTTGCCGTGGGAGTCCCAATTGGCGTTGGAGCCCGAATCGATCAGTTCCACGACCCTCACGCCCCGTTCCACGAGACGCCGGCTGACCAGGCACTGCCAGGCGAACGATTGGTTGTCGTTTTCCTGAACGCCGTACAGCTCGCGGACGGCCGGTGATTCGTGGCGGACATCCATCGCTTCGGGGGCCGCGCGCATCATGCCCCGTGCCGTACCGAAACTTGCCGTGCGAGCCCGCAGGATGGGATCGTTGTCCCGCGCTTCGGCGTGCTGGATATTCGCCTCGCGCAGCAGCATCTGTTCCAGATCGTGCAAGCGCATGGAACGGACCACGGGCGCGAGATTCGGTATGGGCTCGTTCCCGGGCATCACTCGCACCCCCTGGTGTTCCGGGGGCAAGAAGCCGTTGGCGAACACCTGCGAACCCGCGTAAGGCAATCGCTCGGCCAGAACGACGTAGGACGGCAGATTACCGTTGGGCGTGCCCAAACCGTAGCTGATCCAGGTGCCGAGACTCGGCATGGGAACGGTCGCCGAACCGGTGTGCATCGCCAATACGGCCTGGAAATGTTCCACGATATCGGTATGCAAACTGCGGATGACGCAAAGTTCGTCGGCGACACTGCCCAGGTGCGGAAATAATTCGCTGATCGAGATTCCCGATTCGCCGTACCTGTTGAATGAAAACGGAGATCCCATCAACGGGTGACGAAAGGTGCCTCTAAGCTGTTTCGCCGGAACATCCTGGCCGTCGCATCGGTTCAATTCGGGTTTGGGGTCGAACGTATCGACATGCGAAAACCCACCCGTCAAAAAGATAAAAATCAGGTTGCGGGCCCGCGGCTCAAAGTGCGAGGGGCGCGGAGCCAAGGGGCCGGAATCGTACGCGCCGGCGGCGCGCGCCCATCCGCCGCACCAAGTGGAGCCGCCAACCACGCCGCACGCTTTTCGCAAAAAATCGCGGCGCCCCGAGGATGGACTCGCCGGCACCTCCACCGGCCGACCACCGGTCGCCACGCGGTTTCGAATGGTCATCTTCGCACTCCTCTTTCGGGTAGGGTTCGCCTAAAATGGCGCTGCCCAGCAACCGGAGTCGCGGGGAGGTGTGGCCCTTCCATTGCGCAAGACACAATGCGGGTCCGGTTGCCCCGATCATTGGAATTTGATTTCGATTTCCTGTTCGAATCAGTCGATCATCACGAACTCGTTGGCCGACAAAATCGCACGGGCATAGGCCACCCAGGCTTTCCTTTCCGCCGTCGACGCGTCGGCTCCATCTTCGACGAGCTGAGTCTTGTACCGCATAAGGAACACATCGGCCCGAGCGTACTCTTCGTCGCTCGGCGGCCGGCCGTAGGCCAACCGGTGAGCGAAACAGACGCGCTGGATGGGATCCGCCGATGCCGCCGCCAGTCGATTGGCAAACGCCTCGGAACGTTCTACCATCTCGGGACTGTTCATCAAGTACAGCGATTGCAGCGGAACGGTGGACTGGCTTCGCGTTCCCGTCGTCGTATTCGTGTCGGGCCCGTCGAACAGAGCCAGAAATGGGTGGCGCTGGATGCGCTGGGTCATCAAATACACGGAGCGGTGCCTTGACGGATAGACTTCACGAAACGGATCGTGCTGCGTCCAGCGCCATGCGTTGATTTCCGGGAAAGGATGGGCCGCGGGCCGGCGCGTGTCCAGCAGGCCGCTGACGGCGAGCGCCGCGTCGCGCGTGGCTTCCGCATCGAGCCGTTGTCGGGGAAACCGCCACAGGAACCGGTTGGATGGGTCGCGCTGCTCGTCGGCCGGATCGCCCCCGCTCGCCATGCGATAGGTCGATGAGCGCATCATGTAGCGGTGCATCTCTTTGATCGACCATCCCGAACGCACGAAGCGCCGCGCCAACAATTCGAGCAACTCGGGATGCGTCGGCTTCCCGCCGCGGCGACCAAAGTTGGACGGCGTGCCGACAATGCCGCGGCCAAAATGGTGTTGCCAAAGGCGATTGACCATCACGCGGGCCACGGTAGCGCGGGCCGCCGTGACCAGCCAGTCGGCGAGTTCCAGCCGCCCACTCGAATCACGCGATACATAGACATCGTCCCCGCCCACAAGCCCCGGCACATGTCGGGGCACCAGCGGCCCGGCGCGGCCGGGGTCGCCCTGTAGCTGGACATGGGCGTCCACCGGTTTTCCCTCCGAGACGGCATACGCGCCGGGCACATCGGGGGGAAGGCCCGATCGCGTCAGGCCGCGAAGTTTGTTTTCGAGGCGTTCGATCTCTTGTTGCGAGCTGCCCGCTTCGCGCGCTTCATCGATGGCGGCCGTCAGCCGACGGACACGATGGTCGTACGCCGCCGTGGCGGTTTCCACCTCGGCTGGCGGCACGAGCGGAATAAATCCTTCGCGATTCTTTTGCTTCGAATGGAATTCTTCCGAACCCGCATAGGGAAATCGTGTGCTAGCGAAAATACCGTAAAGAGCATAATAATCTTCGGTCGTAACCGGGTCGTACTTATGGTCGTGGCACCGTGCACACCGAAGGGTCAGGGCCAGAAACGCTCGCCCCGTTGTTTCGATCGTATCTTCGAGTGTCAGATGCATCAGTTCAAACGGGGCGGTGGCGTAGCGGCGCGACAGCGCCAGAAACCCGGTCGCCACGATGCGCTCGGTATCGTCGTGATCTGGATCACGTGCTGCGAGAATATCGCCCGCGAGTTGCTCGCGGACAAACATGTCATACGGCTTGTCCTGATTCAGCGCGTCGATCACGTAATCGCGGTACCGATACAGTTCGGGCACCGGATAGTCCGCATTGTCTCCGGCCGTGTCGGCATACCGAGCGATATCGAGCCAGTGTCTCCCCCAGCGCTGCCCGAAATGTGGCGACGCCAACAAGCGATCGAGCAGTCGATCGACAGCGTCCGGTGCGGGATCGGATACAAAGGCATCGATTTCGCGGGGACGGGGCGGCAGGCCCAACAGATCGAAATACATGCGCCGGATCAGGATGCGACGCGACGCCGGCGCAGCCGCCGTCAATTCTCGTCGGCGGTGGTCCCGAGCGATCCACGAGTCCAGTTCGTTTCTGGCCCATCGCGCAGAATCGCGGGGAGTCCGCTCCGCCGACAGCGGCTGGTACGCCCAGTGAGCCGGCGCGGCGCGGGCGCCGGCCGAGCGTCGCGCGGTCGATGGCCACGCGGCACCTTGTTCGATCCAGGTGACGAACGCCGCCACGACATGGTCGGGCAATCGATCTCCGGGTGGCATCCGGAGCCGGGCGTGCGTGTGCGTGATCGCCTGGATCAGCAGACTGTCCTGAGGTCGTCCCGGCCGAATCGCCGCGCCGCGCTTTCCGCCGGCGATCAATCCCGCGCGGCTGTCCGCGCGCAGACCGCTTTTGGGCTCGTTCGGCCCGTGACACTCCGCGCACGTTCCGACGAGTACCGGCCGGATGTGGGCTTCAAACAGAGCTTCCCGCTCCAGCGCTACGTCGGACGCTCCGCACGCCGTGCGGGCCAGGCAGGCTGCCAGGAGCGAACACCAGGCGCCGGATCGCATGGGAGTCTCCGGGTTCAGAAGGACGGCACGCCGGATATCTCCAAAGAATACCTCCTATTGCCGCTCAAGGATAGCGCTATGGACAACCCTAAGGATAGATGAACACGTCTGGCAAGGCGTTTTTTAACGCGTCGATTCCCTGGCTTGTGGCCTTGGTTTGCTCCACGTTCAGGCTCTCGAGTTGGGTCAGCGCGTGCAGGTGCTGGAGCCCTTCGTCAGTGACTGCCGTGTTCCGGAGGCTCAACGTCTTGAGATGGGCCATCTCTTTCAACGCTTCCAGTCCCTTGTCGGTGACTCCGGTACCGGACAGGTCCAGTACTTCGAGGTTGGGCAGCGCCTTCAAGTGTCCCAGGCCGCTGTCGCCCACGCGTGTTCCGTTGAGTTCCAGGGTCTGGAGTGTCTGGATCTGGGCGATGTGCTGGAGCCCTGCGTCTGAAACGGCCGTATATCGAAGCAGGAGATGTTCCAGTTTGGGCAAGGAAGTCAAGTGCTGCAGGCCGTCGTCGGTGACGCGTGTATCGACCAGGACCAGGTGTTTCAGGGCCGGCATATCCGACAGGTGAGCGATCCCGGCGTCGCCGACATCGGTGCCATACAGATCCAGATATTCGAGGGTTTTAGTTTTCGATACGTGTTCCATCGCGGCATCATGGATCGGTGTGTCGTGCAGCGCGAGCCATTTGAGTTCGGGCAACTTTGGTAGCGCGGCCAGCGCCTCGTCGGTGACGTCTGACGCGTACAGTTCTACACGCTCAATCTTGTTCAGCCCATCTAATTGTGCGAGCGCGTCGGCCGCGATGTTCGACAGGCTGAAGTCCAGCCTCTTTATTTCGGGAAAGCCTTTCAGCAGAGCGGCTGTTTCGGCGTTGACATCGACACCGGTGATCGAAATTTCAGCGACTGGGTAGGGGTAGACATCTTGCGCGGTGTAGTCGATTTCCACGCGACCGCCCGCACTTTTCACGGCTTCGATTTGCTGTTTCTGTTGCTGTTCCTTTTTCTCTCTTTCCTCCCGTTCTTTTTGTTCGTCCGCTTCGGCATTCTGTTTGGCGTCCTGGCTTTGCGCGGCCTCGGGTTTGTCCTCCGCTTCGGCACCGTACGCCACGGGCGTCAGCAGCAGCAGCAGTCCGAGTTGCGTCAAGAACAACATTCCCTTCATATTCACCTCCCGCATGGACGTATGGTCCAATGAACCGTAGTGGCACCTCTTCTACTATCGTGGGCAACTTGGTACGGCACCGCAACTGTTTTCGGTGGACACAGGGCGGAGCGGCGCCGTGGCCCGATGAGGCCCGCTGACAGACCGGGACCGAGCGGTCCGCGAGGGCATCCGCGGAAGGGCGCGCTGGCATGTTGCCGTGATCGGGGGATTGCACGTTTTCGTGGGCGGCACCGAGCATGGACGTATATCGGGCGATGCCTGACGTGCGGCGTTCTCCGTGTTCTTTGGCTCGCCGGCCGGCAAGGCCGGCCGTGGTGCCCGGCGTCGCGTGGGGGCACGCCGGGGCGCAAGTAGGCCCGGAAGGATTCGAACCTCCGACCAAGGGATTATGAGTCCCCTGCTCTAACCGCTGAGCTACGGGCCCGAAAGGCTTGATTTCATTGCCTTTCTTGCATCTCTCCCCGGTCCGGTGTATATTAGGTTTGACACCTGTTTTGACAC